>CAYNZQ010000015.1:0-65083 GCA_964401795.1 uncultured Citromicrobium sp.
CGCATAGCTCAGTTGGTAGAGCAGCTGACTCTTAATCAGCGGGTCCTAGGTTCGAACCCTAGTGCGTCCACCATTGTTTTTCCTAGATAATATTCCTTCTCCGGTTGGAGCCAGTTCGCCGGTTGGGAGCTCAGTTGGGAGTTTTCGCCCTCTCCTCCAGCTTCCTGATGGCACTTTCAGCGAGCTGCGAATCACGGCTCAGATAGTGTGCGTCCAAGATGGCGTTCACGTCTTTGAGCGAATGGCCGGTGACTGTGGCGATCTCCGGCGACGTGCATCCTGCCAATGCGAGCCTGGTGACCGCAGTGCCTCTAAGATCATGGAAGGTTACATCAGCGACGCCAGCTTTAGCGCATGCTTTGCTCCATGACGTTCTGAAACCGTCCTCAGTCCAAGCCGTCCCCTTTTGCGTTGTTAGAATTGTCGACGAGCTCAAATCTAAAGCGTTACTGTGGCTGCTCACCTTCGATTTCAGAGCATCCAGTGCACGTCGAAGTGGGGCGCCCACCGGGATGACTACGCGCCTGTTTGTTTTCTTCTGCTTGAGGCGAATGCGCCTTCCGTCATAACCTGCCCATGTGAGGGCGAGTAAATCCCCTTGGCGCTGCCCGGTCCAAAGAGCCAGCATCAGGGCCAAATGAAGGTGCTCAGGAGCTCGCTCGTAGAAAGCTGCTTCGTCTTGAGGTGTCCAGACGCTATCAACGCGCTCTGAGCGATATAGGCGCCCCGGATTCTTGCAGGGGTTTGCTGAGGCATACCCGTAGTGGACAGCCCATGAGAGAATACGCGCCAGGACGCTGAAACGATAATCTGCCTGACGAGGATTTGTCAGACCGATCTTGTCGCGCCACTCAAGAAACTCGCCTCGGGCCTTGTCATCGCTCAGCGCAACAAGCGGAAAGTCACCGAAATCATCTTCAATGGCGCGTATGTGACGACTATAATCCCTCCGTGTTTTATCAGCTAGTCCGAGAAAATCCGGAGAACCAAGATATTTTCTCAATACGCCCTGAAGCAGTCCGTCGGTTTTAACGCGGCGATTTTCCAAAGCCGAATTATAACTATCGATGAATTCGGGTGATCCCGGACTCCCTTTTAGTCTGGCCCCCCCCTTCCATGCGTAGTAGTATACGACCTGTGATCCATCGGCTAATCGCTTTTTGACGCGGTTAACCCCTTTAAGACGGACGCGCATTTTTCTTCTCCTTCCATTGATCAAATGGAGAGATTTCCGCGACAGTGTTTTGATTGGTTATGAGACTGACTGAGCCATTCGAGCTAAGTTCGACTCGTTGTATCTCAAGCCCGCAAGCTTGAACTGCGCGAATAGCGCGTGCCAGGTTGGCTTGACGAATTGTCGAGCTAGCTTTTGTCATTTCAGCTTCGGCTGAATTCAGGAAACCAGGAAAAAGCAGGATCAGCGTCGATCGCTTGGCCGAATGACCGTCGAACTGCTTTTTGCTTGTCAAAAGGACGCTGTCTCATTCTGAGGGCGCTAGACGGTGTCCAAGGAATGCAGGCGTCACCTACCCCCTTACGGCATTCGCTCTTCCAGGAGTTTCTTTCGAAGTAGGGAGCTAACTAGAGAGCCAGCCGGTGTTCCGGGATGACGTCCAACAGATAAAACGTGCGCCTAACATCTCCGAACTCGCTCTCGTGGTCGGTCATGGCGCGTTGGCCTCTCTCGGTTACGAAAGCTTTCGCAGTTTGGATCGGATTCCGGCCTGCAGCTGGCTCACGGTCCGGGTAATCATATCCCTCGTCCTTGAAATCCTTGTCTTGCAAGATGTCGCGCCGCAGCATGAACAGCATATCCTTTGCCGCAGTAAACCAGTCCGCGCCCAATTCTTCTGCATCGAAGGGAGGCATTGCAGCGTCCTTCCTTAGCCTTCGTGGATGCTTTCCGTCGCGCTCATCAAGAAGATACAGAATTTCCCGTTCGCTTTGTAAATATCGAAGAACTGAAACGGAAACCGCTTGAGTCATCGAGAGGCCGGAGAACCACAAAGCGTTGAAACTACTCGGAAGGCCGTTCTCGCTAACAGAGCTGTGGAGAATTTGACGCCAGCATACGTGTCCCGGTATTGGCGTTATCCGAATGAAATCAATCAGTCTGTCGAGTTGACCGATGGAATTTGTCAGATTGATCCCGTGGAATTTCGCTACAGCTTCAATCTGCCGATACAGCGGAAGCATGGTTTCTGGAATGTCTTCGATCGTTGCCAGAGGCTTACCGCCGGCTTGCTCCAGCGAAGTTGCGTAGTCGGCGACGATTTTTTTGAGGATGATAAAAAGCCGACGGGCTTGGTTAGCAATGTTTTCCGGCTTCAATTGGGTCATGCTCGTGCTGGCTAACGCTTCTAGAGGGTTTTGCTCTGCTTTCGCGGACCGCGCTGCAATGAATTGAACATCGCGCGCGCACCAAAGAAGACCGTGCTCAGCGATCAGGAGGGGCGTATCCGCCGCTGCCAGTTCTGACCCCGCTTCGGCTTTTTGTAGAATTTGCATCGCACTCCGATGCCGACCGGAAATGATCGCTCTATAAAGGTCGAAATCCGTTTCTTCCAATCGCGCCAAATTAGATGCATGCTTGTGAAGATGGGAAGAACCTACGTTCGGATCGGCTCCGAAGCGTTTTCGAACTTCGTGTCTTTTGACGATCGTCGACGGCCAGCCAGAAACAACGAAATTGATGTAGTCGTCTGATCCCTGGGCGGAGATCATCCAACGGCAGTGAGCCAAAATCTCTGTTTCTCCCGTCGGAAGAAGTTCATTCGGAAGAAGGCATTCTTTCTCCCCAAGGAGGCCGATAGGGAGCTTGCGTAGCGATGTTATCGATTGATCAAAGAGCGAAGAACAGTGGCTCGACGTGTTCTGAGATCCGCGGGTGAATTTATCGACGAGGTCAACGATCGTTTGTGAAACATCCTTCGGCAACTGCAGACCTGAGCTAAGGAGACTATGATCAATCGCCAAAGACACAGCGTTCTTTCGCGATTTTTTTGAGCTCGCTTTTTTTGTGGCCTTCTCTTTCTCTGATCGCGGTTTGACAGGATTCTTTTTGTCCGCTGCCGCCGCCCGGTTGTGGTAGTGCCCTTCCCGCGCCAGGTCGGCCTTAGTCCTGCGAATTTCTTTCTTGGCCATCGGGTTTTTGTCCTCTGATGTTCCAGTTTGACTTCGGATCTCGTCGTCGCAGGGTGAACATAGATTCTAGTAATCGCATCCGCGGCCTACAAAGTTTCTAATTTTTTCTGGATTTGGTCTGAGATTTGTTCCGCGAGTTCGGCGAGATCCTTGGCAAGCTCGTTCATGGTGTTCAACTCGTGCTCGCCGGTTCTCCCATCAGCCAATGCATTTTCCACCGCTTTGATTGCTCGTTCGAACTCGCTTTCTTTAAGATGGAGCATCGCCATCGCTTCTTCGACGTCGACGGGTATGGCGATCATGATAGCTCCAGCGGTAATGGAGCCGGACGCTTAAAATATCGCGGATTGCCCTCTCTCTCATACAGCCAATCGAAAGCGCATCCCTTCTTCGCGATATTCGGGTTTGCAATGCCCTCCAGCTTGCAGATCTGCGCGATCAGATAAAGCTGTTTGGACGAAACGGGATCGCGCCTCCAACGCTGTTCTTTGCCCGCCTTTCCAGAGTTGATGAAAGATGTGACCTCGCAATCATACAGAGCGCGCATACGTGCCCATGACAGATACCTGCCCCACTCCGCACATCTATCAGCGCGCCGGTCATCATCGAGAATATTTTCGACAAGATGCGCCAAGTCTTGCGGCTCTCCTCTCTGACGGACTTCGATGGACCATTTTAGCAGGTGATCGGGATGGGCCATAAGACCATAAAGCGCGTAGTAATCGATGTTCTCGAAACCGATCGTCAGAAGTAGACCACCCAATTCGTAGCGCTTTTCGTCACGCGCGCGGCGCTTTCCGGCCGCCGCTGCCTGCCGCTTTAGTTCAGCCAGGTTTTCACTGGCAGGTGTCAGCGCGGATCTTCCTAGCGCCTCAATTTTAGCCAGTTTTTCAAGAAGCTCAGGAAATAGGGCATAATCCATCCTATCCGCATCGCACACGCAGAGCCGCAATGGCTGTCACCTACCCCCCCGTGACTTCTCACCTTTCGAGGTTTGCCGGGATAAGAATTCTATTTTTCATGTTGGTGGCGGGCATTGAGCCGCTAGGAGACTGTCCGGTCCTCCATACCTGATCGAGCGAAGCTGCCATTCGACCGTGGCAATGTTTTCGCCCGTTTCCGACCCAGACTTCGCCGCTCTGCTCGCTAGACGGCGTCCATAAAACCCGACGGGCTGCCGTGCGATCGTTTGAGGACTGCCTTCGATCGTTTGCGCGCCGCACAAGACGTTTAAGCGGATGTTCGTTCATTTGTGCGCAGTGGGCGCAAAGACCCACGAGACACATTCAACCGGTATTTGCCGTGATCCGGAAGCGGATGCAGCGGGGATGCAACGATATGGACCAGCAGGCTAATATGCCGTGGCAAGTCTCAAATACCATTGTGTTCCCGCTTATGTGGTTTATCGATTTCCATCGCCAGTTTCCGGACCAGGACGACCAATGACGTTGGTTTTGAAGCAAATCGATCATGACGGTCTTTGCCACGGCTGGGAATGGGAAGTCGAGGATATCGACTTGCTCGCAGAACGTGTCGCCCGCGTGACGCTGGGACAGTATCGTCATGTCGCCCAAATACTTGAAGGGCTGGCTGGCACTGCTCCAGCCGGATCGGCACAACACGCAGCTGATGCGCTCCAAAAACTTAAGGTCGCGAGAAACGGCGATCCTTGGCATCGCGACGGCTGGCTATTTCAAATCATCTCTTGGATCGCAGCCAATCAGAAGAAGCAGGGAGCGACGCTCGCGCCGCCCCACATTTTCCACGCGCACAAGGGCTTCGACGGAATGCAGCTGGAGCTTTCGAGTGATGGCAAGTCGGTCACCGCCATTGTCATTTTCGAGGACAAGGCGACCGAAAACGCGCGCAAGACAATCAAGCAGCTTGTCTGGCCCGATATCGTAAAGATGGAAGCTGGCGAGCGCATCGCCGAGCTTACCCACGAGGCATCTGCAATTCTGGAGCGGCAGCAACACCTCTATCCTGAGCTGGATGTCGATGACGCTATCGATCGCATCCTCTGGCAGCAGTCACGCCGCTATCGCGTGAGCATCAGTATCGACGAAAAGCACAAACCCACCGAGAAGCGGCAGAAGCTGTTTAAGCATTACGACGTGTCGGCAAACGGAGAAGTTTTCCGCCGTCGTGCCGAAACCATGCATTTTGACGATGTCCGGCAGTGGATGACCAACTTTGCCGATTTAGTCGCCGCCAAGATTAAGGCGATTGCGCATGTTTGACCCCATTACAGCCGCGCTAATCGCAGCGTCGCCACCACTTGACGGGCTCGACCTCGAAGCACTGCCCAAGCGCCTTACCGAGGCGTTCGCCGACATAGTCGCCGCCAGGATAAGGCTTCGCGGTGAGCAGGGTGAAGAAGCCTCAGAGACGCTTCGGGACACGTTACTTGAGGTGCGCCGATTGGCTGCTGCGCACGAGGCCTTTGTCGCGCTGCTGCCGGAGCGTGAAAATCGCGCAGCGGCCGCGTTTGTCGCGGCATCCGCGCATCAAGTGTGCCTTGCGGCCTCAAAATCCGGCGACGACGGGTTTTCCTATCTGGATGGAGCGACCATCGCCCCCGAGATTTGCGCGACTTTACTCTTTATGGTGGCGGAAGCGCATGCTGACGCCGCCGAGTGCTCCAAACGTATCTCGGCCGATCCCGATAACGCGACGGCCGTGGAACAGGCGCTCGCTACTTCGATAAAGTTGCTCGCAACTGGGCGGCTCGCCAACATTGGACAGTTGGAACTGCCGGACATCGTCACCGGTCGGACCGCACCAGAAAAAGCGATCGACGCCCTCTTTTTGGAACTCCTCAGAGGCATCAAGAAACTGGCGGCTCGGCTCCTATTGCCAGTGGATGCCGAAACTGCCGCCAGCCGCAGCATTGAGCCCGCGTTTGCCCACTTCGCGCGTGTTAAGTCGCTAAGCGTCGGTCAGCTCGAAGACGTGTTCGGGGTCGGCGACCATATCTTCAACCTGTTCCCTGGTCCTCTGCATTTAGCCAATCTGTTGATCGCGGTGGAACGCGACCTCGTCGAATCCGCGTTGGCCCGCGTGTCGCCGCCGGAAGGCGTAGACGGCGATGGGTGGTGGCAGATCATTCGCCGCATGGCCCGCAAGCGGCCGTTCCTGTGGCGCAATCACCGCGATGCAATCGCGAGCAATTACCTGGAAAAAGGAACTTCGTCGGCAATCAGCTTCCCGACAGGCGGCGGCAAGTCGACGCTTGCCGAACTCAAAATCGCGGCATCGCTTATCAGAGGCGAGAAAGTTGTCTTCCTCGTCCCTACCCATGCGCTCGTCGATCAAACGACACGGGCCTTGAAGGACACGTTCAATACCTTCGAGATCGTCGGCGACGTCGAGGACGACGTTACGTTCTCCGACATCATCATCCTGCCGGAAGTCATCGTCACGACGCCTGAACGCTGCTTGATGCTGCTAACGACCCAGCCCGATGCATTCGCGGATCTCGGGCTTATCGTCTTCGACGAATGCCATCTGCTACACCCCCGCGATAGCGATCGCAGCCGCCGCAGCATCGACTCAATGTTAGCGATCCTCAATCTCACCATCGCAGCGCCCGAAGCCGACCTACTTTTGCTTTCGGCGATGATGAAAAACGCCGACGAAATCGCTGAGTGGATGGAGGAACTGACTGGCCGCGTCTGCCTTTCCTTGAGCTTGGCGTGGAAGCCAACCCGTCAGGTCCGCGGGAGCGTTGTGTATCCAGCCGACACCATCAACGACCTGAAGGCCAAGCTCCAACAGGCGCGGCTGGACTATCCCCAACACAAGAACACGCCGGTCGCCGTGAAACGCGAACTTGTTGCTCAGCCCTTCGGGTTCTTCAGTCTCTTGCAAACTTGGGCCAGCAAGGATCGCAGCGACTACACCCTCCAACCTCTGCTCGATGATGCTCACCATCTTTCGACCGGCAGATCCAAGGGCGGCGCGTGGTATCTTACGCCCAATGGGAATCGCACGAGCGCGCTGATCGCCCGTGCTGCTGCGTCGAGCGGGTTGAAAACGCTCGTTTTCGTGCAGTCCACCGTTCTGGCTGATTCATCGGTCAAGGAATTTCCTGAGTTGATCGACGCTCGGAAGGTTAAGCTGACCGACGACGAGCTCGACCTTCATCGCCTTGCCTCCGAAGAGATGGGCGGGGCGGAACATTGCTATCTGACGCCGACCGCAAACGGCAATTACCGCGGCGGCGCCGCCAGCCATCATGGGCTTTTGCTGCGCGAAGAACGGCTTCTCCACGAATCCCTGTTCAAGCGCAAAGACGGGATCGACGTTCTTTTTGCGACCTCGACCCTCGCCCAAGGCATGAACCTGCCGAGCGAGGTAGTCATCATTTCGGGCGACAGCCGGTTCGACCCCGAGGCGGACAAGATGGCGCAGCTGGAAGCTCATGAATTGCTCAATGCTGCCGGGCGGGCAGGACGGGCGGGCGAAAGCTCTCAGGGCTTCGTGCTTGTGGTCCCAAGCCGCGTCGTCGAATTCGACAATCAATCGAACCTCATCAACGCGCACTGGCTGACCCTGCAATCGATATTCGCGCAGAGCGATCAATGCCTCATCATCGACGACCCGACGACCGCGCTTCTCGACAGAATTCATGCGGGCACTTTCGACCACGGAATGCCCGCCTATTTCTTGAGCCGGCTGCCCGCATCGGATGAGAACGGGACCGATGCTCCCATCAGATCGCTTCTGTCTCGCTCTTTCGCCGCGTTTCGTGCTCGGCAAGTAGGCGATGCGGATTGGGTTGAGAGTCGCATCGCCGCCGCCTTTGCCGCGCGAAAAAAAGCCGAACCGGAAGACGATGCGAAGTGGCTCGATCGCGTTTCCGGCCTGACGGGCGTGCCGGTCGCGATCCTCAACGATCTCAACGAACTTTTTGCAAAGCCTGAACATACCGTAACGATCGAAGCGGCTATCGCCGCCTTGGTCGAGTGGCTTAAAGCCAATCCGGCTTGGCTTTTGGAGCTTGTCCGACCGGAAAATGTCGAAGGCCTTTTCGGCGCCCCATATAAGAACCTGACTTCTGATCACGACCGGGGAAACTACGCGCTGCCCGTGATCGCAGCCATGCTGGCGCAATGGATGAACGGAGCGCCGCTCAATGTCATGGAAACGAATTACCCCAAAGGTGGCGATAAAAACCGCTGCGAATATTCGCGGCATTTCGTGCTCCGGATCGTGCCGGATATGGCCTTCGTTGCGGGGTTGCCCGCGCGCCTGTTCGCGGCCCAGAACGAAGAAGACGCACCGATACCTATCACGCTCGCGACTTTCGGGAGTTGCGTTAGGGAAGGCTGCAGTAGCCCCGAAAGCTTGGCCGTTCGACTGAGCATGGGGCGGTCAGTTTCGCGCGTTGCAGCGCGCGCGCGTTACGACGAATTGCTTCCCTACTTCGAGCCCGGCGATCCAGAAGAAACTTTTGAGCAAACGATTGAGCGATATCGCGGTGCATCCAATTTGATGCTCTTGCAGGAGTTGTAGTGACTCCTGGTCTCTGGCTGTCGGAATCCGCCGGGCAATGCCTCATTTGCCCGATCGACAGAGGCTCCTGTTTCAACTGAAGGCTGTTTCGCCATCCAAATATGCAGCGCGGACGGCTAAATCGCTTCTATGACCAACGAGGCGATCCTTCCATCCGAGTCTAAGTGGCTTGGAGCATATATCCGTATCCAGCGCGCGCAGCTGCATTGGAAACAGGTCACTCTTGCCAGCATGGCGAGTGTTTCGCTTTCCACAATTGAACGCGTTGAACGCGGCGAGCAGGTCCGCGCGAGCAGTCTTGAGAAGATCGCACTTGCGCTCGGACAGGAGCAGGACGCCTTTACCCGGCCTCGCCGTCAACTGAGCGACGACGAAATGGTCGCACACATGACTGAATGCCTAACAATCTTCAGAGACAAGGTTCCCGCTAGCGTCGCCCCGTTCCGCACTGAGCCACAACTTCGCGCGCTTGCGGCGACACATTTCGCCGTCGTCGATACCGACATCGATGACCCCGTCGCTTATGACGATCTGGCGGGTTTGCGCGAATGGATCGATTTCGCTGCCTTCATGAAGGCTCAGCAAACCGGAGTTTTCAAAATGCGCCGCGAACGCGAGTATCGCGCGCGCCAGCTCTATAGCGATGTTTTCGGGTATGTAGACGAGATCGAGCGCCGGCATAATGCCGTGTGCCTAGTGGGCACCTACGAGGCGGAGTGCGAAGACCCGGACTACGGCCCGGTCCCGATCGGGTTGCTGACGCTACGTTGCAAGGCCCGCAATCCGGCGGCGGCGCTCATTGATCAATTGTGGGTAGAAAAATCTATGTCGCTGCAAGGGGCATGGCAGCGCTTCGCGGAACAGGAGCCATGAGTCGACCGCGCACCTTCCGCGAGAGTTTCGCCGAAGAGTTCGGTAAATCCCTTGCGCGCGGCATCGTCTTGACGAGTTCGGCCATCGTCACACTCTTAGTCGATGCCGCCCTCCGTCATCTCGGGTAGTGGCCGTTTCGCTCTGCCCATCGCGCCAATCGACGGCTGCCTAAAGAACGACAGCTTTCGAGAGCGCCGGTCGTTTAGTCGACGGATCGCCATTGAGGCGCAAAGCTGCCATAATGGTTTCAAGGAGTTGAGAGGCCGCCCCGCCAGAGCGTCGCGGCCTCCCCCCTTGTCGTGACGCGATCGCCTAGCTGACGTTCGAGGTTCGCGCGGCACTACTTAGCAACGCCTGCAACCGCTCTTCCGCACGCTGTATCCCTTGATGACGGTCCGATGGCACTCGCCGTAAATGCACGATTTCATTAGCTTTTGCCCGGAAGCTGCCTTCCCTACCAACCGACGGAAGCACCAAAGCCCGGCCATTCCCCTCACTAACATAGAGGCGGCAGCCTGAGATAATGTGAGTAGCGCCGTCACGAGGCGCATAAAGGGTCAGTTCGACGAACCGATACTCGCCATCGATCCTATCGAACCCAAGGTGAACGATGTCTTCGTCATTGTCTTTTGCAGCCATTGCCATCTGCAGTGGATTGTCCGGAGTGCGTCGATCTCCTGCGATCAGCGAAAGTCCTGGCTTCAGCGCTTTCCCTCGCAGCAACATCTGATGAATGGCACCGAGATAGCGGGCCATAATCTGGTTTTCGTCTTCGAAGTTCATCGTATTTTTCCGTGAATTTTCATCCCCCGATCCGGGGACATTTCCACCTCCAAAAATTTTTCTGTCGCACAAACGATATCCCGCAGGCCGGACGTCCTGCGGGATATCTGATCAGTAGTGCCCGCCGCTGCACCATCTGGTTTTCCAAACATTGATGATGTCTGGTGCGACAAGCTGCGAACGAATGTCGGCAGGTGCTCTCTTCAGGGTCTGCGCCCGCATTTCTGCCGCCCCTGTTTTGAGCTTCGACCTCTACGCAAACCGACGTTCAGCGCTGATCTGCGGGGGAGATCCGGTCTGTGTAGATTGCGTCAAGCAAGTCTACCTTGTCCAATCGTGGCACCTCACAGGCACTTATCGAGGTGATCCTCCCATAATTCGCGAAGGATATCCTGGCCTCCGTCGTGGAGCAGCTCCTGATCATACGCCCCATGGGCGAGGCCAAGGCCGGTAAGCACTTTTGGCACGATACAAAGATGAGCATGCAACGGATACGGGGCGCCGATCGCTCCAGGGCTATGTAAAACGACCACCGAAGCGACTTTGCGGGAGCTGGCTAATGATACGGCGTAAGACCGCGCTCGCTCCCAAGCCGTATGGAGGCGATCCATGTCCCCCAAAGGCAAGGTGACGTATGTCAGGAGCCCTGCTTCGGTGGGGGACACGAATTGATCGGCCTGCCGAAGAAGGACGTCTGGATCACTCAGCAGGTCGTCCGCTTTGGCCGGAAGAACGACCTCTACCTTCTCGACATTAGGCGACCAGACCGATCGATCGCTGACGTCGATATGGGTGCCAACATGGCACTTTCTCCAGCCGAACTCATGCGCGGAATTCTCTCGCCCTCGAAATGTCTTGCGCAGAACACCGAAGGTGAAACCATCAGATGACCCTTGCGGGTTGGTGTAAAGCCAGGTTAGCGGATTTTGCTCACTGACCTTCTGCGGTGATTTGGCCGTTTTCGCCTGCGGACTGCGTTTCTTGGCGGCCATCAGAACGCCACTCCCTTGAGGAAGCGAGCGATTTCGGCATCCGCGCGCTGACATCCCCTCACCAGCTCAGCTTCCGATGTCGGGGCTTGCCAGTGAACCTCAAGGCCGTTCTCTCCGACGGACACATAATGACCACCCCGTTGCGGAACGAGCCAGAGGGATTGATTGAACCGGCAAGGAAGCATGTGCGTCAAAAGAATCGGCTCGACAGGAGACGAGAGCACGATGTCAGCTTCGCACGGGCGGTCGCCAGCCAACAACCTTAGCAGCAGGACGTCACGGTCCTGATCGATTGCCGTTTTCAGCATGGCGAGATCCCTACGCTCAGCGTCGGCGGTGCCGGACATTACAAGACGACATTCGGGCACATCGAGCGTCCCGTTTGGAAGGCCGGGTAGATTCCATGTGGCCACTGTGGAGGCGGTCAGTTCCATCAAGGGAATTGCGAGCAGCCGTTCGCATGGCGGTAAAGGCCGGGTGGTTTCTTCAGACATGTAGTATTAGCTTTCACTGGAGGGTCACCGGCCATCGTTGGCCAGATCAGGCTGACTCCGATTTTCATCTTCAAGCCAGCTTCGCATTCTCCATTTCAGCTATCCCGACCACGAATATTGCGGTCGCCGTTCTTATCCTTTCACTTGTCTCGTCGTTCTGAGCGGAGGATGCCGCAAACCGTTTGATAACCGGCACTGACGCCGAGCGATAAGCCGAGCTTCTTCTGACGATACTAGATCAGCGCTCCCGCACCAATGCCAGGAAGCGATCGTTTCCAAACACTAGCGCTCGTGCCCCTTATTAGAGATTTGCCAATTTTGCTCTGACAGCACGATTGGTCCTTTGCTGATGCCCCGCTCCGGAGGCGCGCTTTTCGCAACAGGTGCGGCTTTAGCCTCCCTTTGCGAAGGTTCGGCCGGCTCGACGGCGCGCCTTCGATCAAGCGACCCCTTGCCAGATGCTACCTCAGCGCTCCTCAGCCCCTTCGGTTCGCCACTCGTTTGTAAAGCTCGCGTAGGCTGAGCGATCGCCTGATCTGGAGTTGAGGCCATTGCCGATCCGGACTTGTTCGACCCTATCGGCGACCGATCATCTACAGGTTTGGCAATCTGCCTCTCGTGATCGTCTGAGACTGCGGCCCCCCGTTTCGCAATGGCCTGCCGCGCAAGTCCGACGGCCAAGCTATTCTTCCGCCCCGCGCCAGCATGGGTTTCCGACTTATGGCGGACAATTTCGGCTAGCTGCTCTCTTGTTACCGGCTTTCCTGAGATCGTCTCGTATTCATCGTGCCGCGAAGGTGATTTGGCATCGCAGGTTGTTTTGGCCCCTATGGCGGTTTGCGGTTTATCGTTCTCGGCACTTGAGCCGGAGACGAATGAATGGTGGCGCGACCGTCCATCATCTTTCGGCAATGCTTTGCTGGCGCCGATGGGGTCATTGGAAACCGAAGCCGGTGACATTTTATTTCTGGCTTCCGCCGTGACGGTCGCAGGCTTCCCAGGTGCCTGAAAAGCATTTCTCCCCGCCGTAACACCAACGTTTTCAGGAACGACGGCTTGATGCTCCTCTCCCGAAGGAGTTCCCACTGGCGTTCGATGCGAAGCCCCAGCCCTCGATTTGGCCGACGCAAGCCGTGGGTCCTCTGACGCTTCTACGGATTGATCTGGAAGATCGGCATTCTGCGGGCGCTTCGTCGTCTCGACCTCCGGTCCACTGTCTTCGCTGTGCGTAAATCCGACGAGCGCCGAATTGACGGCCGCGGGAATAGCCCCGGTCAACGGCTCGGGCGGTTTTTGAGCAGGTTTAAAAGCGACGTTACCAGCAGTGCGCGCGTTCGTGGATTCCGAATTGAGCGGGAATTCGGCGATCGGAGCGGCCGGCATCGATTCCGCAAACAATTCTGCGAAGGCGGAGGAAACCCGCGCTCTATCCTCTCGTATTTGAAGGGCCAGTTTGGCCTGATCGACTTTCATCGCTATTTCGGACAGAGTTGTTGCGCGCTGTCCTTCGCGTTCGGCGATCTCACGCGCTTTCCTGTGGAGTTCGGTAACGACGCGCAGCTTCGCTTTTTTCACTGCCTGTTGAACCCGTTCGACGCTCGCACGAAGGTTTGCCGCCAATGCGAGTAAGCGGTGGATTTCATCGACCTTCTGTTCGGCAGCGAGCAGGCGCCGGTTCGCCCAGGTCTTCTTCTGGCCGACCTTCGTTTGTATCGAAGGCTCAAGCCCTCGTGCACCATTCGACAAGGCGGTATAGCGCTTGCCTAGATGCGCAGCGTGCAAAGTCGCATTGATGTCGCGAACCACACAACGCCGCCGCTCTCTGATGCCGTCCTTGGTGTTTATATCCCCGACCTTGCTGATCCCGAATTCCCATTCGTAGGGAGCGATCCGTTCCGAGGTGCGCAGGCTATACATCAGATGCAGGTGAAAGTTGCGCTGGTCTCCGCCCCTGTCCGGCTTATGGATTGCGGCGACGTAAGCCAGGCCCTTACTATCGAGGCGCGCACCGATCCGCTTCACTATCTGCCTACGAAGGCGCGGGGATGCCTCGCATGGGAGTTCAATGACCTCGGTGATATAAACATTGGCGTTGGCGCGATCATGCCTCTCTATCGCTTCGAGCACCCGCCAAAAGTTCCGAAGCTCGTTGCGATCATCTGCGACGTTACTGTGCCATCCGAGCTCGCCATCCTCCAAGCTTTCGTGGGCTGTCATATACAGGCTGGCGCGCTCGGCTTCGCCGGCGCGCCAAGAGCGGCCTTTCTTGGACCCAAAGCCGCGTGGCACGAACTCAAAATGGATCGACGACAATCCGTCGGCACCGCGTCGAGAACTGGTCCCCCAGCTCCCCACATAAACTTCCTTGATGCTCCTGTTCGTTAGCTTTCGCGGCGTGCGGTTTGAGCCGCGGGAGCGATCTTCTGGAGCGGCACGCACTCGCACTCGGCGGCGCATGAAAGCCTCCGCCTCGCTCTCCGAAATCCGCTTACGACGCCGACGGGCGCTTTCAGCGATACTCTCTTCCCGTTCATTTGCCTTTCGCGTCTTCAGGTTCTGCGCGCTGCGAGCGGCCGCAGCTGCGGCCCGCAACTCGGGCGACCCACTGCTAATTTGACGCATCGACAGTTGCACAGCGAGGCTCGGCTCCCTGATCCTTTTTCGAGGGGGGTGGGCGCATTTGGGTTTCTCGACAGAAAAACCCTTTGTTGCGCACCACCCCCCTCTTCCTTCCTTCTCCTACTCGTTGTTTCGTTAGGGGGCGGTGATTCCTACCCCCCGGCCCGTACGTTTTTTCAGTTGTCGCACTTCTCAAACTGGAATGGTCGTGAGCAAGCTCTGCGGGGACATACCAGTGGCGGTTCCCCACGATTGCTACCAAGCGGCTGCGAGCAATTCTGCTTGTTGAATCACTGTCTGCACGGCTGCGTCCTGCAGGTCCGGCGGATAACCATATTTGCGCAGGATGCGTTTCACCAGAACGCGCATCCTCGCACGCGCAGACTCGCGATGCGCCCAATCGACGCTGGCGTTTGCCTTGAGATTCTCGACCAGTTCAGCAGCGATGATCTTGAGACTGTCGTTGCCTATGATATCGACAGCGCTCTCATTATCCGCCAGCGCTTCGTAAAAGGCTATCTCTTCGTCGGATAACCCTTCCTCTTCACCGCGCGCCAGCTTCTCGCGTATTTCCTTGGCGAGTTCGATCAGCGTCTGAAGCACCTCGACGGTGCTGACCGCATTCGTGTGATAGCGTGCGATGGCGGCCGTCAGCCGTTCGGAGTATTTCCGGCTTTCGACAGCGTGGGTTTGTGACCTGGATCGGATCTTATCGGCGAGCAATTTCTTAAGGGCTTCGAGCGCCAGATTGGGCCGCTCGCTATCGCGCATTTCGGCCAGGAACTCGTCGGACAGGATCGAGATGTCTGGCGAGGCCATACCCGCCGCCTGCAGTATATCGACAATTTCCGTCGAGACGACCGATCTGTCGATAAGCTGTTGAACCGCGAGTTCGCGATCCTTCCGAGATTTGGTCGCGCCGCTACTTTTAACCAGAGCGGCCCGCACAGTCTGATAGAAAGCGACCTCGTCGCGGATGGTTTTTGCCTCATCGCTCGCAGACGCCAAGGCAAAAGCCTTGCTTAAGGCCAGGACCGAGTCTTGGAAGCGTCGATGTGCGGCCTTCCTTGCTTCGTCGGTTGCTTCCTTCTGCGCTGCTTCTTGCTGACGAGCCAAAATCCACTCGAGCGCTTCGGCGAGACACTTCAATCGCCGGCTCGGTGTTCCATGCATTCCGGGTCCGCAATCGAAACCATAGAACATGGCGCTGACGATTTCGAACCGCTCGAGCATGACCCGGATCGCCAGCTTCTCGTCGATACCAGTCTTTTCACGGTCAGATGGGGAGTAGATGCCGAGCGCTGCTTTTAGGTTTTGTGCAATACCGATGTAATCGACGACAAGCCCTGCTTCCTTATCGCGGAAAACGCGGTTCACGCGTGCGATTGCCTGCATCAGACCATGGCCGCGCATCGGCTTATCGATATACATCGTGTGCATCGACGGAGCATCAAAGCCGGTTAGCCACATATCGCGCACCAAGACGAGCTTGAGAGGGTCAGTCGGATCTTTGGCACGTTTAGCCAGCTCATCTCGGCGCGCCTTCCCGCCGATGTGCGGTTGCCATTCCTGCGGGTCTGATGCGCTGCCGGTCATCACGACTTTCACTGCGCCCTGCGACACATCGTCGGAATGCCATCCCGGACGAAGAGCGACAATCTCGTCGTAGAGCGCCACACAGATACGGCGGCTCATGCAAACGGCCATTGCTTTGCCGTCCAACGCCTCCAGCCTTCGTTCGAGGTGCTCGATCAGATCGTTTGCGACGAGCTTCAACCGGGCCTTTGAGCCCACTAAACGCTCGACTACGGCCCATCGAGCCTTCAGCTTTTCCTGATCCGTGGCAGCCTCGTCCTCGGTGAGTTCCTCCACTTCAGCATCGATAAGTGGCACCTGATCTTCCGGCAGCTCGATGCGCGCCAATCGGCTTTCGTAATAGATCGGCACTGTGGCACCGTCTTCGACCGCACGGCTGATATCATAGATATCGACATAGTCGCCGAATACCGCTGGGGTGTTTACATCGTCCTTTTCGATCGGTGTTCCGGTAAAGCCGATGAAGGAAGCGTTGGGCAGCGCGTCACGCAGGTATTTCGCATGGCCGTAAGCCCGTTTGCCGGTCCGCGGATCGATACGCGCGCGAAAGCCGTATTGCGAACGGTGCGCTTCATCCGCCATCACGATGATGTTCTGGCGTTCGCTTACAGGCGCGAGTTCATCCTCGCCCTCGGCCGCCGCAAATTTCTGGATCGTGGTGAAGATGAGCCCGCCCGCCGCCCGGTCGAGCTGGGTGCGCAGATCGTCGCGGCTATCGGCCTGCACTGGCTTCTGCCGAATGAGATCGCTGCACATGGCAAATGTGCCGAACAGCTGATCATCGAGATCGTTGCGATCGGTGATGACGACGATGGTTGGATTTTCGAGAGCCGGATCGCGGACAAGCAGGCCGGCATAAAACGCCATCAGCAGGCTCTTGCCCGAGCCCTGGGTGTGCCAGATCACTCCGATCTTCTTGTCGCCCGGTTCCTGTTCCGCCTGGCTCGGCAAACCGTATTTGAGCGGACCTTCACGCAGCGAACCACCGCCACGGTCAGTCGCGTAGGGAAGTGCTCGCAGGGTTGCAGACAGTGCGTTCCGGGCAGCGAAGAACTGGTGATAGGCCGCAACGATCTTAATGATGCCGTTGCCAGTATCACCGAAGACCGTAAAATCGCGCAGCAGGCGAAGCAGGTTGCCCCGGTCCAATATCCCTTTGATGAGAGTTTCGAGCTGGGGATCGCTTGTAGCCGCGATTGTTTCGCCGTCGACCGAACGCCAGGGCATGAAGCGCTCTTCATCCGCAGTCAGAGAACCGGCTCGCGCCTTGATGCCGTCAGACGTGACCAAGACAGCATTAGATCGAAACAGCGAAGGTATTTGCGCCTTGTAGGTCTGGAGTTGGTTGAAGGCGCCGGACAAGGTTGCGTTCTCATCGCCTGGGTTTTTCAGTTCGAGAACACCCAGAGGCAGGCCATTGACGAACAGCACCACGTCCGGGCGGCGATTATGTCCCTGCTCAAAGACCGTGAATTGATTGACTGCCAGCCAGTCATTGTGATCGAACCCGTCGCTACCGCCGAAATCAATCAGGCGAACCCAATCTCCACGCATATTGCCGTCGGCGTAGAATTCGACAGGCACACCCTCGGCCAGGTATTGATGAAGCCGCCGGTTCTCCTCCACCAACGATGGCGTTTCGCTTGCCAGAATGCGACGAATGGCCTCTTCGCGCGTGTCAGCGGGGATTGATGGGTTCAACCGCTCCACCGCATCGCGCAGACGGTCGAGCAAGACCACATCCTGGTAGGAAGCGCGCAAAGGCTGCTGGCTGTCCGGAGATACATCAGGCCCGTGCGCGATCGTCCAGCCCAATTCACCAAGCCATTCGAGCGCCGCTTCCTCGACGTGGTCTTCAACGAACTTGCCCACTAGGCGAGCTTCTCGAAGCCGCGCCGCACTACGCCCGCCATAAGATCACGTCTTTGTCCAAGGAATTGGTCGTAAGGCATCGTTTCCCATCCCATCGGCAAGCCGTGAGATCGATGCATTTCGGCCCAGTCCTCATCGGAGAAGCGAACCTTGATCTGCGGCACATAGTCTTGCGGCGCTTTGGCGCTGATGTCGATATTGTCCGGCCATTCCACCAGAGCATAATTCGCCATCTGGTTGCGCATCCGCTGGTCGCTGACTCCTTGCGCTTCAAGCCAGGCTTTGGGGAACAGATGGTGCCGCTCCAGCGCCTTCTTCGTCGTCTTGATGGTGGGATCCAGCATATCCGAAACGGTCTTGTGCGAGAAGAGCACGGGCGCACCCATCCGGTTCTGTGCAGCGAAGAACGCGAACAGCTGCGGATTGCGGGCAGACGAACTGTCGAACTGCGATGGCAGGGTGATCTGCCAAAAGTCATTGGTCAGCTCGCTGGTAATCTCTCCGTCGAGCCACGACAGGAAGGCTTCGCCAGTATCGATCTCACGAATGCGCGCGAGATCGCCATCCATCACGGTTTCGGGCGAACTGGTGTAGCGACCGGTTAGGGAAGCGAAGAAGAACCAGCGACCGATTGCCCGCTGCAATTGATGCTCGGGCAGACCGAAACGGACCTTGCCGATCAAGTAGAAGGCATAGCCAAACAGCAGCGCATTGGTGGACGAAACGAGCTCGCCGCTGCGGAAGCCCGCGCCCACCAGCGCTTTGAAATACTGGTGCCAGTTGTTGAGATTGAGGACGTGCTCCTGCGCCTCGGCCAAGATGTCGAACTGGTCCTGCCGCCGGTGCGGATCGTATTCGCCGGTATCCGGGTCTTTGCCGCGCAGAACCTGATACACGCTTTTCAGACGGCCACGATTGAAGGCCAACGCGACTGCCACGCGGAGAAGCTGGTCAGGATCCGGCTCGAGAAAGTGGTTGAACGGGGACGTGTCCGAACCTTTCGCCGGAACGCGCGCGGCCCTGCAGAACTGTTCGAGATCGGTGCGGCCCTTTTCCCAGAATACGGACAGCAGCGTGAGGATGAAGTCAGCCTGGTTCAGCTTCACCCCCTCGCTGTTGATCCGGACGAAGATGTCGGCAACCTGCTCTTCCTCAACCGATTGCGCGATTTCCAACGCTGTGAACGGATACTTCTGCAGGTCGAACAGGCGATCAAGATTGTGCGCGATGTGCTCTTCCTCGGCCTCGCTCAATTCCACCTTCTGGCCCAGCTTGTCGATGAAACCATTGACCAGCTTGCGGCTCGACGCACCCGAAGACCATAGCTGCGAGATGTTGGGGATCCATTCCGGATCGCGCCGAATGGCAGCATCCGCCACCTCGAATTTCCCATCGCTAGGGCGAAAGGCGATTTCGATTTGGCGATAGGCGTAATTCTCGTCGAGCACCTTCTGGCCGCGGAACACGGCATAGAGTGAAGTGAGCCTCTGTTGTCCGTCCACGATCAGGCGAGCGGGCACATCGCGCTGTTTTTCGTCGAACCCGATTTGCTTTGCGCCGCTTTCGACCGCATTTTCCCAGAACAGAAGGTAGCCAACGGGAAAGCCGCGATACATGGAATCGAACAGATCGCGGACCTTGGCATTCTTCCAGACGAACGGGCGCTGGATATCTGGTAAACCGATATCGCCAACGTCTATAAAGTGCAGCAGGCTCGAAAGGTCGTAATCGACGCGCTTGAAACAGGTCTTCAATTCACTCACGCGCACCCCCTGCTACATAATCAGTAGTTTGCAAACTCGCGCAAATCCCGATCCCTCGCAATGCCTTACCAGCTCGCTGGTTTTTGAAATCGCCCAACTGCATCGGTCAGACCGCTAGGAAATTGCGCATTAGCGACTGCACCCGGACGGATCGGCTTTATGAAATGCGCCAGCGGTCTCAGCGCCTGGCTCACATTCCTCTGCGGGTTCAAGAGCCCGATGGTCTTTCCAAATCTGTTGCGGACCTGTGCAATCGGGCCTTTGAGATCGCTATCGTTGCTGATGATGACTGCGCAGTCGAAAAGGTCGTCGAAAGCATCGACGAGTAGCATGGTTGCCAGATTGACATCCGAGCCCTTCTCTTCCGTCTTGATGACCCTCCGCGCAAGATATCTGCCGGCCTGCCAAGCGGCAGCATCCGGCATATTCACTTCGTGCGTAAGGAAGTGACCAAGATGGATGCTTATTTCCGGAACTGTCGCCAGAGCCCGAAAATAGGTCTGTTGGCGTGTTGCTTGGTCAGGATCGTTAGGCCTCGAGCTGACTTGAGCGGTGAAGTAGCGCGTCCGATCAATCTGGTTTCTTGGCAGCAAATTGCAGCACAGCGCGTGGACGTTCAGCCATTTATTCGGCCGCCCCTTCAGGCATCCATAATAAAGATTGAAGCCGTCGATATAGACCCGTGTCCGCATGGAGATGGTAGTAGGGTGCTGCGATTAAACAGGAAAGGAATTATCTGGCGCGATACACAAGCGAAATTTTTGGAGGCCTGATAAAGCAGCGGCGACCCCGAAGGATCGCCGCGCACCTTGGCCCCGAAGCGCCAAGGGAGATATCTGCTGCCATATAATCGCCAATCGTTGCCGGTCAATGAATTTGCGATAATCGGAAGGTCGGCCTTAGCGCGCCTCCTCAATTTGACGCTCCGCTTCGCTGACGCGGATTTCGCCGGACATCAGTTTGGGCAACAGCAGGTCGCGGGTCTGGGCTAGAGTTTGGTTTTCCTCGATGTTCGCCAAGATGCGGTCGATCATCGGCTCGCAAATCGATTGAAAGGCGTCAGCGATCGTATCGCTCGGCTTGACCATTGGATACGTGCGCATGATCTTCCAGCTGGTCCTCGGCATCTTCGTGCCCGTCGACGATTGGTCAGTGAACGCGACGAACTCGTCCGTGGATGCACAAGCGAGCGTTAATGCTTCGAAGCGCTCCTTTTTCGGTGCCAGAACAACGATATCGGTCGAACAGATGCCATCTATGGGAGCGATACCGACTTTATGGAAATAGGGCCGCAGTTTTCCGAAAAGTATTTCTCGGCGCCTAAACCGGGATTTGGCGCTGGTCACCTTCTCGGCTCCCTCCCATTCGCTCAAAGCAATGGATCTGCGAGGCATGTGCTCGAGCCCGATGTAAGCGGTGCCATCATCGACCTCATCAGGATTGGCCTTGCGATTGCGGCAGGTCGCGAATGTGTCGAGGGTCGCCGGATGCCACCCCTCCGGAACGCCGTCATCGTCGAGGCGGTTGGGGAAGAGGGACCAGAGGTCCAGTGCGAGATAGGGGATGTCGCCAGCCATCTTGGCCTTCACCGGGCCGAAGTCGACGAACCAGTCGCGGAACAGCGCCCGCGCCTGCGCCTCCAGCGTCTCGTTCATCCGCCGGTTCAGCTCGATCTTGTCGTCGAGAGAAGCGAGTATCGCGACTATTGCGTCTTGAGTTGCTCGGGACCTTGGATAGCGAAAAGGTGCGAGCGTCATCGTGCTCGCACTAGCGTTGGGCTGCGCTGACTTTTCACCCAGAACCCCATATATGAAGTTCTTGAATGCTGATGATTTTAGCCAGTAAGCGACGAAACGCGGGTTAACTTCCGGCTTGATCTTTAACCGCACCAAATATGAGGCGAAAACCGCTTCCGGTGGGTTCGATATGTAAGCACTTTCCCCGGTGGTCGCGCCAGTCCGCGCTATAACAATGTCGTCGTGATGAAGCTTGTATTTCGACCGTTCCTTCTCACTGACGGAAGCGTATGGAACCTGCTCCCAGTTCAAGGCAGACCCGACGATGTCAGTTATTCGCAGGAAACGTGGGCCCACTGGCTGATCTGCTGCCGACGCCGTGAAACCGTAATCGACAGAGGCGCAAACCTCACGAAGATGACATCCGACCATATCAGTCATCGAATAAAACCTTCGCAAGTTTTTCGCGTATTGATGCGGTCAGCCGCTCCCCCTCGTCAAATTGCTCCTCTAATGTCGCCTGCAACGCAGCAAACTGCTCGGCAAACGGCACGCCGTCATCCTCGACATCTTCCGCCCCGACGTAGCGCCCCGGCGTCAGCACATACCCGTGCTTCGCCACCTCATCATGCTCCGCTGAATACGCGAAGCCGGGCACATCCTCGTAATCCTTGCCTTCCCGCCAGGCGTGATAGGTGTCTGTGATCCGCGCGATGTCCTTGTCCGAGAATTCGCGCCGGGTGCGGTCCACCATGTGGCCGAGCTTGCGCGCATCGATGAACAGGATTTCACCGCGCCGGTCGCGCAGTTTGGCATCGCCGGCCAGCCCGTTCGACTTGTCCTTGGCAAGGAACCACAGGCAGACCGGGATCTGCGTCGAATAGAACAGCTGCCCGGGCATGGCGATCATGCAGTCGATCACGTCCCCTTCTACCATCGCCTGCCGGATCTCGCCCTCGCCGCTCTGCGTGGAGGACATCGAGCCGTTGGCCAGCACCACGCCCGCCGTGCCCGCCGGTGCGAGATGGTGCAGGATATGCTGCAGCCAGGCGAAGTTCGCATTGCCCGCAGGGGGAATGCCGAACTTCCAGCGCCCATCCTCACGCAGCCGGTTGCCGCCCCAGTCCGACACGTTGAACGGCGGATTGGCGAGCACGTAATCGGCGCGCAGGTCCGGCAGCTCGTCGCGGTGGAAGCTGCCATCGCTGTTCCAGCGAATGTCGGCATCGATGCCGCGCACCGCCAGGTTCATCATGCAAAGGCGCCAGGTCGTGTGGTTCGATTCCTGTCCATAGACGGCGATGTCGCCAATGCGTCCGCCGTGGTTTTCGACGAACTTCTCGGACTGCACGAACATGCCGCCCGATCCACAGCACGGATCGTAGACGCGACCATCATGCGGCTGAAGCATCTCGACCATCGTGCGCACGACCGAGCGCGGTGTGTAGAACTCGCCCCCGCGCTTGCCTTCGGCCCCGGCGAACTGGCCGAGGAAGTATTCGTAGACGCGGCCGAGGACATCGCGGCTCTGCCCCTCATCGGATTTGAAACCGATGCCGGAAATGAGGTCGATCAGCTCGCCCAACATGACAGAATTGAGCGCAGGGCGGGCGTAGTCCTTCGGCAGCACGCCCTTGAGCGAAGGGTTCACCTTCTCGATCTCGAGCATGGCCTCGTCGATCAGCTTACCGATGCCCGGCTGCTTGGCGCTCGCCTGTATGTGTGCCCACCGTGCGGGCTTCGGCACCCAAAACACGTTGTCGGCCCTATATTCGTCCTCATCCTCGACGCCGTCCGGATAGCCTTTCTCGAGTTCCGTGCGCTTAGCCATGAAGCCATCGGAAATGTGCTTCAGGAAGATCAGGCCAAGGACAACGTGCTTGTAGTCGGACGGCTCCATATTGGCGCGGATCTTGTCCGCTGCCTTGAACAGCTCTGCCTCAAACCCGAGGTCGCCACCCTTCCCCGCTTTTGTCGATGGTCCGACCAATCTTGCCCCCTTCATACCCATCAATTTTGAGATTGCGGTAGGTGCGTGCCTGATCTTGGTCCAGCGCAGATTGCTGCAAAAGCATTCCCGTTGAAGGAGCGGTGTCGAAGGTTATAGCAGATCAATTCGCGTTGGGCCGCGCCCGGGAACGCTGCGCGCGGTTGGATGTTTTGGCGTAAGCTATTGATCTTATTAGCGCTGAATTCGCTCCAGTTTGGAAAATTATCCAACGAAAACAAAGCAGAGCAGCTGACTCTTAATCAGCGGGTCCTAGGTTCGAACCCTAGTGCGTCCACCACTCCCTCGAAACATCGGCGCTGAACGCCCCCTTGGGATCGGACCGGTCGTGGCAGCGATGCCCTGCGCGGATTGTCCGCGACCGCAATCGGGCGTATCCTTCCCTGCCTGAGGTCTCGCGCAGACGAGTCGGGAGAGCGTCATGGCTATCCGCACATTCCTCGCAATTGCCGCACTGATTGCTGCCGTCCCCGGGCTGGCGCAGGCGCCGCCTGACTGGACCAATGCGCCATCGGTGGGCGTCACCCTGCGATCCTTCGCGTTCGATCCGAAAACGGTGGTCCTGCGCGCGGGGGTGCCGGTGAAGCTCGTCCTGAGCGACGTGAAGGGCGGGCACAGCTTTTCGGCGCCGGCATTCTTCGCAGCCGCGAGCATCGCGCCCGAGGATCGCGACAAGGTCGCGAACGGGAAGGTAGAGATGGCAGGCGGCGAGACGGTGACGATCCGCCTGGTTCCGGCGGCCGGTACCTACAAGCTGACCTGCACCCATTTCATGCACGGCGCGCTTGGCATGAAGGGGACGATTTTGGTCTCGTGAAGCGCGTTCAGCCAGGCATCGCGACGACCACGTCCGCGGCGCGCTCCACCTCTTCCGCGCGGTGGGACACCAGCAGGATGGGCAGCGAAACCTCTGCCTTGATCCGCGCGATCGCGGCGAGGATCGTGTCGCGCCGCGGCGCATCGATCGAGCTCAGCGGTTCGTCGAGCAGGAGGAAATCTGGGCGCGACAGCAGCGCCCGCCCGATCGCCACGCGCTTCGCCTCCCCGCCCGACAGGGTCGCCGGTCTGCGGGTCAGCAGTGTCTGGAGTCCGAGGAGCGCGACCACCTCCTCAATTGTGGTTCGGTAGCCCGCGCCCCCGGCCCGCGCCGCGCCGTATAGGAGATTTTGCCGGACGGTGCGATGCGGAAACAGCCGGTCGTCCTGGAAGACATAACCGCACCGGCGCTGCTCGGGTGGCAGATCCACCCCCGCCGACGCATCGAACAACGTCCGCCCGTCGACCGAGATCCGGCCGCGGTCGGGCCGCACGAGCCCGGCGATCATGTTGAGCACGCTGGTCTTGCCCGCGCCCGAGGCCCCGACCAGCGCCGTCACATGCGCTTCGGATGAAAACGCCAACGCGATGCTGCGCGCGCCGATCTGGTGCGATACGTCGATCTCAAACAATGCCGCCCTCCCGCCTGTCCCGCCGCACGAGCCACTCCGATACGACGAGCGCCAGCAGCGACAGCAGGATGGAGATAACAGCGAGGCGCGCGGCAAACCCCTCCCGCCCCGGGACCTGCAGCGCGGAATAGATCGCGAGCGGCAGGGTCTGCGTCTGCCCCGGAACGTTCGAGACGAAGGTGATGGTCGCGCCGAATTCGCCGATCGACCGTGCGAAGCCGAGGACGGCGCCCGCAACGATGCCGGGCAGGCTGAGCGGCACCGTCACGGTCCAGAACGTGCGCCAGCGTCCTGCGCCCAGCGTGCGAGACGCCTGTTCCAGCCTGCGGTCGACCGCCTCGATGGAGAGGCGCATCGCGCGCACCATCAGGGGCAGCGCCATCACTGCGCTCGCCAGCGCGGCGCCGGTCCAGCGGAAGACGAACGCGATCCCCAGCGCGCGATCCAGCCAGCCGCCGATGGCGCCCGATGGGCCGAGCAGGATCAGCAGCAACCACCCGGTCACGACGGGCGGAATGACCAGCGGCAGATGGACCGCCGCCTCCAGCAGGATCTTGCCCGGCAGGCGCAGGCGCGCCAGCACCCAGGCGAGCGCGAAGGCGACCGGCAACGCCGCGGCCACCGCCACCAGGCTGACCCGCAGGGATAGCGCAAGGATGTGCCATTCCGCTGCGGACAAGAGGGTAGCGGACCCGGTCATCGGCCGGGCGACACGAACCCGTATCGCGCGAAAATCCGTTGCCCCGCGGCAGAGGCAAGAAACCGGACGAATGCCTGCGCGTCGTCGCTCGCGCCGTTCAGCAGCGCAACGGGATAGACGATCGGCGGATGGCTGGAGGCGGGAAACGTCGCCACCACGCGCACCTTGCGCGATGCCCTGGCGTCGGTCGCGTACACTACGCCGAGCGGCGCGGCACCGCGTTCCACCAGCGCGAGGGCGGCCCGCACGTTCTCCGCCCGGGCGATCCGGGGTTGCACCTTTGCCCAGAGGCCTAGGTGCTCGAACGCCGCCTTGCCGTATTTGCCCGCCGGAACCGCGTCGGGGTCGGCCATCGCGATACGCCCGTCGCCGAGCGCGGTAGCGATCCCTTCGGACGTCAAGGGAACCGCCGCCGGCCCTTGCGCCGGTGCAACCAAGACCAGCGCGTTGGCGGCGACGTTCGTGCGGCTGGCGGGCCGAATCTTTCCGGCAGCTTCGACCCGGTCCATCCAGTCCCGATCGGCGGAGAGGAATATATCGGCGTGGACGCCGCTCTCGATCTGCCGCGCGAGAGCCGATGTCGCGGCAAAGGAGATCACAGGCTTTGCATGCCCCTCATCCGCCCAGGTATCGGCCGCCTCGGTCAGTGCCTCCTGCATGCTGGACGCGGCCAGCACCAGCGGCGCGTCCTCCCCCGCCTTGTCGGGCGCGGCATCGCACCCCGCGAGTGCGAGGACCAGCGGCAGGACGAAGGCGAGATAGCGGATCATCGAAGGGCAACTCCCACAAGGCCCGGAGGCGACACGCATGCCTCTATATACGATGGTATATAGCGCAAGGGTTTCTGGCGTGCCCTGGGAACCGGCCTCGCCTCTCGCACAGCTTTCTGGCACTTGTGCGCACGAACCACCGAGGAACCCCGAGATGCAGCGCGCGCGCTTCAAGCTGACGGCCCGTCTGATGTACGGGGACGAGATCGCGATCGGTCCCGGCAAGGCGGACCTGCTGGACACGATCGACCGCGAACGCTCCATCTCGGGCGCCGCGCGCGCGATGGGGATGAGCTATCGCCGCGCCTGGTTGCTGGTCGATACGATGAATCGCTGCTGGGCGGACCGGCTGGTCGAAACGGTGCCGGGCGGTGGACAGGGCGCAGGCGCGAGCCTGACCGATACCGGCCGCCGCGTTCTGGAGCTTTATCGCGCCCTCGCAAGCGAAGCCGACGCGCTCGCGTCGGGCGGTTCGGCAGACGGGCTGAAGCGCCTGCTCCGCAGCGAAAGCGTCTAGGCTTCGACCGGCAATCGCACCTCGAACGTGCTGCCGTCGCCCGGCGCGCTTTTAAGCAGGCGGATCTCGCCGTCGTGCAGCTCGACCAGTTGTTTCACGAGCGCCAGCCCGATCCCCAGACCATGCGCCCCTATCCCCGCGCCTGCGTCCGACTGCTCGAACATCTCGAAGATGCGCGCCTGCTGCTCGGGCGCGATGCCGATGCCGTTGTCGGACACCTCGACGACGGCGAAACCGTCGCGGCGGGAAACCCGCACCGCGATCTCTCCGCCGTCCGGCGTGTAACGGGCCGCGTTGCCGACCACATTGCTGACGATCTGGACCAACCGCGCAGGGTCGGCCTGGAGCGTGAGCGGCTCTTCGGGCACCTCGATCGACAACCTGTGATTGGCGGCGGCGATCGCCGGGCCCGCCAGGTCGAGTGCGGTCGGAAGCAACTCGTCTAGCCGAACGCTTTCCTTCTTCAGCGCGATCTTGCCGCGTTCTATCCGGTTGATGTCGAGCAGGTCGTCGACGAGCCGGGTGACGTGGGCGAGCTTCTGCCGCATCGAGCCATGCACCTGCGCCGTTTCGATGCCGCCCTTCCCGCGTTCCAGGATGTAGAGGCCGGAGGAAAGCACCGCCAACGGGTTGCGCAATTCGTGCGCGAGCACCGCGAGAAAGCGGTTCTTCTGTTCGTCCGCGCTTTGAAGCGCGGCGCTCAGCGTCGCCAGCTCGTCGCGCTGAGCGACGATCTGCCGCCGCTGCTTGTAAAGGTCGAGGAACACGTTCGACTTGGAACGCAGGACATCGGTTTCGATCGGCTTCTTGATGAAATCGACCGCCCCTGCCTCATATCCGCGAAACCGCCGCGATGCGTCGTCCGAGCCGGCGGTGACGAAGATGATCGGGATGTGGCGCGAACGCTCGTTGGCGCGCATGAACTCGGCCAGCTCGAACCCGTCCATGCCGGGCATCTGCACGTCGAGAAGAGCCAGCGCGTATTCGTTCTGCAGCATCAGCTCCAGCGCTTCCTCGCCGCTGCGAGCCTTGTGCAGCACGAGGTCCTCGCGCGCCAGCAACGCCTCCAGCGCGAGCAGGTTCTCCTCGAGATCGTCCACCAGCAGGAACTTGACAGGCTCCCTCATCGCTCGCCCATCGCCTGCAAGGCGCTCTCGATGTCGCCGAGCGCCAGCACCTGCGCGCCGGGGCACGCGGCCAGCGCGGCTTCAGGCATGGTCACGACCTCCGCCGTGGCCGGGTCTTGGACGATGGCCGTCCCGCCAGCCGCGCAGATCGCCCTGAGCCCGCTGGCCCCGTCCTGGTTCGCGCCCGTCAGCACGATACCCGCCACATCCGCGCCGAAGGCATCGGCGGCGGTTTCGAACAATACGTCGATCGCGGGGCGCGAGTGGTTGACCGCTTCGTCCGAGGACAGCGCCAGCGTCTCTTCGGTCTCGACGAGGAGGTGATAATCGGGCGGCGCGAGGTAGATCGTTCCCGGCTCGATCGGCTCCTTGTCCTCCGCTTCCTTCACGGCAAGGCGGCATTTGCGCGCGAACAGGTCGACCAGAGCGTTATCCTTGCGGGCGGGTATGTGGACGACGACCAGCACGGGCATCGGGAAACCGGCGGGAAGGCCCGGGAGCACCTGCGACAGGGCCTGCACCCCGCCGGCCGATGCGCCGATGACGATTGCGCGCACGCTCATCGCGGGTTCCTCCGGTAGATTTTTTCTTCCCTCACGAATTCCGAAAACGCGTCGGCCCGGTTCGAGAACCGGAGGCTTTCCTTCGATCCGATGCCCAGGAACCCGCCGCGAACCAGCGACTGCTCGAACAGGCCCACGGCGCGGTCCTGCAACGCGCGATCGAAATAGATCAGGACGTTGCGGCACGAGATGAGATGCATCTCGCCGAAGGCCGCGTCGGTGACCAGGCTGTGATCGGAAAAGACCGTACGCTCGCGCAGGGATTTGTCGAATACCGCGCGATCGTAATTCGCGGTATAGAATTCCGACAGCGACGAATGTCCGCCCGACAGCCGATGGTTCTCGGTGAACAGCCGGATGCGGTCGAGCGGATAGACCCCCGCCTGCGCCGCGCGCAGCGCCGCGGGATTGATGTCGGTCGCGTAGAAGATCGTGCGTTCCGCCAGCCCTTCCTCGGCGAACAGGATGGCCAGCGAATAGAGCTCCTCGCCATTGCTGCAGCCCGCCACCCATACCTTCAGCGAAGGATAGGTGCGCAGATGCGGCACCACCTTTTCGCGCAGCGCGCGGAAATAGGACGGATCGCGGAACATCTCGCTCACCTGCACGGTCAGGAAGTTCAGCAGTTGCGGCAGGATCGTCTCGTCGTGGAGAACCGCGGACTGGATTTGCGAAATGCTGTCATAGCCCCACTGCGCCCGCGCCTGCAGCAGGCGCCGCTTGATCGACGCGCGCGCATAGTCGCGAAAATCGTAGTGGTAGTGGCGATAGACGGCATCCAGCAGCAGCTGGATCTCGATATCCTCGATCGTCTCGCCCATTACCGGGGCATCCATACGCGCACCAGCGACAGCAGCCTGTCCACGTCGATCGGTTTCGCCATGTAGTCGTTGGCCCCCGCCTCGATGCACTTCTGCTGGTCGTCCGGCATGGCCTTCGCGGTCAGCATCACGATCGGCAGCTTGCGCCACTGCTCCTTCGCCCTGATCGCGCGCACCGCGGTCAGCCCGTCCATCACCGGCATCATCACGTCCATCAGCACCAGGTCGATGGCCTTGTCGGGATCGCCCTCCGCCTCGGCCAGCGCATCGATCGCCTCCTGCCCGTTGCGCGCGATCCGCGTCAGCGCGCCGCGCGGTTCCAGCACGCTGGTGAGCGAATAGACGTTGCGCACGTCGTCCTCGACGATGAGGATCCGCTTGCCCTCTATCGCGGCATCGCGGTGGCGCGCCTTCTCGATCATCTGGCGCTGCTCGGGCGGCAGCTCCGACACTACGCGGTGCAGGAACAGCGAAACCTCGTCCAGCAGCCGCTCGGGCGATTTGGCGCCCTTGATGATGATCGAGCTGGAATAGCGGCGCAGGCGCTGTTCTTCCTCAGGCGACAGATCGCGTCCGGTATAGACGATCACGGGCGGGAAGGTCGCATTCCCCTCCTCGCTCAGCGTTTCCAGCAATGTGAAGCCGGAGGCATCGGGCAGCGAGAGGTCGAGGACCATGCAGTCGTACTGGCCCTGCCGCAATTCCTCCAGACATTCCGCGGCGGTGCCGACACCGACGGTCTCGACGTCCTGTGATTTCAGCAGCTGGCCGACGGACTCGCGCTGCACCTCGTCGTCTTCCACGATCAGGACGCGGCGCATCCGGGCGACCAGCTTCTCCTGCAAGCCGGCGAGCACCTCGGCAAGCTGCTCGCGCGGGGCCGGCTTCTCGAGGAAACCGACGGCCCCCAGCGCCAGCGCGATCTGGCTCTGGTCCGAACCCGAAACGACATGGATCGGGATGTGCCGGGTTTCTTCCTGATGCTTCAGCCGGTCGAGCACGGTGAGTCCCGACTGGTCGGGCAGCCCGATGTCCAGCACGATCGCGTTGGGGCGATACTCGCGCGCGAGGTCGATCGCCTCCTGCGCCGTCCCCGCGACCACGCACTGGAAGCCGAGCTCGCGCGACAGGTCGCACACGATCCCGGCAAAGGTGGTGTCGTCCTCAATGACCAGAAGCACCCTCTTGTCGTCCGACAGGGCGTCGCGATCGTCGTTTACCGCCGCGCCGGGCGCCGAGGCGGCAGCAGCCGGGCGCGCCGCTTCGGTCGGCGCGCCTGCCGGCGGACGCGCGGCGGCCTCGCCCTTTACGGGCGTCGGCGTGCGCGTGGCCACCCTGCCGGGATCGTAGGTCGTGGGCACGGTGACGATGAAGGTGCTGCCCTTCCCCTCTTCGCTTTCCAGCCTGATCGTCCCGCCCAGCAGCCGAACCAGCTCGCGCGAGATGGACAGGCCGAGGCCAGTTCCGCCGAACTTGCGGCTGATCGTCCCGTCGGCTTGCCGGAAAGCTTCGAAGATCGCCTCGCGCTGCGCCTCCCCGATACCGATGCCGGTGTCGGTCACGGCCAGTTCGACCATCTCCCCCGGCGCAGCGGCGATCGACAGGGTCACGCCCCCCGTCTCGGTGAATTTCAGCGCATTGGAGAGCAGGTTCTTCAGGACCTGTTCGAGGCGCATGCGATCGGTCTGGAGCGAGCGGGGCGCATCGGGCGCCAGCGCGATGCCGAGCTCCAACCCCCGCTGCCGCGCGATCGGCTCGAACGTCTTGCGAAGGTCTGCGGCGAGCCGCTCGGTCGAAACGGCGGCGGCTTCGATCTCGACATGGCCCGCCTCGATCTTCGACAGATCAAGGATGTCGTTGATCAGGTCCAGCAGGTCGTTGCCCGAGGATTCGATCGTGCGGGCGAACTTGACCTGTTCGGTCGAAAGGTTGCCGCCCGCATTGTCGGCCAGCAATTTCGACAGGATGAGCAGGGAATTGAGCGGCGTGCGCAATTCGTGGCTCATATTGGCGAGAAAGTCCGACTTGTACTGGCTCGCCTGTTCCAGCTCCCGCGCCTTCAGTTGCAGCGAGGCCGTGGCCCGGGCCAGTTCGTCGCGCTGCCCCTCCAGCGTCTGGGCCTGCTCTTCCAGCTGGCTGTTGGTCTGCTCCAGCTCGACCTGCTGGAGTTCCAGGCGCGCCTGCGATTCCTTCAGCGCATTGCCCTGCTCCTCCAGCTCTTCGTTCGACACGCGCAGCTCTTCGCTCTGCGCCTGCAATTCGCCGGCCTGCCGCTGCGTCTCCTCTAGCGCGTCCTGCAACCGCTCGCGGAAACGGGCCGAGCGCAGCGCGATGCCGATGGACCCCGAAACCGCCTCCAGCAGTTCGAGAACGCGGTCGTCCACCGCATTGAAATAACCGAGTTCAAGGACCGCGTTCACCCGCCCGTCCGCAAGCGCCGGGGCCACCACCAGATGCCGGGGAACTTCGCTGCCAAGCGCCGAACCGACCTTGAGGTAACCCGCCGGCAGGTCGGACAGCGTGGTTGCCTGCCCATCCGCCGCGACCTTGCCGAGCAGCCCCTCACCCGGTGCGAACGCTTCGGGCACGTCGCCTTTCTCGGGCACGCCTAGCAGGGCGGCGCGATTGAACATGCCGCCTTCGTCCTTGAACAACGCCCCCGCGCTCGCGCCGGTCCGCTCGGAAAGGAATGCGAGGATGGCGGCCGCCAGCTGGGCGACGGTCTTCTCGCCGCGCATCGCCTCGCCCAGTTCGACCTGTGCGACCTGTAGCCAGCGCTGGCGCGTGCGGGCGCGATTCGACAACGTCAGCAGGATGAAGATCGCCACCGTCAGGCCGATCCCGATCAGGCTGGTGACCACGGCGCTGACGATAGCGGTCCGCGAGGCCGCAGCCAGTTCGGCGACGCACAATTGGCGTTCGCGCAGTTCCTCGCGCTTCATCTGGCCCAGCTGCGCGCGGATGGCGTCCATCGCGATCTTGCCGCGATCACTGTCCAGCACGTCGATTGCGCGCGCCATGCCCTGTTCCCGCCGCGTTTCCAGCGCCCGTTCGGAAAAACGGAACTTGGTCTCGATCGAGGAGCGCAGCATTTCCAGCGCGTCTCGCTGAACCCCGTTGCCACGGGTCAGCCCATCCAGCTCGGCAAGGTTGCGGCGCGCGGCGCTGACGCCATCGTAATACGGTTCCAGATAGGCGCCGTCGCCTGTCAGCAGAAACCCGCGCTGCCCCGTCTCGGCATCGAGAGCGGCGGCCAGCAGATCGTCCAGCGTACCGATCACGTCGTGCGTCTTGCGGATGCGCGTCTCGTTCTCGCGCAGGTCGAGCACGTTCGAATACGCGGCAAAGGCGCTGACCAGGAAAAATCCGATTCCGATCACCAGACCAACGAACGTCCACCCGGTCGCGGAATCGCGGAATCGCCGCGCTATCGCCAAATTTTTCAAAGAATGAACGCCTCGAGCCAATTTTCGCCTGCCTTAGCGATGCAGGGCAACAATCCAAAATCCATTTTCGCGATGTGTCCGCCCCGTGACCCGCGGCGCACAAGAATTGGTGCGGCGGACTCGGTCACAGGCCGAAGCACTAGCGACCACGGCCGCGCATCGGGTTCCTCAATCGAACGGAAAATGGTGCGCCCGACAGGATTCGAACCTGTGGCCCCCGGATTAGGAATCCGATGCTCTATCCGACTGAGCTACGGGCGCGCCGCAGGCGGTTTAGGGGCGCTTGCGCGGTGTGGCAACGGGGTGTCAGTTGAGTTCGTCGGGCTCCGCGATGGGGAAAGGCAGCGGGGCGACCGAGATGCCTTCGTCCAGCAGTTCCTTCGCTTCCTTCAGGGTGGCCTTGCCGTGGATCGCGGACAGATCCTTCTCGCCGTAATGCATCGCGCGGCTTTCCTCGGCGAAGGAATCGCCCACCCACTTGCTCTGCGACAGCGCCTTTCTCTGCGCGGCGGCGAGGGCGCGCATCGCCTTCTCGACCTCGGGCGGGATGGCGCGGTTGCTCACGACCGAGGCGCCCGCTTCGCCCTGCCCGCCGTGCGTGTCGCGATGGACCGGGACGCTGTTGCCCTTCGCCGGGACGGCCGGTGCCATCGGCGCCTTGCGCACCGCCTCGATCCCGCATTCGGGGCAGTGGAGCAGGCCGTCCGCCCGCTGTTCCTCGAAATCGGCGGACGATGCGAACCAGCCTTCGAAGCGGTGGGCGTTATCGCAGATAAGGTCGAATACGATCATGATTGCAGCGCTGTAGGCAGGTCGCGCCGGTTGGCAAGGCTCGGCACCTGCGCGCGCGCGGCCGCGATGCGCGCAGGATCGATGTCGACCACGCCGAGGCCCGGTCCCTCGCCGCCCATGTCGAGCAGGACCTCGCCCCACGGGTCCACCACGAGGCTGTGACCGTAGGTCCTGCGCCCGTCCGCGTGCTCACCGACCTGCGCGGCCGCGACCACGAAGGCGCTCGCCTCGATCGCGCGGGCACGTTGCAGCACGTGCCAGTGCGCGGCCCCGGTGGGTACGGTGAAGGCGGCCGGGATGGCGATCGCGTCGCATCCCGCCCGGCCCAGCGCGTCGAACAGCGCGGGAAAGCGGATGTCGTAACAGATGGTCAGGCCGACGCGCCCGAGCGGCGTATCGGGAACGCTGACGATCGCCTCGCCGGCCCGGTAGGCGTTCGATTCCCGCCAGCTTTCCCCGTCCGCAAGATCGACGTCGAACATGTGCAGCTTGTCGTAGCGCGCGCGGACCGTCCCGGCGGGATCGATCACGAAGGAGCGGTTGACCCATCGCCCCCCGTCGCTGGCGACGGCGAGCGACCCGAGGCCGATCCAGATCGAGTTGCGTGCGGCGCCTTCCCGCGCGGCTGCGAGCGTCGGGTCGTCGCTTTCGGGCACGATCGATCCGGCGGCACGGGCGCGGTCCCGGTCGAGGAGACCGGTCATCTCCGGGGTGAAGAGCATCTGCGCCCCCTCCCCCGCCGCTTCCTCGATCCGAGCCGCCAGTGCACGCGCGTTTTCCGCCGGGTCGATGCCGGAACGGGCCTGCCACAGGGCGATGCGGGTCATTCAGCCGGCCAGCAGGGCATCGAGCTTGCCGGCCCGTTCCAGCGCCGCCAGCTCGTCCGAACCGCCGACATGGGTATCGCCCACGAAGATCTGCGGCACCGTGCCCGCGCCGGGCGCGCGCTCGCGCATCTCGTCGCGCCTGGGGCCGCCCATGGTGATGTCGAACTCTTCGTAATCGACACCCTTTTCGTCCAGCAAACGCTTGGCCCGCATACAGAAACCGCAACCGAACTTGGTGTAGATGTCGACCTTGGGATGAGCCATGAAATTCGTCCTCTTGCTTCGTTCGAGCGGTTCTTGAACCGGTTCGGCGCGGTTCCTAAATCGGTGCAGGAAACCAGCGCCATATCGGGCTGGGCTTTCCGCATCTGACCGGGCTGGCGCCGGAAATCCGGGCCGGTCCAATGACATGATCGCTCTGATGGAGGATTTAAAGATGGCACGTATCGATTTCACTCCTTACCGCCGCAGCACCGTCGGCTTCGACCGGCTGTTCGACCTGCTCGAAACGCAGGTTCGGCAGGGGTCCAATTCCGACAACTACCCCCCCTTCAACATCGAGAAGCGCAGCGACGACGATTATCGCATTACGCTGGCGCTGGCCGGGTTCCGGGCCGAGGATATCGACATCACGGCCCAGCAGAACCTGCTGGTGGTCGCCGGGCGCAAGCGCGAGGACGAGGTCGAAGGGGAGATGCTGCATGTCGGCATTGCCAATCGTGGGTTCGAACGCCGGTTCGAACTGGCCGATTTCGTCCGGGTGCAGAGCGCCGACCTGGCCGATGGCCTGCTGACCATCGATCTGGTTCGCGAAGTGCCCGAGGCGATGAAGCCCAAGAAGATCGCGGTCAACGGCCAGCAGCCGTTCGGCGTGATCGACGGTTCGCGCGAGGATGACAGCGAGGCGAAAGCCGACGCTGCCTGACAGGCCGACAACGTAACGCATGACGCGCCCGCCCCCGCTACAATGTGGGGCGGGCGTTTTCGTATAATTGCTGCGAAGCCGTACCGAGCCTGCCGCACAGGTTTGGGGCGGCTCCCGAAAGAACCGCCCCGCGACCGAGGGCCGCCTCGATCGGGCCTCAACCGTCCGGGTCGCAGAAGACGGTTCAAGCCCGTATCAAGCCTGTGATTCCGGAACCCCACCAAGGTCCCCGCTTGGGGGATCAGTCACCAACCATGCGCCGAAATTGATAAAAGATAAAGCCGCAATCGCACTATGAATCGCGCTTGAACGCAGCATCGGGTCTCCGCGCGGTCGCTGGGCGCAGCGAGAAGCGCGCGAAGCGCACCCCGCGCGCAACATTATTGCAGCAAGAACGGTGGGTTAGACGAGCCGCGACTGACGCAGCGCGGCCGCGATAAATTCTGCGAACAGCGGATGCGGGTCGAACGGCTTGGATTTCAGCTCCGGATGGAACTGCACGCCGACGAACCAGGGGTGGTCCGGCCGCTCGACGATTTCGGGCAGAAGGCCGTCGGGCGACATGCCCGAAAACACCAGCCCGCCCTTTTCCAGCGCGTCGCGATAATGCGCGTTCACCTCGTACCGGTGGCGATGGCGCTCGAAAATCGTCGATGCGCCGTCGTAGATCGCGCTTACCTGACTGCCCGAAGCAAGCTGCGCCTCGTACGCGCCGAGGCGCATGGTGCCGCCGAGATCGCCGCCCGCCTCGCGCGTCTGCAACCCGTTCTCGCTCATCCATTCGGTGATTATGCCGACGACCGGTTCGCTCGTATCGCCGAACTCGGTCGAGGACGCGGTAGCGAAACCGGCCTCGCGCGCGCCCTCAATGCAGGCCATCTGCATGCCGAGACAGATGCCGAAGAACGGCACCTTGCGTTCGCGGGCGAAGCGGACGCTGGCGATCTTGCCCTCACTCCCGCGCTCGCCGAAGCCGCCCGGCACCAGAATCGCGTGCAGCGGCTCCAGCTTGGCCGCTAGTTGCTCGTCGTCGCCTTCGAACAGCTCGGCATCGATCCAGCGGATATTGACCTTGGTCCGGTTGGCAAGCCCGCCATGGACCAGCGCCTCGTTGAGCGATTTGTAGGCGTCGGGCAGGCCGACATACTTGCCCACCACGCCCACCGTAACCTCGCCCTCGGGGTTGAAGTAGCGGTCGGTCACGTCCTCCCACGCCGAAAGGTCGGGGTCGCGCGCGTCGGTGATGCCGAAGCCGCGCAGGACCTCCGCGTCCAGCCCCTCGCGGTGATATTGCAACGGCACGGAATAGATCGAAGGCGCATCGAGAGCGGGAATGACCGCTTCGGCCCGCACGTTGCAGAACTGCGCGATCTTGCGCCGCTCGGTTTCGGGCAGCGGATGTTCGCACCGGCACAGCAGCACGTCGGGCTTGATGCCGAGGCTGGCCAGTTCGCGCACCGAGTGCTGCGTCGGCTTGGTTTTCAGCTCGCCTGCGGCGGAGATGTAGGGCACCAGCGTGACGTGGACCGACAGCGTCTGCATCGGCTCCAGCTCGTTCCTGAGCTGCCGGATCGCCTCCATGAAGGGGAGCGATTCGATGTCGCCGACCGTGCCGCCGATCTCGCACAGCACGAAATCGAGGCCCTCGGTATCGGCGAGCGCGAATTCCTTGATCGCATCGGTCACGTGGGGGACGACCTGGACCGTCGCGCCCAGATAATCGCCCCGGCGCTCCTTCGCGATGATGTCGCGATAGACCCGTCCGGAGGTGATGTTGTCGCTCTGATGGGCGGAAACGCCGGTGAACCGCTCGTAGTGACCCAGATCGAGATCCGTCTCGGCCCCGTCGTCGGTCACGTAAACCTCACCGTGCTGATACGGGCTCATCGTGCCCGGATCGACGTTCAGATAGGGATCGAACTTGCGAATGCGCACGGTGTAGCCGCGCGCCTGCAGCAACGCGCCGAGCGATGCCGCCATGAGACCTTTGCCGAGCGAGGAGACCACGCCGCCGGTGATGAAAATGTACCGCGCCATGGGAGGTGGGCCTTAAGCGCCGCAGGGGATTCGGCGCAAGCGCCAACCGGCCCGATCGGGCCGAAATCCACATGCGATGTGAAAAGATCAGTTGGTGGCGTCGCCCAGCGGGTCGTTGCCAGCGGGCGTACCGGTGCTGTCCCCGGTCGCGGGCGCGGGTGCGCCGGCGGCGGGGGCGAGCGGATCGGCATTGCGGGTGGGCACGGTGCGATCGAGGGTCGATTCGATCTCGTCGCCGCCGCTCGTCTTCACCGCGACCGCGGCGAGCACGATCGACAGGATGACGAATGCGATCGCCAGCGTGCGCGTCGTCCGGGTCAGGAAATCGGCCGCGCCGCGCGCGCTCATCATGCCACCGGGCGAACCGCCGACCCCCAGGCCGCCGCCTTCCGAACGCTGCATCAGGATGACGCCGACGAGAGCCGCGGCGATGATCGCCTGGACGACGGTCAGGAAGAGGAAAAGCGACATGGAAGATCCGGTCAAGGGAAGTGAATGGAAAGACGGTGTGGGCGCCATCTAGGCGCAGGGGTCCGCCATGGCAAGGTGGACCCCGGCCGGGTTCAGTCGCCCTCGGTCGCGGCGAGCGCAATGTTCATGAAGCTGTCCGCCGTCAGGCTCGCCCCGCCGACCAGCGCGCCGCCGACCTCCGGTACGGCCAGGATCTCGCGCGCATTGTCGGGCTTCACCGAACCGCCGTAGAGAATGCGGATGGCCGAGCCTGTTTCCTCGCCGAACCGCTCGATCAGGAATGCGCGGATCGCCGCGTGCATCGCACCGATTTCCTCCATCGTCGGCGTGCGACCGCTGCCGATCGCCCACACCGGCTCGTAGGCGATGGTCAGCCGGTCGCCCGGCTCGTCGAAATCGGCCGGCAGCGACTGTTCCAGCTGGTTGAGGACGTGACCTTCCGCCCCACCCGCGTCGCGCACCTCCTCTGTTTCGCCGCAGCACAGGATCACGGCGAGCCCGGCGCCCTGCGCCGCAACCAGCTTGTCGCGCACGATCTGGTCCTTCTCGCCGTGCTCGGCACGCCGCTCGCTGTGGCCCAGGATCACGAATTTCGCCCCCGCATCCGCCAGCATCGTCGCGGAAACGTCGCCGGTATGCGCGCCATCGGGATCGCGGTGGCAGTCCTGTGCGCCCACCGCGATCTGTTCCGCCTCGCGGTGGACCGCGTGGATCAGCGTGAAGGGCGGCGCCAGCGCCACCTCCACCTTCATGTGCCGCTGGGCGGCCCGGTCGATCGCGCGCGCTTCGGACAGCATCGCGCGGGTGCCGTTCATCTTCCAATTGCCAACGATGTAAGGTCGTGTCGTCATGAGTTCGCTTGTTTTTGATGCAGGGTCGGCCCGCCTGCTAGCGGCGGCCGGGCAGGCCCCGCTAGCCGCGAGTGGGGGGAAGGTCAAAACCGTTATCCACCTGTTGCGGGGAGGACGCAGCGTCTTTAATAGGTGCGCGCCCGGCAGGCGGGGGCCTCGTCCCTGTTCCTGCCATCCTCAATCTCGTTCGCGTAACGGAGCGCCCCGCCCGCCATGATCCACGCCATCCGCCGCATGTTCCAGTCCAAGCTGGGTGTCGCCATCACGCTAGGGTTCCTCGCGATCATCGCGCTCGCCTTCGCCAGCGCCGACGTATCGACCACCGGGATCTTCGGCGGCGTGTCCGGCGGGAACCAGGTCGCCGTCGTCGGCGACCGAAAGATCAGCGCGGCCGAGCTGAGCGGCGCGGCACAGAACAATCTGCAGCGCGTGCGGCAGGACGAACCCAACATCTCCATGCAGGCGTTCCTCGCGCAGGACGGGCTCGCCCGTACGCTGGACGCGCTGATTGACCGCACCGCGCTGTCCGAATTCGCGCGCAAGATCGGCTTTCGTACGGGCGACAACCTCATCAATAGCGAGATTCGCCAGATCCCCGCCTTCGCCGGCCCGGACGGCAATTTCGACGAGGCGACCTATCGCGCGGCGATCGCGCGGCAGGGCCTGACCGACCGCGAGGTGCGCGAGGATCTGGGCGCCGGCATGCTGGCCGAACAGGTTCTGGTTCCCGCCAGCTTCGGCGCCAAGATGCCGCAGAAGCTGGCCACGCGCTACGGTGGCCTGTTCCGCGAGCGGCGTACCGGCGCGCTCGGCATCCTGCTCAGTGCGGCCTACGCCCCCGAAGGCGATCCGACCGTGCAGCAATTGCAGAGCTACTACCTTGCGCACAAGGATGCCTACATCCGGCCCGAGCGCCGCGTGATCCGCTACGCGACCTTCGGGACCGATGCGCTGAAGACCGACATCGAACCGACCGAGCAGGAAATCGCCGCGCGTTACCAGCAGAACGCCGACGAATACGCCCCGCGCGAGGAGCGTACGCTGTCGCAGCTCATCGTGCCCAGCGAAGCGACCGCGAAGGCGATCGCCGACAAGGTGCGCGCCGGGGGTTCTTTCGAGCGGGCCGCGGAGCAGGCCGGGCTGGAAGTGACCAAGGTCGATAAGGTGACCCGCAGCGCCTATGCCGCGCAGTCCTCCCCCGCGGTGACGCAGGCGGTGTTCGGCACCCCGCAGGGCCAGATCGCGCCGGCCACGCGCGGCAATCTGGGCTGGTATGTCGTGCGGGTCGACGACGTGACGAAGATCGGCGGACGCTCGCTCGCGCAGATGCGCGACCAGATCGCCGAATCCATCCGGGCGGAAAAGAAGCGGACCGCGCTGGGCGATCTCGCCGCCGAGATCGAGAACCGCTTCTCCGACGGCGAATCGCTGGCCGACGTCGCGAAGTCCCTTGGCGCCCAGGTCCAGGCGACGAAGCCGATCGTGGGTTCGGGCCAGGTCTATGGCGGCGGGCCGCAGGAAACCGCGCCCGAGGTACTGGCACCCGCGCTGCAGACCGCGTTCCAGATGCAGGAAGGCCAGCCCCAGCTTGCCGAGGTGAAGCCGGGCGAACAGTTCCTGCTGTTCGAGGCGGGCGACATCACGCCGTCCGCCGCGGCGCCGCTGAAGGAAATCCGCGAGGACGTGGTGGCCGACTGGCGCCTCGCCCAAGGCTCCGACGCCGCGAAGAAGGCGGCGCAGCGCGTGCTCGATCGCATGAAGAAGGGGCAGTCGCTGCAACAGGCGATGGCGGCCGAGGACAAGCGGCTCCCGCCGGTCGAGCAGCTCAACCTCACCCGCGAGGAATTGCTGCGCAACCGCCAGGGCGTCATCCCGCCGCTGGCGCTGTTCTTCAGCATGGCCCAGAACACCACGAAGCGGCTGGCCGCCCCGCGCGACGGCGGGTGGTTCATCGTCGATCTCGACAAGATCGAGCCCGCGACCTTCTCCGCCGACGATCCGCTGTTCGCGCAGGTCCGCGCCCAGCTCGGCAGCACGCTGGGCCAGGAATATGCCGAGCAGCTGCGCAACGCGATCCGCGCCGATGTCGGCGTGAAGCGGAACGGGGACGCGATCGCAGCGGTGCGGCAGCAGCTCGCCGGCGGAAGCTGAGTCTTGGCCGCGACCGACAGCCGGATCGAAAACGCAGACGACGCCCGCCACGCCCTGGATCGCGGTGCGGGCGGCGTCGTCTGGCGCCGGATCGTCGCCGATACCGAAACGCCGGTCGGTGCCGCCCTGAAACTGATGGAGCCCGAGCGCGGCGATTTCCTGCTCGAATCGGTCGAGGGAGGCGAAGTTCGCGGGCGCTACAGCCTGCTGGGGCTCGATCCCGACCTGATGTTCCGGGCCGATGCGCAAACCGCCTCCATCAATCGCGCCTGGCAGCGCGACCGCGCCGCATTCGAGACGTGTGACGGCGATGCCGTGGCGGCGCTGCGCGCATTGGTAAGCGAGTGCCGCCTCGACGTGCCGGAAGGGTTGCCGCCTGCCCTCGCCTTCCTCGTGGGCTATTTCGCCTACGAGACGATTGCCCGGATCGAACGCCTGCCGCGCGCGCCGCAAAGCCCGCTGGACCTGCCGGACATGGTCTTCGCCCGCCCGACCCTGCTGCTGGTCTTCGATTCGCTTGGCGACGCGGTGTTCATGGTCGCCCCCCTGTGGCCCGGCAACGGCGATCCGGCAGAAGCGATCGCCCGCGCGGCCGACCGGATCGACGAGGCCGAGCGCCGCCTTTCCGGGCCGGTTCCGGCGGTGGCGTCCCACGCCGACTTGCCTGTGGCGGCCCTCGCCGCCGAACTGCCGGGCGAAAGCTATCGCGCCATGGTAGAGCGCGCGAAGGACTACATCGTCGCCGGCGACATCTTCCAGGTGGTGCTGGCGCAGCGTTTCACCTGCCCATTCCCGCTGCCGCCAATCGCGCTCTATCGCGCGCTGCGCCGGGTCAATCCGTCGCCGTTCCTCTACTTCCTCGATCTGCCCGGCTTCGCCGTGGTCGGCTCCAGCCCGGAAATCCTGGTCCGCCTGCGCGATGGGCAGGTGACGATCCGCCCCATCGCCGGGACGCGGCCGCGCGGGGCCGACACCGCAGCGGACAAGGCGGCGGAGACAAGCCTGCTGGCCGATCCCAAGGAGCGCGCCGAGCACCTGATGCTGCTCGACCTGGGGCGCAACGACGTCGGTCGCGTCGCACGCAGCGGCACGGTGGAGGTGACCGACAGCTTTGGGATCGAACGTTACAGCCACGTCATGCACATCGTCAGCAATGTGGTGGGCGATCTCGCCCCGGGCCGCGACGCGCTGGACGCGCTGTTCGCGGGCTTTCCCGCCGGCACCGTCAGCGGCGCGCCCAAGATCCGCGCATGCGGGATTATCGCGGAGCTGGAGCCGGAGACGCGCGGCGCCTATGCCGGCGGCGTCGGCTATTTCGCGCCCGACGGCAGCTTCGATTCCTGCATCGTGCTGCGCACCGCGGTGGTGAAGGACGGCACCATGCATGTGCAGGCCGGCGCCGGGATCGTCGCCGATAGCGACCCCGCATCCGAACAGCGGGAATGCGAGGCGAAGGCGGGCGCCCTGCTAGCCGCCGCGCGCGAGGCAATCCGTGTTGCCGCCGAGCCGGGATACGGCCAGTGAAGGCCGCCCTGCTCCTCGCGCCCTTCGGCCTCGCCCTGACGCTCGCCGCGTGCGACCGGCAGCCCGAAGGCAAGCCGGTCCTGCGCACGGAGATCGGCAGCGGGAAAGCCTTGCCGGTCGGATCGACCACCCCTGCCGCGACGGCGCCTGCGCCGACCCCCACGCCCGTCACCGCCGGTGCCTGTACGCGCACGGTCTTCGAAGGCATCGCGATCACCGACTGCATCGCCGACCCGGCGAAGCACGTTATCCTGACCTCGCTGGGTACGCCGCCCTACCGCAGCTTCGCCAGCTTGAAGAAGGCGATGGGATCGGAAGCCGGCAGTGTCGCCTTCGCGGTCAATGCGGGTATGTTCGACAAGGACGGCAAGCCGATCGGCTATTTCGTGCGCAATGGCGACCGGCAAAAGGAACTCAATCAGGCGGATGGCGCGGGCAATTTCCACATGAAGCCCAACGGCGTGTTCTACGGCGCGAAGGGCAAGTGGCATGTGCGCACCAGCGCCGATTTCTACGCCAATGTCAGCGACCGGCCCGATTTCGGCACGCAAAGCGGACCGATGCTGGTCATCGACGGCAAGCTGCATTCCGAATTCGCGGAGAACGGTCCCTCGCGCAATATCCGCAACGGCGTGGGCGTCGATACGAAAGGGCGCGCGCATTTCGCGATTTCGGAAGGCCCGATCAGCTTTGGCAGCTTCGCGCGTTATTTCCGCGACGTGGCGAAAACTCCCGACGCGCTCTATCTCGACGGCAATGTCTCGTCGCTGTGGAATCCGGCGGCGCAGCGCATGGATGCCCGGGCCCCGCTCGGCCCCATGCTGGTGATAGAGCGAAAGGACCCGCAATGATCGAATACGCCCGCACCCTCTATCCGCCGATCGAACCCTATGACAGCGGCATGCTGGACGTGGGCGACGGCCACGCGCTCTATTACGAGCGGGTCGGCACGCCCGGCGCAAAACCTGCGGTCTTCCTGCACGGGGGCCCCGGCGGCGGGATGAGCCCCGATCACCGGCGCCAGTGGGATCCCGCTCTTTACGACGTGCTGCTGTTCGACCAACGCGGATGCGGCAAGTCCACGCCTTTCGCGGAGCTGGCGCACAACGATACCTGGACCATCGTCGCCGATGTGGAGCGATTGCGCGAAATGTGCGGTCACGACAAATGGCAGGCGTTCGGCGGCAGCTGGGGTTCCACCCTCGCGCTCGCCTATGCGCAGAAGCACCCGGAACGGGTCAGCGAGCTGGTTCTGCGCGGCGTGTTTCTCGCCCGGCAGAAGGAACTCGACTGGCTCTATCGCTACGGCGCGAGCGAGATCATGGCCGAGGCGTGGGACGATTTCGTCTCCGTCATCCCGGAAGGCGAGCGGGGCGAGCTGATCGAGGCCTATTACCGCCGCCTGTCCGGCGACGACGAAACCGCCAAGCAGGAAGCGGCGCGGGCGTGGTCGATCTGGGAAGGGCAGGTCGCGACCCTGCTGCCCAAGCCCGAGCTGATCGAAGATTATGCCGACGCGGCGAAGGCCGTGCCGATGGCGCGCATCTCCGCCCACTTCTTCCGCGAAGGCTTCTGGTTGAAAGAGGACCAGTTGCTGCGCGACGTCGGCAGGCTGGCGGGAATTCCCGGCATCATCGTGCAGGGCCGCCACGACATCTGCACCCCGCCCACCTCCGCCTGGGCGCTCAAGCAGGCCTGGCCCGAGGCCGACCTGCGGATCGTTCACGATGCGGGTCATTCGGCGAGCGAGGCGGGGATCATCGACGGCCTCGTGCGTGCGACCGACGAGCTGGCGGGCAAGACGCCGTGATCCTGGTCATCGACAATTACGACAGCTTCACCTTCAACCTGGTCCACTATCTCATGGAACTGGGCGCCGAGGTGCGGGTGGAGCGCAACGATGCGCTGTCCGCGCAAGCTGCGCTGGCGACCGGGGCGAAGGGCGTCCTGATCTCGCCCGGCCCCTGCACCCCGAACGAGGCGGGCATCAGCCTCGACCTCGTCGCCGCCTGCGCCGATGCCGCCACTCCGCTGATGGGCGTATGCCTCGGCCACCAGGCGATCGGCCAGCATTTCGGCGGCCGCGTGGTGCGCGGCGGCCTGATGCACGGAAAGACGAGCCCGGTGGATCACGATGGGACCGGGGTCTTCGCGGGGCTGCCCTCGCCCTTTACCGCGACGCGCTATCACTCGCTCGTGGTGGAAGACATTCCGGATGTGCTGCAGGTCAACGCGACCAGCGAGACGCCGGGCCTCGACGGGACCAGCGTGATGGGTTTCCGCCACGCAGAATTTCCGATCCACGGGGTGCAGTTCCATCCCGAGAGCATCGCGACCGAGCACGGCCACGCACTCCTCGCCAATTTCCTGCGCCTGTGCGGCATGGAGGCCGTGGCGCCTTCGGGGAAGGCCGCATGACGACCCTGCCCGGCCCCGAACCGCACCTGACCGAGGCGCAGGCGGAGGAGGTCTTCGGCCTCATCCTCGACGGAACGCCCGCCGAGGAGGAAATCGCCCGCTTCCTCACCGAGCTGTCGGATCGCGGGGAAACGGCGGAGGAAATCGCGGGCGCGGCGCGCGCCCTGCGCGAACGTATGGTGCCCATCTCTGCGCGCGACGGCGCGATCGACGTATGCGGAACCGGCGGCGATGGGCATCACACGCTGAACGTCTCCACCGCGGTCAGCCTGGTCGTGGCGGCCTGCGGCGTGCCGGTCGCCAAGCACGGCAACCGCGCGGCGAGCAGCAAGTCGGGCGCGGCCGACACGCTGGAGGCGCTCGGCCTCGACATGGAGGCGGCCGGCCGCACCGCGGAACGGACGCTGGCAGAGATCGGCATCTGCTTCCTCTTCGCGAAGAACCACCATCCGGCGATGGCGCGGATTCAGCCCATCCGCCAGCGCCTGGGGCGCCGCACGATCTTCAACCTGATGGGGCCGCTGTGCAATCCGGCGCAGGTCACCCGCCAGCTGATCGGCATCGCGCGGCCCGCCTACGTCCCGATCTATGCCGGCGCGAAAGCCCGCCTCGGCAGTGACTGGACCATGATCGTCAGCGGCGACGAAGGGCTCGACGAACTGAGCCTCGCGGCCGGTAACGAGGTCGCCGTCGTGCGCGGCAACGATTTCGAGATGAGCCGCGTCGACGCCTCCGCCGCCGGGCTGCGCCACGCGCCGGTAGAGGCCATTCGCGGCGGCGACAGTCTGCACAACGCGAAGGCGCTGAAGGCGCTGCTGGCAGGCTCTCCCGGTCCCTATCGCGACGCGGTGTGCTTCAACGCCGCCGCGGCCATGCTGGTCGCAGGCGTCTCCTCGGACTGGGCGGACGGCGCCGCGCGCGCGGCCGAGGCACTCGATAGCGGCGCGGCCGAGGAATTGCTCGGGCGTTGGATCGAACTGGCGAAGTGAGCACCATGAACAAACTGTTCGAGATCTGCGATGCGAAGCGTTCCGACGTTGCGCGGCGCAAGGCCACCACGACCGCCACCGAACTGCGCGATCGCATCGCGGCACAAACCGCACCTCGCGGGTTCGAGGCGGCATTGCGGGACCGGAGCCGGGAGGGGTTCGGCCTGATTGCGGAAATCAAGAAAGCTTCGCCCTCCAAAGGGCTGATCCGCCAGGATTTCGAGCCCACTGCCCATGCCCGCGCCTACGCCGCCGGGGGTGCGGCCTGCCTGTCCGTCCTGACCGACGAACCCTATTTCCAGGGCCATGACCGGTATCTGGTGGAGGCGCGCGCCGCGTGCGACCTGCCGGTCCTGCGCAAGGATTTCATGGTCGATCCCTGGCAATGCGAGGAAGCCCGCGCGCTGGGCGCGGATGCGGTGCTGGTGATCGTCGCCGCACTGTCCGACGCACAGATGGTGGAGATAGAGGATGCCGCCCGCGCGCACGACATGGACGTTCTGGTGGAAGTCCACGATGCGTCGGAAATGGAGCGCACGGCGCAGCTGAAGTCGCAGCTCCTCGGCATAAACAACCGTAATCTCAAGACGTTCGAAACCGATCTTGCGATCACCTCGCACCTTGCCCCGCAGGCGCCCGATGGCGCTGTGCTGGTGGGGGAAAGCGGGATCGCCAGCCACGCCGATTGTCAGATCCTCGCCCGCCACGGCGTGCGCTGCTTCCTGGTCGGCGAGAGCCTGATGCGCCAGGACGATGTCGAGGCGGCGACGCGGCGGTTGCTTCAAGGCGACTAGCGGCTGTCCTACTGCGATGCGATGCGCCATGGTCGCGCCATGCGTCGCTTCGACTTTCGCCTTGGCCATCGAACATTCGGACTCCCCCGCGCGAGCGGGCTTTTTTCGGGCCCTGGACTGTGTTCCAGGTGTTCCATCCTGTAGGACTTTGCCGCATCGGCCGAGCAATGCGAGCAGCGCGAAAGGATCGCACAATGACCAGGCTTTTCGACGGCGTGTTCCGCCTTGTCAGCACGCTGCTGGGCGTATTGATGATGATTATGGGCGGCATCTGGATCCTGCAGGGCCTCAACATCGCCTTCCTCGACAGCTTCATGGCCAACGATCGCCAGTGGGTGTTGTGGGGCGCGATCCTGATGCTGTTCGGTATCGGCCAGGCCGTCTGGTCGCTCCGCCGGCGCCATTGAGAGGTATCATGACGCAGCTTACCCATCTCGACGAACAGGGCGAGGCCCGCATGGTCGATGTCGGCGCGAAGACGGCGACCCGGCGGCAGGCGGTCGCAGCCGGGCGCATTCGCATGTCGCAGGCCGCGCTTCGCGCCATTCGCGAGGGCACCCTACCCAAGGGTGACGTACTGGCCGCCGCGCGGATCGCGGGCATCATGGCGGCGAAGAAGACCGGCGAACTGATCCCGCTCTGCCACCCGATCGGCCTCGACAGCGTCGCGATAGACTGCGTGGTGGAGGCCGACGCCGTGCACGTCCAGGCGACGGCGGCGCTGACCGCGAAAACGGGGGTCGAGATGGAGGCGCTGACCGCCGTCTCGCTCGCCCTGCTGACGATCTACGACATGGCGAAGGCGGTCGACAAGGCGATGGTGATCGAGGAGGTGCGCCTCCTTTCCAAGAGCGGCGGGCGTTCGGGCGACTGGCAGGCGCCCGCGTGACGCCGCCCATTCCGCTGGAGGATGCGCAGGCGAACCTGCTCGACTTGCTGCAACCCCGACCGGCGACGACCGTCCCGGTGAACGAGGCGGTGAGGCCCTATCTCGCTGCTCCCATGCGTGCGCGCCGCACGCAGCCCCCGGCGGATCTCTCGGCGATGGATGGCTATGCCGTGGCAGGAACGGCCCCCTGGCGGATCGTGGGCGAAAGCCGCTGTGGGGAGCCGTTTGCAGGGCGGATCGGCGCGGGCGAGGCGACGCGTATCTCCACCGGCGCGATCGTGCCCGATGGCGGCGAAGCGATCCTGTTGCAGGAAGACGCCGCCCTCTCCGGCTCCAGCCTGACCGCCCGCGACGCCCCATCGGCGCGGACCATCCGGCGGCGCGGGTTCGATTTCGCGGAAGGGGACGTGCTTCTCGAGGCCGGGATGCGAGTGAACGCGGCGGCGCTGGCCCTCGCCCGCTCCGCCGGGCACGCTACGCTCGAGGTGGTGTCCGCGCCGCGCGTCGCGATCCTGGAAGGCGGGGACGAGCTCTCCGCCGATCCCGCCAGCTGCGCACCGCACCAGATTCCGGCCAGCAACGCCGCGATGCTGCACGCGATGGCAGCCTCGCTTCCTTGCGCGATTAGGCAGGACGACCCCGTGCCCGACCGGTTGGACGCTCTGACCGCCGCGTTCGAGCGCCACGCGGATGCGGACCTTCTCGTCATATCGGGCGGCGCATCGGTCGGCGATCACGATCTGGTTCGGCCCGCGCTGGAGCGGGTCGGGGCCTCGATCGCCTTCTGGCGGGTGGCGATGAAGCCCGGCAAACCTCTGATGGTGGCGCGACGCGGCGCGCAAGTCATCCTGGGATTGCCCGGCAACCCGGTGTCGACCTTCGTCACCGGCCTGCATTTCATGTTGCCCGCGATCCGCAGGCTCGCCGGCGCGGCCGCCCCCATCTCGCGCGCGCTGCCCCTTCCCCTCGGTTGCGACTTGGAGACAGGGGGCCCCCGGCGCGAGTTCCTGCGGGCTCGCTGGACGGGCGAAGCCCTCATGCCGCTGGACGAGCAGGACAGCAGCGCGCTGGCCGCGCTGGCCTGTGCCGATGCGCTCATCGATCGTCCGATCCACGGCGAGCGTGTTCCGGCAGGAACGCTCGTACCCGCCTATTGGATCGGGAATGGCGGAATTACTTGACGCGATAAAATCCGTTTCCTAATTGTTCCGTATTCGTTCGCCATTCGGCGGGTGAATGGAACAAAGATCGCGGGAGCCATTCCATGCTGACGGCCAAGCAGCACGCCTTGATTCGGTTCATCCAGCAGCGGCTGGAAGAAACCGGCATTTCCCCATCCTTCGAAGAGATGAAGGAAGCGCTGGATCTCAAGAGCAAGTCGGGTGTGCATCGCCTGATCTCCGCTCTGGAGGAACGCGGTTTCATCCGCCGTCTTCCCAATCGCGCCCGTGCGCTCGAGATTTTGAAAAGCCCCGAGGATGCGCTTGCGGGGCAGGCCGCACCCAGGCCGGCGAACGATGTCGTCACCGCGGCCAAGTCGCCGCCGCGCGCGCCGCAACCGGCGAACGACGTGATCGAGATACCGCTGCATGGGCGGATCGCGGCTGGCGCGCCGATAGAGGCGCTGGAGGACGCGCAGAGCCTGCCGGTGCCCGCCGCTCTTCTGGGCCCCGGCGACCATTACGCGCTGGAGGTATCGGGCGACTCGATGATCGAGGCCGGCATCTTCGACGGCGATTATGCGCTCATCAGGCGAACCGACACCGCGCGCGATGGCGAGATCGTCGTCGCGCTGGTCGATAATGCGGAAGCGACGCTGAAATATCTGCACCGCGACCATGGCCAGATCCGGCTCGATCCGGCGAACGGGGCCTATCAGTCGCAGGTCTACGATCCGACCCAGGTACAGGTGCAGGGACGCCTGGCAGGCCTGCTCCGGCGCTACCACTGATCGTCCGGCCTCGGCCGGCGGGAAATGACTAGCGGTTGGCGGCGCGCTCCTCGGGGTGCCACCAACCGTGATCGCCCTCCCCGTCGGCCACCGAGACGGCCCTTCCCTCTTCGAGATAGAGCGCGAGACCGCCGCTTTCCCCCAGCGAACGGCGGTCCGCCTTCATCCAGCGCGGGGTGCAACTCCCCGGCAGCCAGCGATCGGCGATGACGATATCGGCCCGCTCGCACGCTGCGGCGAGAGCGCGCTCGGGAACGAGGTCCCGGCTGCGGGCCATCAACACCTGCCAGGTTCGCCCACCCCGTGGGAGCGCCAGCGTGCAGAAATCGCGATTGCAGCGGGCCAGCGGCGAATCATCGATGGGAACGCTGTGCGCTCCGCGCCCGCCAAGTTCCAGTAAAGTTTCGGGAGCGTAGTCCGATCGGCTGCGGCGCAGCATGACGAGCCCGCCCGCCCCGTCGGCTATCCCGACATGGCGCCCGTCCCGCCCGACGAGGATGTCGGGTGCGGGCGTCGCCAGCATCAGGGCGGTCGCCAGGCCGACCGGGGCGAAACCCCACTGGCGTGCCCGGCCGCTCCACAGCGCGAGCCACAGTCCGCCCATGACGAAAAGGGCGATGGTCCCTTCCCCCATTTGCGGCGCCATCTTGACGGCACCGGGTTGCGACGCCGCGAAATGCGCGATTGTCAGCAACAGATCGAGCGACATGCCCACCAGCCACCAGACGGGCCCGCCCAGCCCGATGGCGTCGAGCAACAGCGCGAACGCGATCAGCGGCATACTGACGAACGTCGTCAGCGGGATCGCCACGACATTCGCGAAGGCACCGTAGAGACCAGCGCGGTGAAAGTGGAAGAGGACGATCGGCATCAGCGCGAGCTCGATGACGAAGCCGGTCACGAGAAGAACGAATACGTGCCGCACGAACCGGCGCGACAGGCTCTCGTCGCGGGGCCCGAGAAACCGGCGCACGGGGCCGGCATTATGAAACGCGACAATCGCGATGACCGCGGCGAAACTCATCTGGAAACTGGGGCCGACGACGGATTCTGGCCACAGCAGCATGACGACCGCTGCCGCAACGGCGACCATGCGCAGGCTCAGGGGCTCGCGGCCCATCGCCAGCGCCAGCAGCACCAGCAGCGCGCCGATGCAACTGCGCACGGTCGGCACTTCGGCCCCGGTCAGCAGCGTGTATCCGATCCCGGCCAAAGCGCCCGCGCCCGCTGCCACCACCGGCAACCGGGTGCGCAGCGCAAGCCATGGCCACAGTGCCGGCAGGCGCAGGGCAAGCAGATACACCGCGGCGATGACCGCGCTCACATGCAGGCCGCTGATCGACAGCAGGTGCGTCAGCCCCGCATCGCGCATCGCCTCCGTGTCCGCATCGGGGATCGCGCCCCGGTCGCCGCTGGCGAAGGCGGCGGCGATGGCGCCCTCGGGACCGTCCAGTTGCGCGCGCACATGCCGCGACAGCGCATGCCCGGCACGGTCGAACACGCCCCCGCCATCGGCCGGGCGCAGCACCTCGACCTCTCCCAGCAGCGATCCGGTCGCGGCCAAGCCGTCGAACCACGCGGTCCGCGCGAAATTGTATGCGCCCGGCACCATCGGCGCCGCCGGCGGCATCAGACGGGTCCGCAACCGCACAAGAGCGCCCGCCGCCATGCCCGGAACCATGCGATCCTGGGGGACATTCACCCGCACCTTGCGCGCGACGCCCGTTTCCCGGTCGCGATAGGCGAGGACGAGGCGGGTGCGATCCTGCGCCGGCTGCTCCTCCACGCCCATGACCCGTGCGTCCATCGCCACGATCTGCGGATTGGCGATGGGCGCCGCCCCAACCGTTTCGGATCGCGCCCAGATCAGCGCGACCCCGAGGGCGAAGGTGATCCCGACCGCGAAAGCCGCGCTTCCGAGATGCGGAACCGTCCCGCGTCTCGACATCGCCAGACCAAGCAACGCCAGCGCGGCGGCCGCGATGATCGCGGCTGTCCATTGCCAGGAATGCGGGAGAACGAACCAGCACCCGATCCCCGCCGCCAGGACCACGGCAAGCCACGGCGCCCTGTCGAAGCCCGCCCGTTCGAGCCATCGGTCGAGCGCCCCGGCCATGCTGGACAAGCGGGCGCGCGGGTGCCAAGGCACGTGCTGCATTGCAGCATCCGCCGGGCCGGGGCCCGCCCCCATGGGCACCTCTGGCATCTTGCTGTTCGCCACGATCTAATTTGAAAGGAAGGCTCGCCCGATGGCAAGCGACAGCAGCGCCGCGCCCACACCGGTGGTCACGCGCTTCGCCCCCTCGCCGACAGGCTATCTGCATCTGGGCGGCGCGCGCACCGCGCTCTTCAACTGGCTGTTCGCCCGCCACCACGGCGGCAAGGCGCTGCTGCGGATCGAGGATACCGACCGCAAGCGATCGACGCAGGACGCGATCGAGAAGATCATGGAAGGGCTCGACTGGCTGGGCCTCGACTACGATGCCCCGCCCGTCTTCCAGTCCGAGCGGGCCGAGCGCCATGCCGAAGTTGCGAACCTGCTGCTCGCCCACGGCCACGCCTACAAGTGTTTCGCCACTCCGGAAGAGCTGGAAGAGATGCGGGCGCAACAGCGCGCCAACAAGCAGCCGCTGCGCTACGACGGTCGCTGGCGCGATCGCGATCCCGCCGAGGCACCGGCAGGCGCGCCTTACACAATCCGCCTGAAGACGCCGCAAGACGGCGAAACGGTGATCGAGGATGCGGTGCAGGGCACCGTCCGGGTCGCGAACAGCGAGATAGACGACTACATCATCCTGCGCGCGGACGGCACGCCGACCTACATGCTGGCGGTCGTGGTGGACGATGCGGACATGGGCTGCACCCATATCATTCGCGGCGACGACCACCTCAACAACGCGTTCCGGCAATTGCCGATCATCCGCACCATGCAGGCGATCGGCGAGGACTGGCGCGAGCCTGTCTATGCGCACGTCCCGCTGATCCACGGCAGCGACGGTGCCAAGTTGTCGAAGCGGCACGGCGCGGTCGGCGTCGAGGCCTATCGCGATGAATTGGGTATCCTGCCCGAGGCGCTGTTCAACTATCTGTTGCGGCTGGGCTGGGGTCACGGCGACCGCGAGGAAATCACGCGCGAGGAAGCGATCGCGCTGTTCTCGCTCGATGGGGTGGGGCGCAGCCCCTCGCGCTTCGACCTCAAGAAGCTCGAGAACCTCAACGGCCACTATATCCGCGAGGCCGACGATGCACGGCTGGCGGCGCTGGTGGGCGACATGATCGGGCCGCAGGCGGATCGCGATCTGCTGCAGCGCGCGATGCCCGAACTCAAGCCGCGCGCGAAGAACATGAACGAACTGGCCGAAGGCGCCGCCTTCCTGTTCAAGACGCGCCCACTGACGCTGGCCGACAAGGCCGCCGCGCTGCTGGACGACGAGGCGAGAGAGCGGCTGGCCGCCGTATCGCGCGCGCTGGGCGCCGAAAACGACTGGACAAGCGAAACCCTGGAGGCCACGACGAAGGCCCTTGCGGAGCGCCTCGAAACAGGCCTCGGCAAGCTTGCGCAGCCCATGCGCGCAGCCCTGACCGGCACGACCGTGTCGCCCGGAATTTTCGACGTGCTCGTCTTGCTGGGCCGGGAAGAGTCCCTTGCCCGGATCGACGCGCAGGCCCGTACGTTGAGCGATTGAACGAAACCAAGGAGGCCCAATATGGCGGACAAGACCGCAACACTGGAACTGGCAGGCAAAACACAAGATTTTCCCGTTCTCAAGGGGTCGTGCGGCCCCGATGTGGTCGATATCCGCAAGATGTACGGCTCGACCGGGTGCTTCACTTTCGACCCCGGGTATAAATCCACCGCCGCTTGCGAGAGCGCGCTGACCTTCATCGACGGCGAAGAAGGCGTGCTGCTTCACCGCGGCTATCCGATCGGCGAACTGGCCGAGCACTCGAGCTTCACCGAAGTCGCCTACCTGCTGCTCAACGGCGAGCTGCCGCAGCAGCAGGAACTGGACGATTTCAACTACACGATCACCCGCCACACGATGCTGCACGATCAGCTGCGGCAGTTCTACCAGGGCTTCCGCCGCGACGCGCACCCGATGGCGATCATGTGCGGCGTGGTCGGCGCACTGTCCGCATTCTATCACGACAGCACCGACATCTCCGATCCCGAGCACCGCACGATCAGCTCGCACCGCCTGATCGCGAAGATGCCCACCATCGCGGCATGGGCCTACAAGTACTCGATCGGCCAGCCTTTCATGCAGCCGCAGAACGACCTGTCCTACACCGGCAATTTCATGCGCATGACCTTCGGCGTGCCGGCGGAGGAATACGAACTGCATCCGGCGGTCGAGCGCGCGATGGATCGCATCTTCATCCTCCACGCGGATCACGAACAGAACGCGTCGACCTCAACTGTGCGGCTCGCCGGTTCCTCGGGCGCCAATCCGTTCGCCTGCATCGCGGCCGGTATCGCCTGCCTGTGGGGCCCGGCGCATGGCGGCGCGAACGAGGCGGCGCTCAACATGCTGCGTGAGATCGGCACCCCGGACAAGATCCCGCATTACATCGAGCGGGCCAAGGATAAGAACGATCCGTTCCGCCTGATGGGCTTCGGCCATCGCGTGTACAAGAACTACGATCCGCGCGCGACGGTCATGCAGAAGACCGTGCGCGAAGTGTTCGAGGCGCTGAAGGTCGACGACCCCGTGTTCGAGACCGCGCTGCGCCTGGAAGAGCTCGCGCTGAACGACGACTACTTCAAGGAAAAGAAGCTTTTCCCGAACGTCGATTTCTATTCGGGCATCATCCTGTCCGCGATCGGGTTCCCGACCACGATGTTCACCGCGCTGTTCGCACTCGCCCGCACTGTGGGCTGGGTCGCGCAGTGGAACGAAATGATTTCCGATCCCGGCCAGGTCATCGGTCGTCCGCGTCAGCTCTACACCGGCCCGACCGAGCGCAGCTACATCCCCGTGGACCAGCGCAAGTAAATCGAACCGACGGCGCCCCGCAACGGGGCGCCTAGTCCTCCGGCGAGCCGGGCAGGGTCAGCGTGAAGATCGCTCCCTTGCCCGGCTCGCTTTGTATGTGGATGTCGCCACCCATGGCGCGGGCCAGGCGGCGCGAAATGTAGAGGCCAAGACCCGATCCCCCGTCCCCGCTGCGCCCCAGACGTTCGAATTTTGCGAAAATCCGGCTTTGCTGCTCGGTATCGAGACCGGGGCCCGCATCGCGCACGGCGATGAACGCGGTGTCGCCGCGCGCGCCGATGCCGATGTCAACTGCCGAACCCGCGGGCGAATATTTGATAGCGTTGCCCACAAGGTTCAGAAGCACCTGCAGGACCCGGCGAAACTCGCCGATAGCCGGTTGCGACGCGCCCTCTGCAGGAACGCGCAGGATGATGCCCTTTTCCTGAGCGCGCACGCCCAGGATCCCCGCCGCGCGCCGCGCCACGTCGGACAGGTCGATGCGGTCGGGTGCCGTTTCGAAATCGGCCGCCTCGACCACTTCGAGATCGGCGAGATCGTCGACCAGCGACAGCAGGTGTTGCCCTGCCGCGGCGATGTCGGCCGCGTATTCGCTGTATGCGTCGCCGAGCGGACCGGCGAGCCTCGACCGGATCGTTTCGGCGTTGGCGATGATCCGCGAGATTGGCTGGCGCAGAACGGGGGTAAGGTCCCGGGCGATCGCACGTTCGTCGATCGAACGCTGGTCGCGCCGTCGCTCGCGCCGTTCGACCCACGCGCGGTCCGCGATCAGCAGCAGTTCGAACCCGTTCGCCCCGGCAGGCGGCGGGCCGAGCGGCAGAAGGCGTGCGGTCCAGTTGCGCGGGCTTCCGTCGATCGTGCAGCTGGTGTGATCGAGCAGGCGCCAGTGGAGCGGCTGCACGTGCTGGGAGCCCGGAATGTCCACGAATTCGGTCCACGGCGTGGCGGATGAGCGCTGCATCCGCTCGACCAGCTTTTGCAGGTCGGGCGCGTCGGACTGGACGCTCAATATGGCCTGCTCGCTGTCCAACTGCGCACGCAGTTCCGCCATCGCGCCGTCGATGACGTCGCGGCGATTGGCGGAAACGGCGTCGTCGGTCACGATCCCGGCGGTGGCCTGCCAGCTCGAGACGCGAACTTCACAGCCTTCTTCGGCATCGTCGCGGGGCGAAATTTCCACCCAACTGACGATCTCGTCCTCGCCATCGAAAGCGCGGATATAGCGTGCGGTGCGCAAATCCAGTTCGCGCGTTCGGCGGATCGCCTCGCGCAACTGGGGTATCGCGATTTCGCCGGGAATGTCACCGCCGCATCGAAGCTGGAGCCCCGCCAGCGGCTCGTCGGCCGACACCAGGCGATCGGCGCCATCGGTCAGGGCGTGCCCCTTGGCGGGACCGGCCGGCGTCTTCATGCGCCCGCTCCCTCGGCAGGCGTTTCGAGCAGGCTTCGCGCCTTTGCGGCGGTCGTTTCCCATAGTCCGCCGGGCAGCCGCGCCTCGGGACAGATCAGCGCGAACTGCCGCGCCGCCTCGGTCGGTTGGAGATCCGCGGCCAGCAATACGAGCGCGAACGCGAGGCTATCGCGTGAGGACAGGCTGAGGACAAGGTCCGCGCGGTCATGGCCGCTTTTCATGGCGATGCGGCTGAGGAACAGCGCAAGTCCGTCGCGCCGCAAATCGGGAGGATGGCCGTCCTGCCCGAGCAAGGCGGTGGCGAGCTGGTCGAGCAGCGAAAGGCGACCGTCCGCCTCGACATACGATTTGCGCGCATCGGCGGGAAACGGGCGCTCGCTCTCGCTCTGTGCGCAGGCGATTGCGGCATGAAACAGTTCCGCCGGAAGTTCGCCGATCGGCAGTTCCATCGCCGCCATGTAGCCGCAGAAGCGTGCCTGTGCGGCCAGGACCGCCGCGACAATAGAAGACAGGGCCGGTTCGCCCGATCCAACGAATTCCGACAGGGTGGGAGAAGCGACCGGGTCCAGCGCATGGTCGCGGAACAGCCGCTGACCAACACGAAATTCGAGCGCGAGCGCCTGCAGATATGCGAGTACGTCCGGTTCGCGAGCAAGGCGCGCAGCGATCGCCCGTTCCCGTTCCGGGTCGGGCTTGTCCGAGAGCTGACCGGTGAGCCGGTGCGCGAGCGAACCTGTCATGCCGGCGACACGCGCCACGACATCCTGCCCCAAGAGGCCCTCCCCGCCGCCGAGCAGGTTGGGCAGCGCTTGCAAAGCCCCGCGCGTCACGACCCGCTCATGCGCCAGCGCGTTGCGCAGGGCGGTGGCGGCACGTTCGCGGGTGCTGTCGTGCGCAGTGTCGGGAGCCGAATTCGGGTCGATCATACCGTGGCCTTAGCCGCGTGTGGTTAATTGCCCGTTATGCGAGGGAATATCCGCAGAGTCTTCGCCAAACCGCCTACGGCCATCAGCGCGGCCAGCGCGGCACCGCCGAGCCACGAACCGAGCGCCCCGCCGATAAGGATCAAGCCCCACAACGCTTCGCGATCCCCGAACGGAGCGATCCGCGGCGCCTTCGCGAAGGCCGCAAGGTTCCAGACGATCACCGGCGTGAGCGCGAGGAAGGCCGCGATCGGAAGGTCGATGCCGCGTAAGAATGCATCGGCGAGCGTGATCGTCGCGACGAGGTTGGGCCACAATTGCATGAGGTCGAGCCCCATTCGACCGCCCTGAACCCACGCCGCAGGGTCGCTCGCCCGCCGAATTATGCCGGTCAGGCGCCAAGCGGAAAGGGACAGGATCGCAAGGGCGATGGCGGTAATATGCCAACCGAGCGCCGCGCCCGCAGTCGTCCCGAGGGCGGTGACAATGGCAAGTACCAGAGCGCCGCGAAACCCATTCGCGGACTGCGCGAGCCGGCGCGCCGCCGGCAGCAGGACCCACCGTTCCAAGGGCGTCGGTTCGGCAACTCCTGCCACGCGCTCGAACAGCGCGTCGTCCGACCGCGATCCATCGGGCAGCACCCACGTCCCCGCAGCAAGAGCGCTCGGCGACACATCGATCTCCCTAACGCCAGACATTCGCGCCAGGCGCAGCAAGCTCGACGCCGTATCGTATTCGGGCTCGGCCTCGGTCAGCCGTTCGACCAGCGCGCCATCGACGATCAGGAGCCCCGCCCACCGATGATGGGCATCGAGCAACTCCATCGGCCTATCCTGTGGGGCCTTCTCCTCCTCCGCGCCGATGCGGGTGAGCACCGGCCCTCCTGCGCGGAGGCCGCGCGCCTCATCCGCCAGCGGAAGCACGCCCGGTGCCAGCACCAGCAGGATGTCGTCGCGCGCGAGGCACCCAAGCAGGCCACGGGTATCGCGCAGGATGCGAAAGCGGGCGCCGTGCGTCTCGACCAGCTTCTGCACTGACAGAACGACACGGTTCCCCGCATCGGCGAGCGGCGCGAAAAGGAAAACCTCGTCGCATTCTTCCGCAACCGCCCAGGCCGCCTGCCATTCCAGCACGTCGCGCCCGAGCAGCGCGGCCGGCCGCCCCGCCACTGCGCCATCTTCCGACATGCTGAGCAAGGCTGCGCGCACCGCTCTCTCCAAACCAACAGGAGCGCGAGCGATAGGGGCGGTGGACGTCCAAGCCAAGCGGCGTGCGGCGCGGGGGCGCCACGGCCGCGCCTAGACGGGGTCGAAATCCGACAGAAACTGGTTCAGGCGGCGGATGACCACCGGGTCTCCGGGCGCGGTTTCTTCCGCCTCGCGCGCAAGGGTAATCAGCGGGTCGACATGGAAACTCGCGGCGAGGCTGCGAATGCGCTGTGCGCTGACGAGCCAGTTGGCGTCGCATCGCGACCGGCGCAGCAAATCGATATGCTGTGCCAGGCTCGCACGGAATGCCGCCCGCAGTTCCGCCTGCAAATCCGGGTCGTCCCCGGCGGCCGCGGCAAGCGTGGCAGAAAAGGCACCATTCTCGAACGCCATACCCCGAAATAAGGGCAAGTCGGTTAAAGCGGGGTTTAATCGGAACCGTTTCTTGGTAGCTCTCTCGGGATGAGAAGGGGGCGCGAAATGGCGGCGATCGAGGCGGAAACTTTCGAGGAGGGCGAAGAGCAGTCTCCGGTGGCGACTGCCCCGGCCGAGCCGGAAGCGGATCCCTGGTATGCGGATGACGAGGACGGCGTCCCGCCCCGTCGCGGAAGCGACTGGCTGGCCCCCGCCCTTGCCGCACTCGTCATCCTGGCCTGGACCGGGTTCTTCCTGTTCACCCATCGCGGCGACCTGCAAGCCGGGACCACCGTCGCCCAATGGCGCGACTGGATCGCCGCCTGGTCCCTCCCCTGCATCCTCGTCGCGTCCGTCTGGCTGCTGGTCATGCGCACCAGCACGCGCGAGGCAGGTCGGTTCGCCGACAGCGCCCGCGCCCTGTCGCGCGAATCGGAGATGCTCGAGGCGCGCCTCTCCACCGTGAACCGGGAACTGAGCCTGGCGCGCGAATTCCTCGCTGCGCAATCGCGCGGGCTGGAGACGCTGGGCCGCGTGGCGGGCGAGACCATCTCACAGCACGCCGACCGGCTGGAGGAGCTCGTCGTGGTGAACGGCGAGCGCGTCGATCGCCTGTCGACCGTCAGCGCCACCGCGGTCGCGAACATGGAACACCTGCGCAACGACCTGCCGGTGGTGGCGAACGCGGCGCGCGACGTTGCCAACCAAATCGGGCAGGCGGGCGACGGTGCAAACCGGCAGCTCGAGGCGCTCGTGTCGGGCTTTGCCAATCTGGAGAGCCATGGCGCCAACAGCGAGCGCCGGGTGGCCGGGTTGCAGGACCGCATCGACGGGGCGTTGAGCGCATTCGAAACGCAGATCGACAATCTGGAAGGTCGGGTCGCAACCCATTTCACCGCACTGCGCCAGCGCTGCGAGGAGCAGGACCGCCTGATCGAACAGGGCGGCGAGGCATTCGAAGAAAGCCTTGCCGAGCGCGAGGACCGGCTCGCGGCGACCCGCAGAACGCTGCTCGACGAGGTCGAGAGCCGGTTCGCGGCGCTCGACGAAGAGCTGGCGCGCTTCCGCGAGGCGCTCGAGATCAGCGCGCACAAACTCGCCACCGACGGCGAAAAAACCACGCGGGACATGGACGCGCTTGCCGAACGCCTCGAGGCGGTCCGCGAAAAGAGCGAAGCGGCCAGCGCGACGATTGCGCAGAGCGGAGAGGCCCTGCAGGGGACGATCGAAACGAGCCGCGAAGGCGTCGACACGACTCACGAGGCGATAGTGCGCCTGACCGACGAATGCGTGCGCATGCTCGAACTCATCCAGGCTGCCGGACGACACGGCCGCGAAGTTCTGCCCGAACCCATTCACGAGGCGCATCGCGGGCTGGAACAGGTGGACGTGCTCGGCCGCGAGGTCGCAGAGCGGCTGAACGAGAACGCGCGGCTATCCGCGCGGATCGCCGAGCAGACCTCGGCCGCGCGCCGGGACGGCGACGCGCTGGGCGAACGTGCGGAAGTCCTCGTCGGCTATATCGAGACCATGCGCGAGCTCGTTGCCTCGCTCGATACCGAAGGCACGCAGACCGCCTCGGCTATCCAGCGACGGCTGGGCAGTGCCGTCTCGGAACTCGATGGCCAGGTGCGCGACGCCCTGTCGCGGGTGGGCGCGGAAGGTGACAAGGCCGTCACCACGCTGGTGGATCGGCTGCGCCGGGATAGCGGTGCCAGCATCCTGCAGGCGATCGAGGGCGAAGCGCGCACCGCGATCGACAGCCTGGCGCAAAGCTCCCACACCGCGAGCGAGGATGCCCGCGCGGCGGCGAACGAGCTCGCGCTCCAGCTCGGCCAGATCGAGAACCTCACCGCCAATCTCGAGGCGCGGATCGAAGATGCGCGGGCGCGGGCGCAGGATCAGGTCGATGCCGATTTCGGCCGCCGCGCGGCGATGATCGCCGAGAGCCTCAATTCGAACGCGATCGATATCGCCCGCTCGCTCTCCGCCGACGTGTCGGACACCGCGTGGGCGCGCTATCTGCGCGGCGACCGAGGCGTGTTCACCCGCCGCGCGGTCACGCTGCTGGAACCGGTCGAGGCGCGTGAGATCGCGGAACTGTACGATGGCGACGGCGAATTTCGCGACCATGTCAGCCGCTTCATCCACGATTTCGAGGCGCTGTTGCGCACCCTGCTCTCGGTCCGGGACGGCAACGCACTGGCGGTCACCCTCCTTGGATCCGACATGGGCAAACTTTACGTCGCACTCGCCCAGGCGATCGAGCGGCTGCGCGACGGCTGAGCGCTCCGCCTACCGGTCCTGGAAGCGTTCCGGCGTCGGGATCATGTTCACGTCGTCGAGCGTGATCCAGCCCCGCTCCCAGTTCGCGACCCACAGGGCCGTCAGGATCGCTGCCAGCACGCTCGCCCGGATCACGAGGCGCCACGGGCGAAAGTTCGCCGGCGCGCTGTCGGCTTGCCCGGAAATCTTCTCATGCCCCAGTTCGTCATGCGTCCGCACGCCGAAGGGGAGCAGGATGAAGGCACAGAAAACCCAGACAATCAGATAGATCGCTACGATCGAAACCAACGACATTCCATCAGGCTCCCAACACGCGCACCTGCGGGCGCTTGCCCGACCAGCGCCCGGCCGCGCGGCGCGCGGCAAGGCGCGCGGCCTCGTGCCGGGCTGCGGGATCGCCGCGCTCGCGCCGCCCCAGCTTGCCCAGCGCCGCGGCAATATCCGACCGCGCCTCCGCGATGAAGTCGCCCATGTCCTCGTCGAGCGGCAGGCCGATCGCTTCGATCGTGGCGCTGTTGTCAGCACCGAGCAGGACGATGACGATACCGTCGCGCGCCAGGCGGCGGCGCATCACGATGCTCTCGCCATCGGCCGGAACGATCAAATCCCCGTCCAGCACCAGGCGTCCGGTCTCGATCTGCGCCACGCGGCCGGGCTTGCCCGGTGCGAGCCGGACGATGTCGCCGTTCGACTGCTCGACCGCCGAGGGAATGCCGCTTTCGATCCCGACGCGCGCTTGCTCCTGCATGTGGCGGATCTCGCCATGCACGGGGACCAGCACCTCCGGTTTCAGCCAGCTGTAGAGCGCCTGCAATTCCGGGCGTCCGGGATGGCCGGACACGTGGATCATGCTCTGGCGATCGGTCACCATCACGATGCCGCGCTCGGCCAGACGGTTCTGGACCTTGCCGATGCTGAGCTCGTTGCCCGGTATCTGCCGGCTGGAGAACAGCACCACGTCGCCGCGCGACAGCTCCAGCGGGTGGTTTTCCTCCGCGATACGGGCAAGCGCGGCGCGCGGTTCGCCCTGCCCGCCGGTCGCGAGGATCAGGACCTCGCCGCGCGGCAATCCCATGGCGGTATCCCAGTCGACCACGTCCGGGAAGTCGTCGAGATAGCCGTTGTCGCGCGCGACCTCTATGATCCGGTCGAGCGAGCGGCCGGCGATGCAGAGCCGACGCCCGGTCGCCTTGGCGACTTCGCCCAGCGTGTGCAGCCGCGCGACGTTGGAGGCGAAGGTGGTCACCAGCACGCGGCGCCCGTTCCACCGCTTCACCTCGTCAAGAATCCCGCGATAGACCGCGCCTTCCGATCCGCTCGGCTCGGGATTGAAGACGTTGGTGCTGTCGCAGACCAGCGCCAGGACGCCCTCGTCGCCGATCGCGCGCAATTCCTCCTCGGTCGTGGGCGCGCCGATGATCGGGTCCTCGTCCAGCTTCCAGTCGCCGGTATGGAAGATGCGACCGTGCGGCGTGTCGATCAGCAGCGCGTTCCCTTCCGCGATGGAGTGCGCAAGGGGGATGTAGGTCACGGTGAACGGGCCGAGCACGATCTCGCCGTGATCCTCTTCGATGATGTTGAGCTCGACGTCGCCCGCGATGCCCGCTTCTTCCAGCTTGCGCCGGATGAGGTCCGCTGTGAACGGCGTGGCGAACAGCGGTACGCCGAGGTCGGCTGCGAAATACGGTAGCGCCCCGATATGGTCCTCGTGCGCATGGGTCAGCACGATGCCGAGCAGGTCGTCGACGCGGCTCTCGATGAAATCGAGGTCGGCGAAGACGAGTTCGGTACCGGGATATTCGTTCGCCCCGAAGGTCATGCCCAGATCGACCATCAGCCATTTGCCCTGGCAGCCGTAGAGATTGACGTTCATGCCGATCTCTCCCGACCCGCCGAGCGCCAGGAACAGAAGTTCGTCTTCGGGGGTGTAATCTTTCTTCAACTGGTGCTCCGTTCAGCGAGAATGGCGAGGCCCTCGAGAGTGAGATCGGCCTCGACGGCATCGAAAATCGTGGTGTGGCGATCGAACAGGATGGCTAGTCCCCCCGTCGCGATCACCTTGGCCGGGCGACCGATTTCGGCCCGCATGCGCGCGATCAGGCCTTCCATCATCGCGACGTAGCCCCAGAACACGCCGATCTGCATCTGATCTTCGGTATTGCGGCCGATCACGCTCTTCGTATCGGGGGAAGCGATCGCGATCCGCGGCAACTTGGCCGTATTGCTGACCAGCGCATCGAGCGACAGATTGATCCCGGGCGCGATGATACCACCCTTGTACGCGCCCGTGAAATCAATCGCGTCGAACGTCGTGGCGGTCCCGAAATCGATTACGATCAGGTCGCCTTGGTGCCGCGCGTGCGCCGCGATCGCATTGAGCGCGCGATCCGCACCGAGCGAGCGCGGCTCGTCGACATCGATCGCGATGCCCCAATCGGCCCCGCCCTGCCCGGCAACGATCGGCGCGATGCCGAAATACTTCTCCGCCAGGACGGTCAGGTTGTGGACCGCGCGCGGAACCACCGATGCGAAGATGATCCGCTCGATATCCTTGCGAGTCAGCCCCTCCATCGCCAGCAGCTGGAGCAGCCAGACCGCGTATTCATCTCCAGTACGGCGCGGGTCGGTGGCGATCCGCCACCGCGCACGGATTTCACGCCCGTCGAACAGGGCGAAAACGACATTGGTATTGCCGACATCGATGGCGAGCAGCATGGGTCCGGTGGCTCCTTCAGCCGAGCATCACATCGCCCGCGTGGATGGCACGTTCGCTGCCGTCATCCAAGCGCAGCCGCAGCGATCCATCGGGGGCAAGCGCTGCGAAATACCCGCTGAGCACCTCGCCCGACGGATCGTGAACCGTCAACGGCGTACCCTCTGGCGTTCCTACAGCAAGCCAGCGCCTGATCTGCGGTTCGAGCCCGAAGGTCCGCCACCGCTCCAGCTCGGTCGCGAAGGCCGCCGCAAGATCCTGGGCGAACCGGTCCCGGTCGGGTGCGGGGCCGAGGTCGCCGAGCGCGATCGTCTCGCGATCGGGAAGCTGCGGAGCCTTCGCGAGATTGACCCCGATGCCGACTACCACGCGCTGTCCGCTGCGCTCCAGCAGGATGCCCGCGAGCTTCGCCTTGCCGAGCAGGACATCGTTGGGCCATTTGAGCTGCGGCTTGCGATGCGGCGGGCACAGCGGCGCTACGGCTTCGTAAACGGCGAGCCCGGTCATCAGCGACAGCGAGTGCGCCGGGGGATCGCCGGCATGCAGTTCGACCGTGGTCGATCCCATGAAATTGCCGCTACCGTCGAACCAGTCGCGGCCCTGCCGGCCCCGCCCCGCCACCTGCCGGTCCGCAATCAGCCAGTCGCCCTCGCGCACCGGCTCGCGCGCACCGATGCGGGCGAGCAGATCGGCATTGGTGGAGCCCGTCTCGGCCAGAAATTCGAGCACTCTTCAGGCCCGTCCGACGGGGCCGGTCATCCCGCCGGGAAGATCGCCGCAGCCGCGCTGTCGCCCATCCGGCCCAGAACGACCGTCAACAGATAGCCGAGCGGCGATACGAACAGCGTGGCGAGGATCAGCACGACCCATTCCGAAACCAGGGCCCGTTCGCGCACCCGGTCGACCGCCTCGTCGAAGAACATCACCTTGACGAACTTGATGTAGTAGAACGCGCCGATGACGCTGGCGGCGATGCCGATCGCGGCCAGCGGAATGAGGTCCGCCTGCACCGCCGCGCGGAAGACGACGAACTTCGCCCAGAAGCCGAACAGCGGCGGAATGCCCGCCAGGCTGAACATCATGAACAACAGGCACCATGCGATCGCCGGGCGCGTGGTCGAGAGGCCCGCGATATCGTCGAAGGTTTCGAGCTGGCGCCCGCTTTCGTCGCGCAGCATCAGCAAGGCGACGAAACTGCCGAGCGACATCGCGATGTAAATCACGAGGTACACGAACATCGCACTCATCCCGGCCACCGTCGCCGCGGCGAGGCCGATCAGGATGAAGCCGACATTGTTGATCGACGAATAGGCGAGCAAGCGCTTCAGATTGTTCTGGCCGATCGCGCCCAGCGCCCCGACCACGATCGACGCCAGCGCCGCGAAGATGACGATCTGGCGCCACGCCTCGATCTGGCTGCCGAACGCTTCCAGCGCGACGCGCGCGGTCAGCGCGATCGCGGCGACCTTGGGCGCGGTGGCGAAGAAGGCGGTGACGGGCGTGGGCGCACCCTCGTAGACGTCCGGCGTCCACATGTGGAACGGCACTGCGCTGATCTTGAACGCAAGGCCCGCCAGCACGAAGATCAGCCCGAACAGGGCCCCGGTCGACAGCCCGGTCGCCTGCGCCGCGCGAATGCCGTCGAAGCTCGTCGTCCCGGTGAAGCCATAGGTCAGGCTCATGCCGTAAAGCAGGATGCCCGATGCGAGCGCGCCCAGGACGA
>CAYNZQ010000016.1:0-44764 GCA_964401795.1 uncultured Citromicrobium sp.
CGACGCGCTGGTTCTCGCGGAAGGTGCCGGACTGGCGGAAGAGCTGGTCGACCAGGGTGGTCTTGCCATGGTCGACGTGGGCGATGATCGCCACGTTGCGTAAGCGGTCTGACATACGGTTTTCTCTGTGGAGGGCAGGGCGGGGACAGGGTCCCTCTATTCGGCGGGGCCCCTAGATCAGCGGTGACCCTACGGCAAGTGTGGCAATGCTGCAACGCTCGGCTAAGTCGCTGATTCGCGCGGGTCCGCGCGCTTGTGAGGCGATTCCGCGACGGCTAAGACCTGAAAGATAAAGGATGCGGCACGGGTGATCCGCATCGGGAGAAGAGAGAGGAAGTCTGATACCCATGACTCAGCGTTCGTCCATTTTTTCGCCGCGGACCGTCCTGTTCGCAGGGGCTGCCGCCATCGCCATGCTGCCCACCTCCGCGCTGGCGCAGGCGGTCGAGCAGGATCGCACCCTCGATAACGACGCCGACCTGACCGATGGCGAGCCCGATGTCGCGCCGTCGCCGGAAAACACCATCATCGTCACCGCGACGAAGCGCGAACAGACGCTGCAGGACACGCCCGTTTCGGTCAGCGTGACCACCGGCGAGACGCTGGAGCGGGCGCAGATCCGCGACCTGATCGACCTGCAGACGGTCACGCCGTCGCTGAAGGTCAGCCAGCTGCAAAGCTCCGCCAACACCACCTTCATCATTCGCGGCTTCGGCAACGGCGCCAACAATGTCGGCATCGAACCGTCGGTCGGCGTGTTCATCGACGGTGTCTATCGCTCGCGCTCCGCCGCGCAGATCAACGACATCGCCAATGTCAGCCGCGTCGAGGTGCTGCGCGGGCCGCAGTCCACGCTGTTCGGCAAGAACGCGTCCGCGGGCATCATCTCCGTCGTCACGCGCGAGCCGCAGTTCGACTTCGGCGGATCGGTCAGCGCGACCTACGGCAATTACGACCAGGTCGTGCTGAAGGGCGACGTGACCGGGCCGATCACCAACTCGCTCGCCGCCTCGGTCGAAGGGTTCTACAACAACCGCGACGGGTACGTGGACGTGCCCAACCTCGATACGACGATCAACGATCGCAATCGCTGGGGCGTGCGCGGGCAGTTGCTGTTCGACAATGGCGGGGCCCTGCGGCTGCGCGCGATCGGCGACTACAACAAGATCGACGAGGCGTGCTGTTATGCCGGCAACGTCCGCGCCGGCGCCACCACCCCGCTGATCTTCGCGCTGGGCGGGCAGATCGTGCCGGAGGACCTGTTCAGCGACACGAGCTATCTCAACAAGGTGCCGAGCAACAAGATCGAGAGCTACGGCGGCTCGCTGCAGGGCGACCTCGAACTGGGCAATCTGACGCTCACCTCGATCACGTCGTATCGCGAACTGCGCAGCCTGACCGACCAGGACGTCGATTTCACCAGCGTCGACTTCATCAACGAGTTCCGCGACCAGGCGGTCGATACCTTCACGCAGGAAGTGCGCGTCACCTCCGACTTCGACGGTCCGATCAACTTCCTGCTGGGCGGGTTCTACTTCAACGAGGACATCACCCAGACCAGCGGTATCACCAACGGCGCGGACACCCGCCCGTTCTTCGACCTGCTGGCGGGCGGCGGTACGCCGGGCACGCTCAGCTTCGTCGAACAGCAGCTGGGCTTCGAGCAGGGCTCGATCTTCGCCCAGGGGCCGAGCACGCGTGAGGCGTTCGCGCTGCAGAACGAATCCTATTCGTTCTTCGGCACGGTCGATTTCAAGCCGATCGATCGCCTGACCATTACCGGCGGGTTCAACTACACCCACGATGCGAAGGACTATCAGCTTTCGCAGCAGTCGTTCGATCCGCTGGCCAACACCAACCTGGTCGATGCGGTCATCGTCGGGCAGATCGCACAGGCGCTCTCGATCCCGCCGGCGCAGGTGACGCCCGCCGTCATCCAGCAGTTCGCAGCCGGCAACCCGGCGGCGTTCGGCCAGCTGGCGACGGTGGCGACCACGCAGTGCACGGGCGGGGCGACCTTGCCGACCTGCAACCCGCTGCTGCCGCTGCAGCAGCTGCAGTTCCTGCCGCCCTTCCTCGCCGTGCCCAACGCGGTGGAGCCGGGCCGCACGCGCGACAGCGACTGGAGCTATACCGGCCGCGTCGCCTTCGACGTGACCGACCAGCTGAACACCTATTTCACCTACGCCACGGGCTTCAAGGCGTCCTCGGTCAACCTGTCGCGCGACAGCCGGCCGCTGGCGGCCAACTATACCCCGGGGCCGTTCGGCAGCACGATCCTGGCCCCGTCGTCGCCCATCCGCGACGCCGGGCTGGCGATCCCGAACCTCGCCACGGGTTCGCGCTTCGCCGGGCCGGAAGAGGCCGAGGTGTACGAGCTGGGCATCAAGGGCGCATGGCCGGGCGTGGCGGTGAACATCGCGCTGTTCGACCAGACGCTGAACGGGTTCCAGTCCAACGTCTTCACCGGCACCGGCTTCGCGCTCGCCAATGCGGGCAAGCAGTCGACCAAGGGCATCGAGTTCGACGGCACGCTGCAGCCGATCGACGCCTTCGTGTGGACCTTCGGGCTGACCTATCTCGATCCCAAGTTCGACGATTTCCAGAACTCGGCGGTGGGCGATCTGTCGGGCCGGCGCCCGGCGGGCATCCCCGAATTCACCATCACGACCTCGGGCACCTACACCGCGGAACTGGGCGGCGGGAATCTGCTGATCGGCCGCGTCGACTACTACCACGAGAGCACGACGCAGATCGCCGACGGCCTGCCCGGCTTCATCGACGATACCGCGGCGAATCCCTTCGCCCCGGCGCTGGCCATCGCGCGCAACTATCGCCGCGAAGTGAACGAGGTGAACGCCTCGCTTACGCTGGCGCTGGACAGCGGGTTCGAGCTGACGGGCTATGTCCGCAACCTCACCAACAACCGCTACATCACGCAGATCTTCGACGGTGTGGCGCAGGCGGGGACCATTTCGGGCTATCCCAACCAGCCCCGGACCTACGGCATCACGGGCCGCTTCCGCTTCTAAGGCGGGCCGACCGAACAACGAACAGGAGAAGGGGGCCCGGCGCGGCCCCCTTTTTCGTATGGGGGCTAAAGTGTGCGGAGCACCTGTGCCGGGCGCGCCCGCAGCAGCGGCAGCGACCCGAGCACGGCGAAGCCTGTCACCACCGCCAGTCCCGCGCCCAGCACGGCCAGCACCGTGGGCCAGTCCGGCAGCCAGTCGAATTCGAACAATTGCGTGACGATCAGCCACGCCAGCCCGCTGCCCAGCACCAGCGCCACCACCGCGAGCACCAGCGCGAGGAGCACGTACTCCGCCAGCTGGGTCAGCAGCACCTGCCGCCGGCTCGCGCCGAGGACGCGCAGGATCACGGTGTCGTAGGTGCGCGCGGCCCGCGCGGCGGCGATCGCGCCCAGCAGCACGGCAAGACCCGCCAGCACCGCGACGGACGCGGCGGCAAGCGTTGCCAGCCCGACCTGGCGCAAGAGGTCGCGCGCCTGCGCGAGGATCGGCCCGACCTCGATCACGCTGGTGGCGGGGAAGCGCCGGACGAGGTCGCGCAGCAGCGGGCCGGTGTCGCGCCCGGGTGTAAGGTCGATGGTCGCGGCGAGGTTGTGCGGGGCGTCCTCCAGCGCGTTGGGCGAGAAGACGAGCACGTAGTTGAAGCCCAGGCTCTCCCAGTCGATGCGCCGCAGGTTCGCGACCCGCGCGGTCCGCTCCACGCCCAGGAGCGAGATCGAGAGATAATCCCCCGGCGCAAGGCCGATCGCCTGCGCGAAATCCTCGTCCACCGACACCAGCGGCTCGCCCGCGTAGCCGCGCGGCCACCATTCGCCGTCCGTAACGACATTGCCGGGCGGCACGGTCGCGGCGTAGGTCAGGCCGCGCTCTCCCCGCAGCGGCCAGCCGCCGTCCGGGATTTCCGTGAGGTCGGCGACCTGCGTCATCGCGTCCCGCGGCCCGAAGGCGGTGATCGCGCCGCGCAGCGCGGGCAGGGTGCGGATCGCGGCCCGCGGATCGTAGCGGCGCACCGTCGCGCGAAAGGCGTCTTCCTGCGCGGGGGGAACGTCGAGCACGAAATAGTCGGGCGCGCGCTCCGGCACGCGCTGGGCGACATTGCCGTCGATCGCGGTCTGTACGGCGGCGAGCAGGACGAAGGCCGTCAGGCCGAAGCCGAGCGCGGTGACCAGCGCCGGCGTGCCCGAGCCGGGCCGATGGAGGTTGGCGAGCGCGGCGCGCAGCAGCGGATTGCGCGCCCGCGGCAGCCGCGCGGCGAGCAGGCGCGCCCCTTGCCCCAGTAGCGCGAGCAGGGCGATCATCCCCGCCGCCCCGGCCAGGAACCCGCCGGTCAGCCAGACCGAGCGCGCGGTCGCCAGCGCCAGCACCACGATTCCCGCCAATCCGCCCGCGACCCAGAGCAGCGCGGTCCGGTCCCGCGCGAGCGGGGCGACGCGCGCCCTCATCAGCGCCATCGCCGGATAGCGCCGCGCGCGCAGCAGCGGCGTGGCGGCGAATACCAGCGCCACCAGCAGGGCATACCCGGTCGCCAGCAGCAGCGCGCCCGGCGCGAAGACCAGCCCGCCTTCCACCGGCAGCAGGCCTTGCAGCGCGCGCGCCAGTAGCGGCACGATCGCCACGCCCGCCACCAGGCCCAGCGCGCTGCCCGTCAGCGCCGCGAGCCCGATCTGAAGGGCGTAGATGCGCGCGATGTCGCGGGCCTCGGCCCCCAGGATCTTCAGCGTGGCGATCCTCGACCGGCGGCTTTCGAGGTAGGACGCGACGCCACCGCCGATGCCGATCCCGGCGATCACCATCGCGGCGAGGCCGACCAGCGTCAGGAACTGGCCCATGCGCCCGATGAAGCGGTCCGCCCCGGGACTGGCCCGGTCACGGGTGCGAAATTCGAACCCCGCGAGCGGGAAGCGGCGATCGATCGCGTTCTGCACCGCCTCGGGATCGCGCATCTGGTCGAATGCGACGCGCACCTTCGTGCGGTACATCGATCCCGGCGCGAGCAGCCCGGCGCGCGCCGGCTCGCCTTCGTCGACGATGACCGTGGGGCCGAGTTGGAACCCTTCGCCCAGCCGGTCGGGCTCGTCCGCGATGATCCCCGCCGCCACCAGCGAGCGCGTGCCGATGGTGAAGCGCTCGCCCCGCTGCAAGCCCAGCCGGTCCATCGCCCCCTGCGCCAGCCACGCCGATCCCGGCGGCGGCGCGCGCACGCGGCGCCCGTCCTCCAGCACCAGTTCGCCGTAGAGCGGATAGGCGCGGTCGACCGCCTTCAGTTCGACCGGGGCGGTGTCGTCGCCATGCTGCGCCACCGCCTGCAGCCGCGTGCCGCCCGACAGGCGCCCGTAACGGGCCAGCGCCGCCCTTTCTTCGGGCTTCAACGCGCGCTGCCACACCTCGACCTCCAGGTCGCCGCCCAGGATCTGGCGCCCGTTCTGTTCCAGCTCCTGCTCGATCGCGGTGGTCAGCGTGCCGATCGCGGCGAGGGCGCCGGTCCCCAGGAACAGGCAGACCAGCAGCAGGCGCAGGCCGCGAAAGCGCCAGCCCAGCTCGCGCCGGGCGATGGTCCAGGCGGTGAGCCAGCTCATCGGGTGCTCATCCGGCGGTGTCGCTCGCGATGCGCCCGTCGGCGAGGGTGACGACGCGGTCGCACCGCCGGGCCAGTTCGCGGTCGTGGGTGATGACGATCAGCGTCGCCCCGGTTTGCGCGCGCCGTTCGAACAGCAGGTTGGCGATGTCTTCGCCGGTGGAGGCGTCCAAATTGCCGGTCGGTTCGTCGGCGAAGATCAGGGCGGGCCGCGGCGCGATGGCGCGCGCGATGGCGACCCGCTGCTGCTCCCCGCCCGAAAGCTGCGCCGGGTAATGGTCCAGCCGGTGGCCCAGGCCCACCGCCTTCAGCTCGGCCGCGGCGCGCGGCTGCGCGTCGCTATCGCCGGCCAGCTCCATCGGCGTGGCGACGTTTTCGAGCGCGGTCATGGTCGGCAGCAGGTGGAACGCCTGCAGCACGATGCCGATGCGCCCCCGCCGCGCGCGGGCCAGCGCGTCCTCGTCCATGCCGGTGAAATCGGCACCCGCCACGCGCAGGACGCCCGAACTGGCCCGTTCCAGTCCCGAAAGGACCGCCATCAGCGAACTCTTGCCCGAACCCGACGGGCCGAGCAGCGCGAGCACCTCGCCCGCCTGCACGGTCAGGTCGACGGCATCGAGGATGGCAACGGGACGGCGGGCATCGCCCAGCGTCAGGCTCAACCCCTGGGCAAGGATCGCGGGGGCGGTTTGGGCACTGGCTGTCACGCGCCTGCACTGGCATAGCGCGGGGTATGGAACAAGCACGAGCGAAGCGGACGCGCGGCGTCCTGACGGGCGGCGGGGCCGCGCTGCTGGCCTTGGTGGCGCTGGCGGGTTGCAGCGGCGAGCAGCCTATTCCGGGCGGCGCCACGCAATCCGCCGCCGATCGGACGGCGGGGCAACCGGCGCAGGCGCCGCAACCGCAGGGGCCGGTGCGCCAAATCCTGGCCTTCGGCGACAGCCTGTTCGCCGGGTACAACGTGCCGAAGGACGAGGCCTATCCAGCCGAGCTGGAGCGGGCGCTGCGGGCGGACGGGATTAACGCGCAGGTCACCAACGCGGGCGTGTCGGGCGATACCAGCGCGGCGGGGCGGCAACGCTTCGCCTTCACGCTGAAGAGCCTGTCCGCGCCGCCCGACCTGCTGGTGCTGGAACTGGGCGGCAACGACCTGCTGCGCGGGCTCTCGCCCGATCAGACGCGCGCGAACCTCGCCGCGATCATCGAACAGGCGCAGGCGCAGGGCATTCCGGTGGTGCTGATGGGTTTGCGCGCGCCTGCCAACATGGGCGCCGATTACGTCGCCGCGTTCGACGCGCTCTATGCCGATCTCGCAAAGGAATACGGGGTCGCGCTGATCCCGAACTGGGTTGCGCCGGTCGAGAAGCGGCCCGACCTGATCCAGGACGACCGGATCCATCCGACGCAGGAAGGCATCGACCTGCTGGTCTCCTCCACCAGCGACCGGGTGGCAGACGCGCTGGCGCGCTAGCGCGTCAGAGCCGTTCCAGCGCGCCGTCCGCGACGCGCCAGATCGCGGCCTCGCCCCGGATCGCCTCGAACGGGGCGAGCTCGGTCCCCGTCATCCAGCTTTGCGCGCCGGTCGCGGCGAGCCGCGCGAACAGCGCGGCGCGGCGCAACGGATCGAGATGCGCGGCGACCTCGTCCAGCAGCAGCACGCCCGCCCTGCCGCGCGCGGCCAGCGTGCCGTGGGCGAGAGTGATCGCGATCAGCATCGCCTTCTGCTCCCCGGTGGAGCAGCGGGCGGCGGGCGCATCCTTGCCTGCCATGGTCACGATCAGGTCGGCACGGTGTGGCCCGGTAAGCGTGCGCCCCGCCTGCCGGTCGCGGGCGCGCCCGCGGCGCAGCGCGTCCACCAGCGCGGCCTCGTCCGCCGGACCGCCGGGCTCCAGCGCCAGCAGCGGCAGGGCGAAGGGCGCGTTGTCCTGCCGCGCCAGTTCGTCGCGCAGCGCCGCGACCACCCGCTCGCGCCCCATGGCGAGCGCGCTGCCATGTGCAGCCATCTGCGCCTCGATCGCGTCGAACCATTGCGGCTCCGGCAGCCGCTCGTCCGCCAGCATGCGATTGCGTTCCCGCAAGGCGACTTCGTAGCGGGTGGCGTGGTGCGCGTGGGACGGGGCCAGCGCGAGCGCCATGCGATCGGTGAAGCGGCGCCGTTCGCCCTTGGGTCCCGTGAACAGGCCGTCCATCGCCGGGGTGAGCCAGCCGACCGCCAGCCACTCGCCCAGCGCCACCGCGCTGCGCTGCGCCCCGTTGATACGCACGAGGCGGCGGCCGGTGCGCTCGCTTTCCACGAAGGTGCCGAGCCGGACGGGCTCCCCGCCATCGCGCGGGTGCAGCGTCGCGCCGATCGCGAAGCCGCCGCCACCGCGCTCGCGTACCATCTCCGCCATCGGCGCGCGGCGCAGGCCCCGGCCGGGTGCGAGCAGCGACAGCGCCTCCAGCACGTTGGTCTTGCCCGCGCCGTTCTCCCCCACCAGCAGGTTGAAGCGCGCCGCCCCGTCCAGCGTCGATTGCGCGTGGTTGCGGAAGTCCGAAAGGGTGATGCGGTCTAGCGCCATAAGCCGTTCCGGCGGTTAGCGTGCCCGCTCCGGCTCGGCCAGAAAAAGGCGGATGCCGATAGTTGGGACTTTTCCCCAATTGCTGGCGAGGGGTGGGATCACACGCAACCCGCCTCGGGGGGAGAATGGCGGATTTGTGCCATTCGCGCAGTTTGGCACGGCCCCTGCAATGTATGTCACGTGGCCGGAGGGGCCACGGACAAACACTCGAAGGAAGGAAAAATCATGTTCGCCAAGAAGTTCGGTCAGCAGCTGTTCGCCGCGGTTTTCGCTCTCGTCGGCACCGCTTTCGTCCTCACGATGGCCTATGGGCCGGTCACCATGTCGGTGTCGCAGGTGGTCGCATGACCGATCGTATCGGCAATGGCGGCTCCGGCACCCCGCGCAAATTCCACCTCGACAAGCAGAGCGCGAAGCTGGGTGGGGTTTGCGCCGGGATCGCGGATTATTTCGACATCGACGTCACGCTGGTGCGCATCCTCTTCGTCGTCGGCACGCTGGTGGGGTTCGGATCGCTGCTGCTGATCTACCTCGCCATCTGGGCGATCGCGAATTGATCGCCCGCCCCGCGCGGGATCACAGGGCGGAGATCCCGCCGTCGAGCTTCAGCTCGGCCCCGGTCATGAAACGGCTTTCGTCGCTGGCGAGGTAGAGGACGCCGGCGGCGATTTCCTCCGCCTGACCGATCCGGCCCAGCGGGATCTGGCGGGCCAGCTTGCCCAGCACCACCTCTTTCTCGATCCCCGCATTCCGGCCGATCCCGTCCAGGATCGGCGTATCGACGAAGGTCGGGTGGATCGAATTGCAGCGGATGTCCCACCCGCGCTTCGCGCAATAGAGCGCGACCGATTTCGACAGCATCCACACCGCCGCCTTGCTGGCGTTGTAGCCGGGCATGGTGTCGCTCGCGATCAGCCCCGCGATGGAGCTGATATTGACGATGGAGCCGGGCTGGTTGTCCTTCATCAACGGCAGCGCCTTCTGGCACCCCAGGAACACGCTGTCGACGTTGACCGCGAAGCCGCGGTGCCACTCCTCCAGCGTGCAGGTCTCGATATCGCCGCGAACGCCGACGCCTGCATTGTTGACCAGCACGCTGAGCCCGCCGAGCTTCTCGCGCGCAGCCTCGATCGCCGCGTCCCAGTCCTGCGGGCTGGTGACGTCGTGCGCCAGCGAGAAGGCGGTGTCGGCGCCGAAATGGTGGTTGACCGATTCCGCGGTCCGCTGCGCGCCTTCCGCATTGATGTCGGTACACAGCACCCGCGCGCCTTCCTCCGCCAGCCGCTGGCAGTGCGCCGCGCCCAGACCCTGCGCCGCGCCTGTCACCAGAGCCAGCTTGCCCGCGACCCGTCCCGTCATTCCGTCTCTCCCAGCCAGTGCGGCATCAGCAGCATGGTGATGCGCGTGTCGATCCCGATGCCCTTCGCGCGACATTCCTCGATGAATTGCGGCAGGCGGTCCAGCGCGACGCGGTGGACGGTGATATCCTCGCCGTCGGTGCCGCCGCCCGCGCCGACCCGGGTCAGCCCGGTGGCGCGCACGAGGGTATAGCTTTCGCTGACCATGCCGGGGCTGGAATAGAACGTGCCCAGATCCTGGAGGTTCGCGGCGCGGTAGCCGGTTTCCTCCTCCAGCTCGCGTCCCGCGGCGGTCAGCGCGTCCTCATCGTCGGCGCCGCCGTCGTCCCCGATCAGCCCGGCGGGAAATTCGATGCACGGGCGGCCCAGCGGTACGCGGTACTGTTCCACCAGGATGACGTGCCCGTCCTCCAGCGCGAGGATCGCCGCGGCCCGGATGCCGCGGGCGCGGGCGACATATTCCCAGCGCCCGCGCGTCTTGGCGGCAATGAACTTCCCCTGCCAGACGATGCGTTCGGGCTGGTCCGCGTCTGCCCGGCTCACAGCTCCACCAGCCGGTCGGGCAGTTCGTTGCGGTCGTCGTCCGCGCGCGGGAAATGCGCCGACAGCACCGCGCCGACATCCGCGACCCCGGCGATGATCCCGTCGGCCACGCGCCCTTCCGCGATATGGTCGAGCATGTCGGACATCGCCTCGCCCCAGGTTTCGAGCGACACTTGCTCGTTGATGGCGGCATCGGCCACGATCTCCGCGCGGTGTTCGCGCATGGACAGATAGATGACCACGCCGGTGCGCCCGACCGTGCGCCGGTCGGCCCCGACCTTGAACAGGTCGACCGCCCGTTCGCGCACGCGCGCGCGCTTCACCTTGCCGGGGATGAGCGCGAATTTGAGCGGCTGCCACAGCTGGACCAGCCACACGCCGAGGAATTTCACGATGGCGAGCGCGGTGAACAGCGCCAGCACGCCGGTGGTGGTCCATTCGTGGTTCCACCCGCCCGCGGTCCAGTCGAACAGGCCGAGCATCCCGTCGCCCGCCCATGCCCAGACCGTCATGGCGAGGAAGGCGACCGTTGCCGCCCAGGCCAGCGCGATGTCGGAATAGCTGTCCGACCGGTCGGCAAGCACGGTCACAATCTCGCCGCTGGTGGTGTCTTCCGCCGCCGCGACCGCGTCGCTGATGCGGCGGTGGTCCGCTTCGCTGAGATAGCCCATCGCCTACCAGCCTCCGCTCGCGCCGCCGCCGCCGGAGATACCGCCGCCGAACCCGCCGAAGCCGCCTCCGCCGCCGCCACCGAAACCCCCGCCGCCGCCGAAGCCGCCACCGTGATGGCGCCCGCCCGACATGTGGCTGAGCGCAGACCACAGCACCACGTCGCGCGCGATCGCGCCCGCGCTGCCGCCCCGGCGATAGCGCCGTCCACGTCCGCCGCGACCGAAGACGAACACGAAGAACACGATCAGCAGGACCCAGAACACCGCGCTCACGATGGCGCCGCCCCGGCTGCTCTCGCGCTCCTGCGCCTGCGCCCGTTCGGCCGCCTGCGCGATCGCCTTCGCATCCTCGGGTGCGCGGCTCAATTGCGCGATCAGCGCGTCGACCCCGGCATTGATGCCGCCGGCGAAATCGCCCGCCTTGAAGCGCGGCGTGATGTCGCTGCGGATGATCCGGCCCGACAGGATGTCGGTGATGAAGGGGGTGAGGCCATAGCCGACCTCGATCCGCATCTTGCGGTCGTTCTTCGCCACCAGCAGCAGCACGCCCTGGTCGGTATCGGCCGGGCCGATCCCCCATTTCTCGTAGAGATTGGCGGCGTACATCTCGATCGTCTCGTCGCCCGTGGTGGGCACCGTCGCGACCACGATCGGACGGCCGGACCGCTCGGTCCAGGCGCGCAGTTTCTGGTCGAGCGCGGCCTCGTCTGTCGGGGACAGGATGTCCGCGCCGTCATAGACCGGTCCCGCGGGCCGTGGCGGCAGGTCCTGCGCCGCGGCGGGTAGGGCCAGCGCCGCGAGCGCCAGCCCCAGCAGCGCGAGCAGCGCCGCCGGGTTCAGCAGGCGGGCGAGCCGGATCAATTCCCGGTGCCGGTCTGCGCAGTGCCGGTCTGCGCGTTGTCGTTGGCGGGTCCGGCGCCCGGCTGGCCCCCGGTTTGGCCCATGGTGCCGAAATCGACCGTGGGCGCGTTCTGCGCCGCGGGCGTCGCCTCGAACGGCTGCATCGGCTTGGCACCGTGGATTACCTTGGCGCCGATCGCGTCGGGGAAGGTGCGGATGGTGGTGTTATAATCCTGCACCGCCTCGTTGTAGCGCACGCGCGCGACGTTGATCTGGTTCTCGGTCCCCTCCAGCGCGGTCATCAGGTCTGCGAAGCGGCCCTGGCTCTGCAACTGGGGATAGTTTTCCACCACGGTGCGCAGCTGGCCCAGCGCCTGCGTCAGCTGGTTCTGCGCCTCGTTGAAACGGCGGAAGGTATCGGGATCGGACAGGTCGTCGGTGGTGACGTTGATCGAGGTCGCACGGGCGCGCGCTTCCGTCACATTGGTCAGGATCTGCGTTTCCGAACCGGCCGCGGCCTTCACAGTTGCGACCAGGTTGGGGACCAGGTCGGCACGGCGCTGCAGCGCGCTTTGCACGTTGGCCCAGGCGGCCTTGGCCGCTTCCTGCTTGGTCGGGACCGAATTGATCCCGCAAGCGGTGAGCGACGCGAGGCCGAGCACCAGGAAGAGGGGGCGGAGCAGGCGGGCAAGCGTCATGGGATCCTCCGGAAAGTAACTGTGTTGCGGATATAGCACACGTGAACCGCGCCGCAAGCGTTTGCCACGCAAATCGGGCTGTGGCATCGACGGCGGCGTTCAGGCGAGGAGATTTGAGCGATGGGATTTTTAGGCGAGTTCAAGAAGTTCATCGCGCGCGGCAACGTGCTCGACCTCGCGGTCGGCGTGGTCATCGGCTCGGCGTTCGGCAAGATCACGACCTCGCTCACCGAAAGCATCCTGATGCCGCTGATCGGCTGGATCTTCGGCGATGTCGATTTTTCCAACTATTTCATCCGGCTGGGCGCCATTCCGGAAACCTATTCGGGCTCGCTGACGAACTACGCGCAGCTGAAGGAAGCGGGCGTGGCGATGATCGGCTATGGCGATTTCCTGACCCAGGTAGTGAATTTCCTGATCCTCGCCTTCGCGCTGTTCCTGCTGGTGCGCAGCGTCAATTCGGTGCTGGACGAAATGGAATCGAAGAAGGCGCAGGCGGAAGAAAGCGCCAAGGCGCCCGAAGTGCCGACCGATCCGCAGCTCGACGTGCTCAAGAAGATCCTCGCCGAACTGAAGGCCGAACGCGGCGGCGCGGACTATGCGCCCGACAAGGGGCCGATGGGCTGAACCGGGCGCGGCAGCGCCCGCAGGGGCGATTGGCCGCGCGAACGCCGGATTGCGTGCGACGAACGACAGCTCGTCCACTTCACATTCAGGCGCGAACCCCTATATACGTAATTGCCGGTTTCGGCCGGCTATGGCGATAAAGTGCGGCGTGCAATAGGCACAACGGACCCGGGGGCAGTACCCGGCGGCTCCACCAGAAGGCTCGCGCAAGCGGGTTTCCTGACGGGGCCGAACCAGGATCGACGTGTGTTGAAAGACGCTGTTTTCGCCCGGGCTGAGTAACCCGTAAAACTGTTCACAACACACAAGTGCCAACGACAACGAAGCACTCGCTATCGCTGCGTAATTTGTCGGCCTAACGGCCTGAATTTACAAAGCTAAAGCGCGGTTGGACCCACCGGGCAACAGAAGCGGATTCCGGGGCTCCGGGGGTAGCTAGCAACAGAAACCCCCACCTCATTTTTGGCAGCAAAGACAGCCGTCGTTCCGTGCAGGCGGGAACCCGGGCACGTCGATCCCAGCGCCTGAACGTGGCTAGCTGGATCCCAGCCTGTGCGGGGATGACGCAGGGGCGGGGGCGGGCGCAGCGACAACGGCCTGCGCCTCGCGCGCCGCCTTCTCGTGTTTCAGGCAGTCGAGAATCTTCGCGCCGGCCATGAAGACCGAACCGGTGCAGGCAAGGAACAGCAGCTTGCCGCCATAGCCGGGATACTGGTCGAGATAGGCCATCCCGCGCTCGCACGCCCCCAGCGCCAGCGCGTAGATGATGAGAAACGCTTCCCAGCGGGTCTTGATGACGAAAAGGCGGGCGATTTTCTTGAGCATGCTACCTCGAATCTCTTAACCTTCGGGGAGGCAAGAGCCGTGCCAGTGGCGGCGGCATGCGGAACCCGGTGGTTAATGCGAAACGAAGTGTAAGCGGGCCCGACACCGAGCCGCAACCGCGTTAACTAAGCGCGTCCAGGTCCAGCGCGGCGAGCAGTGCCGCGCGTGCGGCGACCACCTGTTCGGCGAGCGCGGAATCGCCCAGCGCACCCGGCGCGATCTCGTGCGGCCAGTGCTGTTCTATGACATGCGCGATCCGGTCGGCTTTCTCCGCATCGAGGAGGAAGCGGGGATCGACCGTCGCCGGATCGGCCACCACCCGCAGGCGCAGGCAGGCGGGACCGCCGCCATTGGCCATGGATTGGCGCACATCGACCGGGATCACCCGGCGGATCGGCCCGGCCTTCTGCAGCAGCGAATCGAGATAGGTCCGGACCGCCGCGCTCTCCTGGCATTCGGAGGGAACGATGAGCGCCATGTCCGGCGCGGGGCCCGATCCGGCCGTGCCATCGCCCAGCGTCACCAGCTGCGCATTGAAGAGATAGGTCGCAATCGCCTCGGTCAGGGGCACGTCGTCCTCCGCCACCTCGACCACTTCCAGCGCGGGGAAGGCATCGCGCATGGCGCGGATCGCGCCCTGCTGGTCGGCGAAGGCGCGGGCATGGGCGAACAGCACCCGCTCGTTCGCCACCGCGACGACATCGTTGTGGAACGCGCCCGCCTCGATCGCTTCGGGGTTCTGTTCCACGAAGACGCAGCGGTCGGGGTCGAGGCCGTGGCGGCGGGCGATGGCGCGGCTCGCCTGTTCGTGCTGCCGGGCGGGGAACTTGCCCCCCGGGCGGCCATAGACGAACACCTCGACGCCGGGCGCGCCGTGGCGCTCGCACAAGCGCATGTGATTGGCCGCGCCTTCGTCTCCGAAACTGCCGGGCACCGCGTCGTGGACCGCGAAATGCGCCTCGTCGGCGAAAGCGAGCGCGAGCTGGGCCCGGGTGTCGGGCCATTCCTGCGCGCGGTGGAGCATGGTGGAAAGGTTCGCCGGGGTCAGGTGGCAGCGCCCGTCCTTCGTGTCGGGCGCGGGGCTGACCGTGGCGGCATTGGCGGTCCACATGCTGGAGGCGGACCACGCCGCGGCGAGCAGGGCGCGGTCGGCGCCCCGGTCCACCGCCAGCGCATCCAGCAGGGCGCCGTTCGGGCGCGGCAGAGGCAGGAGGAAGCCCTGCGGCAGGCCGAGTTCCATGTTCGCGCGCATCTTGGCGAGCCCCTGCAGCGCCGCCGCACGCGGATAGGACGTGTCGCCGCCATGGCTCGCGCTGGCGATATTGCCGAGGCTGAGGCCGGCGTAATTGTGGCTCGGCCCGACGATCCCGTCGAAATTGATCTCGCGCAGACCGCTCATCGTGCCACGCTCCAGACCGTGTCACCCGCGCCGACGCCCAGCGTTTCCGCCGTCTGCGCGTCGATCGCCACGTTCTCGCCGTCGATCGCGCGCCGGCCGTAGCAGGAGCGGAAATCGGTCAGCGTACCCGCCGCCAGCAGCGCGCGTTCGCCGCCATCGATATCGGTCGCGGACAGCGCGCCGCGATGCGCGCCCGCGACGCTCTTCACCCGGTCGGTCTTCGCCAGCATGGTCGGCCCGCCGTCGAAGATGTCGACATAGCCCTCGTAGGCGAAGCCTTCGGTCTCCAGCATCTTCATCGCCGCGCGCCCGGTGGGGTGGGGCAGGCCGATCACGTCGCGCGCGTCGTCGTCGAGCATGGCGACATAGACCGGGTGCTTGGGCATCAGGTCGGCGATGAACTGGTTGCCATTGATGGCGTTGAAATAATCCGCCTCCTGGAAACTCATCCCGAAGAAGCGGCCCGCGACCCCGTCCCAGAAGGGCGAGCCGCCGCGATCGTCGATGATGCCGCGCAGCTCCGCCAGCACCCGCTCCGCGAAACGCGCGCGGTGCATGGCGATGAACAGGTAGCGGCTGCGCGCCAGCAGCAGGCCGAGGCCCCCTGCACGTTCGTTGGGATGGAGGAACAGCCCGCCGACCTCGCTTGCGCCTTCCAGGTCGGTGACGAGGCTGAGCAGCTCCGCCCGCACGGTGCGCTCCAGCTCCTGGCTATGCTGGGTCAGCGTGGTCAGGCGGTAGGAATAGAACGGCCATTGCTGCCCGACCTGGCTGAAGAGCTGGCAGGTGCCGCGCACCGCGCCGGTCTCGACGTTTTCCAGCACCAGCACGAACTGGTCGTCGCCCAGCGTCTCCTCGGTCCGCGCGAAGGCGGCGGCCGAGCGTTCGAGCTTGGCACCCAACGCGTCGCGATCGGCGGGCAGGTTGGTGAACCCGCCCCCGGTCAGCTTGGCCATTTCGTAAAGCGGTTCGATATCTTCGGAGCGCGAGGCGCGCAGGCGGAAACTCACAGGACGTTCTCCGTCGCCAGTTCATGCAGGACCATCGCGGCAAGCGCGGCGCGTTCTTTCAGGCTGGGCGCGATCATGAATTCGTCGGGCGAATGGATCTTGCCCCCGCGCACGCCCATGGTGTCGACCACCGGCACGCCGGTCGCCGCGATGTTGTTGCCGTCGCACACGCCGCCGGTCGGCTGCCAGTCGATATCCTGGCCCAGCTCCGCACCGCAGTCGCGGACGAGGTCGAACAGCTTCTGCGCCTGGCGATCGACCGGCTTGGGCGGGCGCGAAATGCCGCCGTGGATCGCGATATCGACCTCCTGGGCCTGCTTCACCTCGGCGATGAGCGCGTGCATCTCCGCCTCGAACCGCTCCGCCGCGGCGGGCTCCTTGGGCCGGATATTGAAGCGCAGCACGGCATGGTCGGGGACGACGTTGTTGGCCGCCCCGCCGTCGATCTTCGCCGGGTTCACGCTGATGTCGTCGCGCTGCAATTCCTTCAGCCGCACCGCCAGGGTGGAGGCCGCGACGATGGCGTTGCGCCCGTCCTGCGGATTGCGCCCGGCATGGGCCGACCTGCCGGTGATGGTGAGGCTGTAATTGCCGCTGCCGCCGCGGGCATGGGCAAGGCGCCCCTCCGGCGTGGCCGCGGGTTCGAAGGTCAGCGCGGCGTATTTCCCCTTCGCGAGACGCTCTATCAGCGGGGCGGAGGACAGCGAGCCGGTTTCCTCGTCGGCATTGATAAGGACGTCGTAGCCGACCCACTGCCACGCCTCGACCTCCTCCAGCGCGGTCAGCGCGGCGAGGATGACGGCAAGGCCGCCCTTCATGTCGGCGGTGCCGGGGCCGTTCAGCGTCTCCTCGTCGAGCCAGGTCAGATCCTGGAACGGGTGGTCGGCGGGAAACACGGTGTCCATGTGGCCGGTCAGGATGAAGCGCCGCTCCGCCTCCGGTCGGACGGTCAGCACCAGGTGCCGGCCGTTTGCGACCGCGCTTTCGTTGCCGGCGGCGTCGACCGCGGTAACGGGGGCGGGCTCTTCCAGCGAAATCGTGCCGGGCAGCGTGCCGAACGCCTCGGCCAGTTCCTGCGCCATCCGCGCCAGCCCGTCGAGGTTGGAGGTGCCGCTGTTGATCCGCGCCCAGCGTTCGACATTGGCCAGCATGGGCGCGCCGTCGATGCCGTCGATCGCGTCTTTCAGAGGTCCGGTAAGTCTGGTCATGCACCGCACCTAGCGACAGGCGCGGCGCTGGCCAAGGCCGCTTACCGGCGAAGCGTGCGGGCGAGGGCGACGAAGTCGGCGACGGAAAGGGTTTCGGCGCGCCGCGTCGCCTCTATCCCCAGCGATTCGAGCGCCGCGACCGCGCCCGGCACGCCCTTCAGGCTCTGGCGCAACATCTTGCGCCGCTGGCCGAAGGCGGCTTCCGTCAGGCGCGCGAGCAGAGCGGGATCGACACCTTCGGGCATGGCGGCGGGTTCGACGTGGACCACCGCGCTCATCACCTTGGGCGGCGGGGTGAAGGCGCTGCGATGGACCTTCATCGCCAGCTTCGCGGTGCTGCGCCACTGCGACAGCACGGCGAGCCGCCCGAAGGCAGAGCCGCCCGAGCCGGCGACGATGCGCTGCGCGACCTCCTGCTGGAACATCAGCGTCAGCGAGGTCCAGCGCGGCGGCCACGCGGGCGCGGACAGCCAGCGGGTGAACAGCGCGGTGCCGACATTGTAGGGCAGGTTGGACAGGACGGCATAGGGCTCGCCCATGATGGCATCGTGGTTGAGCTTCAGCGCGTCGCCTTCGATCACCCGCAACCGGTCGGGGAAGGCATCGGCGAGTTCGGCGAGCGCGGGCAGGCAGCGGCGATCCATCTCGATCGCGGTGACCCGGGCCCCGGCGCGCAGAGCGGCGCGGGTCAGCCCGCCCGGGCCGGGGCCGATTTCCAGCACCGCGCGGTCCTGCAGCGATCCGGGCAGGGCGGCGATCCGGTCGAGCAGCTGTTCGTCGAACAGGAAATTTTGCCCCAGCGCCTTGCTGGCTGACAGGCCGTGGCGCGCGATGACTTCGCGGAGCGGAGGAAGCTGGTGGGGAAGGTCGGTCATCGGCCCATCCCCAATCTCTCACGCAAGCGGGAGGGGAGCGAGACTTGCCGCGCCGCAGGCGCCGCCAGTCGCAGCGGGGTGGGCCGTCCGCTCAAATTGCCCTGCGCCGCGCGGCGATTTTGCCCGCCATGCGGATCGCGGCGATGGTCGCGCCCGGATCGGCCACGCCCTTGCCCGCAATGTCGAAAGCGGTGCCGTGATCGGGGCTGGTGCGCACGATCGGCAGGCCGAGCGTGACGTTGACGCCGCGATCGAAATCGAGCGCCTTCAGCGGGATCAGCGCCTGGTCGTGATACATGCACAGGGCCGCGTCGTATCCGCCCCGCGCGCGCGGCGCGAACAGTGCATCCGCCGGGTGCGGGCCGTTCGCGTCGATTCCCTCGGCGCGCAGCGTCTCGATCGCGGGCGCAATGATGCGCCGTTCCTCGTCGCCGAAGCGCCCGTCCTCCCCGGCATGGGGATTGAGCCCCGCGATGGCGAGGCGCGGCTGCGCGATGCCGAAATCGGTCCGCAGCGCAGCCGCCACCACGCGTCCGCGCGTCACGATCAGGTCGTGCGACAGGCGGGCCGGCACCTCCGCCAGCGCGCAGTGCACGGTGACGGGTACGGTGCGCAAGGTGGGTCCGGCGAGCATCATGACGCCCGCCCCGGGCTCGGCCCCCGCGGCGGTGGCGACGAATTCGGTCTGGCCGGGATGGGCGAAGCCGACCTGCGCCAGCAACCCCTTCGCGATCGGGCCGGTGACGATGGCGGCGGCTTCGCCCCGCGCGGTCAGCTGCGCCGCGTCCTCCAGCGATCGAAGCGCGAGGCGCGCGCCGTCGGGATCGGGTCGGCCGGGGCGATAGGCGCCGTCCGCGTCGCCCAGCACCGGCAGGGCCTGCGCGAAAGCCGCCGCTGCCGCGGCAGGCTCGCCGATCCGTTCGACCGGGAGATTTGGCGCGACCGCCCGCAGTACCTCGGCGCCGCCGACGACGAAGAAGGGCGGCAGCCCTTCTTCGTTCCGGCGCGCCCAGGCGTGCGCGATCAGTTCCGGGCCGATCCCGGCCGGATCGCCCAGCGAGACCGCGATCGGCCCCATATGCGCCTAGTTGTACTCGATATAGGCGTCGTTGCGCAGGTCGCGCAGGTAACGCTGGGCGCGCTTGTCGATCCGCGCGTCCTCCAGCTGGCCGCGCAGATCCTCCATCGTCGGCTCGTTCGCCGCCTTTGGATCGTCGCGCCCGCACAGCAGCAGCACGCGCACGCCGTCTTCCAGCGAACCGAAGGCGGGGGTCGCCTGCCCGACCTGCAGGTTGAGGATGGTCGACTGGAGCTGTTCGGGCAGCGAACGTACGTTGAGCTGGTCGTTGGCGACCACCTGCGCGCCTACGGTCTGCGCCGCGCGCTCCGCATCGCCGCAACCGCGGATCGAATCGACCGCTTCCTTGAACGCGACGACCTTCGCCTCCGCGTCGGACTGCGAGATGCCCTTGGGGAAGCTGATCGAAATCTGCTTCAGGCTGAGCAGTGCGTCGCGCGGATCGGATGCCAGCACCTTGCGCCGGTCGATCAGATACAGGATCGAGAAGCCTCCCGGAACGCCGACCGGCCCGACCAGCTGGCCCGGCTGCATTTCCTGCACCACTTCGGCCATTTCGGCGGGAAGAGTGCCCAGCCGGACATAGCCCAGATCGCCGCCGGTCGCGGCGGTGGAGGCTTCCGAATATTGCCGCGCATAGCCCACGAAGCTGGCGCCGCCCTTCAGCTGTTCCATGATGCGGCGGGCGTTCTGTTCCACCGTCGCCGCCGTTTCCGGCGTCGCGGCGAGATAGATTTCCCCGATGCGGTATTCGTCGGTTCCGCGCGACGCCTCCAGCCGGCTCATCATGTCCTTCACCTCGTCGGTGGAGACGTTGACGAACGGCGCGACGTTGCGGCTGAGCAGGTTGCGCCAGTCGAGCTCACCCTCAATCTGCCGCTTCAGCGAGGCGGGGGAGGACCCGATGGATTTCAGATAGGCGTCCATCTTGCCCGGCTCCTGGCCGAAATTCTGCTGCGCCAGGCGGGCATAGGTCTGTTCGATGCGTTCCGGTTCGGTCGCCACGTCCTGCAGCTTCGCTTCCTGAATCTGCAGCGTCTCGTCGATCAGGTTGCGCAATACCTGCATGCGCAGCTGGTCGAGATCCTCCTGCGCGATCTTGCCGTCCGACGCCGCGACGACCAGCGCCACGCGCTGATCGATGTCGGTGCCGGTGATGACCTGGCCGTTCACCACGGCGCGTGCCTTGCGATTGTTGGGATCCTGCTTGCCGAACACCTCGACATCGTCTGGGATGCCGAAGGCGTTGCCCTGCGTTGCGGCGTCGCCGGCGGCCGGCTGCGCGGTTTGCGCGGCCAGCGGCCCGGCGACCAGGCCGGCGGCGGCCCCGGCTACGGCGACGGTCGAAAAGAAGGAAGCGAGGCGTTTGATCACTTGTCTCACCTGTAAGGCGACCCGCATCGCGCGGGCCTCTGGCATGTGTTTGTCGATGCGCGAAAGTGCCGCAGGGCGGCTTAATGCATGCTGAGCGCTGCGCGATAGCGGTTTTGGCGCGCGCTGCCAATCCGGCGCGCCGGCAGGAGGTGGGGGCTAGCGGAAGTTGAGGTTTCGCAGGCGGAAATACAGCTGGAACGTGTCGCCCCGCTGCGCATCGCCCAGATCGCGGTAATTGCGCTTCCACGTCACGCCCATTTCCAGGCAGTCGTCCTGATAGGCGACGCCCAGCCGGGTGACGATGGGGCTGAACCCGTCGGAGGTGAAGGTCGGGTCCTCGCGCCGGTCGGTCAGGTTGACGACGCCCGAACCGAACACCGACCAGTAACGGGCGAAGGCGAGCCGGGCGGCGAAGCGCGCCTCCTCCCGGTCGCGCAGATCCTCGATCGAGGCGTCGATATTGCGATTGAGGCGCAGATAGCCGATTTCGGCATAGGTCTTGCGACTGCCGACCGTGGCGTCGATCTCGTTGCGGCGGACCGCGAAATTGTCCTTGTCCAGCCGGTAGCGGTGGGTGAGCGAGACGAAGTCCTTGTAGCGGACTTCCGTCCGGCCGACGAAATCGGACAGCTGTTCCGACAGACCGGTCCCGTCAGGCAGGATCATCCGGTCGGCGGTGAAGCGATAGGACTGGCCCAGCGTCGCGTTGATGCGCCAGTTCGGGCGGGTCAGTTCCCAGTCGAAACCGTAAGTGACCCTCACCCCGTCCTCGACCCGGTCGTAGCCGGGGAAGCGGTTGAGCGCGAACAGGTTCGATTCGTCGAGATCGATCGCGCGCGAATCCTCGTTCGGGATCGCCAGGTTGCGGATGTCTGGCGCGGCGACCACCTGCACGCGCGGGGTCAGGACCTGCGTGCCGCCGAACGCCGCGCCCACCAGCGGCCATTGGAGATCGGCGGCGAGCAGGGCGACCCCGCGGCCCTGCCAGCCCGGATTGCCGCGATAGATCGCGGTGTCGGTCAGGCCGTTATCGGACGAATGATAGACGTCGGCGCGGGTCAGCGCGGTTAGCTGCAGCACTTGGCCCATGCCGGTGTAGCCGCGCAGATCCCAGCGAGCGCTGGCGAAGGCGCGCTGCGTGTCCTGACCCTCGGGCCGTTCGATCGCCAGCGTGTTGGCCTGCAACTGCACCGTCCCGCCCAGCAGCGGATCGGCCAGCCGGCGGCGATAGTCGATCAGTGGCAGCGCGATCGGCACCTGCCCCTGCGGCTGGAGCAGGCGCAGCGTCTGCGTCGCGTAGCCCGCGACGAGGAGGTAGGAATCGCGGTCGATCCGCTCCAGCTCCACCAGCGAGCGCAGCCGGTCGTCGCGGCTCAGGTCGTAGCGCCGCAGGAAAGTCTTGTCGGTCGCGCGGCGGACCGATGCGGTCAGGCTCCAGTTCGGGTCGAACTGCAGCTTCCCGTTGGCGAAGATGTAGCCGCGAAAGTCCCGCTCCGCATTGGGGACGCCCGTGAAATCCTCGATCCGGCGGCTGAAGGTGCCGTAACCGGTGATCTGGTAGGCGCCGAGATCGGTCAGGTGGCGGAACGTGCCCGACACCATCGGCGCAACTTCGGAATAGACGCTCGTCGCGACGGTCGCGTCCATGTTGTCGGCCAGCCGCGTGTAATAGCTGCCGACCAGCTCCAGCCCGTTGGAGCGCGAATAGCGCACGTCGGGAACGAGGAAGCCGGAGGTCGCGGTCCCGTTGGTCTTCAGCGACAGGCCTGGCAGCGGCAGGATGCGCGCGCCGAACAGTTCCAGATAGGCGCCGCGGAACCGGATGCGGCTGTCCTGAGAATCGTAGGTTACCCGCTCCGACGTGATCCGCCAGCTGGGGCTTTTCGGGCATCCGTCCGACGTCTCGACGTCGCAGGCGGTATAGGCGGCGCGGGTCAGGGTGACCGTCCCGTCGGCCCCGCGCATGCCGCGCTCCGCCGCCAGCCGGCCGCCTTCGCGCAGGACCAGCAGCAGGTTCTCGAGCGCGCCGACGTCGAACTGGTCGCTCAGCTCCACCCGGTCGGTGTAGAGCTGGTTGCCGTCCGGATCGACGAAGCGGACATTGCCGGTCGCCTCGATCTGGCCGCTGCGCCGGCTCCAGGTGACGTTGTCCGCCCGGACGGACCGCCCTTCGTTGCGCAGGATCACGTTGCCGCTGGCGGTGACGGTATCGGCCTCGGCATCGTAGGCGAGCGTATCGGCCTCGAAATCGATCGCCCTATCGGCTGCCTGGCCGGTCGGCTGGGCCGTTCCCTCGCCGGGCAGTGCACCCAGGGTCGCGGGCAGGCCGTCCTGCGGCACATCCGCCCCATCGCCGGGTCGCGGGTCCTGCGGATCGGGCAGCTCTATCGGCTGGTCGGCGGACTCGATCCCCGCGGGCGCGCCGCTTTGCGCGGCGGCAGGGCTGGCGAGGAGGCCCGCGAGCACGCCGAACGCGATCGCCCCCGGACGGGACGCGCGGCGACAGGAAGGATGCGGCGCGAGGCGCGGGGGGAGGCGCATTTCTTGCCTATTGCACTTGCCTTTCCTAATCGCAATCGCACTTATGACCCACATGGTGGGTGCAATCGCCGCGCGCGGTCGTCCTGTCGCCTGCCAGTCCCAAACCCTTGCCGGAGCTTCGCATGCAGATCACCTTCGCCGACACCCTTCCCGCCGACGCCGCCCTCATCGCACAGGTGGTCGACCGCGACCGCATGCCCGAGGGGATCGAGCGTTCGCTGGCGGAAGGGGCGAAGGCGAACCGGTTTCGCGGCACCGCCGGGCAGTTGAGCGACGGCCATGTGGAGCGAGACGGGAAGGTTCGCCGCGTCGCGCTGGTCGGGGCGGGCGATGCCGGATCGGACGACCGGATCGCCAACCTGGAAAAGGCGGGTGCCGCGCTGGCGGCGAAATATCTGTGCTCGGGCGAAACCGCGCTCGCGCTCGACCTGTCGGAGGTCGACCTGTCGGCGGAGGAAGCCGCGGCAGTGCTGACGGGCCTCCGCCTGCGGTCCTGGCGCATGGACGCCTATCGTACCCGGCAGAAGGACGAACAGAAGAAGACGCTCGCCAGCGTCACCGTGATCGGCACGCCTGCCGGCACGCAAGACAGCTGGAAGACCGCGGCGGCGGTGGCCGAGGGCGTCGAATTCGCGCGCGAACTCGTCACCGAGCCGGCGAACATTCTCTATCCCGAAAGCTTCGTAGAGCGGTGCCGCAAGAAGCTGGAGGGCACCGGGGTCGAGATCGTGGTGCTGGACGATGCCGCGATGAAGGAACTGGGCATGGGCGCCCTTCTGGGCGTGGGCCAAGGCTCCGCACGCCCGTCGCGCATCCTCGCCATGCGGCTGGCCAACGGGCCGGCGGGCGAGAAGCCGGTCGCCTTCGTGGGCAAGGGCGTCACCTTCGATACCGGCGGCATCTCGCTGAAGCCGGGGCCGGGCATGGAAGACATGAAATGGGACATGGGCGGCGCGGCGGTGGTCGCGGGCGCCATGGTCGCGCTGGCGGGGCGCAAGGCGAAGGCCAATGTCGTGGGTATCTGCGGGCTGGTCGAGAACATGCCCGATGGCAACGCGCAGCGCCCGGGCGACGTGGTCACCTCCATGTCGGGCCAGACGATCGAGGTGCTGAACACCGATGCCGAGGGACGGCTGGTCCTCGCCGACGCGCTGCACTGGTGCCAGAAGACCTACGAGCCGAAACGGATCGTCGATTTCGCGACCCTGACCGGGGCGATGCTGATCGCGCTGGGGCATGAATATGCGGGCGTCTTCTCCAACGACGATACGCTTGCGAACGAGCTCATCGCCGCCGGCACCGAAACCGGCGACCAGCTGTGGCGCATGCCGATCGGGCCCGCTTACGACAAGCTGATCGACAGCCCGATCGCGGACATGAAGAATGTGGGGCCGCGGCCGGCCGGTTCGATCACCGCGGCGCAGTTCCTGCAGCGTTTCATCCTGAACGACACCCCGTGGGCGCATTGCGACATCGCCGGCATGGCGTGGTCGGACAAGCCGGGGCGCACCTGGGACAAGGGCGCGACGGGTTACGGCGTTCGGCTGGTCGATCGCTTCGTGCGCGACACGCTGGAAAGCTGATCGGCGCAGGCCGTGGGGCGCATGCGGAGCAAGGGCGACTTGCCGACCAAGACCTGCCCCGTCTGCGCGCGCCCCTTCGCCTGGCGCAAGAAGTGGGAGCGTGACTGGGACAGCGTGATTTATTGTTCCGAACGCTGCCGTCGCAACCGGGGGGCTGCTTCGTGAAGGTGGATTTCTGGCAACTTTCCGCCAGTTCGGCGGAGCAGGTCACGGCGCTGATCGCCGACCGCGTGCTGCGCGGCGGCGGGCGGGTGCTGGTCGTCCATGGCGACGGCGATCGCCATGCGGCGCTGTCCGACACGCTGTGGAATGAGAAGGCGGACGCGTTTCTCGCCAACGGGCTGGACGGTGCTGGGCACGAGGCGCGCCAGCCGATCCTGATCGCCGACCAATGCACCCGTGCGAACGCGGCCGATCACGTGATATTCGCCGACGGACGGTGGCGCGATGCAGCGGGGTTTGCCCGCGCCTTCCTGCTGTTCGACGAAGCGACGCTCGACCACGCGCGGCGGCAGTGGCGCGATCTCGGCGCGACGGAGGGGCTGGAGCGCAGCTTCTATCGCCAGGACGGCGGACGCTGGACGAAGGTGGCCTGATCGCCGCCCCGCACCCCAGGCTCGCATGCGGCGTGCTGCTCGTCCTGCTTGCCGCCGCGTGCCAGGACGAGTCGCGCCATTCGGTCGATCCGCGCACGAAGGAGGTGCGCGTCGAGATCCCCACCGGCGAAGGGCGCGCCAGCATGCGCAGCGGCCCCGGCGTAGCGCCGCGCCTGCCGCTCGGCTTCACCATCGCGCCCGGCGCCTCGATCGCCCACGCGACCGATGTCGTTCGCGGCGACAGCAAGGGGTCGCTCGTTCGCCTGACCACCGGGGACACCCCGGCCACGCTTGCGCGGTTCTATCGCCGCGAGGCGGAAGCGGCGGGGATCGCGATTTCCTACAGCCTCGGCGGCGAGGAACGCTGGACCCTGGTCGGCGAGGGCGGGGCGGGGCGCAGCTTCTCGCTTTCGGCCCGGCGCGAGGATGGGGAGACGCGCGCCGAACTGTTCGTCAGCGAAGGATTGCGCCGCTGACCAGGGCCACAGGGGCAGGCATCGGGCTTGCCCTCCGGCGTCCGCGGGGCTAGAGGCGCGCGCAATTTTAGCACCCTCTTTCGCAAGGAAACTACCAATGGCGGCCAACCGCACCTTTTCGATCATCAAGCCCGATGCCACCCGCCGCAATCTGACCGGCGCGGTCACCAAGATGCTGGAAGACGCCGGCCTGCGCGTCGTCGCTTCCAAGCGCATCCAGATGACCGAGGACCAGGCCAAGGGCTTCTACGAAGTCCACAAGGATCGCCCGTTCTACGGCGAGCTGGTCGAATTCATGACCAGCGGCCCGGTGGTGGTTCAGGTTCTCGAGGGCGAGGACGCGGTGAAGCGCAATCGCGACATCATGGGCGCGACCAATCCGGCCGACGCCGAGGAAGGCACGATCCGCAAGACCTTCGCCGAATCGATCGAAGCCAATACGGTCCACGGGTCCGATTCGGAAGAAAACGCCGAGAAGGAGATCGCCTTCTTCTTCGACAAGGACGAGATCGTCGGCTGATTTCGTTGCCAAAAACCTTCGGTATGACACTGTAATACCGGCACTATCCCGCCTACGCGTGCAGTGATATACTGCCTCGCGTGGGTGGGTCTGCAACTTTCAACCGCTTCTTGCGGGAACGGCGCAATCGGCGCTGCGCGAAGTCCCTGGTGGGCGCGCTCAATACCCGTGCGTTCGACAGCCTCACGCTGCTGCTGGCGCCCGAAGCGATCCACATCGACAGCCAGTATGCGGTGATCGAGGGGCGCGATGCCATCGTGCGTGCCTTTCGCCGCCTGATGGGGCTGGTGCCCGACTGGCATTTGCGGCTGGACGAATTGCTCGTGAACGACCGGGTCGTCATGGCGCGTGGCCATGTCGTTTCCGAACTGCCCGAAATCGCAAGCGAGGGCTTGTGGACGCTGGTGTTCGAAAACGGGCGGGTGGTCGAAATCCAGGAATCGCGGCATTCGCGCGACGGCGCGCATCTGCTGATGGCCGATCCCGACCGCGCGACACCGCCGCCGCCCACCTTCGGTTCGCTAAAACCGGTCCGCCGCGTCCATTAGCCTGGTCAGCCGGGCCGGGGCGACGCTGCGCCAGCTGCGCGCGATCCATTCCCCCACGTGATCCCAGTCGACGTCGGGGCGGTTCAGGATCAATCCAATCCAGCCCGACGCGCCGTAATAGGCGGGCCTGAAATAGGTTTCCGGATCGCGCGCGAGCAGCGCCTCGATCTCGTCCTGCCCGGATGTCTTCACCAGCACTGCGATGTGCGGGGCGCCGTGGTGCCGGTCGTTGAAATGGGCGAAGAACCGCCCGCTCTTGCCGCCCGTGCGCCAGCCCGGCGAACCGTGGCTTTCGCTCGCTTCGGCCTCGGGCAGGGCCAGCGCCAGATCGGCGACGCGCGCTTCCAGCCAGCCAGCGTCGTAGGGGCGCGAGACGTATTGGGCGACGACCCGGGGATAGAGCTGGTGCTCGGCGACCAGTACCCGGCGGGCCAGCGTCTCGGGCGTGTCGGCGGCCATCACCGCGACCTCGACCTGCCCCAGCACGCGCCCGCCATCGAGTTCCGGCTCCACCAGATGGACCGAGACGCCGGCGACCGCGTCGCCCGCGGCCAGCGCGCGGGCATGCGTGTCGAGCCCCTTGTACTTGGGCAGCAGCGACGGGTGGACGTTGAACATGCGCCCCTGCCAGCGGGTCACCATCTCCTCGCCAAGGACGCGCATGTATCCCGCCAACGCGACGTATTGCGCCCCGTGCTCGCGGATCGCCGCGTCCATCGCCGCATCGTGCGCCGCGCGGTCCATCCCCTTGTGCGACAGGGCGAAGGTAGCGATCCCTTCGGCCTCGGCCAGCGCGAGGCCGGGCGCGTCGGGATTGTTGCTCGCCACCAGCACGATCTCGTACGGGCTGTCCGGCAGGCGGCTGGCATAGAGGAGCGCGGCCATGTTGGTCCCGCTCCCCGAAATCAGCACCGCCAGCCGCGCGCGAGGCGGGCCCGACATGGGCGGAGCCTCAGGCATTATGGGTCGCATCCCAGTCGCCGCGTCCCGACCAGGTTCCGCCGCTGCCGCGCACCGTACAGCCGCGCGTGCCCGGCTCGATCCGGCCGATGGTGTGCACGGTCTCGCCTGCGCCCTTGAGCCGTTCGACGACCGCGTCGACATGCTGCGGCGCCACTGCCAGCACCATGCCGATCCCGCAATTGAAGGTGCGCGCCATCTCGCCCGGCTCGATATTGCCCTGCGCCTGCAGGAACGCCATCAGGCCCGGCTGCGGCCAGGCATCGGCATCGACCACCGCATGGGCGCCATCGGGCAGGACGCGCGGGATGTTTTCGAGGAGGCCGCCGCCCGTGATATGCGCCAGCGCATCGATCAGGCCCGCGCGCACCACCGGCAGCAGGCTTTCGACATAGATTCGCGTCGGCTCCATCAGCGTTTCGACCAGCAGCCGCTCCTGGTCGAACAGGGCCGGGCGATCGAGCTTCCAGTCCTTGTCGGCCGCGAGCCGGCGGACGAGCGAGAAGCCGTTGGAATGCACGCCCGAGCTCGCAAGGCCGAGCAGGACGTGGCCCGGCGCGACCCGTTCCCCGGTCAGTTGCTCGCCGCGCTCCACCGCGCCGACGCAGAAACCGGCGAGGTCGTAATCGCCCGGCGCGTACATGCCGGGCATTTCCGCGGTTTCGCCGCCGATCAGCGCGCAGCCGGCCATCCGGCACCCTTGCGCGATTCCTGCGATCACGCGCTCCGCGATGCCGGTTTCGAGTTTGCCGGTGGCGAAATAGTCGAGGAAGAACAGCGGCTCCGCGCCTTGCACGATCAGGTCGTTGACGCACATCGCGACCAGATCGATGCCGACCTGGTCGTGGCGCCCGGTCTCTATCGCGAGCTTCAGCTTGGTACCCACGCCGTCGTTTCCGGCGACCAGCAGCGGATCGGTGTAGCCTGCGGCGCGGGGATCGAAAAAGCCGCCGAATCCGCCGATCTCCCCATCAGCGCCGGGCCGCATGGTGGCCTTCACCAGGGGGCCGATCGCCTTCACGAGGCGGTTGCCGGCGTCGATCGATACGCCGGCCTGTTCGTAGGTGTAGCTTCGCTCGTCTGCGCTCATGGAAAGGTGCCTTACGCATTCGCGCTTGGAATCGCACGGGGGTTTCGGCAAAAGGCTCGCGATTATCCCCCATGCCCATCCTTCGTTCCCCCGCTCTGCGCCCGGCGCTCCTGATCGTCGCCATCGCTGCGCTCGTCGCGCTGGGGGTGGTGTGGGCGCGTGCGCAGGTCGATGCCGACCGCGGAATTCCGCCGGTCATGGCCAGCAACGACATCGATGTTTCCGGAATCGAGGTCGACGTGACGGCGAAGAACGCGGAAGAGGCCCGGCTGGAAGGGTGGCATCAGGCCGCGCGCAAGGCGTGGGAGCGGTTGAAAGGCCCGAGCCTCAGCGACAGCCAGTTGCAGGGCCTTGTCTCCTCGGTCGTGATCGAGCGCGAGCAGATCGGCGATCGCCGTTACAAGGCGCGGCTGGGCATCATTTTCGACCGCCAGCGGGCGGGGGGTTATCTTGGCTCGACCGGGCGCGCGGCGCGTTCCGCCCCGTTGCTGCTGATCCCCGCGACCCTGTCTGCCGGAACCGAGACGGTGTACCAGCAGCGCAACGAATGGCAGCGCGCCTGGGCGGAGTACCAGTCGGGCTCCAGCCGGATCGATTATGTCCGGCCCGCCGGGTCGGGCGCCGATTCGCTGCTGGTGACCTACGGCCAGACGGGGCGCCGCAGCCGCATCTGGTGGCGCAACATCCTCGACCAGTTCGGTGCAAGCGACGTAATCATGGCGCTCGCGCGGCTCGATTACGCCTATCCCGGCGGTCCGGTGACCGGCACCTTCACCGCGCGCTACGGCCCCGACAGCACCTATCTCGCCAGCTTCACCATGAAGGCGGGCAATCCGCGCGAACTGCCCGCGATGCTGGATAAGGCGGTGCTGCGCCTGGACCAGATCTTCGAAAGCGCGCTGGCGGACGGCCGGCTGAAGCCCGACCCCACGCTCAACAGTAATGGCGGCCAGATCGACCCCGCGATCCGGCAATTGATAGAGCGCGGACGCTCGGTAGAAGCGCAGCAGCGCGCGGCCCGCGCCGCCGCAGCCGCTCGCGCGGCGCAGGAGGCTGACAGCGTGGAAACCGCGCCCCAGCCGGGCGCGGCGCAGGCCCCGGCAGCCAATGTGGCAAGCTACGTCGTGCAGTTCGCGACACCCAATGCCGGTGCCGTCGATGCGACCCTGTCCGCCGTCCTCGCGACGCCGGGCGTGCGCGGCGCGGCGCCCAGCTCGCTCGCGATCGGTGGCACCTCGGTCATGCGCGTGACCTATGCAGGCTCGCTGGCCGAACTGGCCCAGGCGCTGGCAGGGCGCGGCTTCTCGGTCACGCAGGGCAGCGGCGCGCTTTCGATCCGGCGTTAGGGCAGGGGCAGGAGGACCGCCCTTGTCGCAGATCGCTCTTCCGCTCGCTCGCGGCCTGCCGTCCGACCCGGCCAGCATCGTGCTGGGCGAGGCGAACGCGCATATCGCCGATGCGCTGACCGACCCCGCCGGCTGGCCGTTCGGCACCGCGATCCTGTTCGGCCCGCCGCGTTCGGGCAGGTCGCTGTTCGCTCGGTGGTTTTCGGGGACCGGGCGAGGCACGGCGATCGACGATGCCGCGCGCCTCGACGAGACGGAGCTGTTCCACCGCTGGAACCGGGCCCAGGAAAGCGGCGAGCCGCTGCTGCTGATCGCGCCGGGCGATGGGTGGGACATTGCCTTGCCTGATCTCGCCTCGCGCCTCGGCGCCGCCCTGCATCTCAGGATCGGTCCCCCGGACGATGCGATGGCGGGCGCGCTGATCGAAAGCCATGCGGCGCGGCGGGGCCTTGCACTGGGCGAAGGGGCGATTACCTACCTCGTACCGCGCACCGCACGCGACTTTGCGGGGATCGAGCGGCTGGTCGAGACGATCGATCGCCTGACGCTGGAGCGCAAGGCGCCGGCGACGCTGGGCATCTGGCGCGACGCGCTGGACGCGGTCCAGGGTCCGGAACAGGCGCGCTTGCTTTGATATCCGATTGGCGGGTAGATTCGAGGGGACAATGCTGAACGGCCTCATCGATTATCTGGACTCGATCCAGAAACGGGACCCGGCCCCGCGTTCGCGCTGGGAAATCCTGCTTTATCCGGGTGTGCTGGCGCTCGGCCTGCATCGCGTCGCGCGCTGGCTGTTCGAAGCGCGGATGTTCTTCCTCGCCCGCTTCGTAAACCATTTCTCCCGCTTCCTAACCGGGATCGACATCCATCCGGGCGCGACCATCGGCAAGCATTTCTTCATCGACCACGGCTTTACCGTGATCGGCGAAACCGCGCAGATCGGCGATAACGTCACGATCTACCAGTGCGTCACGCTGGGCGGAACCAATCCCGCCAACGGGGTCGGCGGCAAGCGCCATCCCACGATCGAGGACAACGTCATCATCGGATCGGGGGCGCAGGTCATCGGGCCGATCGTGGTGGGCGAACGCGCGCGCATCGGCGCGAACGCGGTGGTGACGGAGGATGTCCCCGCCGGGGCGACGATGATCGGGATGAAAGCCCGCTCGACTCTGGTGCCGGCGGAAGAATGGCTGCGCGAATTCCTCCCCTACGGCACGCCGTGCGACGAACCGTGCGACGAGCTCGCCGGCACCGGTCGCCAGCGGCTGGAAGGGCTGGAGGCCCAGCTCAAGCTGCTGGAGGAAGAGATCGCCCGGCTGCGCGCCGATAGCGAGGCCGCGCGCGGGGACGATCCGCCCAAGAACCGCCGCAGCGGGGCCGGCCGTTGAAGGGCGGCGCGCCCGACGGCACCGTGGTCGCCTTCCCGGGCAGGAAACCCAACCAGGTCGGGTTCGACCGCCCGGAACTGATGCGCATCCTCGACCTTTACGGCCGCATGGTCGCGGCGGGCGAATGGCGCGATTACGCGATGGATTTCACCCGGGACTACGCCACCTTCGCCGCCTTTCGCCGCGCCGCGGAACGCCCGCAGGCGCGGATCGAGAAACGTCCGGCCCTGCGCGGGCGCCAGGGCATGTGGACGCTGTTTGGCGAACACGGTCAGGTGCTGAAGCGCGGCCACGAGCTGGCCGGCGTGCTCGCCCCGATGGAACGCAAGCTGGTGAAGGCGGTCGACGGCTGACGCCCCGCCTCCTCCCGAGGAAGGTGGGGAGCGCCAGCCGGATCGATGGCCTCATGCGGCGGCGGGCAGCCCCCCGGCCTCGGGCAGGCGCGCGCGCCAGTCGGTCGGCAGCAATGCGACCACCCGGCCGCGGATCGGGGTCCAGAAGGCCGACAGCGTCAGCAGCGCGGAACCGATGATCAGCGCGGTCAGCGCGAAGTTCAGCTGCACCGCACCGAACCGGTCGAACAGGAAGGTCAGCGCCGCCAGCACGTAGGCAAGGGCCGAGACGAGCAACGCCCGCCGGTCGATCGCCAGCGCGACGAAGCCGAACAGGACGTAGATCGCGATCACGCCCAGCGCGCCGCCCACGCCGATCGCATCGCCCCCGTCCATCACGCCCAGCGAGTAGAACAGCGGATGGGCCAGCATCGGCGCGGCGAGCAGGTGGAGCCAGAAGGCGACGTCGCTGCGCCGCGTGGTACGGGCCGGATCCGTCATGTCCCAGCGCATCGCTACGGCGAAGATCGCGAGGCCCGCGGCGAAGACGAACCACATGATGGCATCGAAAGGCTCGGCCATTCCGGCGGCTTCCAGAATGGTGAAGATGATCGACAATACCGTGACCGCCACGGCGCCGGCCCCGGCGGCGACGGTGATCGGCACCATGAAGCGGCGCCAGTGCAGCCACGCGGCGCCCGCGGCGAACAGCCCGGCGATGCTGGACAGCACGCCGCCGCCGATCTCGCCCTGCGGCAACCCGGCGATGACGGCACCCAGGCCCAGTATGCCCGCGAAGACGGAGCAGACGAAGACCAGCAGCAGGATGATGCTGGGCAGCGCCATGCGCCGCCGGCGGGTGAAGAATTCGGCGAGGCCCCAGGCGGTGGCGGCGACCAGCGCGCCCCCCAGTGTCAGGGCGAGGGACGATTTCTCGCTGGTGGTCTGCGCCCAGCCTTGCAGCACGGCGTCGCTCGCACCGGGGCCGGGATAGGGGCCGACGGGCACGATCGCGCCCGCGATCGCCTGGCCGATGGCACCCGCCGCCAGCAGCATGATGACCACGCCGATCGCGACGAAAATGTCGTTGAAGCTGTTGATCAGGCGGAAGTTCTCTTCATCGCCGCGCGGCATGTGCCGCACCTGCGTCATGTGCGCCCGAAACGAAGCGGCCGCCTCGGGAGCCAAGGCCCCCGCGGCGACCGCCGAATTGATGTCTTCCTCACTGTACATGGCCGCTCCCCCTCCAAATTTAGGGGATCGGCGTACCGCGAGTGTATTACCGCGTCAATACAGCTGGGTTCAGCTGCGTGCCGAGGACGGACCCTGGCCCGTGACCTTCTGCATCGCGGCGAGGATCTGGCCCGATTGCTCGGCGCCCGAATCCGGTGCCTTGAGGTTGCTGAATTCGCTGATCTTGTCCCAGTGCTTGGCGAAATCCTCGACCGTGCGCTCGCCCTCGGGCAGCCAGACCGGCTCGTTCATCACCGTCCACGCGCTGTGATAGCCACCGGCGCCCGCGCCGACGATGGCGTTGCTGGGCGCATCCTCGCTGACGAGGAACAGCGCGGCGGGGACCACGTTTTCGGGCGCGAACAGCTCGAACGCCTGCTCCGGAAACAGGTCCTCGGTCATGCGGGTGCCCGCCACCGGAGACAGCGTGTTCACCTTGATATTGTACTTCGCGCCTTCGAGGTACAGCGTCTTGGTCAGGCCCGCGAGGCCCAGCTTCGCCGCGCCGTAATTGGCCTGGCCGAAATTGCCGAACAGGCCGGTGGAAGACGCGGTCATCAGCACGCGGCCATAGGACTGCTCGCGGAAGGTTTCCCACGCCGCCTTCGTGGCATAGGCGCTGCCGAGCAGGTGGACCTTCACCACGAACTCGAAATCCTCCGGGCTCATCTTGGCGAAGCTCTTGTCGCGCAGGACGCCGGCATTGTTGATGAGGATGTGGACGCCGCCCCATTTCTGCTTCGCGTCGGCGATCATCTTTTCCATCTGGTCGTATTCGGTGACGGACGCGCCGTTGGAGACGGCGGTGCCGCCCGCCTTCTCGATTTCCTCGACCACCTGCAGCGCCATGTCGGAATGGCCGGTGCCGTCGCGCGATCCGCCCAGATCGTTGACCACGACCTTGGCGCCGCGCCGGGCCAGTTCCAGCGCGTACTGCTTGCCGAGCCCGCCGCCCGCGCCGGTGACGATGGCGACCTTGTCCTTGAAATCCACGCTCATGCCTGATGTCTCCCGTTGAGGTTTACGTATACGTAAAACGTGAGGCGGAGGTGGCAGGTTCCGGGGACGTACGCAACCGGGCGCCGGCCGGATCGCCGTGCCGTAACGGCAGGCGGAGCGGTCAGCGCGCCAGTCGGGAAAGGGCCGCCGGTATCTGCGCGAATCGCGTGACCACCGCATCGCCGCCCAGCGTGTCTGCCGGACCGTCGCAATAGCCGTAGCCCGCGACGATCACCGGCACGCCCGCCGCCTGCGCCGCGCCGACATCGTAGCTGGAATCGCCGACGAAGGCGAAGCGGCCCCCGCCGCAGCGCGCCCGCGCCTCTACCAGCGGGTCGGGTAACGGCTTTGCGCGGTAATTGCCGGCCTCGTCCCGGCCGAGGGTGTCCCCGCCGATGATGGTGCCGAACCTGTCGGCAAGACCCAGCGCGGCGAGGATGGCGGTCGCGAACCCTTCGAACTTGTTGGTGACCACCGCCATGGCGATCCCGCGCGCGGCCAGATCGTCCAGCACCGCCTCGACGCCGGGATAGGGCCGGGTATGGACCGTGTTGTGCGCCTCGTAATAGGCGAGCAGGCTCTTGTAGAGGGGGCGGAATGCCGCGCGCTCCAGGCTGCCGCCCTGCCGTTCGATCGCGCGGGCGAGCATCATCTTGGCGCCGCCGCCGATCAGCCCTTCGATCTCGTCCACCGGCACCGGGCGATAGCCGCCCTGGTCCAGCGCGTGATTGACCGCCTCGCCCAGATCGCGATGCGTATCGAGCAGCGTGCCGTCGAGGTCGAAGCCGACGATGTCGAACGGGATATCGGGGGAAAGTTCACTCATACAGGCGCGGGTGACGGATCGTCCTTCAATCCGCAAGCAATTGCTGGCACAGCGCAAAACCATGGGTACCGAACGCGCCGTCGCCGCCATCGTCCTTGCCGCGGGCAAGGGCACACGCATGAAATCAGACCTGCACAAGGTGCTGCACCCGATCGCGGGGCGTCCGATGCTGGAGCATCTGCTGGCCGCCGTCGAGCAATTGGGGCCGCGCCACACGGTCGTGGTCGCCGGCCACGGGCGCGACCAGATCGAGGCGCAGCTGCAGGACCGCGCGACGATCGCGCAGCAGGAACCGCAGCTGGGCACCGGTCACGCGGTGCAGCAGGCGCAAGGCGCGCTCGCCGATTTCGATGGCGACGTGCTGATCCTTTACGGCGACGTGCCGTTCGTGAAGGCCGACACCATGCGGCGCATGGTCGCGCGCCTGCATGAAAAGGACGCGCCGCCTTGCGTCGTACTGGCCTTCCGCGCCGCTGACCCCGGCGCCTATGGCCGCATCGTCAGCGAGGATGATCGCACCATCGCCAAGATGGTCGAGTTCAAGGATGCGAACGCGGCGGAGCGCCAGCTCAACCTGTGCAATTCGGGCATGATGGCGGTCCGCAGCGAGGATCTGTTCGGCCTGCTCTCGCGCGTGACCAACGACAATGCGGCGGGCGAGTATTACCTGCCCGACATCGTTATGGTCGCGCAGAAGGACGGCCGCGTCAGCGCGCTGGTCGAGACGGACGAAGCGGAGGTGCAGGGGATCAACAGCCGCGCCGAGCTCGCTCGGGCGGAGGCGCAATGGCAGGCGGAGCAGCGCGAACACTGGATGGCGCAAGGGGCGACGCTGCGCGCGCCCGAGACGGTGTTCTTCAGCTACGATACCGCGCTGGGCCGCGACGTCACGGTGGAGCCGAACGTGGTCTTCGGACCCGGCGTGACGGTGGCGGACGGCGCACGCATCCGCGCGTTCAGCCATCTGGAAGGGGCCACGGTGGGCGAAGGCTGCGAGGTCGGCCCCTATGCCCGGCTGCGACCGGGCACGGTGCTGGGGCGCAAGGCCAAGGTCGGCAACTTCGTCGAGGTGAAGAAGGCGACGTTGGGCGAGGGGGCGAAGGCGAACCACCTGACCTATCTCGGCGATGCGGAGATCGGGGCCGGTGCGAATATCGGCGCAGGCACCATCACCTGCAATTACGACGGCTATTTCAAATATCGGACCACCATCGGCCCGCGCGCCTTCATCGGTTCGAACAGCGCGCTGGTCGCCCCCGTTCGCATCGGCGCCGACGCGATCGTGGGCGCGGGCAGCACCGTGACCCGCGACGTCGGCGACGGTGAATTGCGGCTCGTACGCGCGGACCAGAACGTGAAGCCCGGCTGGGCCGACCGCTTCCACGACACGATGAAGCGCAAGAAGGACGCCGAGAAGAAATGACCCGCCGCGCCCCCGTTGCCGCCAGCGCGGCATTGCTGCTGGCGGCGTGCGGGCAGGGCGCGGACACGCCCGCTGCGGGAAACAGGGCAAGCGGGGCGCCGGTTGCGTCATCCGCGTCATCCCCGACCCCGACAGCGGTTGCGGATGGCGCGACGGCCCCTGCGCAGACCGCCTGCGCCGCGGCGGAGCAGACGCTGTTTTCCTGCGCGGCCCCGGGCGGCAAACGCATCGCGGTGTGCGGCGTGACCGGTCCGACCGGGCCGAAGACCGCGCAATATCGCTATGGCGGCAAGACGCCGGAGATCGTGGTCGACGGCGGACGCTTTGCCAGCGTGCCCTATTCCGGCGGCGGCGAGGCACAGATCGCCTTCGCGAACGGGGCGGTGCAATACATCGTCTACAGCCGCACGGTCCGCACCAATTTCGCTGCCGGCGAGCCGAACGATCCCGAATTCACCGACGGCGTGATGGTGGTGAAGGGTGGTGAGACTGTCTCCGACAAACGCTGCACCGGCGAAGCGGACCCGCCGGTCGATGCGAGTGCGGGCGAGGCCTATGGCGGCGTCGCGACGGAGCTGTTCCATTACGCCGACTGACCGCGACGATCTGCACTGCTGGCTGTGCGGCCGTGCCATCGCGACGCGGTTGCAATGGCATCACACCGTGCCCAAGGCGAAGAAGGGGCGCACGACCGTGCCCGTGCACCCGATCTGCCACCGCACGATCCACGCCCATTTCACGAACGCCCAGCTCGCCCGCTTCGGCGCCGATCGCGACCGGCTGCTGGAGGAAGAGCGGGTGGCAAGGTTCGTCGACTGGGTGAAGGATAAGCCGCCCGATTTTCACGCCCCTACGCGGTAGGCGGTGCGGCGGGTCAGCTACTCCTCCGAATATCCGCCGTCTTCGTCCATCAGCTGCTGCATCAGGTAGACGTTCTGCAGGGCCAGCAGCTTCGCGCGTTGGTCGTTATCGACGCCGCCCGAATGGCCGCCGGTCGTGTCCTCGTAATAGTAATACGCCTGCCCGTTCTTCCCCATGCGCGCCGCCGCCTTGCGGCCGTGGGCGGGGTGGGTGCGGTCGTCCGCGGTGCTGGTGATGAAGAACGGCGTCGGGAAATCGGTGTCCGCCGTCAGTTTCTGGTAGGGCGAATACGGCTCTATCCAAGCGCGCTGTTCGGGGATGCGCGGATCGCCGTATTCGCCAATCCAGCTCGCGCCGCGCCCGATCTCGAAATAACGCAGCATGTCGAACAGCGGGATCTGCACGATCGCGGCGTTGAACAGGTCGGGCCGCTGGGTGAAGGCGGTGCCGACCAGCAAGCCGCCCTGCGATCCGCCCTGAATGCCCAGATGCTGCGGACTGGTGATCCGCCGCGCAACCAGATCGTCGGCGATGGCGATGAAGTCGTCCCAGGTCCGCTGCTTGTTCTCGCGAATGGCGGTCTGGTGCCATTCCGGCCCGAATTCGCCACCGCCGCGCATGTTGCCCAGCACATAGGCACCGCCGCGCGACAGCCAGAGCTTGCCCGTGGTGCCGAGATAGCCGGGCAGGCGGGGCACTTGGAACCCGCCATAGCCGCTCAGCAGCGTGGGGGTGGTGCCGTCCAGCGCCATGCCCGCCGGCTTCACGACGAAATAGGGGATCTTCGTGCCGTCCTTGCTGGTCGCCTCGAACTGCTCGACCTCCATCCCGTCCGCATCGAAGCGGGCGGGGCTGGTCTTGATGATCGCGGGTGCAGCCGTCCCGTCCGAAAAATAGAGGGTGGAAGGGGTCAGGAAGTCGGTGACCGAATACATGATCCGGTCGCTGCTGTCGTCCGCTGCGGCGACGCCGACGGTGGCATTGTCGGGCAGCGGGACGCGCTCGCTGACCCATTTTCCGTCCACGAAGTCGAATTTCAGCACCTGCCCGCGGACATTGTCGAGCAGGTTCACGAACATGGAATTGGCGGTGATCGCCGCGCCCTGCTTCGTCTGCCGTTCGCCCGGGGCCCAGACCAGCGCCTTGGCCGCGCCGTTGGGATCGGCCTGCCACGCATCGAGGCGCGCGGCCACGATCGAGTCGGCGGGGAAGGTGGTGCCGTTTACCGCCCAGTCGACGTCCGTGCTGAACAGGATGTGATCGTCGACGATGCCGAACAGGCCCGACTTTGCGGGCATGTCGAGCTTCACCCAATCGCCGTCGACCATCAGGAAATATTCCCGGTCGTGAAAATCGAGCCCGCGATAGGCGTAGCGACCGCGGATCGTGCCGGTCGCATCGCGCAGCAGGGCCGCGCCCGCCGACACGTCGGCGGGATCGCCGCGGAAGATTTCGGGCGCGTCGGAAAGCGGCGTACCGCGCTTCCATTCGCGCGTGGTGAAGGGATACTGGCTTTCGGTGACGGTATCGTCGCCGAAGTTCCGGCCGACCAGCAGCGTATTCTCGTCCACCCAGCTTGCGCCGCCCTGGCTTTCGGGCAGGAAGAAGCCGTCCTTCACGAAGCTGCGCGTGGGGAAGTCGAATTCGCGCATCTCGTCGGCGTCCCTGCCGCCGTCGGACAGCGCGACCATGCATTTGTCGCCCGCCGGCGGCAGGCAGGTCATCCCGTGGAAAACCCACTCGCGCCCCTCCGCTCTGGCCAGCGCGTCGATATCGAGGATCGTCTCCCATTGCGGGCTGTCGGTACGATAGCTTTCCAGCGTGGTCAGCCGCAGCACGCCGCGCGGGTTCTTCGCGTCCTGCCAGAAATTGACAAGGCCATGCGGGGTGAAACCGACGCCGGGAATGCGGTCCTCGCTGTCAAGGATTGCCAGCGCCTCCGCCTTCAGCTGCGCGAAGCGCGGATCGGCGCCCAGTGTCTGGTCCACCCGCCGGTTTTCCGACCGCACCCAGGCGAGAGCAGGTTCGCTACGGGTTTCCTCCAGCCAGATGAACGGATCGTTCTCGGCCTCGAAGACGGCGTCGGATCGGGTATCGGGCATGGGGCTGTCGGTCTCCGGCTGGGGGGCTTGCGCGGCGAGCGGCTGGAGCGCCGCGAGCGAGGCGGTGGCGAGGACGACCGCGATGGCGCGGCCGGATGCGAAGGTCATGACTGGTTCTCTCCCGAAATCACGCGCGCGATCATGGCGCAGCGCCCGGGGATGGCAAGATCAGTCGGTGGTGGCGGGCGTCGTTTCGACCAGGCCGAATGCCAGAATGGCAGCGATCGCGCCGCCGATGCCATAGCCGACGAAGCTCAGTATGTCGGGCCAGATCATGCGGTAGATCACCCCTTGCCACCCGAAGAGCGGCATGACCGCGATCGCCAGTGCGCTGCCAACGAAGGGTTTCAGGATCCCGCGGCGATGCCCGCGCAGGATCTGGATGTGGCAGCCGAAATTGACGGCGACGATAGGGAAGGCAAGGGCGTAGAGCCAGATGGGTTCGGGCGGGATGCCGAACACGTGGCCTTTCAGGAAGGCGAAGGCGGCATCGAATTCCTGCCACCTCTCGACGCGCCAGCGGTGGATGTCGAAGGCGCTGATCAGCAGGAACGTCGCGATCCCGCTCCAGGCAAGCCGGCGCAGCCAGCGTTCGGCATCGGGCGTCACTGGGGACGCCCGCTGAGGATCAGGCTTCCTCGACATGCTCCGCCAGCAGGACCAGCCCCTTGTCGCCGACTTCGGCGAAGCCGCCGCGAACCTCGATCGTCTCGGGCGCGGCGTCCTTCGTCTTGTAGACCTGCACCGCACCGTCGCGAATGGTCGACATGAAGGGTGCGTGGCCCTCGAGCACGCCGAACTCGCCTTCCTCGCCGGGGACGACCACCATGTGGACGTTTTCGGAGCGGACCAGCTTGGCCGGGGTCACGAGTTCGAAATGCAGTGCCATTCCCAATTCCTTATCCCGTCCCGCGCGCGGGACAGGCCATGAAACCGGCGCGCCCAGGCGCCGGTCGGAGCGGGGTGGACCCCGTATGGGCCCACACCCATCCCTGACTCCTCCCGCAGGCGGGAGGGGAAACGATTACGCCTCGTCGGCCAGCTTCTTGGCCTTGGCGACGACCTGATCGATACCGCCGACCATGTAGAAGGCGGCTTCGGGCAGGTGGTCGTATTCGCCCTCGACCACCGCCTTGAAGCTGGCGATCGTGTCCTCGATCTGCACGAACTCGCCCGGGATGTTGGTAAACACCTCGGCGACGTGGAACGGCTGACTGAGGAACTTCTGGATCTTGCGCGCGCGGGCGACGGTCAGCTTATCTTCCTCGCTCAGCTCGTCCATGCCGAGAATGGCGATGATGTCCTGCAGGCTCTTGTACTTCTGCAGCGTCTCCTGGACGCGGCGCGCGGTATCGTAGTGCTCCTGGCCCACGACGCGCGGCTCGAGCACGCGGCTGGTGGAATCGAGCGGATCGACCGCGGGGTAGATGCCCAGCTCCGAAATTGCGCGGTTCAGCGTGGTCGTCGCGTCGAGGTGGGCGAACGAGGTGGCAGGCGCGGGGTCGGTAAGGTCGTCCGCGGGCACGTAGATCGCCTGCACCGAGGTGATCGAACCCTTGTTGGTCGAGGTGATCCGTTCCTGCAGATTGCCCATGTCGGTCGCCAGCGTCGGCTGATAGCCGACGGCGCTGGGGATACGGCCGAGCAGCGCCGACACTTCCGAACCGGCCTGCGTGAAGCGGAAGATGTTGTCGACGAAGAACAGGACGTCCTGGCCTTCCTCGTCGCGGAAATATTCCGCCATGGTCAGGCCCGACAGCGCGACGCGGGCGCGGGCGCCCGGCGGCTCGTTCATCTGGCCGAACACCAGCGCCACCTTCGACCCTTCGGAGGTCGCGTTGCCGTCGGCGTCCTTGGCGATGACGCCGGCGTCGAGGAATTCGTGATAGAGGTCGTTGCCCTCGCGGGTACGCTCACCCACGCCGGCGAACACGGACACGCCGCCGTGACCCTTCGCGATGTTGTTGATCAGTTCCTGGATCAGCACGGTCTTGCCGACGCCCGCACCGCCGAACAGGCCGATCTTGCCGCCACGCGCATAGGGCGCCAGCAGGTCGATGACCTTGATGCCGGTGACGAGGATCGCGGCCTCGGTCGACTGGTCGACGAATTCGGGGGCCTCGGCGTGGATCGGGGCGGTCTTTTCCGCGCCGATGGGGCCGCGCTCGTCGATCGCCTCGCCGATCACGTTCATGATGCGACCCAGCGTCTTGGGGCCGACCGGAACGGAAATCTGCGAGCCGGTGTTCACGACTTCCTGCCCGCGGGTCAGGCCGTCGGTACCGTCCATCGCGATGGTGCGAACGGTGTTCTCGCCGAGGTGCTGCGCAACCTCGAGCACGAGGGTGTTGTCGCCGTTCTTGGTTTCCAGCGCGGTCAGGATCGCGGGCAGCTCGCCTTCGAACTGCACGTCGACGACTGCGCCGATGACCTGGGCAATCGTGCCGTTACCCGAAAGGTTCGGCTTGGTGGTGGTGAGATCGGGGGCGGTAGCCATGATAGGTGTCCTGTTCTCGGCTTGTTTCGCGCCTTACTGGGCGCAGACTTTCTCGGCGTCGGAGATGACCCAGGCATCGTCCTGCTGGGTCAGCGTGGCCTCGTTGCGAAGATATTCGTCGTCGCCGAGGCCGTAATCGCAGATGAAATCGGTCGAACCCATGCCCGCCGACTTGCAGACCGCCTTGTTGACGGGCTTCGCATCCGGGCACGCCTTGCCGAACGCGTCGGCGAAATCGTCGCGCTTGGGCGGCGGCAGGCTGGTGCGGACCGGCGTGGTTTCCGCCTGCGTCGGGGCCGGGGCGGGCGCTTCCTGCTGACCGCAGGCGGCGAGGCCGGTCGCGAGCGTCGTGAGGGCGAGAAGGGGGAGGAGAGTCTTCACGTGGTGGAATCCTTGGTGGCGTGTCAGAGCGCTTCTGCGCCGGCGATGATTTCGATGAGTTCGGTCGTGATCGCGGCCTGGCGGCTGCGGTTGTACTGGATGGTCAGCTTCTGGATGAGGTCGCCCGCATTGCGCGTGGCGTTGTCCATCGCGGTCATCGAGGCACCCTGTTCCGACGCCTCGCGTTCCAGCAGCGCGCCGAACAGCTGCGTGCGGACGTAGCGCGGCAGCAGTTCCTCGAGGATCTCCTCCTCGCCCGGCTCGTACTCCACCACCGAACTGCCGGCGGTCGACACCGGTGCATCGGAAGCGGCGGCTTCCGCGGCCGGGACCGGGATCAGTTGGTCCACGGTCGGATCCTGCGCCAGCGCCGACTTGAAGATCGGGTAGATCAGGTGCGCGACGTCGAACGAACCGTTTTCGAACCGCTCGATCAGGTCGGTTGCGATTTCCTCGGCCTGTTCGAAGCCGGGGGTGCGCACCTCGCTGGTATCGAACCACTTCTCGATCCGGTCGGCGAAGTCGCGCTTGATCGGTGCGCGGCCCTTCTTGCCGACGAGGTAGAATTCGACCTGCTTGCCGTCCGCCATCAGCGCCCGCGCCTTGGCCTTCGCCGCCTTGACGATGTTGGCGTTGAGACCGCCGCACAGACCCTTGTCGGTGTTGACGACCACCAGCAGGTGGCGCTGGTCGGAGCCGGTCCCGGCCAGCAGCCTGGGGGCCGACGCCGCGTTGGCGGTATCGACCTTCGCCGCGAGCGAGGCCATCACGCCGCCCAGCCGTTCGGCATAGGGGCGCGCGGCCTCTGCCGCCGCCTGCGCTTTACGCAGTTTCGCGGCCGCGACCATCTGCTTGGCCTTGGTGATCTTCTGGGTCGACTTGACCGAGTTGATCCGACCCTTGAGTTCCTTGAGTGAAGCCACTCTCGTTTCCTTCCTATTCCGTCATTCCCGCGTGGGCGGGAATCCAGCCCGGCTTGGTTCTACCTCGCTCTGGACCCCCGCCTGCGCGGGGATGACGAAGTTGGATTTCCTCTCGATCTACTACGCGAACTGCTTGGCGAACGCGTCGAGCGCCTTGACGGTACGCTGCTTCACGTCGTCCTCGAACTTCTTGCTCTCGCGGATGTCCTTGAGAACGTCGGCATGTTCGGAGCGCATGAAGCTGAGCATCTGCTCCTCGTACTCGGTCACGCGGTTGGTCGCGACGGCGTCCAGATAACCGTTGGTGCCGGCGAAGATCGACACCGTCTGCTCCTCGAACGGCATGGGGCTGAACTGGCGCTGCTTGAGCAGTTCCGTCAGCCGCGCACCGCGGTTGAGCAGGCGCTGCGTCGCGGGGTCGAGGTCGGAGCCGAACTGGGCGAAGGCCGCCATTTCGCGGTACTGCGCCAGTTCCAGCTTGATGGAGCCCGACACCTTCTTCATCGCCTTGGTCTGCGCGGCGCCGCCGACGCGGCTGACCGACAGGCCGACATTGATGGCCGGGCGGATGCCCTGATAGAACAGGTCGGTTTCGAGGAAGATCTGGCCGTCGGTGATCGAGATCACGTTGGTCGGAATGTAGGCCGACACGTCGCCCGCCTGCGTTTCGATGATCGGCAGGGCGGTCAGCGAGCCGCCGCCATTGGCGTCCGACATCTTCGCCGCACGCTCCAGCAGACGGCTGTGGAGGTAGAACACGTCGCCCGGATAGGCTTCGCGGCCCGGCGGACGGCGCAGCAGCAGCGACATCTGGCGATAGGCCACGGCCTGCTTCGAAAGGTCGTCGTACACGATCACGGCGTGCATGCCGTTGTCGCGGAAGAATTCGCCCATCGCGGCACCGGTGTAGGGTGCGAGGTACTGCAACGGCGCAGGCTCGGACGCGGTCGCGGCGACCACGATCGAGTATTCCATCGCGCCGTTTTCTTCGAGCTGGCGGACGATCTGCGCGACGGTCGAGCGCTTCTGGCCGACCGCGACGTAGATGCAGTACAGCTTCTCGTTCTCGTCATCGCCCTGGTGCGCATCGCGCTGGTTGATGAAGGTGTCGATCGCGACGGCGGACTTGCCGGTCTGACGGTCGCCGATGATCAGTTCGCGCTGGCCGCGGCCGACGGGGACCAGTGCGTCGATCGCCTTGAGGCCCGACTGCACCGGCTCGCTGACGCCCTGACGCGGGATGATGCCGGGGGCCTTCTGTTCGACCAGACGACGCTCGGTCGTGGCGATCGGGCCCTTGCCGTCGATCGGGTTGCCCAGCGCGTCGACCACGCGGCCCAGCAGGCCCTTGCCGACGGGAACGTCGACGATGGTCTGGGTCCGCTTGACGCTGTCGCCTTCCTTGATGTTGGCGTCCGAGCCGAAGATCACGACGCCGACATTGTCGGCTTCGAGGTTCAGCGCC
>CAYNZQ010000017.1:0-37708 GCA_964401795.1 uncultured Citromicrobium sp.
TGGCCGGTGGAGCCGCCGGGCGCGGTGTCGCCGTCTATGGCGACGGCCGGCTGCAAATTGTAGCGGGACACGCGGTAGGGCCCGGTGGTGTCCTCGAACGTCGCGACCGAGCCGAGCGGCACCATCGCCCCGCTATCGGACCGGGCATAGAGCCCCGCGATGTCGGTCACGTCGTCGCGATAGGGCGCGTCGGCCTGCGCAGTGACGCGATAGGTCCGGCCGAGCAGGTTGAAATCGTTGACGAAGGCGCTGCCGAGATAGACCGACAGGGTGTCGAAGATGTCCGAGGGCGCGACGCCGAGGATCTGCGCCTTCTCCCGGTCGATATCGGCCTTCACGCGCGGCGTGCCGGTGTCGAAGAAGGTGTAGACCCCAGCCAGCCCCCGTTCGCCATTGGCCTTGGCGATCAGCTGGTTCGCGACGTCCTGCATCGCGCGGTAGCCGTTGCCCGAGGTATCCTCCAGCATCATGCGGAAACCGCCCGCCGAACCGATGCCCTGGATGACCGGCGGCTTGACGATCATCAGGCGCGCTTCGTTGATGTCGGCCGTGGCCGCCTGCGCCTGCGCGATGAGGGTGTCGATATCGAGCCCCTTGCTCTGCCGGCTGTCGAAATCGTCGAGGACCCAGTAGGCGGCGGCGGAGCTGGCCGACTGGGTCTGCGTGGTGCCGTCGAAGCCCGAAAGCATCACGGTTCCCTTGATCCCGTCGAGCTTCAGCACGCGCTCGGCCACCTGCTTCATCACCGCGTCGGTTCGCGTGGTCGCGCTGCCCGGCGGCAGCTGGATCACGCTGACGAAGTAGCCCTGGTCCTGCTGCGGGATGAAGCCTGTCGGCGTGGCGGAAAGCGTCAGCCCGGTGAGCCCGATGAGCACCGCGTAGGCGAGCATCATGCGCCGCGGCATGGCCACGAACCGCGCGGTCCATCCTGCGTACCAGTTGCCGAACCGCTCGAACGCCGCGTTGAATTTCGCACCGGCGCTCTCGATCGCCCGGCGCCAGCGCGGCGCCCCGGCGGGCAGATGCTCGTGCGGCCGGAGGAGGAGCGCCGACAGCGCGGGCGACAAGGTCAGCGATACGATCAGCGAGATGACCGTCGCGGCAGAGATCGTCACCGCGAACTGCTTGTAGAATTCGCCCGACAGGCCGTTCATGAACAGCGTGGGCACGAAGACGGCGCACAGCACCAGCACGATCGCGATCAGCGCCTCGCCGACTTCGTCCATCGAGCGGCGCGCGGCCTCCAGCGGGGAGAAGCCGGCCTCCAGATTGCGCTCCACGTTCTCCACGACCACGATCGCGTCGTCGACCACGATGCCGATGGCGAGGACCAGCCCGAAGAGCGACAGGTTGTTGAGCGAATATCCCGCCATCGCCAGCACCGCGAAGGTGCCGACCAGCGAGATGGGGATCGCCAGCACCGGAATGATCGATGCCCGCGCCTTTTGCAGGAACACGATGATGACGAGCACGACCAGGACGATGGCTTCGAGCAGGGTGTGCAGCACCGCGTCGATCGACTGGGAAATGAACTCGGTCGGATTGTAGACGATGCGATATTCGAGCCCGCTCGGGAAGGATCGCGACAGTTCGTCCATCGTCGCCTTCACGCCCTCGGCCGCGTCGAGCGCGTTCGAACCCGGCTTCTGGAAAACCGGGAGGATCACCGAATCGTCGCCGTTGAGGTAGGCCGAGGTGGCATAATCGGCCGCGCCTATTTCGACGCGCGCGACGTCGTTCACGCGGACCTGGCGCCCGTCCGCGTCGGTGCGGATCACGACCTGGCCGAACTGTGCCGGATCGGTGAAGCGCCCCTGCGTCTCGACATTGAGCTGGAAGGCGGCATCGGGGCTGGGCTGCCGGCCCAGCGTACCGGCCGCCACCTGGACGTTCTGGGCCCGCAGGGCGCGCACGACATCGCTGCCGGTGAGGCCCAGCGCGGCGGCGCGCCCCGGATCGATCCAGACCCGCATGGCAAGTTCGCGCTGCCCGAACAGCTGCACGTCGCCGACCCCGTCGAGCCGGGCGAGCCGGTCCTTGATCCGGGTCTGGGCGTAGTTCGAGATATACTCGCGGTCGAGCGATCCGTCGGGAGAGACGAGGTTGACCACCATCAGGAAGTCGGGCGTCGTCTTGCGTGTGACGATGCCGAGCCGCCGCACCTCTTCGGGCAGGCGCGCCTCCGCGATGGCGACGCGGTTCTGCACCAGCACCTGCGCCTCGTCGAGATCGGTGCCGGGCTTGAAGGTGACGGTAATCGTCATCCGCCCGTCGCCGGTCGACTCGCTCGACTGGTAGAGCATTCCGTCGACGCCGTTGATTTCCTGTTCGATCGGGTTGGCGACGGTATCCGCGACCGTTTCGGCCGAGGCGCCGGGATAGACGGCGGTGACCGTCACGGTGGGCGGGACGATGTCGGGATACTGGCTGACGGGCAGGAAGAAGTAGGAGATCGCGCCGACGAGAGTGATCACCACGGCGATCACGGCGGCGAAGATCGGACGATCGATGAAGAAGCGGGACATGCGCATCGGGCGGACTCCGGGCGTCGTTCGGAAACGGGCCTTTGAAAATGTGGGCTTTTAGTTGGCGAGCGTAGCGGTGGCCGCGCGGGAGACGGGTTGGGCCGCGACACGCGCGGGTTGCGGTGCCTCCGTGGCGATCCGACCCGGCCGCGCCCGCACCTTCTGGCCGGGTACGGCCATCTACACGCCCTTGATGACGATCCTGTCGCTCGGCTTCAGCCCTTTCTCGATCACGCGCAGGGCACCGACCTGGGGACCGAGTTCCACGGTCCGGGCGGCCACGGTGCCGTCCTTGCCCACGACGAGAACCTGCTTGCGGGTCTGATCGGTGGTGATCGCGGTGTCGGGGACCAGCAGCGCGGATCGCGTGCCGCCGGTGGCGAGGCGCATGCGGCCGAACAGACCCGGGGCGAGCACCCCGTCGCGGTTGGCGACGATCGCGCGGGCGCGGATCGTGCCGGAGTCCGCATCGAGCCCGTTATCGGTGAAATCGAGCGTCCCGTGCCAGCGATAGTCCGCCTCGTCCGCGAGGCGGATCTCCACCTCGGTCCCCTTGGCCAGGCCCTCGCGCTGCGCCTTCAGGAACAGCGCCTCGGAGCCGGCGAATTCAAAATAGACGGGGTCGACCGCCTTGATCGTGGTCAGCAGCGTGGCGTTCTCGCCCCCGCCGCCCGACACCAGATTGCCGGCATCGACGCGGCGGTCGGAGATACGGCCGGAAATCGGCGCGCGCACGGTGGTGTAGCCCACGTCGATGGACCGGGCCGCCGTCGCCGCCTTCGCGGCCTGAAGCGCGGCCTTGTTGCTGCGAACCTCTGCCTTCAGTCGGTCGATCTCGGTGGCGGCGACGGCATCTTCCGATACCAGTTGCAGCGCGCGCGACAGGTTCGCCTGCGACAGGGACAGTGCGCTCGACGCCCGCGCCACGTCGGCCTGGGTCTGCGCCAGCGCGGCGCGATAGGTGCGGCCGTCGATCGTGAAGAGGGGCGCGCCCGCCCGGACATATTGCCCGTCGGTGAAATGGACGCGGGCGATCTGTCCCGAAACCTGGGGGCGGACCTCGACGCTTTTCGTGGCCTTGAACCGTCCGACGAACTCGTCCCACTCGGTCACCTGCCGCTGCAACGGGGCGGCAGCGGTCACCATGGGCACAGGCATTGCGGCGGGCGCCGGATTGCCGCCGCCGACGGCCCACCACGATCCGACCGCGGCCAGCGCGACGAGGGCCGCGATCATCCAGCCGCGCCGCCGGCGTCCCTCCACCGCGGTGCGCGGTGCATCGGTCGCGGCCGCGGCGTTTGCATCGGCGCCGGGGTTTCCATCGTTATCCCCCGGCTGCGCCGAGGCGGGCAGGTCGTTGTAGCGGTCGAAAGGCGTGTTGAACATTGTACCATCCCCGAACAGGCAAGCGTGCGTCATTGTCTCCGGAAGCGCGGGGCTTTCGAAGGAAATCGCGTTCACAGTGTGGAAGAACGACGCAAGCGCCGGCCACGCGGAACGACCTGCGCCGTCCCGACCGCGATATGTACCGCTAAGTATGTAATCTGCCGTTCAGGTCAAGCGGTAATTTTATACCGACCGATACTTTTTCCGGCGAAGGGGAGAAATCCGCCTATTTCGACGGCCAGGTGGCCAGGGCCGCGTCGGCGATTTCCAGCAATTCCTCGCGCGTGGCACCCGATTGTGCCTGTACGGAAATGCCCTGCATGATGGCCAGCAGGTAGCCGGTGATCGTCTCAGCCTTGGTGGGTACGACGAATTCGCCCGCGTCGATGGCGCGCTGCATCCGTTCCACGATCAATGTCCTGGCGGCTTCCGCCCGCTGGTTGACGTCGTTGCGGATCGAGGGTTCGACGCTCTGGCAGGCGACGGTCGCGATCACCCCCATGCATCCGCGGCACTCGCCACCCGTGGCGGTTTCGACCGCCCCGTGCAGCATGTACTGCGCGACCGCCCGCGCGGTCGGTTCGCGCATGGCCTCGCCGATATAGGCGGTCTTGTCGCGCTGATAGAGGTCGAGCGCCTTGCGGAACAGCGACTCCTTGTTTCCGAACGCGGCGTAGAGGCTGGGCCGGGTGATACCCATCGCATCGGTCAGGTCGCTGAGCGACGCGCCTTCGTACCCCTTGGTCCAGAAGACCTGGAGCGCGGAGGCGAGCGCCTCGTCGGGAGAGAATTCCCGTGGGCGTCCCCGTGTTGCGAGCTTTTCCATACCGATTAGAATGGTATGTCCCGCCCGCCGGCGCAAGGACCTTTTGCTCCGCCCGCGGGGATACGCGGGTGGGGCCGCCGGCCTCCGACGATTGGGCGGCCGGCACCGAAGGCCCCAGGCATGCGTTGGGTGGGCATGGACAAGACCGTGGAGGAACTGCAGCGCGAAATGGAAGCCGCGGCGAGCGCGCTCGATTTCGAACGGGCTGGGAAGATCCGCGACCGCATCAACCTGATGCGCGGCGGTGCGAGCGCTACCGATGCCGCCGGGGCCGACACGTCGGGTCTGGTGCGGCAGCAGCCGGGCGCGATGGGGCTGGACACGAGCCGACAGCGGCCCACCCCGCCGCCGGGGTGGAAGCCGCCGCCGAAGCCCGACCCGATGACGTCGCGGCGCAAACGCAAGTAAGCGCCAGCGACCTAGGCCGCGACGACTTTCTGTTCGATGCTGCCGAAGATGGAGTGGCCCTGCGCGTCGTCCATCCAGATCTTCACCGTGTCGCCCGGTTCCATGAAGCGCGTCTTCGCCTCGCCTTGCGCGATCGTCTCGATCATGCGGATTTCGGCGATGCAGCTGTAGCCGGCGCCGCCTTCGGCCACGGGCTTGCCCGGTCCGCCGTCGGCACCCTTGTTGGAGATGGTGCCGGAGCCGATGATGGCGCCCGCGCCCAGATTGCGGGTCTTCGCGGCGTGAGCGACCAGATCGGCGAGGCTGAAGGTCGCATCCTGGCCGACATCGGCCCGGCCGAAGGGCTGGCCGTTGTAATCGACCTTCAGCGGCAGCCGGATGACTGCGTCCTGCCACGCGTCGCCCAGCTCGTCGGGCGTGATCGCGACGGGGGAGAAGGCGGTGGCGGGTTTCGACTGGAAGAACCCGAAACCCTTGGCGAGCTCGCCCGGGATTAGGCCGCGCAGGCTGACATCGTTCACCAGCATCAGCAGCTTGATGTGATCGGCCGCGTCTTCCTTCGACACGCCCATCGGCACATCATCGGTGATGCAGGCGATCTCGCCTTCCATGTCGCAGCCCCAGCTGGTGTCCTTCAGCGGGATGTCGGCGCGCGGCGGCAGGAAGTCGTCGCTGCCGCCCTGGTACATCAGCGGATCGTGATAGAAGCTTTCCGGAACCTCGGCATCGCGCGCCTTGCGGACCAGTTCGACGTGGTTGATGTAGGCGCTGCCATCGGCCCACTGATAGGCGCGGGGCAGGGGGGAGTGTGCCTCGCGCTCGTGGAACCGCTCGCACGGCACCGCTTCGTGCTCCACATCGCGGTAGAGCGCCTCCAGCTTGGGCGCGCAGTTCTCCCAGTCGTCGAGCGCGGCCTGCAGGGTCGGCGCGATGTTGTCGGCGGCGCAATAGCGGGTGATGTCCCTGGAGACGACGACCAGCCGACCGTCGCGCGTTCCGTTGTCGATCGTTGCGAGTTTCATGCGCTCTTGTCCTTGTTCTGCGGGTTGTCGGGTTGCGCGTCCGGATGGGCGCGCTGGAATTCGGGAAGGGCGAGGCAGGCGGTCTCGATCCGGCGGATGCGCGGCATCGGCGAAAAGTCGAACGCGAACCGGCGGGCGTTGTAGACCTGCGGCAGCAGCACCGCCTCGAAGAAGCCTGGGCGGTCGAACAGGAAATCCTGCGTTTCGAGCTGTTCCAGCCGCGTTTCCAGCGGGCGCAGCGTGCGGCCGAGCCAGTGGCGGTACCAGCGGTCCACCGTGTCCTGATCGTGGCCCAGCGGGTCCTTCAGATATTTGAGGATGGGCAGGTTCAGCGGCGCGTGCAGTTCGGTCGCGATGGCGTAGGAAAGCTCGCGCGCGGTGTAGCGATCCTCGATGGCGGCGGGCAGCAGGAGCCGGTCGGGATAGGCCTCCTCCAGCCATTCCATCTGCGCCATAGATTGCGCGCGATCGCGCCCGTCCGCCTCCAGCATGGGGACCGTGGCGAAGGGATTGCGGCGGGTAAAGCCGGCGCTTGCCTGCTCGCTTTCGAGCAGGTTCACGGGGCAGTATTCGTAGGCGAGCCCCTTCAGCTCCAGCGCGCAGCGCAGGCGGTAGCTCGTCGAACTGCGATAGTAGCCGTAGAGTTTCATGCGCGTTCGCCCTGCCGCCCCGATTGCATCTGTAACCTCAATCCGGGGCGGGGGGCCACGGTTCCGTCAGAACGCGGGAATGCCGGTGATCGCCCGGCCCAGAATCAGCGCGTGGACATCGTGCGTGCCCTCGTACGTATTGACCGTTTCGAGGTTCACCATGTGGCGGATGACCTGATATTCCTCGCTGATGCCGTTGCCGCCGTGCATGTCGCGCGCCTGGCGCGCGATGTGGAGCGCCTTGCCGACATTGTTGCGCTTCACGATGGAGATCATCTCAGGGGCGAATTGGCCTTCGTCCATCAGGCGACCGACGCGCAGGGACGCCTGCAGGCCCATGGCGATATCGGTCATCATGTCGGCGAGCTTGAGCTGGTAGAGCTGCTTGCCCGCGAGCGGCCCGAACTGGTGCCGGTCGAGCCCGTATTGCCGCGCCGCGTGGAAGCAGAACTCGGCCGCGCCCATCGAACCCCAGGAGATGCCGTAGCGCGCGCGGTTGAGGCAGCCGAACGGGCCCTTCAGCCCTTCCGCGTTCGGCAGCAGCGCGTCGGCGGGCAGCTTCACCTCGTCCATCATCACCATGCCGGTGGTGCTGGCGCGCAGCGAGATCTTGCCCTCGATCTTGGGCGCGGAAAGACCCTCCATCCCCTTTTCCAGGATGAAGCCGCGAATGGCGCCGTCATGCGCCTCGCTCTTGGCCCAGATCACGAACACGTCGGCGAAGGGCGAATTGGAAATCCACGTCTTGCTGCCCGAGATCGAGTAGCCGTCGCCGTCCTTCTTCGCATAGGTGCGCATGGAGCCGGGGTCGGACCCCGCATCGGGTTCGGTCAGGCCGAAGCAGCCGATGAGTTCCCCGCTGGCGAGGCCGGGGAGGTATTTGCGGCGCTGCTCGTCCGAACCGTAGGCGTCGATGGGATACATCACCAGGCTGGACTGCACGCTGGCCATCGAACGATAACCCGAATCGACCCGCTCGATCTCGCGCGCGATCAGGCCGTAGGCGACGTAGCTCGCGCCCGCGCCGCCGAATTCCTCCGGCACGGTGGCGCCCAGCAGCCCGGCCTGGCCCATCAGCGGGAACAGTTCGGGTGCGTCCGTCTCCTCGCGGAAGGCGTCGATCACGCGCGGCTGCAATTCGTTCTGCGCGAATGCGTGCGCGGTGTCGCGGATCATCCGCTCTTCTTCAGTCAGTTGATCGTCGAGCCGGAACGGATCGTTCCAGTCGAATTTCACCATGCCAGCCATGTCGTCTCCTGCTTTTGCAGGTGCGCCATCGCACCCAAGCGCGATGCGGGCAAGGGCATGGCGTCAGCGAGCGGATCGTGGGCCCGGCGCCCGGCGGATCAACGGGTGGCGAGCGCCTGCTGCACGCGTTCCAGCATCTGGTTGGGCGGGCACGGCTTTTCGAGCGTGGAAACGGTGGGGAACCGGCGCGCGATCTCGCCCGAGCTGAAGGCGCCCGAGTGGAAGATCACCGGGACGTCTTCCGCGATCAGCTGTTCGGCGAACTTGAAGACGAGGCCGTCACCCAGCTGAACGTCGAGAATCGCGACATCGGGCTTGCGCTTCTGGTAGGACAGCATGGCGGAGGAAACGTCGTGCATCGGGCCGTCGACATCGAAGCCGGCCTCCTTCACGGTTTCCACCAGGTCGCAGCCGATGATGTGCTCGTCTTCGGCGACGAGAACGTAGGGTCTTTCCATCGAATCCTCCGTTGCGTGCGACCAAGTAATCGATACGCACGCAACGGCAGGATGGTTCCCGGCGCGTTAGAGTTTGCCGAACTTCGCTTCGTAGGCAGCGGTATCGCCCGCTTCCAGCAGGCGGGCCTGCGCGCGCCAGTCGTCGCGTTCGATGCGGCCGGAAAAGCGCCCGAGCTCGGCGTCGATCCGCGCCACGTCGGCATCGCTCCACGCCGCGATCTGCCCGATCGAGGTCACGCCCAGTTCCTGCAGACGTGCCGCCAGCTTCGGGCCGAGGCCCTTGATCCGGGTCAGGTCGCTGCCATCCGCGGCGGGCGCGCTGGCGAAAGCCGCCGAGGCCGGTGCGGGCGTCGGCGCGGTCGTTGGCTCCGGCTTCGGCTTCGGCGCAGGCGCGGGGGCAGGCTCGGCTGGCGGGGGCGGAGGCGGGGTCTGGGCCTCCTCCTCGCGCGCCACGGTCGTCTGTTCCACCGCCGCGGCGACGGCGGTTCCCGCACCGGCCACACCCAGCGGGGTGGCGGGGGGAATGGGCGGCGTATCGGTGCCCTCGCGCTGGGCCGCGGCGGGCGCGTCGATCAGCGCCTGGTTGCGCTTTGCCTGCGCGCTTTCGCCTTCTGGCGAGCCTTCCTCACGGGTGATGCGCGTGCGGCGATTGCCCGCGAAGATCAGCCACGCGACCAGCAATCCGATCAGCAGCGCGGCCAGCAGCCACGGCCAGTTGGCTTCCACCAGTTCGATCACTTCGTTCTCCCCTGTCAGTCCTTGTCCGGGCCCGGGCGGGCCCAGATTACCCACCCCAATGCCAAGCCCACGATATAGGTGAAAAGCATGGTCGCCATCAATTCCGCCCAGATCGGCATGTCAGCGCGCTCCCGGTGTGTCGATGGGGGTGGGTTTGAGTTCGGCCCGGGCGATGACCGCGAATTCGATCCGGCGATTGGCGGGATCGCTCGGCTCCAGCCCGTCCACCGGCTCGCGCGAGCCCATGCCTTCGGTCATCAGGCCCTGGCGCGGGATGCCGCGTTCCACCAGCGCCTCGCGCACCGCGTTGGCGCGGGCGAGCGACAGCGCGCTGTTGACGTCGGGCGGGCCCGAGCTGTCGGTGTGGCCGGTAATGGATATCACCGCGCCGACGCAGGGGCGCAGGGCCGCCGCGACCTCGTCAATCAGTTCGCCCGATTCGGCGGACAGGGCGGTGCTCGATTCCTCGAACCGGATCGTGCGCGCCTGCAGCAACGCCTCGACGTCGTCCTGGCAATGCATCGGGGCGGCGGGCGTCTCCCCGCTTTCCGCGATCATCGTGCCGTCGGACCAGAAGGCGCCGCCAACGCCCGGCACGGCGGACACCGCCTGTGCGATGCGCGCCCGCTCGCCTTCGCCGGGATTGCCGATGGCGGTCAGGATGGCGTGGCGGCTGGGGCTGCCCGCGCGGGTCGCGAAACTGACGCGGATTGCCTCCGTCCCGGTGGCGGCCAGCATCGCCTGCGTGCGCTGTTCCAGCTTGCGCGCCAGCGGCGCCGCCGTCTGGCCGGCGCCGACCAGCGCCAGCGCGGCGGTGGCAAGCGCGCCGGCAAGGATGACAAGGGCAGGATGAATGGTCACGTCCCGCGTCCTAGCCGTTGACGCGAGGCGCGCAAGGCGCAGGCGCGAAAGGATTTATCGCGCAGGCGCCTCGCCCTCCGCGCCGGGCAGCGCGTCGGGGGCCAGATTGCGGCGGAACAGCATGCGGTCTTCGGGTCCGAAGCCACGCTTCCAGATGATGATGCCGTAGACGAGCAGGATCAGCGGGATGCCGAACAGCATCTCCGCCCATTCGACCACGGTCTGCATGGTCAGCCCCACCGCGGTGGCGGGCACCGCCGCCCACACCAGCACCCAGCGCCAGGTGCGGATGGGATAGCCCAGGATGCGGCCGAGCAGCTTCGCCTTGATCAGCGCGGCCAGGCCGAGCGACAGCATCAGCGCGATGGCCGCGCCCGCCGCCTTGTACCCGCCGGCGAGGCCCAGCCGCTCCACCCCCAGCATCGCGCCCACCGTCAGCACCGCCTGCAGCCCGATGGTCGCGAGCGAGATCCACAGATTGCGCACCCGCGCGACATAGACCAGCGCCGCTTCGGACACGACCGCGGTCGCCGCCACGACTTCTGCCAGCAGGAGGAAGCCGAGCGCCCCGGTCCCGCCCACGAACTCGCTGCCGACGAGGCCCATCACGCCTTCGCCGGGCAGGCCCAGCGCCAGGCCGATGCCCGCCTGCGCGGCGATGATCCAGAAGCCGACCTGCGACAGTTGGTCGGCGATCGCCTTGTTGTCGCCGCGCTTCAGGTTCTTGGTGATGACGGGTCCGAGGATCGGTTCGAAGCTGGTCTTCATCTTCTGCGGCAGGCTCGCGACCTGCTGCGCGACGTAATAGATGCCCACGGCATAGGGCGCGGCGAACAGGCCGAGGATGAAGATGTCGAGCCGGCGCGAGCCCCATTCGACCGCGTCGGCGGTGGCCAGCGGCAGCGCCCGCCACGTCATCGCGCTGATGTTGCGCGGGCGCGGACGCCAGCCGCGCGGGCGCCCGAACGTCTTGAGGAACGGCCACAGCGCGACGATCAGGGCGGCGTAGATCGATGCGAGATAGGCCATGGCGAGGCCCGCATCCGGCGCCAGGAAATACAGCACGCCCGCCATGATGGAGATCGTCCACGGCTCCGCCAGCGACCGGGCCCGCACCGTCGTCGCCACGTCGTAGCGATAGGCCTGCGCCGCCAGCGCGACCTCGGTCATCGCGAAGCCGGGGATGGCGAATACCAGCAGCCGGTCGAGCGGACTGTTCATGCCGTTGGGGAACATCGGATCGGGCACAAACCACAGGAACGTGCCCGCGATCACCGACAGCAGAAGCGCCAGCAGCAGCCCGTCCAGCACGAGATTGGCCTCGGGCTCGTCGCTGTTGGCTAGCCGCTGCGCCAGGCCGCGCTTCTCGCCCATGGAACAGACGAGGGCGAGCAGTTCCACCACGACCAGCGCGGAGGCGAAGCGGCCCAGCGCCTGCGCGCCGTAAAGCTGCCCGGCGATGAAGAGGAACGGCAAGCGCGCGACCAGCCGCAGAATGAAGCCGAAGAAATTGGTCCGGCCACCTTTCGCGAGCGCGGCCATGTCCCCGTCCTGCTCGCTTCCGTCCTGCGGGGCTGGCCCGGGCTGCATCGCGCTGTCCGTCATCGGTCGTACTGCATCTTCATGGAACCGGGCCGGCTCAGCCCGGCACGCCCGGTACTTGTTCGGCGCGCAAGGGTCGGGCGAGCAGGCGCTCCACGATGGTGGCGGCGTCGGCGCCCTGCAGCAGCTGGTTCACCGCGCCGACGATCGGCATGGAAACGGCATGGCGCGCGGCGATGTCCATCAGCACGGGCGCGGTGAAGGCGCCTTCCGCGACGGTGTGCCGATCGGCCATCAATTCGGCCGCCGAGCGCCCTTCGCCCAGCGCCTTGCCGAGCGAGAAATTGCGGCTGGAAGTGGAACTGCACGTCAGGACCAGATCGCCCAGACCGCACAGCCCGGCGAGCGTTTCCGCCCGCGCGCCCATCGCCTCGCCGAAGCGCAGCATCTCGGCATAGCCGCGCGCGATCAGGGCGGCGCGCGCGTTCTGGCCCAGCGCCAGCCCGTCGACCACGCCGCACGCGATGGCGAGCACGTTCTTCACCGCGCCGCCGATCTCCGCGCCGACCACGTCGTCGCTGTAATAGGGGCGAAAGGCCGGGCGACCGATCGCTGGCGCCAGCCGGTCCCACTGCGCCTCGCCCTGCGAACAGGCGAGGGTGACGGCGGTTGGCAGGCCGGCGGCGACCTCGTGCGCGAAAGTCGGGCCCGACAGGACCGCGACGCGCGAACCCGGACACGCTTCGGTCGCTACCTCGTTCATCAGGCGGCCGCTGCCCTGTTCGATGCCCTTGGAGCACAGGACGAGGTCGCGCGGGGGCCGAGCAAGGCCCCCCAGCACCGATGCGAGGAACTGAGCGGGCGTGACCGCCAGGATGATCGGGCATTCGGCGAGATCGGCAAGTCGGGTGGTGGCGCGGATGCTGTCGCTCAGGCGGCAGCCGGGCAGGAACTGCGCGTTGCGGTGCGCCGTGTTCACTTCTTCCACTACCGCGTCCTCGCGCGCCCACAGGAGGACGGGCGCGCCGTCGGCAGCCAGCATCTGAGCGAGCGCGGTCCCCCAGGCGCCGGCGCCCAGGACGGCGATGCGGTTCATGTCGTCGGTCATGCCTTTACCCCTGCGCCGCGAGCGGGCTCCGCCTCGGGGTCGAGCGGCCAGCGCGGCCGCGCGCGAAAGTCGAGTGGATCGTTCTGGCCCAGCGGCAATCGTTCGCATCCCGCCCACGCGATCATCGCCGCATTGTCGGTACACAGCGCCAGCGGCGGTGCGACGAAGCGCATGCCGTGGCCGCTCGCCATGTCTTCCAGCGCGGCCCGCATCGCCCGGTTGGCGGCGACCCCGCCCGCCACCACCAGCGCGGGCGCAGGTTCGAGCGCGGCGAATGCATGGCGCAGCCGGTCGGCCACGCAATCGATCGCGGCCTGCTGGAAGCTCGCGGCAATGTCGGCAGCGCGATAGGCGCCCGTTTCGTGCGCGCGCAGCACCGCGCTCTTGAGGCCGGCGAAGCTGAAGTGCGGGTCCTTGCTGCCTTTCAGCGGCCGGGGGAGGGGAACGGCGGCCGGATCGCCCTCGCGCGCCAGCCGCTCCACCGCCGGGCCGCCGGGATAGCCGAGGCCGAGGATCTTGGCAGTCTTGTCGAACGCCTCGCCCAGCGCATCGTCGATGGTGGTCGCATGGCGGCGATAGCGGCCCACGCCCTCGACCCGCAGGATCTGGCAATGCCCGCCGGACACCAGCAGCAGGATATAGGGAAAGGCCAGCTCCGGATCCGCCAGCCGCGGGCTCAGCGCATGGCCTTCCAGATGGTTGACCGCGATCAGCGGCACGTCGGATGCCATGGCCAGCGCCTTGGCCGTGACCAGCCCGACCATGACCCCGCCGATGAGGCCTGGCCCGGCCGTGGCGGCGATGGCGTCCAGTCCGGACAGTTCCACAGCGCCTTCGGCGAGCACCGCTTCGATCATCGGGGCGAGCCGTTCCGCATGGGCGCGCGCGGCGATTTCGGGCACGACGCCGCCATAGGGCGCGTGCGCCTCCTCCTGCGAGGCGACGCGTTGCGCGACGATGCGCCTGTCGGTGGTGACCAACGCCGCTGCCGTTTCGTCGCAGCTCGATTCTATGCCCAGAACGAGGCCCATCCGGCTTCCCCTTAGCCGAAGGCCCGGTTAGGGCAAACCTGCACATGACCGATCGTCCCCTCCTTCGCCTCGGAACGCGCCGCTCCCCCCTCGCCATGGCCCAGGCCCACGAGGCGCGGCGCCGCCTGTGCGCGGCGCACGGATGGGGGGATGACGCGGTCGAGCTGGTTCCGGTCGTCGCCAGCGGCGACAAGGTGCAGGACCGCCCGCTGGCCGAAATCGGCGGCAAGGCCCTGTGGACGAAGGAACTGGACGCCTGGCTGGCCGAAGGGCGGATCGACGCCGCGGTTCATTCCATGAAGGACGTCGAGACGGTGCGGCCCGCCGCCATCGCCATCGCCGCCATCCTGCCGCGCGCCGACCGGCGCGATGCGCTGGTGGGCGCGGTCGACATCGCCGCTATCCCGCAAGGCGCGGTGCTGGGAACCAGCGCGCCGCGCCGGGTGGCGCAGATGCTGCATCTGCGCCCCGATCTGCGCCCGGTCACCTTTCGCGGCAATGTCGCCACCCGCCTGTCGAAACTGGCGGCGGGGGAGGCCGAGGTGACGCTGCTCGCCTGTGCCGGGCTCGACCGGCTGGGCGAAAAGGGAGTGGGCCATCCCCTCGCCATCGAAACCTTCCTGCCCGCGGTCGCGCAGGGCGCCATCGGGATCGAGTGTCGCGCCGACGATGCACGCGCGCGCGATCTGGTCGGCGCGATCGACCATGCCCCCAGCCGGGCGGAGGTCACCGCCGAACGCGCGCTGCTGGCCGGGCTGGGCGGCACCTGTCACAGCCCGGTGGCGGTCCTCGCCCGGTTCGAGGACGGGGCGATCGCGATGGAAGCGGCGATCTTCAGCGCCGACGGCGCGGTCCGCGTGCCGGGCAGCGCGACGTTCGAGCAGGACGACGGCGACCGCCCGGCTGCGCTGGCGCGCGCCATGCTGGGCGAAGCGCCCGAAATGGTGCGCGCGCTGTTCGACGGCGCAGCGTGAGCGGCCGCATCCTAGCCATCCGGCCCGAACCGGGCCTGACAGGGACGCTGGCACGCGGCCACGCGCGCGGCCTCGCGATCACGGGCCTGCCGCTGTCGCAGGTCGAACCCGTCGCCTGGCGCGCCCCGGCGCGTGCCTATAACGGCCTGCTGATCGGCAGCGCCAACGCCTTGCGCCATGCCGGCGCCGAGCTGGAGAAGCTGCGCGGCCTGCCGGTGCTGGCCGTGGGCGAGCGTACCGCCGAGGCGGCGCGTCAGGCCGGCTGGCCGGTCGAGGCGTGCGGGGAAGGGGGCCTGCAACAGGTGCTCGACGCGCTGCCCGATGCGCCCCGCACCCTGCTGAGGCTGGCGGGCGAGCAGCGCACCCGCATCGAGATACCCGCGCCGGTCGCGATCGATACCGTTACCGTCTATCGCGTCGTCCACCGCACGCTGAGCGCGGCGCAGGCGCGGCTGTTCAGCCCCGGTTCGGTCGTCCTCCTTCATTCGGGCGAGGCGGCGCGGCACTTCGCCCACGAGTGTACACGGTGCGGGATCGACAAGAGCGGCATCGCGCTCGCCGCGCTCGCCCCGCGCATCGCCGATGCCGCGGGATCGGGCTGGGAAGCGGTTCGCATAGCCGACGCGCCGCAGGACGAGGCGCTGTTGGCTATCGTGGCCGAATTGTGCCAAGGCCGCTGAAGAGCGCGGCGGGCGTGGGGGCCTGCCGACGGGACTGGACGGAATGAACGAAACGACTGCGCAAGGCTCCCGGGCCGTTTCCTGGCGATCTCTGCTGGGTATTGTCCTTCTGCTTCTGCTGCTGGCGGCGGCGCTCGCGACCTTCCTGTGGTGGCGGCCCGATATCGCCGACCTGCGGCGCGAGGACAGACCGCCTGCCGAAAGCGAGAAGGCGATCGCGCCCGGCGCCACCCAGACGGCGGCGACCGTGCAACCGCGCGCGCCAACCCTGACCGGAAGCCCCGCAACCCAATCGGCGCAAAGCGTCGCGCGGCAGCAGGGCGGGATCGAGCAGCGCCTCGCCGCCGCCGAGCAGCGCCTCAACCAGCTCGACATCCAGGCCCAGGCCGCGGCGGGCAATGCCGCGCGCGCGGAAGGGCTGCTGATCGCATTCGCCGTGCGCCGCTCGATCGAGCGCGGCGCGCAGCTCGGCTACCTCGCCGACCAGTTGCGGCTGCGGTTCGGCGACGCATTGCCCAACGCGGTGTCGACCATCGTGGAAAATTCGCGCGATCCGGTGACGCTGGACCGGCTGCTGTCGCGGCTCGACCAGTTGGGGCCGAAGCTGGAATCGCGCGATTCCGGTCCCAGCCTCGGCATGTTGCAGCGCGAATTGAGCCAGCTGTTCATCATTCGCCGCGAAAGCAGCCCGTCGCCCACGCCGGAACGCCGGCTGGAACGCGCGCGCCTGTTTCTGGAAAGCGGGCGGTACGAGGCGGCGATCGACGAAATCGGGCGGATGCCGGGCGCGGACAAGGCGCAGGACTGGATTTCCGACCTGCGCCGCTACGCCGCGGTCCAGCGCGCGCTTGACCTGGTCGAAACCGCCGCCATCCTGGAACCGCGCCGGTTGCGCGACGGCTCGGGCAATCCCGTGGGCCGGTCGACCCTGCTGAACACCGATGGGCCGGCCGCTGCCCGGCCCGCCGCGCAGTAGGGGACGGGCCCTCAGGCTTCCAGCAGGGCGGGGCGGTCGCCGGAGACGCCGCGTGCCTCGTCCATGAACCAGTCCTTCAGCACGGGCAGGCGCTGCACCGCACCCATTCCGGCGCGGCGCACCAGCGAGGCGGCGCGACCAGGCACGCCGAACAGGCGGGTCAGCCCGTCGGTGGCCAGCGCGACCGAGAACGCATCCAGCCCGCGCCACGTCTCGTACCGGGCGAGGCCCTGCGCGTCGCCGATATCGAGCCCGAGACGGCGCCCGTCCTCCAGCACCTGAACCAGCGCGCCGACATCGCGCAGCCCGAGGTTGAGGCCCTGCCCGGCGATCGGGTGGATGCCGTGCCCGCTGTCGCCCACGAGCGCCAGGCGCCGGTCGGTGATGCGCGCGGTGTGGTGGAAGCCGAGCGGGAAGGAACTGCGCGGCCCGTTCACCTCCAGCGTGCCGAAGAGATTGCCCATCCGCTTGTACACCTCGGCGATGAAGGCGCGGTCGCCCAGCTTCGCGACCCCGGCCGCCTCGCGTTCCGAAACCGTCCAGACTAGGGCGCTGCGATGCCGCCCCGCCTCGTCGTCGAGCAGCGGCAGGAGGGCGAAGGGTCCTGCGGGATAGAATATTTCCCACGCTACGTTGTCGTGCGGTTTCTCGTGCACCAGCCCCGCGATGATGGCGCGGTGATCGTATTGCCACTTCGCGACCGGAATGCCCGCTTCTTCCCGGGTGGGCGAGCCGCGGCCTTCCGCCGCGATCATCAGCCCGCCGGTCAACTCCGTCCCGTCGGCGAGGCGGGCGGCGACGTGAAACTCGTCCCGCGTCCGCTCGACCACTTGCGCGCGCGAATGCCATGCGATCCGTTGCTCGCGCCGCGCGGCTTCGAACAAGGCGAGGCGCAGCTGGCGATTGGCGAACATCCGGCCGAGCGAATTGTCGTAAGCCTCGGGCCGGAACTCGATCCGCCCAGGGCGCAACTGGTCGCTGACGGAGATCGTGTCGATCGGGCAGCCATAGGGTTCCAGCGCATCGGCGAGGCCGATATGGGTGAACAGGTTCCAGCTGGCGGTGGAAATCGCCGAGGCGCGCCCGTCGAACCCCTCCGCCGTAAGGTCGCCCGGATCGGCCCGGTCGATCACGTGGCTGGTGAAACCGCGGCTCGCGGCGGCGAGGGCCAGGGTCATTCCCACCAGGCCGCCGCCCAGGATCAGGAGGTCGCGCTTGTCGTTCATCGCGGTCGCTTCTAGAGGTCGGCGCACCATGCGCGCAAGCTCGTTGCCCGGCATCCGGGCGCTTTTCCTGGCCGTCCTGCTCGCCGCCTTCCTCGTCTCGCCGGTGCGGGCCCAGGGGGGCGAGCAGCATGTGAAGGCGCAATTGCAGCTGATCGAGAGCGGCGATGGCGGCAGCGAGCGGACCTATGCGCTGGTGTTCGATCCCGAACCCGGCTGGCACGGCTACTGGCGCAATCCCGGCGATGCGGGCCTGCCCATGCGCCTCGACTGGAGCTGGCCGCAGGACTGGTTCGGGGAACCCGAATATCCGGTCCCCGGACAGCTCGTCATCGGCGGGCTGATGAACCACGTGTACGAGCGCGAATATGCCGTGCTCGTCCCGGTACGCATCCCCGAAGGCAGGCTGCGCGGCGTCGACGAACCGCTGACGGTGCAGGCAAGCTGGCTCGCCTGCACGGATAAGATCTGCGTGCCCGAGCGCGCCACCCTCACCGCGCGCGACATGCGCGCCGCCCCGGGCAGCGCGGCGCGGATCGCCCGGTGGCGCAGCGCAATCCCGCCGCTGATCGATCGCGCGGCGCGGTTCGAGGTGCAGGGCGACGCTCTCGCGCTGGCAATTCCCGTTCCCGCAAGCTTCGCCCTTGCCGACCCGCACGTATTCCTCGGGGAGCGCGACGTCATCGATTATGCCGCGTCGCAGAGCTTCTCGCGCAGTGGCGATACGCTGGTGGTGCGCGTACCGCTGGCCGAAGGGGCAACGGCGCCCGATCGCCTCACCGGCATCCTCGCCTATGGGGAAAGCGAGGGCGCGGGCTTCCGCTTCGCCGCCGCCCCCGGCCCGGTGCCCGAAGCCGGAACGCCGCTGGACGGCGCGGCGCAAGGGGGCTTGGCGGGTCTCGCGCTGCTGGTGCTGGGCGCGGTGCTGGGCGGGTTGATCCTGAACGTGATGCCGTGCGTCTTCCCGATCCTGAGCCTGAAGGCGCTGTCGCTGGCGAAGGCGGGCGGGACTGAACGGGCGGCGCGGCGCGATGCGCTGGCCTACACCGCCGGCGTGCTGGTCGCATGCCTCGCGCTGGGCGGCGTGCTGCTGGCCTTGCGCGCGGCGGGCCTGCAGGTGGGCTGGGCGTTCCAATTGCAGCAGCCCGGCGTGCTGATCGCGCTGTTCCTTCTCGCCTGCGCCATCACCGCCAATTTCCTGGGCGTCTTCGAAGTGCCGGGCCTTGCCATCAGCGGCGGCGCGCCGGCCGGGGGCGCGGGCGGATCCTTTGCTACCGGGCTGCTCGCCGCATTCGTCGCGACCCCGTGTACCGGGCCGTTCATGGCGGCGGCGCTCGGCGCGGCTTTGGTCCTGCCGCCGGCCGCCGCGCTGGCGCTGTTCGGCGGGCTGGGGCTGGGCCTCGCGCTGCCGTTCCTGCTGCTGGGCTTCGTACCCGCCCTGCGCGCGCGCCTGCCGAGGCCAGGTGCGTGGATGGAGCGGTTCCGCCGCTGGATGGCGGTGCCCATGGGGCTGACGGTGCTGGCGCTGGGCTGGTTGCTGTGGCGCGTGGGCGGGACGGGGTGGGCGCTGTCCGTGGCCGCGATCGCCGTCGTCCTGCTGTGTCTTCTGGTTCTTCTGGGGCGAAGTCAGCGCGCAATGGACGGGCGCGGGCTGTTGCCCGTCCTGGCAGCCACCGCGGCGGTACTGGCCGCCTTCGTCGTCCTTCCCTCGCCGCCCACGCAGAGCGAGCGCGGCAGCGACAGCCTGCTCGAACCGAGGCCCTTCACCGCCGCCTCGCTGGCCGAGGCGCGCGCGACCGGGCGACCGGTCTTCGTCTGGTTCACCGCCGATTGGTGCCTGACCTGCAAGGTGAACGAGGAGGTCGCGATCGAGCGCGAGGCGACGCGCGATGCGTTCGAACGGGCGGGCGTCGTCTCCGTGCGCGGCGACTGGACCCGCCCCGATCCCGAGATCACGCGCTTCCTCGCCGAACAGGGCGTGGCCGGGGTCCCGCTCTATCTGTGGTACGATGCGGGGGCGACGGCGCCCGAGCAGTTACCCCAGGTGCTGGGCCCGGACGCTCTGGTCAGCCGCGCGGAAGCGGCGCGTCGTCTTCCCCTTGCGCGATCCGGGGCAGATTCGAACACGCCTCGATAAGCTCGCCGGGCAGCGGGCTGGGATGCAGCATCAGGCTGCCCGCGCCCGGAATGGTCAGTTCGACATCGTGCGATCCGGTCAGCACGTCGAGGTCGGGCGCATCCGCTGCCTCCCCGCCTTCCCACAGCCATGCGCGCCCTTCCTGCCGCGCCTGGACATGGAAGCGTTCCACATGGCCGTTGCCGATCAGTGCCATGATCGCCTTCGCCTCTCGGTCGGCGGGCGAGAAGCGCGTGAAATCGATCCGCGACCGGCGCGCGGTGGTATCGCACCGCATGGCCAGGAACGGCATCTTGCCCGGCACGCCGTAGAGGATGCGCAGCGGCTGGCCGCTAGGCGCCCAAACCGCATCCCCGGCCTCGGGAGAGGGCAGCGGGTCGGAGGCGAAGACCTCCGCTTCCTCCAGCGCGATGCGCGACACGTAGGTGTCGGAGGCGGGCGGCTTGCACGCGGCGCAGAGCAGCAGCAGGGTGAGGGCGAGCGGACGGACGGGCGACATGTGCCACCGCTTTAAGAGGGGCAGGCGCCCTCGCGCAAGAGGGCCGCGCGGCTCTTCACCGACCGTGCGTCACGCACCGCCCCGTTGGCGAACGCAACGCTCCGGGCGGTGCGCGATCAACGCGGCCCGCGCTTCTTCTGCGTGCGGCCGTAACGCAGCTTGCGCGTGCCCGGCTTGCCTTCGTTGCTGCGGCCCACGCGCGGCGCCTTCTGCTCGCCTTCGGGAAGGCCGAGTTCGTCGTTCTCGAGCTGGCGGATCTCATCGCGAATGCGCCCGGCTTCCTCGAATTCGAGGTTGGCGGCGGCATCGCGCATCTTCTTTTCCAGATCCTCGATATAGGCGCGCAGATTGTGGCCGACGAGGTTCTGCGGCTCGTCCTCGGCCGCGCCGTCTTCCTCCTTGCTCGCATGGGCGACGATATCGGCGATGGCGCGGCGGATGGTCTGGGGCGTGATGCCGTGTTCTTCGTTGTATTCACGCTGCTTCTCGCGCCGACGCTCGGTTTCCGCCATCGCGCGTTCCATGCTGCCGGTGATGCGATCGGCGTAAAGGATCACGCGCCCGTCCACGTTGCGCGCCGCGCGTCCGATCGTCTGGATCAACGAGGTTTCGGAACGCAGGAAGCCTTCCTTGTCGGCGTCGAGGATCGCGACCAGTCCGCATTCGGGGATGTCGAGGCCCTCGCGCAGCAGGTTGATGCCCACCAGCACGTCGTACACGCCCAGCCGCAGGTCGCGGATCAGTTCGATCCGTTCGAGGGTTTCGACATCGGAGTGCATGTAGCGCACCTTCACCCCGGCTTCGTGCATGAACTCGGTGAGGTCTTCCGCCATCCGCTTGGTCAGCGTGGTGACCAGCGTACGGTACCCCTTCTTCGCGGTCTCCTTGCACTCGTTGATGCAATCCTGGACCTGGTCCTCGACCGGGCGGATATCGACCGGCGGATCGATCAGGCCGGTCGGGCGGATGACCTGTTCGGCGAACACGCCGCCGGTCTGCTCCAGCTCCCACGATCCCGGCGTGGCCGACACGCAGAAGGTCTGCGGGCGCATCGCGTCCCATTCGTTGAAGCGCAAGGGGCGGTTGTCGATGCAGCTCGGCAGGCGGAAACCGTATTCGGCCAGCGTCAGCTTGCGGCGGTGGTCGCCCTTGGCCATCGCGCCAACCTGCGGCACCGTCTGGTGGCTTTCGTCGACGAACAGCAGCGCGTTTTCGGGCAGATATTCGAACAGGGTGGGCGGCGGTTCGCCCGGCAGGCGCCCGGTCAGGAAGCGGCTGTAGTTCTCGATCCCGTTGCAGCTGCCGGTCGCAGCGATCATCTCGAGGTCGAAATTGGTCCGCTGCTCCAGCCGCTGCGCTTCCAGCAGCATGCCTTCCGCGTGCAGTTCCTTCAGCCTTTCCTCCAGCTCGAACTTGATCGCCTGGGTCGCCTGTTTCATCGTCGGGCCGGGCGTCACGTAGTGCGAATTGGCATAGACGCGCACCTTGTCGAGCCGCGTGCCGGGCTTGCCCGTCAGCGGATCGAATTCGGCGATGTCCTCGATCTCGTCGCCGAAGAAGCTGATCCGCCACGCCATGTCCTCGTAGTGGCTGGGGAAGATTTCCAGATTGTCGCCGCGCACGCGGAAATTGCCCCGCGCGAAGGCGGCGTCGTTGCGCTTGTACTGCAGCGCCACCAGCTTGCGGATCAGCTCGCGCTGGTCGACCGTATCGCCCTTCTTGATGTCGAAGATCATGGCCGAATAGGTTTCGACCGAGCCGATGCCGTAAAGGCAGCTGACCGAGGCGACGATCAGCACGTCGTCCCGCTCCAGCAACGCGCGGGTGGCGGAGTGGCGCATCCGGTCGATCGCCTCGTTTACGGACGATTCCTTCTCGATATAGGTATCGGACCGCGGGACGTAGGCTTCCGGCTGATAATAGTCGTAATAGCTGACGAAATATTCGACCGCGTTGTTGGGGAAGAAGCTGCGGAATTCGCCGTAGAGCTGTGCGGCGAGGATCTTGTTGGGGGCCAGGATCAGCGCCGGGCGCTGCAGTTCCTCGATCACCTTGGCCATGGTGAATGTCTTGCCGGAGCCGGTCACGCCCAGCAGGCACTGCGTCTGCTCCCCCTCGCGCGCGGCGCCGACGAGTTCGGCGATCGCGGTCGGCTGGTCGCCCGCCGGTTCGTACTCCGAAACCAGTTCGAACTTCTTGCCCGGCATCGATTTCTCGGGCCGGTTGGGCTTGTGCGGGGTGAAGCTGCCGGAGGTATCGGGCTCTTCCAGCCCGCGGCGGATGACGAGTTCGGCCATGCGCGTGGATATGGGCGCACCGCGGGCCGCCCGCAACGTCTGCCTTGGCGCGACCCGCATGGCGGTGGTATTTCGGGCACGGGACAGGGACAATCGGGGAGAAAACTGATGACGACATGCAAGCCATGGACAGCCGCGACGCCGGTACTGGCGGCGGCCCTGATGCTGGGAGCGTGCGGCGGAGGTGGCTCCGACGCGAAAAGCCCGGACGCCGCGCAAAGCGTGAGTCCCGAACAGATGGTGCAGCGCGCGAAGGGCGTGATCCGGCCGGAGCCTGGCCTCTATCGCTCCACGATGGAAGTCCTCGCCTTCGATGTGCCCGGCGCGCCCGCGGCGATGGCCGACCGGATGAAGCAGGCGATGGGTAGCGGATCGACCAGCGAATATTGCCTCACCCCACAAGAGGCGGAGCAAGGCTGGGAGGAAATGGCCCGCCGCTCGCAGGACGGCGATTGCACCGTACGGCAATTCGACGTGGCCGGCGGATCGATCGATGCGCGCATGACGTGCCGGGCCGGGCCGGGCGGGTCGATGGACATCGCCCTTACCGGCGAAGGCACGCCGACCAGCGCCGACATGACGATGGAGATGACCGGCGACATGGGTGGCATGGGCCCGGTGAACATGCGGATGCGCGTGACCCATCGCCGCATCGGCGATTGCTGAGGCGCGAGCCTGCGCCGGCAAGGGACGGGCCGGGCGGAACCTATGTGACACGCGGCGGATTGGCTTCAGGAACCCCGCCACGATGTAGTATGTTACGGTTTCATGGCATCGCTCGCTTCCCCTTCCGGCTGGATCGCGCCCGCCCAGGCGCTGCGCGAACGCGTGGCCTTGGCGCTGGAGGCGGAGGCGGTGAAGGTGCGGCGCCCGTCGCTCAGGCTGCTGGCGGCGGAACTGTCCTATCTCGCCGAACCGGTGATGCAGCGCGTGCGCGACTTCGCCGACCCCTATGTGCTGCCCCGCGCGGCCAGCCCGCAAACGGTGATGCTGGTTCCCGGTTTTCTCGCCCATCCGATCCGGATGCGGCGCATGGCGCACAAGCTGGAACAGGCGGGGCACAAGGTTAAACGCTGGGGCCAGGGCACCAATACCGGCGTGTCGGCGGATCGCCTGCAACTGGCGGAGCGCCGCCTGATCGACCTCCACCGCCGCTATGGCCGCAAGGTTTGGCTGGTGGGATGGAGCCTGGGCGGGCTGTACGCGCGCGAAATCGCCAAGCTGCAACCCGACATGGTCGCGGGCGTCATTACCATGGGCAGCCCGTTTTCGGGCGATTTGCGGGCGAACAACGCCTGGAGGGTGTACCAGCTCGTCGCCGGACACCGGGTCGATCAGGTGCCGGTGGAGGCGCGGCTGGCTGAAAAGCCCCCCGTGCCCACCATCGCGCTGTGGAGCCCGCGCGACGGCGTGATCGATCCGCGCTGCGCCGCCGGGCGCCCGGGGGAGCGCGATCGCGCGGTGGCGCTGCGCTGCTCGCACATGGATTTCGCGTTCTCTCGCAAGGCGATCCGTGCGGTCGCTCGGGAACTCGATCGCGCCTGACGCTTTCGTTCCATCGGGAGAGGCGGTGGACGCGCCCCATAGTGGGCAGGCAGGGGGATTTGTGTCCGAGGGCGACACCCAGTTCGATGAGATGACGACGCCCGATGGCGGGGTGCGCGAGGCGTATCGCGACTATTCGCAGTGGTTCGAAGGCCAGGACATGGGCTGGCTGCGGCGCAAGCATTTCGAGGCCGAGGGGCAGTTTCGCCGCACCGGCATCACCTTCAACGTCTATGGCGAGGACGAGGCGGAAGAACGGCTGATCCCGTTCGACATGGTGCCGCGCATCCTGTCGGCAACGGAATGGCGCCGCCTGACCCGAGGGATCGAGCAGCGGGTGAGCGCGCTCAACGCCTTCATGCACGATCTCTATCACCGGCAGGAAATCATCCGCGCCGGCCGCATTCCCGAGCGGCTGTTCCGCCAGAACGATGCCTGGCTGCCCAACATGGTCGGCTTCACCCCGCCGGGCGGGGTCTACACCCACATCGTCGGCATCGACCTGGTGCGGACCGGACCGGACGAATTCTTCGTCCTGGAAGACAATGCCCGTACGCCCAGCGGCGTGTCCTACATGCTGGAAAACCGCGAGACGATGATGGCGATGTTTCCCGACCTCTTCACCCGGATTCCGGTGGAGTCGGTGTCGAACTATCCGCGCCGGCTCGCCCGCAGTCTTGCGGCCTGCGCCCCGGCCTCCACCCAAGGCAAGCCGACGGTCGCGGTACTGACGCCCGGCATCTACAACAGCGCCTATTTCGAGCACGCCTTCCTCGCCGACCAGATGGGCGCGGCGCTGGTGGAGGGATCGGATCTGCGCGTGGTCGACGGCTACGTCCAGATGCGTACCACCCGCGGCTATCGCCGGGTCGACGTGCTCTATCGCCGGGTCGACGACGACTTCCTCGATCCGCTGACCTTCAATCCGGACAGCGTGCTGGGCGTGCCGGGCATCATGGACGTCTATCGCGCCGGGAACGTCACCATCGCCAACGCGCCGGGCACCGGCGTCGCCGACGACAAGGCGATCTACAGCTTCATGCCGGAAATCGTGGAATTCTATACCGGCGAGAAGCCGCTGCTGCCCAATGTGGAAACCTGGCGTTGCGCCGATCCCGACAGCCGCGCCTACGTGCTCGACAATCTGGCCGAGCTGGTGGTGAAGGAAGTGCACGGCTCGGGCGGCTACGGCATGCTGGTCGGGCCCGCCGCCACGCGCAAACAGATCGCCGAATTCCGCAACAAGATAGAGGCGCGGCCCGAAAACTACATCGCGCAGCCGACGCTGGCGCTGTCCACCTGCCCGATCTTCACCCGCAAGGGGCTGGCCCCGCGCCATGTCGACCTGCGTCCCTTCGTGCTGGTGTCTCCTGACGGGATCGACATCACCCCGGGCGGCCTGACCCGTGTCGCGCTGAAAAAGGGGTCACTGGTGGTCAATTCCAGCCAGGGCGGCGGGACCAAGGATACCTGGGTGCTGAAGGAATGACGGGGACGCCGACCTGATGCTGGGACGCACCGCCAACGGGCTGTTCTGGATGTTCCGCTATCTCGAACGGGCGGAGAATACGGCGCGCCTCCTCGACGCCGGGCTTCGCATGGCGCTGACCCGCGACATGGTGACGGCGGAGGAGGAATGGCGCTCCGTCATCCAGTCCGCCGGCCTGCGCACCGCGTACGAGGCGCATCACGGCACCTATACCGGCGTGCAGGCGTGGAACTTCATCCTGCGCGATCGCCACAACCCCACCAGCGTCGTCGCCATGATCGACGCGGTGCGCACCAACGCGCGCGCCGCCCGCAACGCGATCAGCGGCGAATTGTGGGAGGTCGTCAACGAAAGCTGGATGCAGATCTGCGACCAGCTGTCACGCCCGGTCGGGCAGGGTTCGGTCGGGAACGTGATCGTATCGATCCGGCGCGCGGGCACGCTGGCCCACGGCGCGCTGGCGGGATCGATGCTGCGCGACGAAGGCTATCATTTCGCCCGCGCGGGTACTTTCGTCGAACGCGGCGACAGCACGGCGCGGATCCTCGATATCAAGTATTACCTCCTGCTGCCTTCGCTGTCCTATGTCGGGTCCAGCCTCGATACGGGGCAGTGGGACACGGTACTGCGCTCCGTCTCGGGCGACCGCGCTTATCGCTGGCTCAACGCGGCGAACATCGACGCGCGCGGGATCGTGGAATTCCTGACGCTGGACGATCGGTTCCCGCGCAGCCTCGCCTTCTGCCACAGCCAGTTGCGCGAAGAGCTTGCCGCGCTCGCCCGGATGCACGGGCAGGAAGGGCAGAGCAACGCGCTGATGCGGGCGGCCGATACGAGGCTCGCCAACCTCTCGGTCGACGAGATATTCGACCGGGGACTGCACGAATTCCTGACCGAATTCATGCAGACCAACGTGGCCATCGCGCAGGCGATCGGCGAAGATTACAGGTTCCACCTCTGATGCGACTGAAAGTGCGCCATACCTCCCGCTATCGTTTCACCGAGCCCGTGGTGCACGCGCTGCAGCGGCTGCGCCTGACGCCCAAGAGCACACAGGGGCAGGAAATCCTCGACTGGTCGATGACCTATGACGGGGCGGAGCAGGAACTCGAATACGACGATCAGCATCACAACACGACCACGCTGGTCGCGGTCCGTCCGGGCGAGCAGGAGGTGGTCATCACCTGCGAGGGGATGGTCGACACGCACGACCATGCCGGCGTCATCGGGCGCCATGCGGGCCATCTGCCGTTGTGGAGCTTCCTCGGCCAGACACGGCTGACCCGCCCGGGCCCGGCGGCCAAGGCACTGGCGGCGGGTATCGACAACGGGCTCGGCACGCTCGATTACCTGCACGCGCTGTCCCAGGCCATCCGGTCGCAGGTCGAATACCGCACCGGGGAAACCGGGGTCACCACCACCGGCGAAGAGGCGGCGGGCAAGGGCCGGGGCGTGTGCCAGGACCACGCGCATATCTTCATCGGCTTGGCGCGAACACACGAGATCCCCGCGCGCTATGTCAGCGGATATCTGATGATGAACGACCGGATCGACCAGGAGGCGACCCACGCCTGGGCGGAGGCGCATATCGACGGGCTGGGCTGGGTCGGGTTCGACATTTCCAACGGGATCAGTCCCGACCAGCGGTACATCCGCGTCGCCACCGGGCGCGACTACCGCGACGCTGCGCCGATCACCGGCATCAGCTTCGGCTCCGCGACCGAAGACCTGCGGGTCGACGTCGCGGTGGAGCAGCAACAGGTGGAGCAGCAGTGACGGCGGCACACGCGCCCTTGATCCTGCCGCGTCCACCTGCCAGCGAGAACCGTGAACGGCGCCGCGATCGGGCGGCTGCGTTGCGGAGTAGCGGATGACCTATTGCGTCGGCATGGTGCTGGAAAAAGGGCTGGTGCTGATGAGCGACACCCGGACCAATTCGGGCGTCGACAACATTTCCACCTTTCGCAAGATGCATCACTGGTGCGTACCGGGCGAACGGATCGTCTCGGTCATGACCGCGGGCAATCTCGCCACCACGCAGGCAGTCGTCAGCCAGCTGGAGGAACGATCCAAGCTGCCGGAAAACCGCGCCAATTCGGTTCTCGACGGGACGACGATGTTCAGCGTGGCGACCGAGGTCGGTCGCCTGCTGCGCGACGTGATCGAGGAACGCCAGCGGGCCAATGGCGAGCGGGGCAGGGGGCGCTTCACCGCCTCGATCATCCTCGCAGGCCAGATCAAGGGCATGGAGCCGCGGCTGTTCCTGATCTACCCCGAAGGCAATTTCATCGAAGCGAGTTTCGACACACCCTTCTTCCAGATCGGGGAAACGAAATACGGTCGTCCGATCCTGATCCGCGGCTACGACCCGCAGATGAGTTTCGAGGATGCGGTGAAACTGCTGATGGTCAGTTTCGATTCCACGCTGAAGGCCAATCTGTCGGTCGGGTTGCCGCTCGACATGATGGTGATCGAGAAGGACGGCTTCGCCCCGGCCCACGCACGGCGGATTGAGGGCGACGATCCCTACTTCCAGGAAATCTCCTCGCGGTGGAGCGATGCGTTGCGCAATGCCTTCTCTTCCCTTCCCGACTACACCTTTCAGACCTAGGGTTTCTACCTAGCGATCGGTCCCCGCGCCGCTCCCGAATGCGGAAAAATGCGGACCCGGACTGCATCCGTTTCGGACCGTAAATGGCGTTATTTCCTAACCCAGACTAGAAGTTCCCCGCCGCTAAACATCCATACCCGCGTGACCCCTGATTGTGCGGCGCGCCTGCCTGCCCGCACTCTCGCCGGCATGGAAAGCACCGTCCTGCATTGCATCGACGTGGACAGCCGCATCCGCGCCGACCTCGCCCGGGCCAGTTTCGAACTGGGTCACCACGCAGAAGTCTACGGCTGCGTCGACGAGCTGTGTCGTCACCGGCCCGAGGACGGGATCGTCATCGCCCGCGACGACCCTAGCGAGGGCGGGATCGGGACCGCGATGGAAATGCTCGAACGCGGCCGCGTGTGGCTGCCCGTCGTCGCCACCGGCGAGGCACCGTCCGCCGCCCGGATCGTCGCGGCGGTGAAGGCGGGCGCGCTCGATTACCTTCCACTCCCGCTCGACCGGCAGCGTTTCGCGGTCACCTTGCGCAAGGTGGCAGAGGAGGCGCGGCGCGCGGCGGAACTGCGGCGGCGCATGATCGAGGCCCGGACCCGGATCGCCGAACTGACGGCGCGCGAACGCGAAGTGCTCGACTGGCTGGCCGAGGGAAGCAGCAACAAGGCGATCGCCCGCGCGCTGGCGATCAGCCCGCGCACGGTCGAGATCCATCGCGCCAACATGATGGGCAAGCTGGGCGCGCGGCACCCGGCGGACGCGGTGCGGCTGCGGATCGAGGCGCGGCTGGAGCCGCCGGTGGCAGGCTAGGGCCGGCTAGCGGCAGAAGGTGCCGTCGCCCATTTCGAGATGCAGGTGGTCGCGGTGCGCGGCGTTGTATTCGGGGCTGAGCACGGTGCCGAACCGCTTGCACGCGCTTTCGCGGACCGTGCGCAGGAAGGTGCGTTCCGCCTGCGTGCCCTCGCTCCAGTCGTCGAGCACGCTGACGCGGCGTCCGTCGCGCAGGATGAAGGCGGACACGTCGACCGCCTCGGCCCGGGAATGGGCGGAACGGCGCGAGCTGCCGGCGACGTTGCGACAGGCATAGCTGCCGAAGGTCTCTATCTGCGACAGCGGCGCGCCCAGAATCTGCTGCGCGGCGCGATCGACGCCGAACCGGGCCCAGCCTTCCAGCGTGTCGGCGAGCGGGCAAGTCACGGGGCCGATATTGGCGAGCGTGATCGACCCGCGATCGGTTTCCAGCGCGGCGAGCTTCACGCTGCCAAGGGTGGTGCATCCGCCCCCGAAATAGCGATCGGGCAACGCGGTGAAATCGGCCCCCCGCTGAGCCAGCCGGGCAAGGCAGACGCGGTTTTCGGCGCTGACGACCGGTGCCTGGCCGCTTCCGGCGGCGGGGCGGGCGGGCTTTGTCCCATCGCCGCGCGATCCGGGAACCAGCGAGCAGGCCGCGAGCGCGAACGCGCCGGCCAGGACGGCGAAGGGGGCGAGGGCGCGGACCATCGCGGGCACCCTCGCCCCCGCAGGGTTAACGTGGGTCTAACGTCACTCGGTCGTGACCCGCTGCGAGACCGCGCGTGTGGTGTCGCCGCGATGGGTCGCCTTGGAAACGAGCCAGATCGCCAGCGAGGATGCGATGAAGCCGGGGATGATCTCGTACACGCCGGGCCCGCCGAGGAAGGAATCGCTCCAACCCAGCGCGATCCAGCCCACGACCACCGCCGCACCGGTGACGAGCCCCGCGACCGCGCCCGCGCCGCTCATCCGTTCCCAGGTCAGCGCGAACAGGATCAGCGGGCCGAAGGCGGCCCCGAAGCCTGCCCAGGCGTTGGAGACGAGGCCCAGCACCTCGCTGTCGGGGTCGGACGCGATGGCGATGGCGGCCAGCGCCACCAGCAGCACGGCGAGCCGCCCGACATTTACCGCCTCGCGCTCGCTTGCTTCCCTGCGGAAGAACAGGCGGTAGAAATCCTCCACCAGCGAGCTGGAACTGACGAGCAACTGCGAGCTGATCGTGCTCATGATCGCGGCCAGCAGCGCGGCCAGCAGGAAGCCGGTGATGAGCGGCTGGAACAGCAGGTCGGCAAGGACGATGAAGATCGTCTCCGGATCCTCGATCGCGATGCCGTTGCGCGACAGGTAGGCGCGCCCGGCGAGCCCGATGCCGAGCGAGCCGAGCAGGCAGATCGCCATCCAGGTGAGGCCGATATTGCGCGCCTTGGGCATCGCCTCCACGCTTCGCACCGCCATGAAGCGCACGATGATGTGCGGTTGCCCGAAATAACCCAGGCCCCAGGTCACCGCCGAGAGGAAGCCCATGAAGGTGAGGCCGTGGGTGATGTCGAGGAAGCCAGGCTGCACGTTGGAGAGCGATTCGCCCGCGCTGCCGCCGGGGCCGAACATGATGACCAGCGGCATGACGATCAGCGCCAGCATCATGATGACGCCCTGCACGAAATCGGTCAGGCTGACGGCCAGGAACCCGCCGACCATCGTGTAGGCCAGCACCACGCCGCAGGTGATCCAGATGCCGAGCATGTAATCGCTCATCGCGACATCGGGCAGCAGGCCGGCGAAGCTGGTTTCGAACAGCTTGCCCCCGCCGACGAGCCCGGCGGCGGTGTAGACGGTGAAGAACAGGACCACGATGATCGCCGACACGACGCGCAGCGCGATCGCCTTGTCCGGGAAGCGGTTGGCGAGGAATTCGGGAATGGTCAGCGCGTTGCCCAGCTCTTCCGTCTGTCGGCGCAGGCGCGGGGCGACGATTACCCAGTTGGCGATGGCGCCCAGGAACAGGCCGATGCCGATCCACGCCTCCACCAGGCCGGAGGCGTAGAGCGCCCCGGGCAGGCCGAGCAGCAGCCAGCCCGACATGTCGGAGGCCCCGGCCGAAAGCGCGGCGACCGCAGGAGGCAGGTCGCGCCCGGCGAGCAGATAGCCCTCGCTGGTGTCGGTGGATTTGCGCCAGGCGTAGAGCCCGATGCCCAGCATCAGGATAAAATAGGCGGCGAGCGAAATGAGTGTTCCCGTTTGCATGCGGCACCTAGTAACAAGTGAAACCGGATTTGGCCAGTAACGGCCACGAAGATACCGTTCCGCGACAAGCGAAACGCCCCGGCAGGGCGGGGCCGCGACGGGCGAGCGACCGCGCGGAGTGACAGGGAACTTGCTGGGCACGCGCGCCATTGCAAGGACTAATTTGGCGCGCTCCGCGGCTTCGTTTCCGAACAGTGCCGGCCAAACCGCTGTAATTCATTCCAACTTGGTCCTGCGAAGGCAGCGGCGACCGGACGATTGCTCCCGTCACGCGGTAAAGGCGACGAAGGTGACACCCCGTCACTTTCGCGTGTCGTGAACAGGTGGCTGAAAACGGGCGCGTTTTCGCCCCTCCGGCGGTGCGGACGGACAGGTGGGCGTCGCGCGCGATTGAACTCGTTCCTTTCGGGGCAAGGGATCGGCCGACCGGCCTAGCGCACCCGGCTGGAGTAGGAAAATCACCCCCGCCCCCGCCGCGGCCCGGACCCCGCCGCCGTCCGACCCGTTCCGGGAGGAAACCGCGCGGCGGCGCGTCGCAGCGCCCGCCTGCAAAAACCGGCATTCGCGTGTCGGCCAGCCACGAAACAGGAGAACAGCATGACCACCCCCACCGACCGGTTTTCCGGCAAGACCGTGATCGTCACCGGATCCTCCTCCGGCATCGGGCGCGGCATCGCGGAACGCTTCGCCCGCGAAGGCGCCAACGTCGTCCTCAATTCGCGTCACCGGGAGGACATCGAGAAGGTCGCCGGGACCCTCGACGAAGCCCGCACCCTGCTGGTGGAGGGCGACGTGTCGAAACCCGCCTTCGCTCGCGAAATCGTCGAGAAGACGGTCGAGCGGTTCGGGGCGCTGGACGTCCTGTGCAACAATGCCGGGGTCGCGGGCAACGGCCCGCTGGCGGAGGCGAGCGACGAGGACATCGACACGATGATCGACATCAACGTGAAGGGTGTCCTCTACCTGTGCCGCGCCGCGATTCCCGAACTGGCGAAGTCGAAGGGCAGCATCGTCAACACCTCCAGCGTGTCGGGCATGGGTGGCGACTGGACCATGCCGATCTATTGCGCGTCGAAGGGGGCGGTGACCAATCTGACCCGCGCGCTGGCGCTGCAACTGGGCGCGCAGGGCGTGCGCGTGAACGCGGTCTGCCCAAGCCTCACCCGATCCGAAATGAGCAGTGGGATCGCGGACGACGAGGATCGGATGGCCGCCTTCATGCGGCGCATGCCACTGGGCCGTTCGGGCGAACCGGAGGATGTGGCGGCGGTGGTCGCCTTCCTCGCCAGCGAGGACGCGCGCCACGTGACGGGCGTGAACCTGCCGGTCGACGGCGGCGTCAACGCGTCCAATGGCCAGCCCAATTTCGCAGCATTCAAATAGGTAGGGTGGGCTGCGCGATTTCGCGCACCGCCTCGCACCCTTCGCTTCGTCACCCCGGCCCCCGAGCCGGGGTCCCGCTTTCTGCAAGTGCCGCGCGGCAAGCAGCGGGCCCCGGATCAGGTCCAGGGTGACGCATGTGGAGACGGGGCGATACCTTGACCTTCGTCATTTAGCTTGTTAGCTAAATAACTATGAGTGGAGTGTTCGATGCCCTGTCCCATCCCATCCGGCGCGAGGTGCTGGAACTGCTGAAGGGCGGCGGAATGAGCGCGGGCGACCTCGCCGAGAATTTCGCGGTCAGCAAGCCGACCATGTCGGGCCATTTCGCGAAGCTGAAGGCAGCGGGGCTAATCCGGGGGGAGAACCGGGCGGGCCAGGTCATCTACACGCTCAACATGTCCACGCTGGAGGAGGCGCTGATGGGATTCATGGAACGCATGGGGCTGGACCGGGCGGATAGGGTGCCGCGCCCCGCCGATGCCGGGAACGCGCCGTCGTGAACACACGCCCGCCGCTGATCGCCTCGCTAATGCTGGCCGCGATCATGGCCGCATTCGCCCTCTACGCCGCTTCGCTGCTGCCCGCAGGCGCGCAGCTTCCCACCCACTGGAACGCGGCGGGCGCGGTCGATGATACCAGCCCCGCGATGACGGCCCTGCTGATGCCCGTGGGCGTGGTGTTGTTCCTCGCCGCGATATTCGCCGTCATCCCCCGGATCGACCCGCTGCAGGACCGGCTGGAGGCGTCGGGCGATCTGCTGAAGGCGGTATGGTACGCCATGCTGGCGCTGATGGTGCTGGTGCAGGCGATGATCGCGATGCCCGCTTTCGGACAGGAGCCTTCCGCCGATCCGATCTTCATCGGCGTCGGGGTATTGTTCGTCGTGATCGGCAACATGCTGCCCAAGAGCCGCCCCGGCTTCTTCGTCGGCATCCGCACACCGTGGACGCTGACCGATACCGACAACTGGATCGCGACCCACCGGCTGGGCGGGCGCCTGTTCATGATGGCCGGGGTCGCCATCGCGCTGCTAGCGATCGTGCCGCTGGGGCCCGATGCGCGGCAGGCGGTGCTGCTGGCGGCGGTCGGAGTATCGGCACTGGTGCCGGTGCTCTACAGCTGGTGGCTGTGGAACCGGCGCACGCACAATCGGGAGGGCGGAGGATGACGGCCCTGATATCCGCAGGCCGGGCAGGGGGCACGCTGGCGCTGGCGCTGGCCATCGCCCTGCCATCGGGTCCCGCGCTGGCCGGGGTGGTTCCGCCACCGATGGAGCCGCAATCGCACGAAATCACCGCACCGGGACCGCAGGGGCCGCTGGCGGGCACGCTGCTGCAACCGTGGCAGGAGGACGCGCCGGTGGTTCTGATCCTGCCCGGCTCCGGCCCGACCGACCGCGATGGCAACAACCCGCTGGGGGTGAAGGCCGCGTCCTACCGCTACCTCGCCGAGGCGCTGGCCGCGCGCGGGATCGCCAGCGTGCGGATCGACAAGCGCGGCATGTTCGCGAGCCGGAATGCCGTCGCCAATGCGGACGCGGTGACGATGGACGATTACGCTGCCGATACGCGCGCGTGGATCGGCGCGGCCCGGCAGGCCACCGGCGCGAAGTGCGTCTGGCTGCTGGGCCATAGCGAGGGCGGGCTGGTCGCGCTTGCCGCCGCGGCCCAAGACGATGCGGGGATCTGTGGCCTCGCTCTGCTCGCGGCGCCGGGGCGCCCGTTGCAGGACGTGATCCGCGAACAATTGCGGGCCAACCCCGCCAACGGGTTCCTGCTGGCCGATGCCGACCGCATCATCGATGCGCTGGTGGCGGGCGAGACGGTGCCCGATGCCGCGATCCCCGCGCCGCTGCTGCCGCTGTTTCGCGAAAGCGTGCAGGGCTTCGTACGCAGCGCCTTCGCGCTCGATCCGGCACGGCTGGCGCAGGCGACCGATCTGCCGCTGCTGCTGGTCTATGGCGGGCGCGACATCCAGACGCCGCCCGCGGATGGCGAACGGCTGGCGCAGGCGCGGCCCGACGCGCGGCTGTTCACGCTGCCGACGATGAACCACGTCCTCAAACCGGTGGCGGGAGAGGGGCGGACGGCGAACCTCGCCACCTATGCCGATCCCGACCTGCCGCTGGCCGACGGCCTGGCGATCGCGATCGCGGGGTTCGTGAAGGAGGGTGGCCGTCCCTAATCTTTCGCTGAGATGAACGATGCGGAACGCCGTCCTATGCGGTGTGACCAACCTACCACGGTTCCCCAGCAATATTTGTTCAACCTTCAGGAACGTTCCACCGGTCCAGGCCGTTCGCCGCCCACAACAGGGAACCACGAAGGACTAGGACAACCTATGAAAAAGACGATCGCAATCGCGGTTGGCGCTCTGGCAAGCACCGCTCTCGCCGCACCGGCCATGGCGCAGGAAACCCGGCCCGAGGACAATTTCAACGGCCCGTACATCTCGGGTGCGTTCAGCCTCGACCAGGTCGATTCCAAGAACAACGACCGCACCGTGTTCGACACCAATGGTGACGGCGTCTACAACGACACCGTGCTGACCACCGGCGACACCGATGCGTTCGCCAACGGCTTCTGCAACGGTCTCGCCCGTTCCGCGGTGGCGACCGACGGCTGCTCCGACGACAAGGGCGACATCGGCTATGCCGGCCGCATCGGCTACGACAAGCGCCTGAATGGCGGGCCGATCGTGATCGGTGCGCTGATCGAGGGCGCGGGCTCCGAAGCGCGCGACTACACCACCGGGTTCAGCACCACCCCGGCGAGCTACACCATCGGGCGCAGCCTCGACTACTCGGTCGCCGCGCGTCTGCGTGCAGGTTATTCGCCGGGCGACGGCCGCGGGCTGTTCTACGTCACGGGCGGCGCGGGCTACGGCAAGATCGACCACGATTTCGTCACCACCAACACCGCCAACGCCTTCAGCGAGAACAATGACGGCGACTGGCAGTTCGGCTGGCAGGCCGGCGGCGGCGCGGAGCTGATGGTGGCGCGCAACATCTCGATCGGCGCCGAGTATCTCTATTCGCGGTACAACGACAGCGACTACTCGGTCGGCGTAACGCAGGGCACCGCGCTCGACACGAACCCGTTCATCCTCGAATCGGGCCAGACGAACATTCGCCCTAACGACGACAAGTTCGGCTTCCACTCGTTCCGCGCGACGGTGGGCTTCCACTTCTGACAGGATGGGCGGATCGCCCCCAGGGGCGATCCGCCCGCAAAAGAAAAGGGGCACCGCGTGCGAAACGCGGTGCCCCTTTTTCGTGGCCGTGACGGAAGCCGCGCCTCAGTCGGCGGCGCGACGCTTCGCCTTCTTGCGCTCGTGCGGGTCGAGGATCGCCTTGCGCAGACGGATCGACTGCGGCGTGACCTCCACCATCTCGTCGTCGTCGATATAGGCGATCGACTGCTCCAGCGTCATGACGCGCGGCGGCGTGAGCCGGATCGCGTCGTCCTTGCCGGTCGAGCGGAAGTTGGTCAGCTGCTTCGACTTCATCGGGTTGACTTCGAGATCGTCGGGCTTGGCGTTCTCGCCGATGATCATGCCCTCGTAGATCTTCGCGCCCGAGCCGATGAACAGCTCGCCGCGATCCTCCAGCGCGTTGAGCGCGTAGCCGACGGCTTCGCCCGACACCATGGAGATGAGAACGCCGTTCTGGCGCCCCTCGATCGCGCCCTTGTAGGCGTCGTACTTCTCGAACAACCGGTTCATGATGCCGGTCCCGCGCGTGTCGGACAGGAATTCGCCGTGATAGCCGATCAGGCCGCGCGACGGGGCGGAGAAGGTGATGCGGGTCTTGCCCTGGCCCGACGGACGCATCTCGGTCAGCTCGGCCTTGCGGCGCTGCATCTTTTCCACGACCGTGCCGGAGAATTCGTCGTCGACGTCGATGACGACCGTCTCGAACGGCTCCTGCCGCTGGCCGTTCTCTTCGCGGAACAGCACGCGCGGGCGGCTGATGCCCAGCTCGAAGCCCTCGCGGCGCATCGTCTCGATCAGCACGCCGAGCTGCAGTTCGCCGCGGCCCGCGACCTCGAAGCTGTCCTTGTCCTCGCTCTCGGTGATGCGGATCGCGACGTTGGTCTCCGCCTCGCGGTAGAGCCGGTCGCGGATCATGCGGCTGGTCACCTTGCTGCCCTCGCGCCCGGCAAGCGGGCTGTCGTTGACGGCGAAGCGCATGGCGAGGGTGGGCGGATCGATCGGCTGCGCCTGGATCGGTTCCGACACGGCCGGATCGGCAATGGTGTTGGCGACGGTCGCCTTTTCCAGCCCGGCGAGCGCGATGATGTCGCCCGCACGCGCGCTGTCAACCGGCACGCGGTCGAGCCCGTCGAAGCTCAACAGCTTGGTCGCGCGGCCCGCCTCGATCACCTTGCCGTCCGCGTCGATGGCGTGGATCGGATCGTTGACCTTGATCGTGCCCGACTGGACGCGGCCCGTCAGCACGCGGCCCATGAAGTTGTCGCGATCGAGCAGCGTGGCGAGGAAGGTGAACGGCCCGCTCTCGTCCAGGCCCGGCGCGGGCACGTGGCTGGTGATGAGTTCGAACAGCGGGTTGAGGTCGCCCTCGCGCGCGGTTTCGTCGCTGCTGGCATAGCCGTCGCGGCCCGAGGCCCACAGCGAGGGGAAGTCGAGCTGTTCGTCGTTGGCATCCAGGCTGGCGAACAGGTCGAACACCTCGTCCAGCACCTCTTGCGGGCGCGCGTCGGAGCGGTCGATCTTGTTGACCACCACGATCGGCTTCAGGCCCAGGGCCAGCGCCTTGCCGGTGACGAACTTGGTCTGCGGCATCGGCCCTTCGGCCGAATCGACCAGCAGGATGACGCCGTCGACCATGGACAGGATCCGTTCCACCTCGGCGCCGAAATCGGCGTGGCCCGGAGTGTCGACGATATTGATGCGCGCGCCGTTCCATTCGACGCTGGTGCATTTCGCGAGAATGGTGATCCCGCGTTCCTTTTCCAGGTCGTTGGAATCCATGGCGCGTTCCTCGACGCGCTGGTTCTCGCGGAAGGTGCCGGACTGGCGGAAGAGCTGGTCGACCAG
>CAYNZQ010000018.1:0-36698 GCA_964401795.1 uncultured Citromicrobium sp.
GCGGCTCGAGGAGCAGAACGAGGAACACCACGGCGGCAGCAAGTGGATCGGGACCGGCGGCACCTCGCCCTTCGGGCATTCCGGCTACAACCCCGAAGGCGTCCGGATCGGCGGCGAAAGCCGGCACAAGCGCGCGATCAAGGTGTGGGAGAAACGCGAGTTCAAGAACCTCGACAACACGAAGGAACTGGGCACCCGCAACATCAAGATGGCCCTGCGCCGGTTGCGCCGGTTCGCGCGGGAGGGCGCGGCGGACGAGCTCGACCTCGATGCCACCATTCGCGGCACGGCCAAGCAGGGCTGGCTCGACATCCGCATGCGTCCGGAACGCCACAACGCGGTCAAGCTGCTGCTGTTTCTGGATGTCGGCGGTTCGATGGACCCCTTCGTCAAGGTGACCGAGGAACTGTTCAGCGCCGCGACGGCTGAGTTCAAGAACCTGGAGTTCTTCTATTTCCACAACTGCCTGTACGAGGGGCTGTGGAAGGACAATCGCCGCCGCTGGCAGGAGCGTACCAAGACTTGGGACGTGCTGCATAAATACGGACACGACTACAAGGTTGTGTTCGTCGGCGATGCCGCAATGAGCCCCTACGAGATCAGCCATCCGGGCGGCAGCGTCGAACACATGAACGAGGAAGCTGGCGCGACCTGGATGCGCCGGGTGACCAACACCTATCCCGCGACCGTGTGGCTCAATCCGGTACCCGAGAAGCAGTGGGGCTATTCGCAAAGCACGCGGATGATGCGCGAACTGGTGAACGATAGGATGTATCCGCTGACGCTGGACGGCCTGGACGACGCCATGCGCGAGTTGAGCCGCAAGCAGGGATAGGTTACGCTGTTGCGCGAGGAGGAGAGCCCATGAAAGCTTTTATCGCCTTCGCCACCGCCGCCCCTCTGTTCGTGTCCCAGATGACACCGCAGGACGACATGCACGCGCCCTCGCGCCAGGCCGACGGGGCCCCGCCCAGGCAAGCGCGGAGCGGTGCCGCGACACGATCCGACAGGTGCGGGAAGAGCGCGGCCTGCCGCAACTGGACCGGGGCACCGCTAGCCCGAGCGAACCGCTGCTGGTCGAGGCGGTGGATCACCGGATCGACGGTTGCAGCGTGCTGGTGCTCAAGGACGCGAACGAGACGATCCTGCCGCTGCCGGCCATCGATGCGCGGCAGGTCCGGCGAATCCCCGCGCGCTGAACGATCGGCAGAGGCCCGGCAGGGTCAGCCGATCGGATCGTCGATCGACGATGGCGGTCGGCTGAACCAGCGTGGACCGGCCTCGGTCATGTAGAAGCAATCCTCCAGCCGGATGCCGAACTCGCCCGGGATGTAGATGCCCGGCTCGTCCGAGAAACACATGCCGGGCGCCAGCCGCGTGGTTTCGCCGTGCACCAGATTTACGGGTTCGTGCCCGTCGAACCCGATCCCGTGACCCGTGCGGTGCGACGTGCCCGGCAGCTTGTAGCCCGGGCCGTAGCCGAGAGTGCGGTAATAGCGGCGCACCGCATCGTCGACACTGCCCGCTTCGGCCCCGACCTGCGCCGCTTCGAAGGCGACCTGCTGGCCCTTGCGCATCTGGTTCCAGACCAGCCTTTGCTTCGCGGTCGCTTCGCCGAAGACGAAGCTGCGCGAAATGTCGGACTGGTAGCCGTGAACGTTGCACCCGCAATCGAGCAGCACGACCTCGCCCTCGCGGACCTGTTGCGGCTTGCCCGAGCCGTGAGGATAGGCGCTCGCCTCCCCCAGCAGGACGAGGGCGAATTCGGGCGCGCCACCCATGGCGAGGGTCGCATCGTTGATCAGTGCGCCGATATCCGACGGCGTCATCCCCGCTTCGACCGACGCGTACATGTGGCGATAGGCCCTTAGCGTGATGTCGTTCGCGACCTGCATCAGCGCGATTTCGGTTGGCGATTTCACCATGCGGCAGGCCCGCACCACCGGGTTCGCGCTGGTCACGGTGGCTTGGGGCAGCGCGTGCTGCAGACCGTCGACGGCGAAATAGCGGACGGTCTCCTCCACGCCGATCCGCCCCTTGGCCAGACCGCGATCGCGCAGCCATCCACCGATCAGCGCGAGCGGTTCCTCGTCCTCGTTCCAGGTCAGCACCTGTGCGTCCAGCGCCAGCGTCTCGCGGACGGAAGGCTCCTCGAAGAAGGGCGTCACCACCGCGATCTCGCCCTCGCGCGTGATCACCGCGCCGGTCAGCCGTTCGCTGCGCCACCACTTGATCCCGGTGAAATAGGTGAGGCTGGACCCTGCCTCGACCAGCACCGCGTCGATGGCGTTTGCACGCATTAACGCGGCTGCCTTCGCGACGCGCGTCGCGCGCTCTTCGGGCGCGATCGGCCTCGCTTTTGCGGCGAGATCGGGAAGGTCGGAGGCGGCAGGCGCAGCGGCGAGCGCGGTGCCGCTCAATGCGCCTTGCGAAACCGTCGCCAGCCCGCCCAGGGCGGCAAGCTTGCCGAAACGGCGTCGATCCATGGTCAGTCCCCCTTGTAGAGCAGCAGGTGACGCGTTTCCTCGCGCCAGTCGCGTTCGTCCGATGCGGCGCGCGCGTCGAGATCGCCGGGCTGCGCCTCCCCGTCGTCGACCCATTCGCGCAGGTCCGGTCCGCCGTTGATCACGTCGATCGCCAGGCGGTCGAACTCGTATTCGTAGGGAAAATCGCGCCAGACGGGGTAGTCGGGATAGAGCTGCCGGATCGCCTTGAAGGCGAGCGCCTGCATCCGCCACGGCCGGAACGTCGCGTGGTCATAAAAGGGCCCCTCCGCATGGATCATCAGGCCGTGGCACAGGTGATCGGAATGCTTGTGGAAGGTCGGGGTAAACCACACCTCGCGCAGGGCGCAGCCGGAAAGCCAGTCGGGCGCCAGCCGCTCCATCTCGACCCGCACGGCGGCGGCATCGATATCGGGCGCGCCGAACAGCACTTCCAGCGGGCGGGTGGTGCCCCGCCCCTCGCTCAGCGTCGTGCCTTCCAGCATCACGGTGCCGGCATAGGCGCGCGCCATGTTGACGTTGGCGGCGTTCGGGCTGGGGTTGATCCACACGCGATCCTGCGGCCAGCCGCAACCGGGGCCCGCCGGTTTCCAGCCTTCCATGGCGATCACGCGGTAATCGACGTGGAGATCGAACCTCTCGACGAACCAGTGCCCCATCTCGCCCATTGTCAGGCCATGGCGCATGGGCATGGGCGCGGCCCCGACGAAGCTTTCCTGCCCCGGCACCAGCCGCGTCCCTTCGACCGGGCGCCCCGCGGGGTTCGGCCGGTCGAGCACCCACACGCTCTTGCCGTGCCGCGCGCCTTCTTCGAGCAAATAGAGGAGCGTGGTGACAAAGGTGTAGATGCGGCAGCCCAGGTCCTGCAGATCGAACAGGAATACGTCTGCGCTCGCCATCATCCGGTCGGTCGGACGGCGCACCTCGCCGTAGAGGCTGAAAACCGGGATGCCGTAGTGCGGATCGATCTCGTCCGCGGTTTCCACCATGTTGTCCTGCTTGTCGCCTTTCAGACCGTGCTGGGGGCCGAAGGCGCTGGTGACGTTCACCCCCGCCGCGATCAGCGCGTCGAGGCTGTGCGTCAGATCCCGCGTCACGGAGGCGGGGTGCGCAATCAGGGCGACGCGGCGCCCCTTCAGCGCCGCGATCGATTGGGGGTCGGCCAGCAGCCGGTCTATTCCGAACGTCATGGCGCTGCGCGTGGATCAAGCGAGGCGGCGAAGCAAGCCGGATCGTGGAAATCGGGCCGGTGCCCCGTCGGTTGGGCCAGCGCCCAGAAGCTCCTGTTGTCGCCCTCCTCCTCGATCACGGCGCTTAGCCCCAGCGCGCATTCCCCCTCCGGCAGCAGCGCGTGCGGGATCGCGGCCTCGAACAGCGCGAAGACCCGGCCCGTCCGCATGGTGGAGATCGGCGCGGCGTCGGCGGGCCGTTCGCGCATGCCGTCCCGATAGCCGTCGAAATCGTAGGCGTTCCAGCGATCGGAGGGAGAGAAGTTGAACTCGCAATAGCCCTCCCCGCCGTGCGGCTTCAGAAACAGTTCGAAACAGGTCGTCTGCCACAATTCGTCGGCGCGGCCGCTCCCGGCGAAGGGCGGCACCTTCAGCCAGCGCGCGGTGTCGATGCGCCAGCGCAGCCATAGCCACCCGGGATGGTGCTGCGCCAGATAGACCGTCACCGCGCTCACCCGCCGGGGCGGGCAGGCGATGTGGGGCACCAGTTCATGCGTTTGCAACGGCCCTCCCCCGTGCTAGCTGGCGCCCACCATGAGCACCTATTCTTCCGATCTCCTGCGCCTGCTCGAAGAGCGCGGCTATATCCATCAGACCACGGATGCCTCGGCGCTGGACGCGCTGGCGGCGAAGGAGATCGTGCCGGGCTATATCGGCTTCGACCCGACCGCGCCAAGCCTGCATGTCGGCAGTCTTGTGCAGATCATGCTGCTGCGCCGCCTGCAGCAGGCGGGCCACAAGCCGATCGCGCTGATGGGCGGCGGCACCGGTCTGGTGGGCGACCCGTCGGGCAAGGACGAAAGCCGCAAGCTGATGACCCGCGAGACGATCGCGGGCAATATCGCCGGCATCCGTACGGTGTTCGAACGCCTGCTCGATTTCGGTGACGGTCCGACGGGCGCGGTGATCCTCGACAACGACGAGTGGCTGTCGCGGCTCGGCTACATCGAATTGCTGCGCGACGTCGGCCCGCATTTCACCGTCAATCGCATGCTGACCTTCGATTCGGTCAAGCTGCGGCTGGAGCGCGAGCAGCCGCTGACCTTCCTTGAATTCAATTACATGATCCTGCAGGCCTACGACTTCATGGAACTGTCGCGCCGCTACGATTGCCGGCTGCAGATGGGCGGCAGCGATCAATGGGGCAACATCGTCAACGGGATCGAACTGGCGCGCCGGATGGACGGAGCCGAGCTCTACGGCGTCACCACGCCGCTGCTGACCACCGCCGACGGCGCGAAGATGGGAAAGACCGCGCAAGGGGCCGTGTGGCTGAACGAGGACGCGCTGCCGGCCTACGATTTCTGGCAATACTGGCGCAACACGGACGACCGCGACGTCGGCCGTTTCCTGCGCCTGTTCACCGATCTGCCGCTGGACGAGATCGTCCGGCTGGAGGCACTGGGCGGCAGCGAGATCAACGCGGCGAAGGAAACGCTCGCCAACGAGGTTACCGCGCTGGTCCGCGGGGAAGAGGCGGCGAAGTCGGCGGCGCAGACCGCGCGCGATACTTTCGCAGGCGCAGGCGCCGGCGCAGACCTGCCGCTGTTCGCCACCGGCGGACAGGCGATCAGCCTCGTTTCCGCGCTGACCGCGCTGGGCTTCACGCAGTCGAACGGAGAGGCGAAGCGCAAGATCAAGGAAGGCGCGGTACGGGTCGACGGCGAGGTGACGCAAGATCTCGGCCTGATGCTCGATCCTTCGGCCACCGGCGATCTGCGCCTCAGTCTTGGCAAGAAAAAACACGGGATCGTAAGCGCGTAAGCCATTGATCCTATTGCGTTTGTATCGTTTCGGGACAGTTCGCTCTTAACCGGATATCAGCGATTGGGCGGCATACCCTTTCCTCACACCAGACACAGGGGCGGGGCGAAGAAGGGATCAGGCTAACCATGTCTGCAGGAGCACAGCTTTCGGTAACCGACCAGCGCCGCGCCTCGCGCCACCCGGTCGATTATGCGACCATTGCCGAGCATGTCGAGCGCGGCGATCTGCACATTCATATCAGCAACCTGTCTGCGAACGGGTTCATGATCGACGACGCCGACGGGATCGAGCGGGGCGAGCGGCTGATCGTGCGCCTGCCTATCATCGGACGGATCGAGGCCTACGCGATCTGGTCGCGCGACGTGCGCGCCGGTTTCCAGTTCGAGCGGGTCCTGCGCGCCGACGACCTGATGGCGATCATCGACGAATTGCAGCCCAATCCGCGCCTGAAGCGGCTGCGCTGACCCCACGCCTTTCGCTGGCGTTGATCGCCGGGTGATGCCAAGGCGCGGGGGTGAGCGAACCGACCCATCCCTTCCGCGTCGCCAATTTCCGTGCCTACTGGCTCGCCCGGCTGACCATGACCCTCGGCCAGTACGCGATGATGCTGATCATCGGCTGGCAGACCTACAACATCGCCCGCGACACAGGCCTCGGCGTGGCGGAAGCCTCCGGGCAACTGGCCCTGATCGGCCTGTTCCAGTTCGTCCCGCTGTTCCTTCTCACCCCGTTCTCGGGGCTGGTGGCCGACCGGTTCAATCGCCGCACTGTCGCGCGGTTGACGATCACGCTGCAACTCGGCTGCGCGCTCGCGCTGGCCTGGCTGACGTGGCAGGGCGAAATCGCCCTCCACTGGCTGTTCGGAATTTCCGTTGTGCTGGGCGTGGTGCGCGCGTTCACCGGCCCGGCACTGTCCGCCCTCGCTCCCAATCTCGTACCCAAGGCGATCCTGCCCAACGCGATCGCGCTGTCCTCCATCGCGTGGCAGGTCGGCATGATCGCGGGGCCCGGTCTCGGCGGGTATCTCTACGCCATTCAGCCCGCCCTTCCCTATGCGGCGGCAGCAGTCCTGTTTGTCGTCTCCATCGGCACGCTGAGCCTGATCGGGGAGGTTCCGCGTACGCCCATCGCGGGCGCACAGCGCCCGATCGGCCGGATCGTGGAGGGCCTGCGCTACGTCGTGCACAACAAGATGGTGCTGGGTTCCATCACGCTCGATCTGCTCGCGGTATTCCTCGCCGGCGCCAATGCGCTGCTGCCGGTGTTCGCGCGCGACGTCCTGCAAGTCGGGGAGACCGGCCTGGCGCAGCTCGCCATGGCACCTGCCATCGGCGCCGCCGTAACCGCGGCGTGGTTTTCCTTCCGCCCCTTGCGAACCAATGTCGGGCCCAAGATGCTCGGCGCCGTGGCAGTCTTCGGCGCGGCGACCATCGGGTTTGGCCTGTCGACCTGGATGCCGCTGAGCCTCGCGATGCTGTTCATCGTCGGCGCGGCCGACATGTTCTCGGTCTATATCCGCCAGTCTCTGATCCAGCTGCACACGCCCGACGACAAGCGGGGTCGCGTTTCCGCCGTCAGCCTGCTGACGATCAGCGCCTCCAACGAGTTCGGCGACTTCTTCTCGGGTAGCCTCGCCTTCCTGATCGGCCCGGTCGCAGCGCTTGTAGCGGGCGGCGCGGGCGCCATATCGACGGTGATCCTGTGGAGCCGGATTTTCCCGGTTTTGCGGACCACGCGGACCTTCGACCCGCCCCCGGCGTTGGAAGAGGAAAGCCCCGAAGAGCAATTGCAGGAGCAGATCTCTTGAAAGCAGACAGTGTCCTCGGCACCATCGGCAACACGCCGCACATCCGCCTTGCCCGGATGTTCCCCGACCACGAGGTGTGGGTGAAATCCGAACGGGCCAATCCCGGCGGCTCGATCAAGGACCGCATCGCGCTGGCCATGGTGGAAGACGCGGAGAAAGCCGGCACGCTGAAGCCGGGCGGGACCATCATCGAACCCACCAGCGGCAATACCGGTATCGGGCTCGCCATGGTGGCCGCGGTAAAAGGCTATCGCCTGATCCTGGTGATGCCCGAAAGCATGAGCGTGGAGCGGCGACGCCTGATGCTGGCCTATGGCGCAAAATTCGACCTTACCCCCAAGGAAGGCGGCATGAAGGGCGCGATCGAGCGCGCGACCGAATTGGTCGAGCAGACCGACGGCGCGTGGATGCCGAGCCAGTTCGACAACGAATCGAACTACAAGATCCACGTCCGCACGACCTCGCAGGAAATCCTGAATGACTTCGCCGACACGCCGATCGACGTGATGATCACGGGCGTCGGCACAGGCGGCCACCTGACCGGCTGCGCCGAGGAGCTCAAGCGCCACTGGAGCGGCCTGAAGGCGTATGCGGTGGAGCCCGAACTCTCCCCCGTCATCGGCGGCGGTCAGCCCGGCCCGCACCCCATCCAGGGGATCGGCGCGGGCTTCATCCCCGGCAACCTGCACACCGACAGCATCGACGGCTCGATCGCGGTAGATGCCGGCAAGGCCAAGGAAATGGCGCGCCGCTGCGCCAGCGAGGAAGGATTGCTCGTCGGTATTTCGAGCGGCGCTACCTTGGCGGCGATCGCCAGCAAGCTGCCCGAACTCGATACCGGCACGCGCGTGCTCGGCTTCAACTACGATACGGGCGAGCGGTATCTGTCGGTTCCGGATTTCCTGCCGGAATAAGCGTCCACCCCCGCACATGGAAAAACGGCGGCGCTCCCGAAACGGGGCGCCGCCGTTTTCGTATTCGTCGGACGCGGGCTCAGGCCGCGGTGGCGAAGTCGCTTTCCTCCAGCGTCATCATGCTTTCCGCGCCGCTTTCGATCTTGCGCCGCAGCGCGCCCGCATCGGGGCCGTAGCGATCAAAGAAGTACTTCGCGGTCGTCAGCTTCGCCTTGTAGAACGCGGCATCCTCGGGCGAACCCGCCAGCTTCTCCTGCGCCACCCGGGCCATCCGCAGCCACATCAGGCCCAGGCACACGATACCCATCAGGTGCATGTAGTGATGCGCGCCGGCCCCAAGATTGTTGGGGTTCTGCATCGCGTTCTGCATGAACCACATGGTCGCCGCCTGCTGTTCGCCGAGCAGCTTTTCCAGTTTCTGCGCCAACGGAGCGAGACCCTCGTCCTCCTTCGCCGCGGCGATGTCTTCACCGACGAGCTTGAAGAAAGCCTGGATCGCCGCGCCGCCCTTCGCCGGCAGCTTACGCCCGCATAGATCCATCGCCTGCACGCCGTTGGTGCCTTCGTAGATCTGGGCGATGCGCGCATCGCGCACGAACTGCTCCATGCCCCACTCGCGGACATAGCCGTGCCCGCCATAGACCTGCTGCATGTTGGTCGCGACGTCGTAACCCTTGTCGGTTCCGTAGCCCTTGATGACGGGGGTCAGCAGCCCGACCAGCTGGTCGGCGGTCTGGCGTTCTTCCTCGGTCGCCGCTAGGTGCGTCATGTCGACTTCCAGCGCGGTCCACAGACACAGCGCGCGCATCCCTTCGGTAAACGCCTTCGCGTCCATCAGCATGCGGCGCACGTCGGGGTGGACGAAAATCGGATCGGCCTTCTCCTCCGGCTCGGCCGGGCCGGTCAGCGCGCGGCCCTGACGCCGGTCGAGCGCGTAGGTCACGCCGTTCTGATAGGCGACCTCGGCCTGCGACAGGCCCTGGATACCCACGCCAAGCCGCGCCGCATTCATCATGACGAACATCGCGGCGAGCCCCCTGTTCTCCTCGCCGACGAGCCAGCCCTTGGCGCCGTCGTAATTCAGAAGACAGGTCGCATTGCCGTGAATGCCCATCTTCTCCTCGATCGAGCCGCAGGTGACCGCGTTGCGCTCACCCAGCGAGCCGTCTTCGTTCACCAGCACCTTGGGCACGATGAACAGGCTGATCCCCTTGGAGCTGTCGGGCGCGCCCGGGGTCTTCGCCAGGACGAGGTGGATGATGTTGTCGGTCAGGTCGTGCTCGCCCGCCGAAATGAAGATCTTGGTCCCGGTGATGGCGTAGCTGCCGTCGGATTGCGGCTCCGCCTTGGTGCGGATCATGCCGAGATCGGTGCCGCATTGCGGTTCCGTCAGGTTCATGGTGCCGAGCCATTCGCCCGCGATCATTTTCGGGAGATATTTCTCCTTCTGTTCCTGCGAGCCGGCGGCAATGATCGCGGACACCGCGCCGTTTGCAAGACCCGGATACATCCCGAAGGCCTGGTTGGAGGAACTGATGAATTCCTCCATCGCGAAGCCGACCACATGCGGCAGGCCCTGCCCGCCGAATTCCTCGGGCGCGGTCAGCGTGCCCCAGCCCGCCTCGACGAACTGGGCGTAGGCTTCCTTGAAACCGTCTGGCGTGGTGACCGAACCGTCCTCGTGCCTTGTGCAGCCCTGCTCGTCGCCCGATCGGTTGAGCGGGGCGAGAACCTCGGCCGTGAACTTGCCGGCTTCGGAAAGGATCGATTCGACCAGATCGGGCGTCGCGTTCTCGAACCCGGGAAGGTCGCCGTAGCTGGCGAGGTCGAGCATCTCGTTGATGACGAAGCGGGCATCGCGGGTCGGTGCGGTGTAGGTTGGCATCGGGGTCCTTCGGTATCAGGGGTGGCGGTCGCTAGCGAACCGGTATGGAGTAGGTCAGTCGTCCTCGTGACGAGCCGCGCTCTCCACCTCGGCGATGAAAGCGGTGAGATCGTCGATCGAGGAATTGATGTCGTCGCGCTGGCGTTTCAGCTTCGCGACATGCGCGCGGCACCGCTCTATCGTGACGCGGCGTTGTTCGCTGCGTCCGTCGCCCAGATCATAGAGATCGATCATCTCGCGAATTTCGGAGAGGCTGAAACCAACGTTCTTGGCGCGCATGATCCAGGCGAGCCGGGCGCGGTCGCGCTGCGAATAGATCCGCGTCAGGCCGACACGGCGCGGCGCAATCAGGCCCTCGTCCTCGTAGAACCGCAGCGCGCGGGCCGTGCAGTCGAATTCCGAAGTCAGGTCGGAGATGCTGAACCGGTCGCGATCGAGCGCGTCGGGCCGCTCGAGATGCGCGCCGCCATGGCGCTCGCTGCTCTGGGATGCGGTGTTTGCCATCCCCGACGATCTACCTGACCTTTACGTAAAGGTCAATCTCGGTCCGCGATGCGCCGGAGAGTCCCGCCTTCCATCACGCGGTAGAAACAGTTCGGTGCGCCGGTATGGCAAACGGGGCCCGCTGGCCGAACCTCCAGCACCACGGCATCCTGGTCGCAATCCACGAGTATGCGCTCGACCGTCAGAGTATTTCCCGAGGTCTCGCCCTTCTTCCAGAGACTCTGGCGCGACCGCGACCAGAAATGGGCAAGGCCCGTCTCCCTCGTCAGGGCCACCGCTTCATCGTTCATCGCCGCGACCATCAAAACGTCTTTGGTCGCCGCATCCGTCACGACGGCAGTAATCAGACCGCGTTCGTCGAACTTGGGCATGAACCGGGTGCCCTCTTCGCGCTCTTTATTCAGGCTGGATTGCATCACTATTCTGTCCTTTGCGAAGGCGGCGGAGCGGCGGCAAAGTTGTTGCACGCGAACAACAGCGCAGTCGCAAAATCGGAACGCCGGCGCAATCGTCCTTTGCTGAATGTCGCCAGCGTGGAATTCATGGCCTCAGCCGAATGGCGGTGCCGCAAGAGCGCCGAGGTTCGGGAGGTTCGCGGCGCCGCACGGGGGTTTAGTACGGCGTCGCAGGAAAAGACGAGACGGTGCGCGACCGCCGGGGGGATGGTCGCCCGCCTCGAGAAGGTCTCGTCACGCTGCGCCCGGAGTTCCTCGAACTCCGGGCGCTTCGCTTTTACAGGCTCCTTTCCCGGCATCTCCATCCACCACGCGCGCGAAGCAGGCGATCCGGACCTCCCGCGCACCGGCGCGCAGCAGGGCGGCGACGCAGGCATCGGTGGTCGCGCCACTGGTCAGCACGTCGTCCACCAGTACGATGGAGCGCCCCGCCAGGCGCTGCGCCTGTCGCGGGGCAAGTGCGATCGCGCCGCGCATGGTCCGCGCCCGGGCCTTTCGTCCCAGACCACCCAGCGCCGGCGTATGGCGCGTCCGGCGCATGGCATCGACGAGCAGGTCGCCATGGCCCAGCTTCGCCAGTTCGCCGGCCAGAAGCGCCGCCTGATTGTACCCGCGCCGCCACAGGCGCCAGCGGTGCAGCGGGACGGGCACAATGAGCGGCGTCTCGTCCCTCACCGGCAACCGCGCGGCCATCAGGCGCGCCATCATTGGGGCGTAGGCGATGCGGCCGCCGTGCTTGAAAGCCAGGACGATGGATCGCGGCACCGGGCCGTAGAGCGTCGCCGCATAGATCCCGCCATGCCGTGGCGGCGCGGCCAGGCAGGGGGCGCACCGCGCCGTCTCGCCGGCATTCTCCACCCCGAGCGGCCGCTGGCAGGTGGCGCAGGCGGGCTCGCCGGGTATCTCGAGGTCGGACCAGCAGGCTAGGCACAAACCGGCTTGGTTGCCGATGGCCGCACCGCACACCGGGCACCGCGGCGGGAAGACGAAATCGACCAGCGGTGCGAAGGCCGCAGCAAGAGTGGATGCGCCCCTCATCGGTCTATGCTGCCCGCGCGGCGGCGGTTAGACAAGCGGCCATGATCCCTCCCCCAGCCCCGCCCCGCATCTTCAGCCCCGCCCGCCGGATCGCCCGCGCCGCGCGCCATGCGGCGGTTGCTGCCGACCATTCCGCGCAGTTCCTGCGCAGCGACATGGCCGAGGACATTCTCGAACGGCTCGCCTTCATGAACGTCGAACCGCGGGCCGTGCTGCTCCTCGGCGATCGACCGGGATTGCTCGGCCCGGAGCTGGAACAGCGCGGGTTCGCCGTGCGGCATGGCGACCCTGCGACGATCGACGAGGAGCGCCCCTTCGCCGACCCCGATTTCGACATTCTCGTCAGCCTCGGCCTGCTCGATACGGTGAACGACCTGCCCGGAGCGTTGCTGCATGTCCGCCATGCCCTGCCCCCGGGCGGGCTGTTCTTCGCCAGCTTTACCGGCGCCGGCAGTCTGCCGCGGCTCCGCCGCATCCTCGCCGCGGCGGATGGGGAGCGGACCGCGGCGCGGCTCCATCCGCAGATCGATACGCAAGGGGCGAGCGCGCTGATGCAGCGGGCGGGGTTCGCACGGCAGGTCGTCGATTCGCGGACCCTGACCGTCTCCTACCGGTCGCTGGAGCGGCTCGTTGCCGATTTGCGCGCGCAGGGCATGAACGGGGTGCTGGCCGACGCGCCCCCGCCACTCGACCGGGCCGCGCTCCACCGGGCCAAAGACGCTTTCGCCGCCCTGGCGGACGAGGACGGCCGCGTCACCGAAACCTTCGAGGTCCTCACCCTGACAGGCTGGGCATAGCGCCTATTTCCCGAGCGCGGCCTGCGCCGCCGCCAATCGCGCGATCGGCACGCGATAGGGCGAGGCGCTAACGTAATCGAGCCCGACCCGTTCGCAGAACCCGATGCTGGCCGGATCGCCGCCATGTTCGCCGCAGATGCCGAGCTTGATTTCGGGCCGGGTCCCGCGCCCGCGCTCCACCGCCAGTTCGACCAGCTGACCGACCCCGTCGACATCCAGGCTGACGAAGGGATCGCGCGCGAAGATGCCCTTGTCGACATAGGCACCGAGGAAGCGCCCGGCATCGTCGCGGCTGACACCCAGCGTGGTCTGCGTGAGGTCGTTCGTCCCGAAACTGAAGAAGCGCGCTTCCTGCGCGATCTCGCCCGCCATCAGCGCGGCGCGCGGCAGCTCGATCATGGTGCCGACGAGATAATCGAGCTCGCGGCCCTTCTCCGCGAAAACCTCCTGCGCCACGCGGTTGACCAGCGCGCGCAGGATTTCCAGCTCGCGCCGGGTCGCGACCAGCGGGATCATCACCTCGGGCACGGGCGCCTCGCCGCTGCTGGCGGCAACGTCGCACGCCGCCTCGAAAATGGCGCGCGCCTGCATCTCGTAGATTTCGGGATAGGTGATGCCGAGGCGGCAGCCGCGATGGCCCAGCATGGGGTTGAATTCATGCAGCTCGTTCGCGCGCCGCTTGAGGTGTTCGACCCCGAGCCCGGTGATTTCGGCCAGCTCGGCAAAATCGGCGTCGGCGGTGGGGAGGAACTCGTGCAGCGGCGGGTCGAGCAGGCGGATGGTACACGGGAGCCCGGCCATCGCGTCGAAGATCTGCGCGAAATCGTCGCGCTGCTCGGGTAGCAGCTTGGCCAGCGCGCGGCGGCGCCCCTGCTCGTCGTCCGCCAGGATCATCTCGCGCACCGCGCTGATCCGGCCTGCGTCGAAGAACATGTGCTCGGTCCGGCACAGGCCGATCCCCTCGGCCCCGAACGTGCGCGCCATGCGGCAGTCGGCGGGGGTTTCGGCATTGGTCCGCACGCCCATGCGGCGGTGTTCGTCGGCCCATTCCATCACCTTGGCGAAATCGCCGGCAAGCTCGGGTTCAATGGTCGGAACCTCGCCCGCCATGACCTGCCCGTTGCTGCCGTCGATGGTGATGACGTCGCCTTCCTTCATCTCGCGGCTGCCAATGCGCAGCGTGCGCGCGGCGCGGTCGATGGAGACGGCGGACGCACCGGAGACGCATGGACGGCCCATGCCGCGCGCCACCACCGCGGCGTGGCTGGTCATCCCGCCGCGCGCGGTCAAGATGCCCTTCGCCGCGTGCATGCCGTGAATGTCTTCCGGGCTGGTCTCGACGCGTACGAGGATCACCTTGTCGCCGCGCCCGGCCCATTGCTCCGCCGTATCGGCATCGATCGCGATTTTGCCGCTGGCCGCGCCCGGCGAGGCGGGGAGTCCGGTTGTCATGACATCGCGCGCCGCATCGGGGTCGAGTGTCGGGTGGAGCAGCTGGTCGAGCGCCATGGGATCGATCCGCTTGATCGCCGTCTTGCGGTCGATCAGCCCTTCCCCTTCCATGTCGACAGCCATCTTCAGCGCCGCCTTGGCGGTCCGCTTGCCTGTGCGGGTCTGCAGCAGGAACAGCTTGCCGCGTTCTACCGTGAACTCGATATCCTGCATGTCCTTGTAATGGTCTTCGAGCAGGTCGAACACGCGGGCGAGCTCGCCATAGGCGTCGGGCATGGCCTCTTCCATGCTCGGCTTGTCCGCGCCCGCATCCTCGCGCCGGGCCCTGGTCAGATATTGCGGCGTGCGGATGCCCGCCACCACGTCCTCGCCCTGCGCGTTGACCAGCCATTCGCCGTAATAGGCGCGCTCGCCGGTGCTGGGATCGCGGGTGAAGGCGACGCCGGTGGCGCTGGTATCGCCCATATTGCCGAACACCATCGCCTGCACGTTGACCGCGGTGCCCATGTCGTGCGGGATATCGTTGAGGCGGCGGTAGATTTTCGCCCGCTCGGTGTCCCAGCTGTCGAAGACGGCGGCGATGGCGCCCCATAGCTGCTCGTTCACGTCCTGCGGGAACGGACGGCCAAGGTCGCGGCTGGCGATCGAGAGGTATTCCGCCACCAGCATCCGCCAGTCTTCGGCAGTCATCTCGGTGTCGCTGTAATACCCGCGATCTTCCTTCGCGATTTCCAGCGCTTCCTCGAACAGGCCGTGGTCGAGGCCCAGCACCACGTCGGAGTACATCTGGATGAAACGGCGATAGCTGTCCCAGGCGAAACGTTCGTCCCCGCTGGTCGCGGCGAGGCCCTGCACCGTCTCGTCGTTGAGGCCGAGATTGAGGACGGTGTCCATCATCCCCGGCATGGAAATCGCCGCGCCGGAGCGAACCGATACGAGCAGCGGATCGGCCGCGTCGCCCAGCCGCTTGCCCACGGTCCGCTCGATATGCCCGACCGCATCGGCGACCGCCTGGCGAAGATCGTCGGAAAAATCGGCGCCGTCCTGCAGATAACGCAGGCATTCCTCGGTCGTGATGGTGAAGCCCGGCGGGACCGGCAGGCCGATGCTGGCCATTTCGGCCAGGTTCGCGCCCTTGCCGCCGGTGACGGTCTTGTCCTTCTGCCGCGCATCGCCGTGCGGTGCATCTCCGCCGAAGGTATAGACCGTCTGCATACGTATGATCTCCTGTGTCGCGGGTGACGAAAGTGACAGTGCGTCACCTTTAAAAGCTCAGTTCAACCGCTTGTTTCCAGTACCTTTCGCATCGCGCGAAGGCGGGTTACGGACAGGTGGAGGGCGGCGAAAATCGCCCCCTCAGCCCTCGATCCGCGAAAAGTCGGCCACCCGGTCGACCGCATCGCGGAACCGCGCCAGCAGGCCCAGCCGCGCAGCGCGCTTGTCCTGATCCTCGGCATTGACCGTGACCTCCTCGAAAAACGCATCGATCGGAGCGCGCAGGGTGGCGAGCGCCCCCATCGCGTCCTCGAAACGCTCTTCCTCCACCGCCGCGGCCGCGCGCGGCTCGGCGGTGTCGAGCGCCTCGATCAGCGCCTTCTCGGCAGGCTCGGGCGTGTAGGACAGAGAGATTTTCTTCTTCTCGGCCATGCGCGCATCGACAACCGCCGCCATGTCAGGATCGTCGACCAGCGCCAGCGGGTCTTCCTCTCCCGTGCGCGCGATGCGTTCGGGCCCGTCGACCCCCTCGTCCCAACCTTCCTTCTTCAGGATATTGGCCGCGCGCTTATACGCGGCGAGCAGGTTCTGCCCGTCCGGGGTGGCGACGAAGTTCTGCAATGCCTTCACACGATTGAGAAGCCGCACGAGGTCGTCTTCGTTCCCGAGAGCGACGACCGCGTCGATGAGATCGTGGCGGACCCCGGCTTCGCGCTGCTGGACCTTGAGGCGGTCGGCGAAGAAGTCGAGGAGCGCTGTGGTCGCTTCGCCTGCTGCATTTACAACTTCCTGACCTTCGTCTTCCGGCGACTTCTCGGATGATCTGAGCGCAAGAACCATAGCATCAGCGGCAGCCTGTCTTCCGACAAAAGGAGCAAGCGCAACATAGGCCTTCAGCCCTTCCTTTGCGACCGAAGTTCCCGTTCGTAGAAGAAGCCCGCCACCAAGCTTGAAAAGCGGATTTCCAAGTCCAATTCGCAAGTTATTTGTAAGAAGGAGCGCAATCACGCCCATTGCTGCGCGTCGCAGCGCAAATGGGTCTTTGGATCCTGTCGGCCGCATGTCGTGGCTGAAGAATGCAATAAGCGTATCCAGCTTATCCGCCAGGCTCACCGCCACCGTCACCGGCGCGGTGGGGACTTCGTCGCCCTGCCCGACCGGCTTGTAGTGGTCGCGGATCGCGTCGGCGACCGCGTCGGGCAGCCCCTCGGCGCGGGCGTAATAGCCGCCCATCAGGCCCTGCAATTCCGGGAATTCGCCGACCATCTCGGTGACGAGATCGACCTTGGCGAGCCGCGCGGCCTGTTCGGCCCAATCCGCGAGTTGAGCGAGGTCGACCAAGTCTCCCTCCCGCTTGCGGGAGGGGCTAGGGGTGGGCGCGAAGCCACCGTCGTCGATAGGCCCACCCCCGGCCCCTCCCGCAAGCGGGAGGGGAGAATCGCGTACTATCCTCTCCTCGACCAGCCACCGCGCCAGCTTCGCCACGCGGTCGACCTTGTCGGCGACGGTACCCAGCTTCTCGTGGAAGGTGATCCGCTCCAGCCGCTTGGCATGTTCGGCGAGCGGGGTCTTGCGGTCCTGCTCCCAGAAGAAGCGCGCATCGGAAAGCCGCGCAGCGAGGACCTTGCGGTTGCCGTCCACGATCGCCGCGCCGCCGTCCGCCGCCTCGATATTGGCGGTGCAGACGAAGGCGTTGGCCAAGTTCCCCTCCCGCTCGCGGGAGGGGTCAGGGGTGGGCGAGGCCTGGTCTTCGCCAGCCCCACCCCCGGCCCCTCCCGCAGGCGGGAGGGGAGTTTCGCACACGAAATACTTCTGGTTGACCCGCGCGGTGAGCTGGATGACCTCGGGCGGTACGTCGAGAAACGCCTCGTCGAAGCGGCCCAGCAGCGGCACCGGCCATTCGGTCAGCCCGGCGTTCTCGATCACCAGCCCCTCGTCCTCGACCAGCGTGAGGCCGGCTTCGGACGCGACCTGCGCGGCGCCGGTGCGGATCAGCGCGGCGCGTTCCTCGTGGTCTACGACAACGTGGCCCGCGCGCAGCTTCATCACGTAGTCGCCCGCATCGCCGATGGTGATGTCGCCCGAATGGTGAAAGCGATGACCCAGCGTGACCGCGCCGCTGGTGACGCCATGAACCTCGCACTCGACGACCTCGTCGCCGAGCAAAGCGACGATGCCCGACAACGGGCGTACCCAGCGCAAGCTCTCGGTGCTCATCGAAGCCGTGCCCCAGCGCATCGATTTGGGCCAGGCGAAGTCGCGTACGATCGCGGGGATCGCCTCGGCCAGCAGATCGCGCGTGGCGCGGCCCGGCTTCTCGATCACCGCGAAATAGGTCGGGCGGCCCTTCACGTCGCGCACCTCGAGCTGGTCGCGGGTGACGCCGTTCTTGCGGCAGAAGCCGTCGATGGCAGCGTCCGGCGCGCCCTCGGGCGGGCCCTTGGCCTCCTCGCTGACAGCAGCCGTGGCGTCAGGCAGTCCCTCGGCAATCAGTGCGAGGCGGCGCGGCGTGGACCACACCGTGACGTCGCCCAGCGCGACGCCCGCCGCGTCCATCTCGCGCCGGAACAGCTTTTCCAGCTCGGCGCGCGCACCGGCCTGCATCCGGGCGGGGATTTCTTCGGAACGAAGTTCGAGGAGGAAGTCGCTCATGCCACACCCCCTTCCGTCATTCCCGCGAAGGCGGGAATCCAGCTCCCGGAGAAGGTGCGTGTGGCGAACGTAAGCTGAACCCCCGCCTTCGCGGGGGTGACGAAAAATCTGGAGACGCCAACCGCGCTCATTTCGACCACTCCGGATATTGTTCGGCCCAGCGCGGTGCCTCCTTGGCCATGTAGGCCTCGCAGCTCCCGCGGGCGAGGTCGCGCACGCGGCCCATGTAGCTGGCGCGTTCCTGAACGCTGATTACGCCGCGCGCCTGGAGCAGGTTGAACACGTGGCTCGCCTCGATCGCCTGTTCGTAGGCGGCGATGGGCACGTCGGCGGCGAGCGCGTTCTGGCACTCCGCCTCGGCCTTGGCGAACAGGTCGAACAGCGCGTCCGTTTCGGCGATCTCGAAGTTCCACTTCGACATCTGCTTCTCGTTTTCGAGGAAGACGTGGCCGTAGCTGGTGCCCCGCCCGTCGAAGTTGAGGTCGTACACGTTGTCGACACCCTGGATGTACATCGCGAGGCGTTCCAGACCGTAGGTCAACTCGCCCGCGACCGGCTTGCAGTCGAACCCGCCCATCTGCTGGAAATAGGTGAACTGCGTCACCTCCATCCCGTCGCACCAGACCTCCCAGCCCAACCCCCAGGCGCCCAGCGTCGGGCTTTCCCAGTCGTCCTCGACGAAGCGGATATCGTGCAGCAGCGGATCGATGCCGATGGCCTCGAGCGAACCCAGATAGAGTTCCTGCAGGTTCGACGGATTGGGCTTCAGGATCACCTGATACTGGTAATAGTGCTGCAGCCGGTTGGGGTTCTCGCCATAGCGCCCGTCGGTCGGGCGGCGGCAGGGCTGGACGAAGGCGGCATTCCACGCCTCCGGCCCCAGCGCGCGCAGCGTCGTCGCGGTGTGGAACGTGCCCGCCCCCATCCGCATGTCGTAGGGCTGGAGGATGAGACATCCATGCGCACTCCAGAAATCGTGGAGCGCGAGGATCATGTCCTGGAAACTGGTTTGCGGCGAACGGTCCATGGTGTGCGCGGCCATGGCGCAGGCATGAAAACGCGTCAATGCCGCGCGCATCCGCAGCCGCGGATGACAGGTACGCGCGACACGATGTCAGGTGTTCTTGACATAGTCAGCGAATCGCGACATATAGTCAGGCATACCTGACACGAAGGCGACGCTGAACGAGCGCCGAAACCGACGAGTTTGCCATGACCCCCGATGTGAAAGCCCGCATGTATTTTATCTCCGCCGTGATGGGCGGGCTCGCCTCGATCGGCTTCGCCGCAGCGGTCGCGTTCGGCTGGCCGGATTTCGTCCGCGGCCTGTTCGTCGGTATGATGCTGGTCGGCCTGCTCGTCATCCTGTGGCGCCGCCTGCGCGACGAATACATGCAAGGTTTGTGGCAGGCCGGAACCTCCGCCGCCTTCGCGACCGTGGTCGTCCTGACGATCTTCGGCCCGCTCCTCCTCGGCATTGCGGAGGGCGTGACGGGCGGCTTCGACGCCTCGACGCCGCCCGATTTCAAGGGCGAATATGTCGGAATTGCCGCGATCCTCGCCTTTTATGCCGGGTTCCACCTCGCCTGGCTGCGGGGCGCGCGGTGAAGAACCAGCTCAAGGTGCTGCGCGCCACGCGCGACTGGAGCCAGGCGGAGCTGGCCCAGCAGCTCGACGTCAGCCGCCAGGCGGTGAACGCGATCGAGACCGGTAAGCACGATCCCTCGCTCCCCCTCGCCTTTCGTATCGCCCGCCTGTTCGACCTGCCCATCGAGGAGATTTTCGATGACGGACAAGACTGACTTTCCCGCGCCCCCGCCCGAGCCGCGCTCGCGCCCGCTGCTCGCCATCGCGCTCTCCCTTGTCGCCGTGATCGGCTGCGGCATGACCGCCGGCATGCTGGTGTCCCACCTGGACCACGGCGGCGGCGCGCCGAGTGTGGCCTTCGGCGTGATCCTGCTGCTGGTGGCGGGCGCGACCCTGGCCGCGGCCGTCATTGCCCTGCGGCTGGCGCGCACCATCGTGGTCTCGCCCCGGACGAAGGTCGGCCGCGCGCAATGGGTGATGATCTCCTCTATCGCCATCGGCATGAGCATCGCGCTGGTGCTGCCGCTCGACGATATGGAGGCGATGTACCGCGCGACCGACCCGGTCGAGCCTGCGGGCCTTGCGCCGACGCTGTTCGCGCTGGTCATGCTGCTGGTCGTCACGCCCCTAGCCTCGCTGCTGTGGCATCGCAGCGCCGACGAGCTCGACCGGGCCAGTTCCGGCGCGGCCGCGGTCGCCGCGATCTACGTCTACATGCTGGCGTCGATGGCATGGTGGGTCGCGTGGCGCGGCGGCCTGACCGGTGCGCCCGATCCCTTCGCGATCTTCTGGGCCGTCCTCGCGGTCTACTGGATCGTCTTTCTCTTCAGAAAATACCGCTGAATTCCACTCCAAACCACCGTTTCGAAAAGGATATTGCCATGAAGACATTCAAGACCCGTCTCGCCGCCGTCGCCTCCGGCATCGCGCTGGCGCTCGCTTCCCCCGCCCTGGCCCAGACGGAGGCCGCGACCGAGGCCACCGCGCCCGCCGTCGAGGCGTCCGGCCACCCCGCCCTGTGGAAGGTCGCGGACGAGGACACGACCATCTATCTGTTCGGCACCGTCCACCTGCTGCCCGACGGGGTCAACTGGTACAGCGGCGACGTGAAGACCGCGCTGTCGACCGCCGACGAACTGGTGACCGAGATCGACATGAGCCCGGAAGCCATGGCCGGGATGCAGAGCATGGTGATGAAGATGGCCATGTTGCCCGAGGGCACGACCCTGCGCAGCCTGATGAACGAGGAGCAGCGCGCGACATACGAGGCGGGCCTCGCCAGGTTCGGCCTGCCGGCTGCCGCGCTCGATCCGTTCGAGCCGTGGATGGCGGCGCTGCAACTCGCCAACATCGCCTATGCAAAGGCGGGCCTGACGCCCGACAAGGGGGTGGAACTGAACCTCGCCTCCAAGCTGAAGGAGGGCGCCGGGCGCGACGCGCTGGAGACGGTCGAATTCCAGCTCGGCATTTTCGATACCCTGCCGCAGGATGCGCAGCTCGAATACCTGCTCGAGACGATCGACCAGTTCGAGGAAGTCGGCCCGATGCTGCAGAAGGTGGTGGAGGAATGGTCGGTCGGCGATGTCGCCGCCGTGGCCGAACTGGTCAACGAACCGCTGGAGGAGGAACCGGTCCTCGCCGATCGCCTGCTCTACCAGCGCAACAGCAACTGGGCCAAGTGGATCGACAAGCGGCTGGATCGGCCCGGCGTCGTGTTCATGGCGGTCGGCGCAGGGCACCTTGCCGGAACCAAGAGCGTGCAGGATGCGCTGGAGGCGGAAGGGATCGAGATCGTCCGGGTCCAGTAGCAGGCCCCCTTATTCCTTGCATCGGGGGCGCGTCCGGCCTATGGGCACGCCCTTCGGCAGCCATGGTCATCCCTGGAGGTGTGGCGGGCCGGAAATCCAACTGAACGCATTTCGAAAGGTAAGACCATGAGCGACGCTCTGACGCTTCCGGCCGAGACGCGCGACCGGGCAGGCAAGGGAGCCTCCCGGGCACTGCGTCGCGAAGGCCGTGTCCCCGCCGTGATTTACGGCGGCAAGGAAGAACCCACCCCGATCCATGTCGAGGAACGGCTGCTCACGCGCCAGCTCGACACCGGCCACTTCATGAACTCGGTCGTCACGATCGAGATCGGCGATGGCAAGGGCGTGCGCACCATTCCCAAGGACGTCGCCTTCCACCCGGTCACCGACCGCCCGATGCATGTCGACTTCTACCGCCTCACCCGCGGCGCGAAGATCGAGGTGAACGTGCCGGTCGTGTTCCTGAACGAGGAAGCGAGCCCCGGCTTGAAGAAGGGCGGCGTGCTGAACGTCGTGCGCCACGAGCTCGAGCTGGTCTGCGACGGGGAACACATCCCGGCCGAGATCGAGATCGACGTCACCGGCAAGGATGTGGGTGATTCCATCCACATCAGCGAAGTGAAGCTGCCCGACGGCGCCGAAAGCGCCATCACCGACCGCGATTTCACCATCGCCACCCTGGTCGCCCCGTCCGCGCTCAAGAAGGCCGAAGGCGCCGAGGGCGCCGAGGAGACCACCGAGACCGAAGTCATCGAGCAGCATGCCGAGACGGTCGAAGGCGAGGACGACGAGGTGGTCGAGGGCGAATAACCCTCCCGCTTCCGTTTCCCGGAAACGAACAGCAGCGCCGGCTTTCCCTCAGCGGAAGGCCGGCGTTTTGCGTTTCGAGGTCCTGCGTGAGGCGAGTGAATTGCCGGATCGGACCAAACCCAGTATCCAAATGGAGCAGTCTCATGGGGGAACGAATATGCTTGCAGTCTGGATCGCTCTCGGAGTGGTATTTATGGGCGTCTTTTCGACGATCCTAGCTGCATCTGCGGCTCGGCGCGGAAAGGCGCGGGACGAGCAAGACGGCGAATAGATCGCGCTTCCCATCGCCAGATCTCGGCGCCCGCAGCACTCAAAGGAGATAGACGAGGATATAGCGGCAAACGAGTGCTATCATCACGCCGCCGCTCCACCGAGGGCTGCGAACAACCATCGCCGCCAGCATGAGCCCGACCAGAACCAGTGTGAGGACCACTGGGAGCGGGCGAAACAGTTGAGCGGCGAGAGACGGGACCGCGGCGTACCAGGCAAGCTGGCACAGTAGCAGCGCGAACAGGATGCCGATGACAATTCTTCTCACGCGAAAGAAATGTGCGTCGAAGTCCACCTTTGCGTCCGTGTCGCGGGGGAACACAAGGTGTGCCGCGAAGTAGTAGGCGCTTGCGAACGCGGTGACCGCCATGAGAGCCTTGCCGGAAACGCCGACGGCATCACGTACAACCCAGGCGGCCTGCCAGAAGGATAGCAGATCGAGAATGACGAACGCTCCGAGCAGCGGCGTGAGAACGCCGATCCTAGCGGTCGACGAGGAGCGCAGACGATTTTCGATAGCACGCGCGAGCCCGCCGAGCACTTCTGCCAGCGACAGGCCGAGCAGAAGGCCGAACAGCGCAAAGATGAACTCGAAATCCGACATTGCGTTTTCCCCTCCCTGCGCTGCCGGCTTTAGCGCCTTGCCTACCGTGGGCAAGGCACATGGCCGCTCCTCCTCGACTAGACACGGGCCAGGCATTGGAAACGCTATCGCCGCTAGGGCGAAATCTTTTGCGCCCGCATGAATGGTGTGGTGCGAACAGCCCGTCTCCTTCGCGCAATCGGCCTGCGCCCGGCTTCCCCCCGGCCGCGGGACGCGCTAGGCGGCGGGCATGCAGATCTGGGCAGGACTTGGAAATCCGGGGCCGCAATATGCGCTCCATCGGCACAATGTCGGCTTTATGGCGTGCGACGTCATCGCCGAGATGCACGATTTCGGATCGGTGCAGAAGAAGTTCTCCGGCTGGGTGCAGGAAGGGCGCATCGGCACCGAGAAGGTGCTGCTGCTGAAGCCCGCGACCTTCATGAACGAGAGCGGCCGCGCGGTGGGCGAGGCGCTGCGCTTCTACAAGCTGGGGGTGGAGGCACTGACGGTGTTCCACGACGAGCTCGACCTGGCGCCGATGAAGGTGAAGGTGCGCACGGGCGGCGGACTGGCGGGGCACAACGGCCTGCGCAGCATCGACCAGCATCTCGGGCCCGATTTTCGCCGCGTGCGGATCGGCATCGGGCATCCGGGGCACAAGGACCGCGTGACCGGCCACGTCCTGGGCAATTACGCCAAGGCGGAAATGGACCCGCTGGCCGACATGCTCGCCGCGATCGGCGCGGAGGCGCAGTGGCTGGCGGAAGGCGACGATGCCCGCTTTATGAGCGAGGTCGCGCGGCGTCAGCAGGACTAGTCGTCGAGGCCCTCCACCTCGACATCGTTACCCTTCGGCTCCCACCCCAGCGCGCCCATGCAGCCGACGAAGAACCTGGTCTGCTGGCCCTGCTCCGCGCCCGCATTCGCCTGGTCGAAGCACGAATCGCGCGCCTGCCCGAACGGTGTCGTCGCGCCGCCGCGCCACTCGCTGCTGTCGGCGGTCTTGCATCCCGCAAGGACGAGCGAGAGGGCAAGGGCGATAGGGGCGAGTGCGCGGCGGTCCATCCGGCGGGTCTATGCGCGCCGCCGCGTTGCTGACAAGTGGAATGCGCCGGGCCGCGCGGGACTAGCCCTCGCCGCCCGGCCCCGCTAAGGCGCGGCCGACCACCAGTACAAACGATCGATGCGGAGCCAGACATGGGTTTTCGATGCGGGATCGTGGGCCTGCCCAATGTCGGCAAGTCCACCCTGTTCAATGCTTTGACCGAAACGCAGGCCGCGCAGGCCGCGAACTATCCCTTCTGCACGATCGAGCCCAATGTGGGGCAGGTGGCCGTGCCCGACGAACGGCTCGACAAGATCGCCGCCATCGCGAAGAGCGCGAAGGTCATCCCGACCCAGCTCGCCTTCGTCGATATCGCGGGGCTCGTCAAAGGCGCGAGCCAGGGCGAAGGGCTCGGCAACCAGTTCCTCGGCAATATCCGGGAGGTCGACGCGATCGTCCACGTGCTGCGCTGTTTCGAGGACGACGATATCCAGCACGTGTCGAACACGGTCGATCCGATCGCCGATGCCGAGGTGGTCGAAACCGAGCTGATGCTGTCCGACCTCGAAAGCCTGGAGAAGCGCGTGCCCGCCGCGGCCAAGCGCGCGACCGGCGGCGACAAGGAGGCGAAGATCATGGCGAGCGTGCTCGGCCAGGCGCTCGACCTGCTGCGCGACGGCAAGCCCGCGCGCCTGACCCAGCCCAATGACGAGGAGGAGGCGCGGCTTTTCCGGCAGGCGCAGCTGCTCACTGCAAAGCCGGTGCTTTACGTCTGCAATGTCGGCGAGGAAGACGCGGCGGAAGGCAACGCGCTGTCCGCCGAAGTGTTTGCCAAGGCGGAGCGCGAGGGCGCGCAGGCCGTCGTCGTCTCCGCCGCGATCGAGGCCGAACTGGTCGCGATGGACCCCGCCGACCGGGCCGAATACCTGACCGAGCTGGGCCTCAGCGAAAGCGGCCTCAGCCGCGTGATCCGGGCCGGGTACCGGCTGCTCGGCCTCAACACCTTCTTCACCGCGGGGCCCAAGGAATCGCGGGCCTGGACCTTCCCCTCCGGCGCCAGGGCGCCGCAGGCGGCGGGCGAGATCCACACCGATTTCGAGAAGGGCTTCATCCGCGCCGAGACGATCGCCTACGACGATTACATTGCGCTCGGCGGCGAGGCCGGCGCGCGCGAGGCAGGCAAGCTGCGCCAGGAAGGCAAGGAGTACCTGGTGCAGGACGGCGACGTCATGCTGTTCAAGTTCAACGTCTGACGACGGACCCGGGAAGGACACCGGACATGCGATTCATCGCGCGCCTGTTCGCCCTGGTCGGCGCCGCTCTACTGAGCGCCTGCGCGCCGCAGCTCGCCGGCGGAACGGTCGCCGCGCCATCCGCCGCGCAGGCAGCGCAGGACCGCGCGCCGGTCACCATCCTGGTCTCGATCGACGGGTTCCGCGCCGATTATCTGGAGCGGGGCGAGACGCCGACGCTGTCGCGGCTGGCGCAAGACGGCGTGTCGGCGGCGATGATCCCGTCCTTCCCCAGCAAGACCTTTCCCAATCACTGGGCGGAGGTGACGGGCGAATATCCCGACCATTCGGGTATCGTCGCCAACGGCTTCACCGATCCCGCGCGCCCGGACGAGCGGTTCACCATGGCGACGACCGATCCGTTCTACTGGAACGCGGCCGCGCCGATCTGGGTCACGGCCGAAAAGGCGGGCATCCGCACCGGCGCGATGTTCTGGCCCGGCTCCGCCGTCGCGTGGGGCGGGACCGCGGTACCGCACGGCCATGGCCGCGTCGAAGGCGGTGTGCGCCCGCAGGATTGGCAGGCCTTCGACCAGAACGTGACGCCGGTGCAGCGGGTGAATACCGTCCTCGACTGGTTGCGCCGTCCGGCGGCCATTCGCCCGCGCCTGATCGTCCTGTATTTCGATCAGGTCGATACCGCCGGTCATGCCAGCGGCCCCGCCTCTCCCGAGGTCGATGCCGCCATCCGCGATGTCGATGCGGACATCGCCATGCTGGTGGACGGGCTCGCCCGGTTGAATCAGCCCGCCAACCTGATCGTGACCGCCGACCATGGCATGGCCGCGGTCGATAGCGCGCATGTCGTTGCGCTGGACCGGATCCTGGACCCGGCCGACTTCACCCTGGTCGAGAGCGGCCCCTACGCGACGCTCGCCGCCGTACCGGGGCGGGAGAAGGCGCTGGAGGCCGCCCTGCTCGCCCCGCATCCCAACATGGAATGCTGGCGCAAGGCGGACATTCCGGCTCGGTTCCACTACGGCACCAATGCGCGCATTCCGCCCTATCTGTGCCTTGCGCGGACCGGATGGCTGATCGCGGACACCGCGCCCGACCGCGCCTTCTCCGGCGGCAATCACGGCTTCGACAACCGCGCGCCCGAGATGGCGGCGCTGTTCGTCGCGCAAGGCCCGGCGTTCCGCCGCGGCGCGACCCTGCCCCCGTTCGAGAACGTGTCGGTCGAACCGCTGGTACGGCATCTGCTCGGCATCGCGCCCGATCCGGCCCGCGACGGACGGTTCGACGAAGTGCAAGGCGCCCTCGCCCGTTGACTTGTTCTCGATAGCCCGGAACCCGCACGGCGCCTTGCCTGTTAGGTGATGCAAAGTATCGAAGTGCAGGGGGACATGATGGCGGTCGACAAATCCGAGAAATTCAACTGGCTGGTGCGCGTCGGCTATTTCAGCCGCGCGGTCTTCTACACCATGCTCGGCTTCCTTGCGCTCACCAATGCCGACCGGATCGCGCGCGGCACCGACGGCCTGTTCAAGGCGATCGAGGAATATCCGCTGGGCGAGCCGATGCTGTGGATCATGGCCGTGGGCCTGCTGGCCTATGCGCTGTTCCGGTTCTGCTCACCGTTGTTCGACATAGAGAACACCGGCTCCGACGCGAAAGGGTGGGCCGAACGGATCGGCCATGCCGGCAGCGGGGTCGGGCACCTGACCCTGGCCTGGGCGGCGTTCCAGCTTGCCGGCAAGGACACCGGCGGCAGCGATGGCGGCGCGCAACAGGCCGCCTCCAGCGTGCTGTCGTTCGCATTCGGCGGCTTCGTGCTCGGCCTGCTCGGCCTCGCGTTCTTCGCCACCAGCCTGTTCCAGTTCAAGAAGGGGCTGACCGGCGAATTCATGAACCGCATTTCCGCCCGCGCGCCCAGCTTCACCCGGTGGCTCGGCGGGGCCGGCTATTGCGCACGTGGTGTCGTATACGCCGTGATCGGCCTGTCGCTGGTGCGCGCAGGCTTTTTCTCCGCCGGTGCGGAGCAGATCAAGACGCTGGGCGATGCGGTCGCCGCGCTGGCCGGAATGGGCGCCCTGTTCAAGCTGACCGCCATCGGCCTGCTGCTGTTCGGCATATTCAGCCTGATCCTGACCCGCTATCGCATCATTCCCGACCTGGGCGAGAACGGCCGCGTCCCCGCGTTCCGCGCCTGACGGAGCGGAAGAGGACACGCAGCGCAAGGAGCCGGACGGTGAAATATTTCGAGGATATCGAGATCGGGGCGCGGGACGCCTTCGGCCAGTACGAGGTCACGCGCGAGGAGGTGCTCGACTTCGCCTCGCGCTACGATCCCCAGCCCTTCCACCTCGACGAGGAAGCCGCTGCCAAGACCTATTTCGGGCGGCTTTCGGCGAGCGGCTGGCACACCTGCGCCATGACCATGCGGATGATGGTCGACAACATGGGCGACAATACCGCGGCGAGCCTAGGCAGTCCGGGCATCGACCAGTTGCGCTGGCTCAAACCCGTCTATCCCGGCGATACGCTGCGCTGCGAAAGCGAGGTGCTTGAAAAACGGCGCAGCCGCTCGCGCCCGGAAATGGGCCTCTACAAATCGCGGCTGTGGACGTTCAACCAGCACGGCGACCCGGTGCTGGAGATGGTGTCGAACGGGCTGATCCGGGTCCGCGAGCCGGACGCGCCGATAGACGGCTGAACGGGCGGCGCGCAGGCCCTCACTCGGTCGCCGGGCCGACCCCTACGCAATCCAGCGTGCCTTCCTTCTGGTAGATCACGCGGCCATAGCCGTCCGTCACCGTCAGCAGGCCTACGGGCCGCCCCGCGCGTTCTTCCCGGCTCTGCATGTAGAGGGTGAAGGACGCGGACGCGCCGTCGTACTTGCTTGGCAGCCCGACATCGGTCTGCGCCGATCCCACATCGGGTGCGAACCGGTCCATCTGCCCGTCCAGCTTCATGTAACCGTCCTGCCGCCCGGCAAAGGCGATGACCGCCGAACTCTTCGGATTGATGAAGGCGCAGCCCGCCGGGCGCGCATCCACCATTGCCTGTTCCAGCGGCTGCGGCGTTGCGGGGATCGCATCGGGGATCTGGTTCGCCTCCACCGCCGCGACCTTGGCCGCGTTTTCCTCTGCCGTGGGTTCGCTGCCGCAGGCGGACAGGGCGGCCAGGCACAGAAGGGACGAAATCCAGCGCATCAATGCCTCCCGAACAGTTTCTCGACGTCTTCCATCGACAGTTTGACCCAGGTCGGGCGACCGTGATTGCACTGGCCCGACCGCGGCGTACGTTCCATTTCGCGCAACAGCGCGTTCATTTCGTCGACTCGCAGCACGCGCCCGGCCCGCACCGATCCGTGGCACGCCATCGTCGCCAGCACCAGATCGAGCTTCTCGCCCAGCAACAAGGCGCCGCGTTCGCCGTCTATGCCGTGATGCGCAAGATCGTCCGCGATGTCGCGCAGCAACTGCGCGGGATCGGACCCGGCCAGCGCGTGGGGTATGCTGCGAACCAGCATCGCGCCGGGGCCGAACCGCTCTATCGTCAGGCCCAGCGCCTCCAGCCTGTCGGCGGCCTCCTCCAGCCGGTCGCAATCGGGTTCGTCCATCTCGACCACGTCGGGGATCAGCAGTGCCTGGCTGCGCGCGACGGCATCGCCCGCGCCCGCCGCGCGCAGGCGTTCCAGCACCAGGCGCTCGTGCGCGGCATGCTGGTCGACCAGGACCAGGCCATCGGCCGCTTCGGCCACGATGTAGGTGTTCGCGACCTGCCCGCGCGCGATGCCCAGCGGATAGTCGCGCGCCGCGTCGGTCGGTTCCTGCGCCTCTACCGCGCGGCCCATCGGCGCATCCGCCCGCGCGGGCCCGGTGGTGCCTTCCGGCCCGCGCCATGCGGTGGCAGTTTCGGCCACGCGCGCGGTAGCCGGTGCGCTCCAGTCGCGGTTCTCGAAGATGGAGCGCAGCGCGGGCGCGGGTTCGCTGCCCGCCGCCGTCTGCTGCCCTTCCCTCTCCCAGCGCCCCATCGCGGCCGCATCGGGCGCCTGCGCGCTGCGACGGTCGCCGGTCGAGAGCGCCTGCCGCAGGCCGGAGACGATGAAGCCGCGCACCGCCGGCGCGTCGCGAAAGCGCACCTCGGTCTTGGCAGGGTGGACGTTGACGTCCACATCCTCCGCCGGAAGGTCGAGGAACAGCGCCAGCACCGCGTGCCGGTCGCGTGCGAGCATGTCGGAATAGGCGCCGCGCACCGCGCCGATCAACAAGCGATCCTTCACCGGGCGGCCGTTCACGAACAGGTACTGATGGTCGGCCACGCCCCGATTGTAGGTCGGCAGGCCGGCGACCCCGGTCAGCCGCATCGCGCCGCGCTCCATGTCGATCAGCACGCCGTTCTCGCGCAGCTCGCGCGCCACCACCTGCGCCACGCGGTCGGCCAGTCCCTGTCCGGGCTGGAGAGCGAGCACTCGCCGCTCGCCATGGTCGAGCGTGACGCCGATCCCGGGCTGCGCCATCGCGAGGCGGCGCACGATGTCGAGACAGGCGGCCGATTCGCTCCGCGCAGTGCGCAGGAACTTGCGCCGTGCGGGCACCTTCGCGAACACCTGTTCGACCCGCGCCCGGGTTCCGGGCGGCAGAGCGGCCGGCCCGCTTTCCACGGTTTCGCCATGATCGACCACGATCCGCCAGCCCTGCGCCGCGCCGTGTGGGCGGCTTTCCAGCGTGAAGCGCGCGACGCTGGCGATGGACGGCAGCGCTTCCCCGCGAAAGCCCAGCGTCGCGACCCGCTCTATCGCCTGGCCTTCGCCGATCAGGCTGTCGGGCAGCTTCGACGTCGCGTGCCGTTCCAGCGCCAGCGCCATCTGGTCGGGGGTCATGCCGCAGCCGTCGTCGGTCACCTCGATCCGGGTGAAGCCGCCGTCGGTCAGTGCCACCGCGATGCGCGTGGCGCCCGCGTCTATGGCGTTTTCGACCAGTTCCTTCAACGCGGCGGCCGGGCGCTCGACCACCTCGCCCGCGGCGATGCGATTGACCAGCGCTTCGGGGAGGCGGCGAATGTCGGCCATCTGCGGTGCCTAGCGACGACGCGCCGCTATTTCGAGACGAGTGGCGATGTTTATCCCGCATTTTGCGATAAAATTTTGGCCTTTTGGCGACTCCTTCGTTAAGGGATCGCTCGGTCGCATGCCCGCGGGATCGGGCAATCACCCTCAACTGCCTCCCATCCTCCGGCAAAGACTATGGAACGCGCATAGAAATGGGCTTTTTCAACAAATTCTTCAAATTCGGCTCGCAGAATCTGGCGATCGATCTGGGTACCGCGAACACGCTGGTCTACGTCGCCGATCAGGGAATCATCCTGAACGAACCGTCCGTGGTTGCCATCGAGACCATCGCCGGGATCAAGCGCGTCAAGGCCGTGGGCGACGATGCGAAGATGATGATGGGCAAGACGCCGGATTCGATCGAAGCCATTCGCCCCTTACGCGACGGCGTGATCGCCGACATTGAAATCGCCGAGGAGATGATCAAGCACTTCATCCGCAAGGTGAACGGCAAGCGGACGAGCATGTTCAGCCCGCCGGAAATCGTGATCTGCGTGCCGTCGGGCTCCACTTCCGTGGAACGCCGCGCGATCCGCGACGCGGCCAGCAATGCCGGCGCCAGCCAGGTCATGCTGATCCTCGAACCGATGGCCGCCGCGATCGGCGCCGACATGCCGGTGACCGAGCCGGTCGGCTCCATGGTGGTCGATATCGGCGGTGGCACGACCGAAGTCGCGGTGCTCAGCCTGCGCGGCCTCGCCTACACCACCTCGGTCCGCACCGGCGGCGACAAGATGGACGAGGCGATCGTCTCCTACGTCCGGCGCCACCACAATTTGCTGATCGGTGAAGCCACGGCGGAGCGGATCAAGAAGGATTACGGCATCGCGGTGCCGCCCGCCGACGGCATCGGCCAGAGCGTGACCATCAAGGGCCGCGACCTCGTCAACGGCGTGCCCAAGGAAATCACCATCAACCAGGCGCATATCGCCGAGGCGCTGGCCGAACCGATCGGCGCCATCATCGAAGGCGTCCGTATCGCGCTGGAAAACACCGCGCCCGAACTGGCCGCCGACATCGTCGACCAGGGCATCGTGCTGACCGGCGGCGGCGCGCTGATTGCTGGGCTGGACGATTATCTGCGCGAGGAAACCGGCCTGCCGGTCAGCGTGGCGGAAGATCCGCTGTCCTGCGTAGCGATCGGCACCGGCCGCGCGATGGAGGACCCGATCTATCGCGGCGTCCTCATGAACGCCTGACGCGCTAGGGGAGGTACGGCACATGGCGCCCTCAAGCCGGCGCCCGGGGCATTCGCGCAAGGCGCAATACGGCCTGTTTACGGGATATGTCATCGCGGGGATCGGCGCGCTTCTGGGCGCGGCGCTCCTCGTCATATCGCTGATCGAGCCGGGGGCGTTCGGTAATCTGCGGGGCGTGGCGAACGATGCAGTCGCGCCCGTGTCGCGGACCACCGCCGAGGCGCGCGAGGGCGGCAAGGGCCTGATCGAGACCGTGCGCGGCTATCTGCGTGCGGGCAGCCAGAACGCCGCGCTGAAGCGTGAGGTGGAACTGGCCCGCATCCGCCTGAAGGCGGACGAAGCGGTTAAGCAGGAAAACGCGCGCCTCAAGGGCCTGCTCGACCTGCGTACGTCGGAAACGAAGCCGGTCGCGATCGCGCATTTCGTCGGGTCGTCGGGCGCCAGCGCGCGCCGCTTCGGCTATATCGGCGCCGGGCGCAGTCGCGGGGTGGAAGCGGGCATGCCCGTGCGCACCGCCCGCGGCGTGGTCGGCCGGGTGCTCGAAGCCTCGTTCACGACCTCGCGCGTCCTTCTCCTGACCGACAGCCAGAGCGTGCTGCCCGTGCGCCTCGCCGATCGAGACGTCATCGCCTTCGCGCAAGGGCGTGGCGACGGGCGGATCGACATTCGCCTGATCAACCTGGGCCTCAACCCGCTCAAGCGCGGCGACATGTTCGTCACCAGCGGCGCGGGCGGCTTTTTCCGCCCCGGCCTGCCGGTCGCGATGGTGGAGCAACTGACCGACGACGGCGCGATCGCCCGCGTGGTGAGCGACCCCGCCGCAGCCGACTTCGTGGCCGTCGAACCGCTCTATCAGCCGGTCCTGATCGAGGCCGCGCGGACCCCGGCGGAGGAGGCCCTGCCCGGATCCGAACAGGACCAGGAGCCGGCGCCCCGATAATGGAGCAGCTGAACCCCCGCGCCCGGCGCGACGCCTATGGCAGCCGGATCAACCGGGCGCATTCGCGTGTGCTCGCATACGGCCTGCCGTGGGTCACCGTGCTGCTGAGTTCGGTCGTCGCCAGCCTGCCCATCGCGTCGGCCATTCCGATGGTGCCGCCCCTCGCGCTGCTGACCTTGCTCGCCTGGCGTTTCATCCGCCCCGGCCTGCTGCCGGTATGGGCGGGCTTCCCGCTCGGCCTGTGGGACGATCTGTTCAGCGGGCAGCCGGTGGGATCGGGCGTGCTGCTGTTCTCGCTCGCGCTGCTGGGGCTGGAGGCGCTGGAGGCCCGTTTCCCGTGGCGCAGCTTCGTGCAGGACTGGCTGCTCGCGATCGCCATCACCGCAGTGTACCTGTTCGTGTGCCTGGTGTTCTCGGGCGCCCGGTTCGATACCATCGCGCTCACCTATATGGGCCCGCAGCTCTTGCTGTCGGTGATCGCCTATCCCATTATCGCGCGCATGGTCGCCATATTCGACAGGATGCGGCTCGTCCGTTTCCGGGTGCTCGGCTGATGTCCCTGTTTCGCGGGACCCGCTTCGTCAGCCCCACCACCCTGAAGACGAGCTTCGACCGGCGCAGCATCGTGCTGGGCCTGGGCGGCGCCAGCGTGGGCATGCTGCTCGCGGGGCGGATGGCGTATCTCTCCATCGCCGAAAACGCGAAGTACGAGCTGGAGAGCGAGAGCAACCGCGTCAACCTGACGCTGATCCCGCCGCGCCGGGGATGGATCCTCGACCGCAACGGCGCTCCCCTCGCCTCCAACCGTGCGGATTTTCGCGTCGACCTGATCCCGGAACGGATCCACGACAAGGACCGCACAGTCGCCCAGTTAGGGCAGCTGCTCTCGCTGACCGACAGCAAGATGCGCGACATCCGTCACGACCTGGAAAACGCGCGCGGCTACGCCCCGGTCGAGGTGGCGAGCGGCATCAGTTACGACCAGTTCGCGGCGGTCGTGCTGCGCCAGCCCGAATTGCCGGGCGTCGTGCCGCAGCGCGGCTTCTCGCGCTATTACCCCACCGGCCTCTCCGTCGGGCACCTGATCGGCTATGTCGGCCCCGCCAATGCGGAGGAGTACGAGGCCGACCACAATCCGATCCTGATCACGCCCGGCTACAAGATCGGCAAGGATGGGCTGGAAAAGCAGTTCGAACAGACCCTGCGCGGTAAACCGGGCGCGCGCCGGGTCGAGGTGACCGCGTCGGGCCGCATCATCCGCGACCTTTCCACCCGACCCGACGTGCAGGGCGATCCGGTGCGCCTGACCATCGACGGCCCGCTGCAGGATTACGCCGCCCGCCGCCTGGGCCTCGAATCGGGCTCCGTCGTCGTGATCGACACGCATACCGGCGACCTCCTGTGCATGGCGTCCATGCCCAGCTTCGATCCCAACAGTTTCTCCGACGGGATCGGCAGCGTCGAATATGCCATGCTGCGCGAGGACCAGCGCGTGCCCTTGCGCAACAAGGTACTGAAGGGCCTCTACCCGCCCGGCTCCACGGTGAAGCCGATGGTGGCGATGAGCTTCCTGCGCGAGGGGCTGGATGCCGAAACCGCGACTACCTGCAATGGCGGCATCCGCGTGGGCAACCGCATCTTCCACTGCTGGAACAGGCGCGGGCACGGCCGCGTGGACATGGCCAAGGGCATCTACCAGTCGTGCGATGTCTATTTCTATCACTTCGCCCAGCAGATCGGGATGGACCCGATCGCGGCGATGGCGCGGCGCGTCGGCCTGGGGCAGGAATTCGACCTGCCGGTCACCAGCCAGTTCTACGGCACGGTGCCCGATCCGGCCTGGAAGCTGAAGAAATACGGCAAGGAATGGCAGACCTACGATACCGTCAACGCGACGATCGGCCAGGGTTACATGCTATTCAACCCGCTGCAGCTAGCCGTCTATGCCGCGCGGCTCGCTTCCGGCCACCATATCGAGCCGCGCCTGATCCGCGACGGCAAGAAGGTCCCCTTCGCCAAGGCCGATTTTTCGCCCGAGCACGTGCAGTTCGTGCGCCAGGCGATGAGCGACGTGGTCAACGGCCCCGGCACCGCCGGGCGCGCGCGCCTGCCGTTCGACGACATCAAGCTGGCGGGCAAGACGGGTACCGCGCAGGTCGTCTCGCTCAACGTTGCGAACGGCAAGTCGGGCCCGTGGAAATACCGCGACCACGGCCTGTTCATCAGCTTCGCCCCGTTCGACAATCCGCGCTATGCCTGCGCGGTGGTGATCGAGCACGGGGGCGGCTCCGGCGCCGCATACCCCGTCGCGCGCGACGTCATGACCTTCCTGTTCGACCCGGCGAAGGGGTTGGAGATGCTGCACGAATACGAGAAGCAGTGGGGCGGCAACGCGGCGGAACGCTACGCCAAGTCCTATGCCAGCTACGCCGCCAATGTCGGCGCCGACATCCCGCCGCCCGCACCGCGCCCTGACGACATCGCCAAGCGGGTTGACGCGGAAGCACGCGCCGCCGCCCGCAGCGCGGAGGAACTGGCGCAGGACAACACGCAAACCCGGCCCGAGATTATCGACGATAGCGCGACGGGGCCCGAGCCGCGATGAACACACTGGTCCCCGCCCCGATCGCGCGCCTGCCCTGGCGGATGCTGTTTCCGCTGACCGCGCTGACCCTGTTCGGCGGGGCGGTGCTGTTTTCCGCCGCGGGGGGGCACATGTCGCCCTATGCCAACTCGCACCTGGTGCGCTTCGCCGTGCTGTTGACCGTGGCGAGCGGGATGACGCTGTTCCGGCGCGATTTCGTGAAACTGATGGCCTACCCCGCCTATGTCGCGGTCCTTCTGCTGCTGCTGGCGGTGGAGGCGATGGGCGCAATCGGCGGCGGGAGCCAGCGCTGGCTCAATATCGGGCCGCTGGTGCTGCAGCCGTCCGAGCTGATGAAGCCGATGATCGTACTGGCGCTCGCGCGGTTCTACGACACGCTGCCGACCGGCATGATCAACGGCTGGCGCGCGCTGGTACCCGCCGCCGGCCTGATCGGAATGCCGATGCTGCTGGTCCTTGCCCAGCCCGATCTGGGCACCGCGCTCGCCATCGGGTTCGGCGGCGTGGTGATCATGTTCCTGGCCGGGTTGCCGATGCGGTGGTTCGTAGGCGCAGGCATCGCAGGCGCGATTGCGGTGCCGGTCGCGTACCTGTTCGCGCTGAAGCCCTATCAGCAGCGCCGCGTGACGACCTTCCTCGATCCCGAAAGCGACCCGCTGGGCAGCGGTTATCACATCACGCAGTCTAAGATCGCGATCGGATCGGGCGGCCTCACCGGCAAGGGGTTCAACGAAGGATCGCAGAGCCACCTCAATTACCTGCCGGAACCGCACACCGACTTCGTCTTCGCGACGATGGCGGAAGAATGGGGCTTCATCGGCGGGCTGTTCGTGCTGTTCTGCTTCGCCGCGATCCTGTGGTGGGGCCTCAGCGTGGCGCGCAAGGCGGAACAGCGGTTCGACCGGCTGCTCGCCGCCGGGATGGTGGCGACCATGTTCTTCTACGCCGCGATCAACCTGATGATGGTGATGGGCCTCGCGCCCGTGGTGGGCATCCCCCTGCCCTTCATGAGCCATGGCGGGTCGTCCATGATGACCAACATGATCTGCCTTGGCACCCTGATGATGGTGCGCGCCTGGGACCGGTCCAGCCAGCGCGGCTCGCTCGCCCCGTCCTGAAAGGGAGCCCGAAAAAATCTGCCGCGCGCAGCAATCGGGGCTTGCATCCCCCCGCAAAAACGCTATCTGCGGTGCTCCCCGGACAGGGGACCTCGCAGTCTTTTGCGAATGGACGCATAGCTCAGTTGGTAGAGCAGCTGACTCTTAATCAGCGGGTCCTAGG
>CAYNZQ010000019.1:0-34885 GCA_964401795.1 uncultured Citromicrobium sp.
GGTCCCGATCCACTTGCTGCCGCCGTGGTGTTCCTCGTTCTGCTCCTCGAGCCGCCTCTTCAGCGTCTCCATGATCTCGTCCCAGTCGCCCAGCGACTCGATTTCGGCCATCTCCTCCGCCGTGAGGAATTTCTCGGCGACGGCTTTCAGCCACTCCTCGGGGATCTCGACCGGGTTCTGGCCGTAATCGGTCAGCACGCCCTTGAAGACCTTCTGGAAAACCTGGTCGAAGCGGTCGATCAGCCCCTCGTCCTTCACGAAGGTCGCACGGCTGAGGTAATAGAACGCTTCGGGCGTCTGCGCGATCACCTGCCGGTCGAGCGCCTCCAGCAGCGTCAGGTGCTCCTTGAAGCTGGCAGGAATGCCTGCCGCGCGCAGCTCGTCGACGAAATTGAAGAACATCGCCGCAGGCTTACTGCTGACGCCGGCTCATGAAGGCGAGCCGTTCGAACAGCATCACGTCCTGCTCGTTCTTGAGCAGGGCACCGTGCAGCGGCGGGATCGCCTTGTTCGGGTTGCTGTCCTGCAGAACCTCGAGCGGCATGTCCTCGTTCATCAGCAGCTTGAGCCAGTCGAGCAGTTCGCTGGTGGAGGGCTTCTTCTTCAGGCCCGGCACGTCGCGCAGTTCGTAGAAGACGTCCATCGCCTGCTTCACCAGCGTCTTCTGGATGCCCGGGAAATGGACGTCGATGATCGCCTGCATCGTCTCGCGGTCGGGGAACTTGATGTAGTGGAAAAAACAGCGGCGCAGGAACGCGTCGGGCAATTCCTTCTCGTTGTTGGAGGTGATGACGACGATCGGCCGCTCCTTCGCCGCGATCCGTTCCTGCGTTTCGTAGACGTCGAAGCTCATCCGATCGAGTTCCTGCAACAGGTCGTTGGGAAACTCGATGTCGGCCTTGTCGATCTCGTCGATCAGCAGGACCGGCAGCCGGGGCGAGGTGAACGCCTCCCACAGCTTGCCCTTCTTGATGTAGTTGGCGATGTCGTGAACCCGCTCGTCGCCCAGCTGGCCGTCGCGCAGGCGGGCGACCGCGTCGTATTCGTACAGGCCCTGCTGCGCCTTCGTGCTCGACTTGACGTTCCATTCGATCAGGGGCGCGTCGATCGCCTTGGCGATCTCCTGCGCCAGCACCGTCTTGCCCGTGCCGGGCTCTCCCTTCACCAGCAGCGGGCGGCGCAGCGTGACCGCCGCGTTGACCGCCACCTTCAGATCTTCGGTCGCGATGTAGGAACTGGTGCCTTCGAATTGCGTGGTCATGCTGCTCCGTCCGGTCTGTCGTTTACGTAAGCGTTAGGGGAGGTGGCGCGCGCGAGCAAGCGCAGCCCCTTATCGCGGCGCCGCCGGCGCGCTAGGGCGCGGGAACGCGACGCCCAAAAATCAAGAAGGACCGCCATGCCGACCGAAGCCGTGACCATACCCAACGCCGACGGGACGATGCTGGCTGGATCGATCGAGATGCCGTCGGGGCCGGTTCGCGGCGCGGCCCTGTTCGCGCATTGCTTCACCTGCACGCGGCAGAGCATCGCCGCGGTCCACGTGTCGCGCGCGCTGGCTCGCCACGGCATCGCCACCTTGCGGTTCGATTTCACCGGGCTGGGGGGCAGCGAGGGCGATTTCGGGCATGAGGGCTTCTCGGGCGATGTGGACGATCTGGTCGCGAGCGCGGCGTTCCTGGCCGACCGCTTCCGCGGGCCCATCCTGCTGATCGGCCACAGCCTGGGCGGGGCGGCCGTCCTGGCCGCTGCGGAACGGCTGGAGGGTGTTGCGGGCGTCGCCACCATCGCCGCCCCGGCCAGCGTGCCGCACGCGCTGGGCCAGTTGTCGGGCGATCTCGACGCGATCGAGGCGAGCGGCACCGGTCCGGTCGATATCGGCGGCCGGCCGTTCACGATCAGCCGCACCTTCCTCGACCAGATGCGCTCGGCCGACCTGCTGTCCTGCGTGGGCAAGCTGCGCGTGCCGCTATTGTTCATGCATTCGCCGACCGACGCGATCGTGGGGGTGCACAACGCCGCCCGGCTGTTCGACGCGGCGCACCATCCCAAGAGCTTCGTCAGCCTGGACGATGCCGATCACCTTCTGACCCAGAGCACGGATGCGGCTTTCGTCGCGGACATGGTCGCGGCATGGGCCGGGCGCCGGTTCGAAGCGGTCGAGCCTGCACCGCCGGAAGACGGCGTGCACGTGTCGACGGGACATGGCCGTTTCGCCACCATCGTGCGGACCAAGACGCAGTGTTTCGTCGCAGACGAGCCGCGCAGCGTGGGGGGCGACGATACCGGGCCCACGCCCTACGACCTGCTGCTGGCGGCGCTCGGCACCTGCACCGCGATGACCATGAAGATGTATGCCGACCGCAAGGGCTGGCCTTTCGAAGGGACCACCATCGCGCTGCGCCACGAACGCGATCATCAGGAGGATTGCGATCACGTGAAGGCGATGGAGAAGGGCGAGCAGATCCAGGCTCTGTTCCGCGAGATCGCCTTCAACGGCAGCGACCTGTCAGCGGAGCAGCGCGCGAAGCTGATCGAGATCGCGGACAAGTGTCCGGTTCACCGCACGCTGGAAGGGCACCTGCACATCCACACGAACGCGATCGGGGATTGAGGATCGCCTGAGCCTCGGTCAGCCCCGGATCAGGCGTCGATCAGGTCGCGGTCGAGTTCGCCGGCTCGGTTCTGGATGAAGTTGAAGCGGTGTTCGGGATTGCGGCCCATCAGGCGGTCAACCAGTTCCTTCACCGCGTGCCGCTGCTCGTGCTCGGGGGGCAGGGTGATCCGGATGAGGCTGCGGCTTTCCGGGTTCATGGTCGTTTCGCGCAATTGCTGCGGGTTCATCTCGCCCAGGCCCTTGAACCGGGCGACTTCGACTTTCTTGCCCTTGAACACGGTCGCTTCCAGTTCCCGGCGATGCGCGTCGTCGCGCGCATACAGGCTCTCCTTGCCCGCAGTCAGGCGATAGAGCGGCGGCTGCGCCAGGAACAGGTGCCCGCGTTTCACGATGTCGGGCATTTCCTGGAAGAAGAACGTCATCAGCAGCGTGGCGATATGCGCGCCGTCGACATCGGCATCGGTCATGATGATGATCCGGTCGTACCGCATCGCTTCCGCGTCGCAATCCTTGCGCGTGCCGCAACCGAGCGCGAGGACGAGGTCGGCGATTTCCGAATTGGCGCGGATCTTGTCCGCGGTCGCGCTCGCAACGTTCAGGATCTTGCCCCGGATCGGCAGGATCGCCTGAGTCTTGCGGTTGCGCGCCTGCTTGGCGCTGCCGCCGGCGCTGTCGCCTTCAACGATGAACAGTTCGGTCTCGCCGTCGCCTTCCCCGCTGCAATCGGTCAGCTTGCCGGGCAGGCGCAGCTTCTTCGCATTGGTCGCGGTCTTGCGCTTGATCTCGCGTTCCTGCTTGCGCCGGAGCCGCTCGTCCATCCGCTCCATGACGCTGCCCAGCAGCGCGCGCCCGCGATCCATGTTGTCGGACAGGAACAGGTCGAAATGATCGCGCACCGCGTTCTCGACCAGGCGCGCGGCCTCGGGACTGGTCAGCCGGTCCTTCGTCTGGCTCTGGAACTGGGGATCGCGGATGAAGACGCTGAGCATGATTTCCGCGCCCGTCATCACGTCGTCGGCGGTCAGGTCCTTCGCCTTCTTCTGGCCCGTCAGCTCGCCGAAAGCGCGCAGGCCCTTCGTCAGCGCCGCGCGCAGACCCTGCTCGTGGGTGCCGCCATCGGGGGTGGGCACGGTGTTGCAGTACCAGCTGGTCGAGCCGTCGGAATAGAGCGGCCAGGCGATCGCCCACTCGACGCGGCCCTGCGTCTCGCCATCCGGGGCGGGAAAATCCTGCGTCCCGGCGAAAGGCGTCGCGGTGACGCATTCCCGGGTCCCGACCTGTTCGGCGAGATGATCGGCGAGGCCGCCGGGGAAATTGAATGTCGCCTCCGCCGGGACATCCTCGCTCGCCAACTCATCGTCGCATTTCCAGCGGATCTCGACCCCGGCGAACAGGTAGGCCTTCGACCGGGCGAGCTTGAACAGCCGCTTGGGGCTGAAGCGCCGCTCGCCGAAAATCTCCGTGTCGGGGGTGAAGGTGACGGTCGTGCCGCGCCGGTTGGGGGTCGGCCCCAGTTCCTCGATCGACCCAAGCGTTTGCCCGCGGCTGAACTCCTGCGCGTAGACCTGCCGGTCGCGCGCCACCTCCACCCGGGTGTGGGACGAGAGCGCGTTGACGACGGACACACCGACGCCGTGCAGGCCGCCGCTGGTCGCGTAGGCCTTGCCGGAAAACTTGCCGCCCGAATGCAGCGTGGAAAGAATGACCTCCAGCGTCGACTTGCCGGGAAATTTCGGGTGCTCGTCCACCGGCATTCCGCGCCCATTATCCGTCACCGTCACGCGGTTGCCGGTCTCCAGTCGCACCTCGATCCGGCTCGCGTGGCCCGCCACCGCCTCGTCCATCGCATTGTCGAGCACCTCAGCGACAAGGTGGTGCAGCGCGCGTTCGTCGGTGCCGCCGATATACATGCCCGGCCGCCGCCGGACCGGCTCCAACCCCTCCAGCACCTCGATGGAGGAGCTGTCGTAATCGCCGCTGGAGGCCGGGGTGTTCTCGAACAGATCTTCGGACATGGCTTCGCTATAGGGCGCGCGCTTGCCCCGCTACAAGCGTTCCCGCTTCGTTTTCGCCAGAGTTGCGCTCAATCGGCGAAGCGCGAAGGTGCCTGGTCGACGATCACCACCTCGCCGTCGCGCACCTCACGCACCTCCAGGGCCCGATCGACGAGTCCACTGCGTTCGAACCGGAATGCCCCGTCCAGGCCCAGGAAGCCGCCTTCGTCCAGCAGGCGCCGGGTGGGGAAGGTGGTGCCCGGCTTCCAGTCGCTCGCCACCCGCAGTGCGAGCAGCACGCTGTCGTAGCCGAGGGTGGAGATGCGGAAGGGCTGGCCGCCGAAGCGCGCCTTGTAACTGTCCGAAAACTTGCGGAACCGCGCGTCGGAGACGGCCGAGAACTGCGCCCCGCGCAGCGCGGGCGTGCGTGCCAGCGCGGCTTCCCCGCTCCACAATTCGGTGCCGATGATCCGCCCCGGACCCTTGCCGCCGGGGTGGAGCGCCTTGGCCGCTTCCACCGCGCGGCTGGCGCCGTCGGCGATCAGCACCGCGTCGAACCCGCCGGCCTGGCGCAGCCGCTGCGCAGCGCCGACGACCGAGGTGTTGGACCGGTCGTAGCCCTCGACCTGCACGATGGTCCCGCCGTTGCGATTGACCGCTTCCTTCAGCGCTTCCTGCGCGCGGGTGCCGTATTCGCCATCCGGAATCAGCGCGGCGAACCGGCGTGCGCCCTTCGCGCTGGCATAGCGGACCGTACGCTCGATCGATTCGCTCGGGATATGCCCCATCACGAACACGTCGGCGCGCGCGACCTGCGCGTCGTTGGAAAACGAGATCAGCGGCACCTTCGCCGGGCGCGCTTCGGCCAGGACATCGCCCACATTGCCCGCCATCAGCGGGCCCAGGATGAGGCGGTTGCCGTCCGCCACCGCCTGCCGCGCGGCCGCACGCGCATCCCGCGCGGTGTCATAGGTGGTGATGCGCAGGTTTTCCGCCCCTGTATCGAGCAGGGCCATCGTCGTTGCATTGGCGATCGACTGGCCCACGGCGCCGTTGGAACCGCTCATCGGCACCAGCAGCGCGACGCGGTGGCGCGTTTCGTCGCTCGGCAGGGTGGTGGCGCTGGGGCCCGCGCTCGGCCCGGGGGCGGGGGCCGGGGTGGACGTCTGCGGTGCCTTCGGGATGATCTGACACCCGGCAAGAAGCGCGGCCGCGCCGATCAGGATGGAGCGGCGGCTAAGCCTCGTGAAAGTCATTGGTTGCGATTCCCTCTTGTCCCGGTGCATGGGCCTGTGCGTGGAAAGCGATGCGACCCGCCAACCCCTGTGCGCCGGACTGTATATAGTCGCCACGCCTATTGGCAATCTCGGCGATATCACCTTGCGCGCCATCGATACGCTGGAGCGATGCGACGGCGTAGCGTGCGAGGACACGCGCGTCACCGGTCGCCTGCTGAAACATCTGGGCATTTCGAAACCGCTGTGGCGCTACGACGATCACAGCGGGGAGCGTGACCGGGCGCGCCTCGTCGAAAGCATGGCGACCCGCGCTGTGGCGCTGGTCAGCGATGCTGGAACGCCGCTCGTTTCCGACCCCGGTTTCCGGCTCGTGACCGCCGCGCGGGAGGCGGGGGTGCCCGTCACCGCAATCCCGGGCGCCTGTGCCGCAATCGTCGGGCTGACGCTGTCGGGCCTGCCCAACGACCGCTTCCTGTTCGCAGGCTTCCTGCCGGTGAAGGACAAGGCACGCGGCGACATGCTGGCCGGACTGGCGGAGGTGGAGGCGACGCTGGTCCTTTACGAGACGGGCCCACGCCTGACGAAAAGCCTCGCCGCGATCGAGCGGGTGCTGCCGGGCCGCGCGGTGTCGGTCGCGCGCGAACTGACCAAGCTGCACGAGGAATGCCGCAGCGGTTCGCCCGCGGACCTGCGGCGCCACTACGACGCGCATCCGCCCAAGGGCGAGATCGTGCTGCTGATCGGCCCGCCGGCGGAGGCGACGGCCGACACGTTCGATATCGATGCCCTGTTGCGCGACGCCTTGGCCACGCAGAAGGCCTCGCAGGCTGCGGCTCAGGTGGCGAAGACGACCGGGCAGGATCGCAAGGCGCTCTACGCCCGCGCGCTGGAATTGAAACGGTGAGGCGCCAGCGGGCGGAAAGCGCGGGACGCGAGGGCGAACGCCAGGCCGCGCTCTATCTCCAGCTCAAGGGGTGGCGCATCCTGGACCGGCGTCGCAAGACTCCGGCGGGCGAGATCGATCTGATAGCCCGGCGCGGCGGCCTGATCGCGTTCGTCGAGGTCAAATGGCGCCGCAAGGCAGAGGATCTCGACACCGCGATCGACGCCTTTCGCCTGCGCCGGGTGGCGGCCGCCGTCGGCGCGGTCGCGCATGAATATGCAACCGATGGCGAGGATATCCGTATCGATGTCCTGCTGCTGGCGCCGCGCGCCATGCCGCGCCATATCGTCAACGCCTGGATGCCCTGAGCCACTCCTCGCGAGCCGCCTGAATGACCGGAGAACACCCATGCCGCTGAACGTCGCCTTCCAGATGGATCCCATGGAGAGCATCCGCATCGGCGGCGATTCCAGCTTCGCGCTGATGCTGTCGGCGCAGGCGCGCGGCCACAAGGTGTGGCATTACGACGTCGATACTCTCGCTTACGAGGACGGGCGGATCACAGCGCATGCCGCCCCGGTCGAGGTACGGCGGGTGGAAGGCGATCATTTCGAGATGGGCGAACGCCGCCGGGTCGACCTGGCGCGCGAGATCGACGTGGTGCTGATGCGGCAGGACCCACCCTTCCATCTAGGCTACATCACCGCGGCGTTCCTGCTCGACCGGCTGAAGGGCACCACGCTGGTGGTCAACGACCCGCGCGAGGTGGTGAACGCGCCCGAAAAGATGTTCGTGCTCGATTACGCGCGCTTCATGCCGCCGACGTTGGTGGCGCGCGAAATGGCCGATGTCCGTGCCTTTCAGGCAAAGCACGGGTCGGTCGTGGTGAAGCCGCTGCACGGCAATGGCGGCAAGGCGATTTTCCGGCTCGACGAAAGCGGCACCAACACCTCGGCCCTGTTCGAGGTGTTCAACCAGACCTGGCCCGAACCGCACATGGTCCAGCCGTTCCTGGAATCGGTGCAGGACGGGGACAAGCGGATCGTGCTGGTCGATGGCGAGTTCGCAGGGGCGATCAACCGTTTCCCGGGCGAGGGCGAGTTTCGGTCCAACCTGGCGCAGGGCGGGCACGCCGAAGCCGCAACCCTGACCGCGCGCGAGGAGGAAATCTGCGCCGCGATGGGCCCGGAACTCAAGCGGCGCGGGCTGGTTTTCGTCGGGATCGACGTGATCGGCGGCGAATGGCTGACGGAAATCAACGTCACCAGCCCCACCGGGATCGTGGCCATCGATCGCTTCAACGGGACCGACACCGGTGCGCGCATCTGGGACGCGATCGAGGCGCGCCACGCCGCGATGGCGACGTGACCCACGCGAACCTTCGCGGCGCTGACGCATTGAAGGCATCATGGACGCGCTAATCCTGAAGATCGTGGAGCAGCTGGGACTGCTGGGGATCGGCGTCCTGATGGCGCTCGAAAACATCTTTCCGCCCATACCGTCGGAAGCGATCATGGGCGCGGCGGGCCTGGCGGTCCATCACGGCCGCATGCAGTTCTGGGAAGTCATCCTGGCAGGCTCGATCGGGTCGCTGATCGGCAATTACTTCTGGTTCTGGCTGGGCGACAAATGGGGGTACGAGCGGCTCGGCCCGTTCATCGATCGCTGGGGCCGGTGGCTGACCATGGAATGGGAAGACGTGGAAAAGGCCAGCCGGTTCTTCCGCCGCCACGGCCATTGGGTCGTTTTCCTGCTGCGGACGACACCCATCATGCGCACGCTCATCAGCCTGCCGGCGGGCCTAGCGCACATGAACACGCTGAAGTTCTGCATCTTCACCGCTGCCGGCGTGACCGTCTGGAACATCCTGCTGGTGGTCGGCACCGGCTGGCTGATGACCGCTTTCCCCAACGCGACTTCGCTGTTTGCGGGCGTGCTGATCGGGATCGCGGTACTGTCGCTGGCGGCGTATGTCTGGCGGCTCCTCACGTGGCGGCCGCGCAGCCACCGCGACTAGTCGCCCCGCTCGCGCGGGTGGGCCGCGCGGTAGGTATCCAGCATCGTCGCCGCGTCGACCCGGGTATAGATCTGCGTCGAGCCAAGGCTCGCATGGCCCAGCAATTCCTGCAGGCTCCTGAGATCCGTGCCCCGGCCCAGCAGATGCGTGGCGAAGCTGTGGCGCAGCGCGTGGGGCGTGGCGCTGGCCGGCAGGTCGAGCGCGCGGCGTGCCCGTGCCACCGCCTTGCGAACGATGCCCGGCGAAAGCGGGCCGCCCCTGGCCCCGCGAAACAGCGCGGCACCGCGTTCCAGCGCCCACGGGCATGCGGCGGCATAGGTCCCAACCGCCTCCCGCACGGCGGGCAGGATCGGGACCATGCGCTGCTTGCCGCCCTTGCCGGTTACCATCAGCCGGTCGCCGAGCGGCATGTCGGCACCGGTCAACGACAGCGCCTCAGCGATGCGCAGCCCTGCACCGTAAAGGAGATACAGCACCGCCCGGTCGCGCGCGCCGATCCACCCCTCGGCCGCATCGCTCTCCACCCGGTCGGCCAGGTTGATCGCATCGTCGGGCGTCAACGGGCGCGGCAGGCCTTTCCTGGTGCGGGGCCCCCGCATCCGGGGTGCGGCAGGTTCGGGGTCGCCGCTCTCCGCCCTGGCGAAGGCGATGAAGCCCTTGAGCGCCGAGAGTTCGCGCGCGGCGGACGCATTGGAAAGCCCGTCCGCCCGGCGATCTGCCAGATGCCGGCGCAGCGCGGCATGATCGAGCGCCGCGACGCCGCGCCAATCGTGCAACCCGTGCCCGGAGAGGAGCCGCCGCGCGGCGGCCTCGTACGCCTTGACCGTGTGCGGGGACCGGCGCCGGTCGTGCGCCAGATGCCGGTGCCACCGCGCCAGCAGCTCCGGCGCGCTCACGGCAGGACCAGTTCGTCGCCGACCAGTTCGGCCAGCAACGCGTCGAGCAACGGCATTCCCGCGGGGGTGACCGCGATCCGCGCACCGTCCATCCGCACGAAGCCGAGCTGGGCGTAGAAGGCGAGCCGGTCGGCATCGATCAGGCGATCCGCCGCCACGCCGAAACGGCGGGCCAGCGCGGCCCGGTCGATCCCTTCGCGCAGGCGCAGCCCCATCAGCAGCGCCTCGCTCGCCTGCTCGCGCATGCCGAGGGCACGCGCCTCGACCACTCCGGTCCCCTCGGCTTCCACGGCGGCGAGCCAGTTCTCGGGCTTACGGTGGCGCATCGTCGCGGTGCCCGCGCGACGCCCGTGCGCACCCGGTCCGATCCCGACATAATCGCGATAGCGCCAGTAGATGAGGTTGTGCGCGCTCTCCTCGCCCGGCGCGGCGTGATTGCTGATCTCGTAGGCCGGAAGCCCCGCCGCATCCGTCAGTTCGCGGGTCAGTGCGAACAGTTCGGCCGCCGTGTCGTCATCCATCGGATCGAAGGACCCGCGCCGCACATCGGTGGCAAACCGCGTCCCCGGCTCGATGGTCAGCTGGTAGAGCGACAGGTGCCGGGTTCCGAAGGATAAGGCATGACGAAGTTCCTCTTCCCACGCCGCCATGCTCTGGCCGGGGCGGGCGTAGATGAGGTCGAAGGTGATGCGGGCGAAGATCGACTGCGCGTCCTCCAGCGCGGCGGTCGCCTCCGCGACCGAATGCTCGCGCCCCAGGAAGCGAAGCGCCGCGGGGTTGAAGCTTTGCACGCCCAGCGATACGCGGTTGACGCCCGCGGCGCGAAAGTCGCGGAAACGCGCCGCCTCGAAGGAGGTCGGATTAGCCTCGCAGGTGATCTCGATATCGGGCGCGAAGCCCCACAGCCGCTCGGCCTCGTCCAGCAGGCCGGCCACCGTCGCCGCCTCCATCAGGGACGGGGTGCCGCCGCCGAAGAAGATGGAGGACAGCGGCTCGCCGCCCGCGATCGCCGCCTCTGCCCGCATGTCGGCCTGCATCGCGGCGAGCCAGCGCGCCTGGTCCACGCTGTCGCGCACATGGCTGTTGAAGTCGCAATAGGGGCACTTCTTCAGGCAGAAGGGCCAGTGGATATAGAGTGCGCGCGCCATGCACCGGGCCATAGCAGGTTGGGGAGCCCCCGCGAAGGCAGGGCCTCTGGCGATCGCGGGGCTCGCTAGCCGAACTGCTCCGCAACCAGTTTCGCGAAGGCGTCGGCCCGGTGGCTGATCGCGTGCTTTTCCTCCGGATCGATTTCCGCGAAGGTCCGGTCGACGCCTTGCGGAACGAACACCGGATCGTAGCCGAAGCCAAGTTGCCCGCGTGGCGGCCATGTCAGCGAACCGGGGCACAGCCCCTCGTACACGGCATGCTCGCCGTCGGGCCAGGCGAGGGCGAGGACGCAGTGGAAGGCGGCGCTGCGATCGACGCTTTCGCCCCGTTCGCTCAACATCCCTTCGACCTTGCCCATCGCCATGTACCAGTCGCGGCCGGGCTCGCCCTCGAACCATTGCCGCTCCGCCCAGTCGGCGGTGTAGACGCCGGGGCGCCCGTCCAGCGCGGCGACCGACAGGCCGCTGTCGTCCGCCAGCGAGACGATGCCCGATCCTTCCGCCGCGGCACGCGCCTTTATCAGCGCGTTCTCCACGAAGGTCGTGCCGGTTTCGGCCGGCTCGGGCAGGCCCAACGCGCCCGCGCTGATGCACTCCGCGCCACAGGGTGCGAGCAGGGCCGAAATCTCTTTCAGCTTGCCCGCATTGTGCGTCGCGATGACGAGCTTGCCCGAGCCGATGCGGCGCGTCACCGGACCGCCTCGTCCTGGGCGCGGAAGATCGCGTCGCAACCGGTGCGGGCGAGGCGCAGCAGGCGCAGCAGGCCTTCCTCGTCATAGGTCGCCCCTTCCGCGGTCGCCTGGACCTCGGCGATCTGGCCGCCTTCGATCAGGACGAAATTGGCGTCGGCGTCCGCGCTCGAATCCTCGTCGTAATCGAGGTCGAGAACCGGGGTGCCGTTGTAGATCCCGCAGGAAACGGCCGCGATCTTGCCCGAAATGGGGTCGTTCACGATCAGGCCCTGCTTCATCAGGCCGTCGATCGCGAGACGCAGCGCCACCCATGCGCCGGAAATCGACGCCGTGCGGGTGCCGCCATCGGCCTGGATCACGTCGCAATCCAGGGTGATCTGCCGTTCGCCCAGCTTCTTCATGTCGACGACGGACCGCAGCGAGCGGCCGATCAGGCGCTGGATTTCCTGCGTGCGACCACCCTGCTTGCCGCGCGCGGCCTCGCGCTGGCCGCGGGTATGCGTGGCGCGTGGGAGCATGGAATATTCGCCCGTGACCCAGCCTTCGCCCTTGCCGCGCAGCCATGGCGGGATGCGTTCTTCGATCGATGCGGTGCACAGGACGCGCGTGTCGCCGAAGGAGATCAGGCAGGATCCCTCCGCATGCTTGGTGTAGCCCGTTTCGATGGTGATGGCGCGCATTTCGTCGGGCGCCCGGCCGGAAGGTCTCATGCAATCTGCTCCTGTTCGTCTGGCCCCCGCGCTAGGGAGAAGATGGCGGCGGAGCAAGCGGGCGGAAGTTGAAATTTGCGCTCGCCGGATCGCGCGCTAGATGAAGGGGCATGGCATCGCCCCCGATCAACGAACTGACCGACCGCATGCGCGCGATCTTTCGGATGGTGGTCGAAGGCTACCTCGAAAGCGGGCAACCGGTCGGCTCTAAGACGCTGGCGCAGGGCGGCACGCTGGACCTGTCGCCCGCCTCGATCCGGTCGGTGCTGGCGGACCTGGAAGGGCTGGGCCTGCTGGCCGCGCCCCATACCAGCGCGGGACGCATGCCCACGGACAGCGGCTTGCGCCTGTTCGTCGACGGCATGATGCAGGTCGCCGAACCCACCGAGGAAGAGCGCCGCGCCGTGCGCGACCGGCTGGGCGAGGGCGGTCCGATCGAGGAGGCGCTGGCGAAGACCAGTGCCATCCTCTCCGACATATCCGGCGCGGCGGGCATGGTGATGGTGCCCACGCGCGAGCAGCGCATCGCCCAGTTCAGCATCGTCGACCTGGGGCAGGGCCGCGCACTCGCCGTCGTTGTCGCGGAAGATGGCGGGATAGAAAACCGCGTGGTGGAGCTTGGCGGTAGGCTCTCCGCATCGGCACTCGAACAGGCGGGCAATTACATCAGCGCACGGCTCGCGGGGCGTACTCTGGCGGAAGCCGCCGCCGCGATGCGCGCCGAGCTCGCCTCAGGGCGGTCGCAGCTGGACGAGGCAAGTCGCGATCTGGTCGAACGCGGACTGGCAGTGTGGAGCGAGGATGCGGCGCAGCGCCCGGTGCTGATCGTGCGCGGCCAGGCGAAGCTGCTGGACGAGGCGGCGCTGACCGATCTCGACCGCGTGCGGTCCCTGCTCGACGATCTGGAAAACAAGCAGTCGGTCGCCGATCTGCTGGAACGCGCGCGCCATGCCGACGCGGCGCGCATCTTCATCGGCAGCGAGAACCGGCTGTTCGCCCTGTCCGGCTCCTCCGTCGTCGCGTCGCCCTATCGCGACCGCGAAGGCCGGGTGGTCGGCGTGCTGGGGGTGATCGGTCCGACGCGGTTGAATTACGCGCGGGTCGTTCCCATGGTGGATTTCACGGCCCGATCCCTGGGCAAATTCTTCGGATAACAACGGAAAGAAAAGCGCGGACATGAGCGACAGCGATACGGCGAAGAACGACAAGAAGGCCGATCCCGAAATGGAAAAGGAACTGCGCGGCGTGCCGGAAAGCATGCTCGACGATGGCGAGGACGCGCCGGAGGAGGCGGGCGACATGACCGATGCCCTGGCCCAGCTGCGCAGCGACCTGGAGGCGTCCAAGCAGGAAGTGCTCTACGCCCGGGCCGAAACGCAGAACGTGCGGCGTCGGCTGGAAAAGGACGTCGCCGATGCGCGCGCTTATGCCGCCACCGGGTTCGCGCGCGACATCCTGTCCATCGCGGACAATCTCGCCCGCGCGATCGAATCCATTCCGGCCGAGCTGCGGGAAGACGACAAGTTCAAGGGGCTGGTCGCGGGGATCGAGGCGACCCGGCGCGAGCTCGACAAGGTCTTCGGACAGCATGGGGTCGAACGCGTCGCGGCTATGGGCATGCCGCTCGACCCCAATGTCCACCAGGCGATGATGGAAATTCCCTCCAACGACGCCGAACCCGGCACGGTGGTGCAGGAAATGCAGGCCGGATACACCATCCGCGACCGGCTGCTGCGCCCGGCGCTGGTAGGGGTGGCGAAAAAGCCGGACTGATCGGGGCGGCCACGGGCGGGAACGTTTTTCCTCACGCACCGCTATTGGCGCAGGTGGGTTCAATCCATGAGGAGAACAGGCATGAAATCGCGTCTTATTCTTGCGCCCGTGGCGCTTCTTTCCGCCGTGTCGCTGGGCGCGTGCGCGGAAAACTATGCGGCCGAAGGTGCCGCTGGCGGCGCGGCGCTGGGCGCGGTGGCGGCCGCGGTGACGGGTGGCGACATCGTGAAATACGCGCTGGCCGGTGGTGCGGCCGGTGGCCTGGCGGGCTATTTCGTCGACAAGAATGACGGCTGCGACGGCTACGACCGCAACGGCTATCTCGACGACGATTGCTTCGGCACGCGCGGATACCCGGTCGATCCGCGCTGATCGCGGATTAGCATCCAAAGTTCCAAAGGGGTCGTCTCGGCAAGAGGCGGCCCCTTTTTTTCGTGGGCCGACAGGCCTAGCGGGCGTTGGCCCCGGGAAAGCGCACCAGAAGGTCGTACGCTGCGGCATCGGCGATGCCCGCCACGCGCAGGCCCCGCCGCAGCCAGAAGGCGTGCTTCACGATCTCGGCCTGCTGTTCGATGCCGTAGCGTTCCAGACGCCACCCGGGCTTCAGGCTGTAGTCGTACCGGCAGAAGGGATGGCGATGGAGCGGCAGGTACCAGCTGCCGCGTTCCTGGCTTTGCCAGACATGCGTCATTTCGTGGATGAAGAGGCCCTGCGACTGCCACGACGCCGTGCCGAAATCGTCGCAATAAGCGGTGCCGGCGGGGTGGAAATGCAGGTGCCCGCGCGGCGCCATGGCGATCTCGCGCGGCTGGAAGGGAAACCATTTGCGCCGGCGGACGGTGACGCGGCGATATTCGATCGCGTCGCCGAACACGCTGCGGGCGAGGGCGACCTCGCCCGGCGTCAGCGCACGCTCACCACCCGCGGGGCAGGCCGGGGGAGGCGAGGCTTCGCCGCGCGCTCCCGCCGTGTCGGCCAAGCTTAGCGGTCCTCGCCGGGGGCCTGGATGGTTACGGGAACGACCACTTCCTTCCCGCCCGAGAAATGCAGCGTCATCTCGGTCGAACCACCCGCCTTGAGATCGGCGGAAGGCTCCATCGCCATGACGTGCAGGCCGCCCGGTTCGAACGTCAGCGTATCGCCCTTGCGCAGCGGCAGCCGGCCGGCTTCCACCATGCGCTTCTCGCCGTTCCAGTCGCCGTATTTGTGGACCATCGCGCTCTTCGCGCCTTTCACGTCGACCCGGCTCAGCGCGGTGGCGCGATCGCCTTCGTAGGAGAGGTCGAAATAGACCGCGGCGGGGTTACCTTCCACCGCGTTCGGGACCATCCGCGCATCGGTCACCGCGACGCCGGCCATCCCGTCTTCCTGCTGCGCGGGCGCGGCTTCGCCGCCGCAGGCGGCAAGGGCGGGCACGGCAAGGCAAAGGGCGGCAGCGGTGAAAATGCGGTTGGTCATCGGTATCTGTCCTCCTGTTCCGGTTGCGCTTTTTCTAGCGGGCCGCGTCCCTTGTGCCAAGCGCAAGCCCTCCTATATCGCCGGAGTAAATCGAGCTGCCGAACGTCTTTCGCCTGACCAGGGGAAGCGAATGTGCAGTGTCCAACCAACGCAAACAGGATAGGGAAATAATGGCGAAAGTAATCGGTATCGACCTCGGCACGACGAACTCCTGCGTCGCCGTCATGGATGGGGGCAAGCCCAAGGTCATCGAGAATTCGGAAGGCGCGCGCACGACGCCGTCGATCACAGCCTTCACCAAGGATGGCGAACGTCTGATCGGTCAGCCGGCCAAGCGCCAGGCGGTTACCAACCCCGACAACACGCTGTTCGCGATCAAGCGCTTGATCGGGCGCCGCTACGACGATCCGCTGACTCAGAAGGACCAGAAGCTGGTTCCCTACGACATCGTCAAGGGCAAGAACGGCGACGCGTGGGTCGAGGCCGGCGGCGATGAATATTCGCCCAGCCAGATTTCCGCCTTTATCCTGCAGAAGATGAAGGAAACCGCCGAGAGCTATCTCGGCGAAACCGTGACCCAGGCGGTCATCACCGTTCCCGCATACTTCAACGACGCGCAACGCCAGGCGACCAAGGACGCCGGCCAGATCGCCGGTCTCGAAGTGCTGCGTATCATCAACGAGCCGACCGCGGCCGCGCTCGCCTACGGGCTCGAGAAGGACGACGGCAAGACCATCGCTGTCTACGACCTCGGCGGCGGTACCTTCGACATCTCCGTGCTGGAAATCGGCGACGGCGTGTTCGAGGTGAAGTCGACCAATGGCGATACCTTCCTCGGCGGCGAGGACTTCGACAGCGCGATCGTCGAATATCTCGCAGACGAGTTCAAGAAGAAGGAAAACATGGACCTGCGGAGCGACAAGCTCGCGCTGCAGCGTCTGAAGGAAGCGGCAGAGAAGGCCAAGATCGAGCTTTCCAGCGCCGCGCAGACCGAAGTCAACCTCCCCTTCATCACCGCGCGCATGGAAGGCGGGTCGAGCACGCCGCTGCACCTCGTGGAGACGATCACCCGCTCCAAGCTGGAGCAGCTGGTCGGCGACCTCATCAAGCGCACGCTCGAGCCGTGCAAGAAGGCGCTGGCCGATGCCGGCATCGACAAGGGCGGCGTTGACGAGGTCATCCTGGTCGGCGGCATGACCCGCATGCCCAAGGTGCGCGAAGTGGTCGAGGAATTCTTCGGCAAGAAGCCGCACACCGGCGTCAATCCGGACGAGGTCGTGGCCATGGGCGCGGCGATCCAGGCGGGCGTGCTGCAGGGCGACGTCAAGGACGTGCTGCTGCTCGACGTGACGCCGCTGTCGCTCGGTATCGAGACGCTGGGCGGTGTCTTCACCCGCATGATCGACCGCAACACGACGATCCCGACCAAGAAGAGCCAGACCTACTCGACCGCCGAGGACAACCAGAACGCCGTGACCATCCGCGTCTTCCAGGGCGAGCGCGAGATGGCCGCGGATAACAAGCTGCTGGGCAATTTCGACCTCGTCGGCATTCCCCCCGCACCGCGGGGCGTGCCGCAGATCGAGGTGACCTTCGACATCGATGCGAACGGCATCGTGAACGTGTCCGCCAAGGACAAGGGCACGGGCAAGGAGCAGACGATCAAGATCCAGGCCTCGGGCGGTCTGTCGGATTCCGATATCGACCAGATGGTCCAGGATGCCGAGAAGTTCGCCGAGGAGGACAAGAAGCGCCGCGCCAGTGCCGAAGCGCGCAATCAGGCCGATAGCCTGGTCCATGCGACGCAGAAGCAGCTCGACGAGCATGGCGACAAGATCGACGCCGGGCTCAAGTCCGATGTCGAGGCCAAGATGGCCGAGGTGAAGACTGCGCTGGAAGGCGACGATCCCGAGGCGATCAACGCTAGGGCGCAGGAACTGACCGAGGTCGCGATGAAGATGGGTCAGCAGATCTACGAGAAGGAGCAGGCAAGCGCCTCCGCCGACGCCCCGACCGACGGGGCTGCGGCAGGCAGCGAAGGCGGCGCCCAGGAAGACGTGGTCGACGCGGAATTCTCCGAAGTCGACGACGAAGAAAACAAGGGCTGACAGGTCCTGTGAGAACCATGGCCGCCACCGGTGCGACAGCGCGCCGGTGGCGGTCGGTTTTTTGACGGACGGGAAGGGACCATGTCGGCAACCGAATACGATTTCTACGAGCTGCTGGGCGTCACGCGCGATGCGGACGGCGGCACGATCAAATCCGCCTATCGCAAGATGGCGATGAAGTATCACCCGGACCGCAATCCGGGCGATCCCGATGCTGAAGCGCAGTTCAAAGCGTGCAGCGCCGCCTACGAGGTGCTGAAGGACCCGCAGAAGCGCGCGGCCTACGACCAGTACGGCCACGCCGCCTTCCAGCAGGGCGGCCCGGGCGGCGGCTTCGGCGGCGGACGCGGCGGTGCGGACTTCGCCGACATCGGTGACATCTTCGAAACCATTTTCGGCAGCGCGTTCGGCGGCGCGGGGCGGCAGCAGCCCCGGCGCGGCGCGGACCTGCGCTACGATATGGAAGTCACGCTGGAAGAGGCGTTTCACGGCAAGCAGACGCAGATCGAGATCGAGGTTTCGCAGACCTGCGACACCTGTGCCGGGTCCGGCGCGGAACCGGGCACCGGCACGCGCGGCTGCAATCTGTGCAACGGCTTCGGCAAGGTGCGCGCGCAGCAGGGCCTGTTCATGGTCGAGCGGCCATGTCCGAACTGCAACGGCCGGGGCGAAGTGCTGGAGAAGCCGTGCCACGATTGCCGCGGCGAAGGCCGGGTCGATCGCGAGCAGGGGATCGCGGTCGAGGTTCCCCCCGGCGTCGATACCGGCACGCGCATCCGCCTGTCGGGTCGCGGCGAGGCGGGGCCGCGCGGCGCGCCCCCGGGCGATCTCTACATCTTCATCCATGTGCGCCCGCACGAGGTGTTCGAACGCGAAGGCACCAACCTGCTCGCCCGCGTACCGATCAGCTTCACCACCGCGGCGCTGGGCGGAACGGTCACCATCCCCGATCTGGACGGGTCGACCAATGAGATCACCATTCCGGCCGGGATCCAGTCGGGTCGCCAGCTGCGCAAGCGCGGATCGGGCATGCCCGTCCTGCAGGGGCGCGGGCGCGGCGATCTGGTGGCGGAAATCCTGGTCGAAACGCCGACCAAGCTCAGCCGCGAGCAGAAGGAGATCCTGCAGCAGTTTCGCGAAACCGAGACCGGCGAGGAATGCCCCGAAAGCCGCGGTTTCTTCGACAAGCTGAAGGGTGCGTTCGGCGCCTGAGGATCATCCGGCGCCGAAGCGCGCCTCGATCTCGTCCGCGATCCCGTCGATCAGGCGCGGATTGGCCCTCAACCGGTCGCGTTCCTCGTCCAGAATGGCGAGGAACGCCCGGCGCTTCCACATCCGCGCCTGCGCCGCCTGCTCTTCCCCGTCGAGCGTCGACAGCACGATGTCGATCAGCCGCTCGGCGCCGTGCAGGCGCCCCCAGAGGTAATCGTTCTCGCGATAGGCGCGGCTGAAGAACGCCCCGAAATTGTAGAACTCGATCCCGCGCAAGGTCGACCGCGTCCCGCCCGGCCGGATCGAGCGCGCGTCGTCGGGACTGATGCGGTCGACTTTCGCCGGGTTCAGTTCGCGCTGCCCGTCGCCGCCCAGCAATGTCAGGGTGGCGATGTCGTAGAACGGGAAGCCGAGATAGGCGAACAGCGTGCGCCGCCGCAGATTGACCGGCATGTCCTGCAGCGCCTGCGCCAGCATCACCTCGGCCTCGTCGTCGACGGAGGGGAGGAGGTGCCGGTCCTCCAGCCGTTTCAGCACGGCGTCCGGTTCCTCGAACACGCACGCCGCCAGCGCGGGAAAATCGGCGCCCAGATGGTCGTTGCCCTCGCGGTCGAAATACAGCGCCAGGATCTCGTAAATCGCCTCGCGCGCGCGATCGAGCGCGGCATCGTCGATGTCGGGATCGGCCTCCCAGTCGCGCGAGAGGCGCTGCGCGATCGTGCGCAGACGGCGGATGCGGAAGGACAGGTCGTGCTGTCGGAAAAACCGGATCGCCGCCTCGTTCGCGCCACCCCCCGGCGCGGCCAGCGTGTCGAGACCGCGCGCGCGCAGGGCGATCCTGAGATGGGCCGCGACCAGGACCGGATCGCGCACCGTGTCTTCGGTGGATACCGCGCAGATCAACCGCGCCAGCCGCTCCACGATGCCGTCGAACTTCGCCTGGGCGTAGCCCTGGAACGCGTAGCCCGCCTGCTCCGCCGCCGCCTGCTGCGCGCGGTTGCGCCAGTTGACCAGCCGCCGCGGGGTCGGGCTGTCGAGGAACAGCGTGCGGCCGAACAGCCGCTCAATCGCGGCTTCCACCTCGGGCTGGATCCCGCGCACGATCCGCGCCAGCCGATCGGCCTCGCGCGTCTGCTGGGCCAGCGCCTCCAGATTGTCGCGGATCGGCTGCTCGCGCGGGATGGTCGACAGCGAGCCGAAGATGGCGCCGAAGAACCCGACCGGCCGGTCGTGATCCTCCTGCAGCGATCCGACGCGGTCGGGCCGGGGATCGATATAGACGAAGCGCCGGTCCACCTCGCGGTGGGCAGGGCGCCCGCGCTGCGCCTCGATCGCGCCCTCGAACGGGCGATTGACCAGCACCGATCCGTCGATCACGGACACGCCCTCGGCTCGCCCTTGCGCGAAATGGGCCGGCATGATGCGCCGCAGGAAATCCTCGCGGCCCGGCCACGCGACCCCTTCGGCCTGCGCCAGTTCGTCGATCTCGGGGACCTGCAGGGGCGGGAACGCGCCCGGGAAGCTGGAGGTCGCGCGCGCCGCATAGGTCAGCTCCAGCGGATCGGCGAAGGCCATTCCCGGCGCCGCCGGCGTGCGCGCGGTAAACGCGATCGGCATGCGATGCTCGCTCTCCTCCACCACCGGCGGGCTGTTGAGCTGCAATTCGGCGAGGTAGCCGCGAAAATCGGTGGTCGTGACGTAGAGGTCCAGCGGATGGCCGGGCGGCAACAACGGCGGGCCCGCATCCGCCTCGGCCATCGCCTGCAACGCATCCCAGATCAGGCGCGACATCCCCGCGCCGGAGAAGGGCGGGGCGAACCAGCGCCCGCGGATCAGGCGGCTCACTTTCTCGCGCACTTCGGCCCGGGTTTCGGGCGCCACGCTTTCGGACACCGCGTTGCCGGGACGGCGCAGCACGTACTCGGCCAGCGGCTGCGCCCACAGCTTGGCGAAACGCCAGCCGGGTCGCGCCTCGTTGTCGAACAACCGGTCCACATCGGCCGATTCGAGCCACAGCTCCGTCAGCGGATCGAGCGAATAGCCAGCATAGATCGCCTGCGAGAGGAACACCGCGTTGATGCCGCCCGCGCTCGCGCCGCTCAGGATATCGGGCAGGATTCGCAGGCGCATGCCGCCATCGGCCTGGCACGCGGCCAGAAGGTCGCGGTAGACCCGGGTGACGCCCTGCGCCCTGTCCCCGCCCGCGTGGAAGTCGCGGCTAGCCTGCGCGAGGTGCCAGACTTCCTTGGTGACCCCGTGCATGTACACGGCGAGGCTCACCCCGCCATAGCACACCAGCGCGATGCGAAGTTCCTTTTGCCGCATGCCCGCGATGATGGCGGGGATAATCGCGCTTGGCAATTGCGTTCACGAATTGTTCCGGATAGTGCGGGCGCATGGCTAAACCGAAGAAGCGCTATGTCTGCCAGGCCTGCGGGGCCGTGTCGCATCGCTGGCAGGGCCAGTGCGGCGATTGCGCGGAATGGAACACGCTGGCGGAGGACGTGCCGGCAACGGTGTTCTCGCAGAAACACGACCTGTCGAGCGGCGGGCGCGCCTTCGCGCTCGAATCGCTCGATGCACCCGGCGAGACCTTGCAGCGCCGGCCCACCGGCATCGCGGAGTTCGACCGCGCGCTGGGCGGCGGGCTGGTGCCGGGCTCCGCCATTCTGATGGGCGGCGACCCGGGCATCGGCAAGTCGACCCTGTTGTTGCAGGCTGGCGTCAGCATCGCGAACCGCGGGGGCCGGGTCGTCTATATCAGCGGGGAAGAGGCGGCGGGCCAGGTGCGCTTGCGCGCCTCGCGCCTGGGCCTGGCGGAGGCGCCGGTCCAGCTCGCATCGGCCACGTCGGTGCGCGACATTCTGACCACGCTCTTCACGATGGAGCCGCCCGCGCTGTTGGTCATCGATTCGATCCAGACGATGCATTCCGACACGATCGAGGGCGCGCCGGGCACGGTCAGCCAGGTGCGCGGCTGCGCGTTCGAGCTGATCCGTTATGCGAAAGAAAACGGCGCCGCGCTGGTCCTCGTGGGGCACGTGACCAAGGACGGCAGCATCGCCGGCCCGCGCGTGCTGGAACACATGGTCGACGTCGTCATGAGCTTCGAGGGGGAACGCAGCCACCAGTTCCGGATCCTGCGCGCGTTGAAGAACCGGTTCGGCGCGGTGGACGAGATCGGCGTGTTCGCGATGGCGGGGCAGGGGCTGGAAGAGGTGGCGAACCCGTCCACCCTGTTCCTGTCGGGCCGCGACGAGCCGCTGGCGGGCAGCGCAGTCTTCCCCGCGCTGGAGGGGACGCGCCCGGTGCTGGTGGAGGTGCAGGCGCTGATCGTGCGGCTGCAGTCGGGCGCGACGCCGCGCCGGGCGGTGGTGGGCTGGGACAATGGCCGCCTCGCCATGCTCCTCGCGGTGCTCGAATCGCGCTGCGGGCTCAGTTTTTCGAATGCGGAAGTCTATCTCAACGTCGCGGGCGGGTACCGCCTGACCGATCCGGCGGCCGATCTCGCCGTGGCGGCGGCGCTGGTTTCCGCGCTGGCGGACCGACCGCTGCCCGACCGGTCGGTATGGTTCGGGGAGGTGTCGCTGGCGGGAGAAATCCGCCCGGTAGCGCGCGGCGCCCCGCGGGTGCGGGAGGCCGCGAAACTGGGCTTCGGGCGCGGCTACGGCCCGCGCCCCGCGGCCAAGTCGGGCGAGGACACGGTCGAGGGGATGGAGCGGATCGGGCTCGATCGGCTGGCCAACCTCGTTGACCGGGTGATGGGCAACGCATAATCGCGGGCGCCGATGACCGCATTCGACATCATCGTGCTCGCCATCGTCGGGTTCGGCGCCGTGGGCGGCTTTGCGCGCGGCTTCGTGCAGGAGGTGCTGTCGCTGCTCGCCTGGGTAGCGGCGATCGTGGCGATCCGCGCGTTCCATACGCCGCTGCTGGAATGGCTGGCCCCGAAATTCGATTCCGAGACGACGGCGGCGGTAGTCGCCTTCCTCATCCTGCTGGCGGTAACCTACGGCCTCATCCGCCTGATCGCGACGCGTGCGGGCAAGAGCGCGCGCGGTTCCATGCTGGGCCCGGTCGATCGGGTGCTGGGCTTCGGCTTCGGCACGCTGAAGGGGGCGGTGATCGTCATGATCGCCTTCTCGATCGTGGTCCTCGGCTACGACACGATCTGGGGGCGCGAGGGACGGCCCGACTGGATTACCGGCGCGCGCACCTACCCGGTCGTGAACGCGGCGAGCGATGCCAGCGTCGCCTATATCAGCGAACGCCGCGCACAGTGGCAGGCGGGGTCTGCGGCGGGCGATAGCAGTACGCCGGCCTCGTGAACGCGGCCCGGCTCTACACGCCAGAGATTCTCGCGCTTGCGGTGGAACTCCACGAGTATCCGCTGACCGATGCCTTGCGCTGGCGCGGGGATGCGCGGTCGCCCGCCTGCGGCAGCACGCTGGAACTGGGGCTCGCGCAAGAGGACGGGACCGTGACCGCCATCGGGCTGCGCCTGTCGGCCTGCGCCATCGGGCAGGCGTCGGCGGCGATCTTCGCACGCCACGCCGTCGGCTGCGCTGCCACGTCGATCGACCGGATCGCCCGCGAAATGGCCGAATGGCTCGGCGGTACGGGCCCGGCGCCCGACTGGCCCGATCTCGACCTGCTGGAGCCTGCGCGCGCCTTTCCGGGCCGGCACGGGGCCATGCTCCTGCCGTGGAATGCCGCGACGGCCGCGCTTTCCAATCCGCCCCGCGCTGGCTAATCGCCGAAGCCAAGGGTAGCGGAGGAGGATAGAAAGCCATGGCCAGCAGCGTCGCAACCGCACCGGACCGCGAGCCGAGCGCGAAGGAAATTCGTCTGGTCATTGCGGCATCGTCCGCCGGGACGATCTTCGAATGGTACGACTTCTTCATCTACGGCACGCTCGCCGCCCTCATCGGCGCCGCCTTCTTTCCCGGCGGTAATCCTACGCTGCAATTGCTGCTGGTCTGGGCCGGTTTCGCGGTCGGCTTCGGCTTCCGTCCGCTCGGCGCGATCCTGTTCGGGTTTCTGGGCGACCGGCTGGGCCGCAAATATACCTTCCTCGTCACCGTCACCGTGATGGGCATCGCGACTGCGGGGGTCGGCCTCGTCCCCGACGCCGCCAGCATCGGTGCCGCGGCGCCCGTCATCGTCATCGGCCTGCGCATCCTTCAGGGGCTGGCGCTGGGTGGCGAATATGGCGGCGCGGCGATCTACGTGGCGGAGCATGCGCCGCCGGAAAGGCGCGGGTTCTACACCAGCTTCATCCAGGCGAGCGTGGTTGGCGGCTTCGTGCTGTCGATCGCGGTGGTGGTGGCATGCCGCTGGGCGATCCCGCCCGACGAGTTCGCCGCCTGGGGCTGGCGCATTCCGTTCCTGCTGTCGATCGTGCTGCTGGCGATTTCGCTGTGGATGCGCCTCAAGCTGTCCGAAAGCCCGGTGTTCAAGGCGATGAAGGCGGCGGGCGAAACCAGCGGCAATCCCTTCGTCGAAAGCTTCACCTACCCGCGCAACAAGCGGCGCATCTTCGTGGCGTTGTTCGGCATCACCGGCGTGCTGACGACGATCTGGTACACCGCCTTCTTCTCCTCGCTCAGCATCCTGCGCGGCCCGATGCGGGTGGACGAGGGCACGGTGGAATACATCCTGTTCTTCGGCGGTCTCATCTCGATGGCGTTCTACATCGTGGTCGGCCGCTGGTCCGATCGCGTGGGACGCAAACGGCCGATCGTGATCGGCGCGCTAACGGCACTTGTGCTGTTGTTTCCGATCTTCTGGGGCATGGGCCACCTCGCCAATCCCGGCCTCGCCGCTGCGGCCGAGAAGTCGCCCGTGACGGTGTCCGGCCCCGCCTGCGCGACCGATCCCTTCGCCGAGCTGTTCGGGCGCGAGCAGAGCGAGTGCGGCCGCATCCTCGAGACGCTGACCGCGGCGGGGGTTCCCTATTCGGTGCGTCCCGCCGCGACCGTCGGCGTTGCCGTGGGGGGCGGGGCAATCGCGCTCGACCCTGCGTGGATGGACGACGCGAAGGCGCGCAGCGCCGGGCTGACGCGCGCGCTGGAGCGGTACGGGTTCGATTTCGGCACGCAATATCCCGGGGTCGGCGCGGCGCTCGGCATCCTTGCGCTAGTCCTCGTCATGGGCGGTCTGTCGGCGCTCACCTACGGCTCGGTCGCGGCGTTGCTGACGGAGATGTTCCCGCCGCAGATCCGCTATTCCTCCATGAGCATCCCCTACCATATCGGCGCGGGCTATCTGGGCGGGTTCCTGCCGCTCATTTCCAGCTACGTCGTGGCGCGGACGGGCGATGTCTATTCGGGCCTGTGGTACACCTGGGGCGTCGTCGCCTTCGGGGCCGTCGTCGCGATCTGGGGCATTCGCGGCGGCCCTCCGCGCGAGTTCGAGGCCGCGTGACGCCTTCGGTCGAACCCCCGCCGCCCTCGCTCGATCTCGCGATCGACGCCGGTGCGCTGGCCGCCAACTGGCGCGCGCTCGACCGCCTGTCGGGCCCCGCGCGCGCGGGCGCCGCGGTGAAGGCCAATTGCTACGGCCTGGGCGCCGATCGCTGCGTACCGATCCTGCGCGACGCCGGCGCGCGCGATTTCTTCGTCGCGCACTGGAGCGAGGTCGCGGACGTCGTCGCCCATGTCCCACCGGCGCAGGTCAGCGTGCTGCACGGTTCCAACCGGGCGGAGGAGGCGGCCTATGCCCGCGCGACCGGGGTGGTGCCGGTCGTCAACTCGCTGCACCAGGCGGGGCTGTGGGCGCAAAGTGGCGGCGGCCCGTGCGATCTCATGGTCGATACCGGGATCAACCGGCTCGGCGTGCCACTGGCGGCGCTGTCCGATCCCGCCATCGCGGCGCTGGATGTGCGCGTCCTGCTGACCCACCTTTCCAGCGCGGACGAGGACGATCCGGCCAATGCAAGCCAACTTGCCGCCTTCGGGGAAGCGCGCGGCGCCGTGCCGCATCGCGAGGCGAGCATCGCCAACAGCGCGGGGATCGCGCTTGGCGGGGACTATCACGCCGACCTGACCCGGCCGGGCCTCGCGCTTTATGGCGGCACCCCGCGCGCGGAACTGTCAGGGGCGATCCGCCAGGTCGCCTATCCGCGCGCGGCGATCATCCAGACGCGATCGATCGAGCGCGGGGATGCGGTGGGCTACAACCGTGAGTTCATCGCCGCGGCACCCATGCGGGTGGCGACGGTTTCGCTGGGCTATGCGGATGGCTTCCTCCGCGCCCGCGGTGAGTCCGACCTCGTGAATGCGGGCCGCACGCTGCCGATCCTGGGCAAGGTGTCGATGGACATGGTGGTGGTGGATGTGACCGCCGCGCCCAACCTCACCGTGGGCGACTGGCTCGAAGTGCCGTTCGACCTGCCATCCGTCGCGCAGCACAGCGGCCTGTCCCAGTACGAGCTTCTCACCACGATCGGGCGCCGGTTCCGCCGCTGACCGGGCGTCATGTTGCACTGCACATATTGCAGGTGGTAGGCTGCAGCATAATCAGCCCTATCCGGAGCCTCCCATGGCCAGCAAGACCGCGAAATCCGACGGCGACGAAACCGTCATCATCAAGAAATACGCCAACCGGCGCCTCTACAATACCAGCAGTTCCAGCTACATCACGCTGGAGGACCTGGCCCGGATGACGCGCGAGGGGGTGGAGTTTCGGGTGATCGACGCCAAGACCGGCGACGACCTGACGCGGGCGATCATGACCCAGATCATCATGGAAGCGGAAACCAACGGCGCCGAGATGCTGCCGCTCAGTTTCCTGCGTCAGGTCATCTCGCTCTACGGTCATTCGATGCAGCCGCTGATGCCGCATTTCCTCGAAGCGGCGATGGAGAACTTCACCGCCAACCGCTCCGAATGGCAGAAGGCGATGGAATCGGGCTGGAAGGACAATCCCCTCGCGAAGATCGCCGAGAGCAACCTCGAAATGATGCGCGCCGCGACCGAGGCGTTCATGGGCGGCGGGCTGCGCCAGGGCGGTAGACCGGCCGAGCCGCGGGCGGACCGCTCCGGCGCGCAGGCGGACGCGCTGGACGAGATGCGCGCGCAGATGGCGGCGATGCAAAAGCGGCTGGACGAACTGGGCAAATAAGGCGAGGGGGCGCCCCTTCGCCTTCCCCCATCGCACACCACAGGATCTGCCCGTGCCCGACATTCGCCACGCCCTCTCGACCAAGCGCGCCGACGATTTCGCCGGCTGGTACCAGGCGGTCGTGTCCGAAGCCCAGCTGGCGGAGGAATCGGGCGTGCGCGGCTGCATGGTCATCAAGCCGTGGGGCTACGGCATCTGGGAACGGATCCAGCGCCTGCTGGACGACCGGATCAAGGCGAAGGGCCATGACAACTGCTATTTCCCCCTGCTGATCCCGCTCGCCAATTTCGAGCGCGAGGCGGAGCATGTGGAAGGCTTCGCCAAGGAAATGGCGGTCGTCACCCATCACCGCCTGATCGCCGACGGGAAGGGCGGACTGATCCCCGATCCCGAAGCGAAGCTGGAAGAGCCGCTGGTAATCCGTCCCACTTCGGAAACGATCATCGGCGACGCGATGGCGCGCTGGATCCAGAGCTGGCGCGATCTGCCGCTGCTCACCAACCAGTGGGCCAACGTCATGCGCTGGGAAATGCGCACCCGCATGTTTCTGCGCACCAGCGAATTCCTGTGGCAGGAAGGGCATACCGCGCACGAAACCGCCGAACAGGCGAAGACGCACACCATGACCATGCTGGAGGTCTATCGCGCCTGCGCCGAGGAAGACCTGGCGCTGCCGGTGATCGCGGGCGAGAAGCCCGAGAACGAGCGTTTCCCCGGTGCGGTGGAGACCTGGTCGATCGAGGCGATGATGCAGGACGGCAAGGCGCTGCAAGCGGGCACCAGCCACTATCTCGGCACCAATTTCGCAAAGGCCAGCGGCATCCAGTATCAGGATCGCGAGGGGCAGCAGCAATACTGCCACACCACCAGCTGGGGCGTATCCACCCGCATGATCGGCGGCGTCATCATGACCCATGGCGACGACGACGGCCTGCGCGTTCCGCCGCGCATCGCGCCGTGGCAGGTCGTCATCCTGCCGATGCTGCGCGACAAGCCGGAAGACGGCGCGCTGGTCGACTATTGCGAGGAACTGCGCGCCGCGATCGCGGGGCAGCAGGCGCTGGGCGAGCCGGTCCGCGTGCTGCTCGACACGAAGCCCGGCAAGGCCGCGGCCAAGCGCTGGGACTGGGTCCGCAAGGGCGCGCCCGTCATCATCGAGGTCGGCGGCCGCGATAGGGAGAACGGCGTCGTCAGCCTGCTGCGCCGCGACGCGCTGTGGGACACTGACACGGGCAAGCCCGCCTTCCAGACCCCGACCCGCGAAGCCGCCGGCGAGACGATCGCGGACCTGCTGACCGAAATCCAGAACGCGCTGTTCGCCGAAGCGGCCGAACGGCGCGATGCCAATATCGTGCGCGACATCGCCGACATGGACGGCCTGCGCGCATTCTACACAGGCGATGCGAAGTTCCCGGGCTGGGTCGAGGTGCAATGGTCGAAGCCGACAGGTGCCGCGCTGGAAAAGGTGGTCGAGCAGCTCAAGGACCTGAAGCTCACCATCCGCAACGTGCCGATGGACGGGCCCGCGGCGGACGGCCCGTGCATCTTCACAGGCGAGCCCGCGGTGGAGCGCATCTACGTGGCGCGGGCCTACTGATCGCTTCGTCCGGCCGCACCAGCGTCAGCCCCGGATGGCTTTCGCGACGACGAGGGTGTTGCCTTTGCCGGCGATGGCAGCAACAGTACGCGGGATGAAGCATCTCCTCCTCGCCACCGCCGGTATCGCCCTGTTCGCCACCCCGCTCGCCGCGCAGGACGATCCGGCAGACGACGTATCCGCCGAACGGCTGAGGCAGACGGTCGAGAAGCTGGTTTCCTTCGGCACGCGCCACACCCTGTCTTCGCAGACCGATCCGAAGCGCGGCATCGGTGCCGCGGTGGATTGGGGCGCGGACGAGTTTCGCGCGATTTCAGACAAATGCGGCGGTTGCCTCGAAGTGGTTCTGCCCGAAACCACGGTGCAGGGCGGGCGCATTCCCGAACCTGTCCGGCTGCGCAACGCGGTCGCGATCCAGCGCGGGGCCGAACGCCCGAACGAGGTCGTGATCGTGCAGGGGCACATCGACAGCCGCGTCACCAACGTGATGGACGCGACCAGCGACGCGCCCGGTGCCAATGACGACGGCAGCGGCACGGCGCTCGCGATCGAGGCGGCGCGGGTGCTGTCGCAGCACGACTATCCCACCACCATCGTCTACGCGCTGCTCTCGGGCGAGGAGCAGGGGCTCTACGGCGGGCAATTGCTGGCCGACTACGCCGAGCAGCAGGGCTGGACGATCAAGGCGGTGCTGAACAACGACATCGTCGGCAACAGCTGCGGTTCGGACGGATATTGCGACGCGGAACACGTGCGCGTCTTCTCGGAAGGAACGCGCGCCGACGTCACCGACCGCGCGCTGGCGGCGCAGGCCCGCAATGGCGGGGAAAACGACAGTCCCGGCCGCAACCTGTCGCGCTATATCGACAATGCGGCCGAGGCGAGCGACGGCGGGCTCGCCGTGCGGCAGATCTGGCGCACCGATCGCATGGGCCGGGGCGGCGACCAGTTGCCGTTCCTCGCCAAGGGGTACCCTGCGATCCGGTTCTCCGTCGCGGTCGAGAATTACGACCAGCAGCATCAGGACCTGCGGACCGAGGACGGCGTCGAATACGGCGATACCATCGACAAGATGGACTTTCCCTACCTCGCCAAGGTCACGCAGTTGAACGTGCGCACGCTGGAAAAGCTCGCCCGGGCGCCCATGCCACCCGCGCCGACCGCCGACGCGGCGGTACGGGTCGACACCGAGCTGAAATGGAGCGGCGTGCCTGGTGCCGTACTCTATTCCGTCGTCGGGCGCCGGACCGACGAGCCGTATTGGAGCCGCGATTTCGGTCTCGTGAATCTCGAAACGCCGAGCGAGGGCAGCCCGGTAACACCGGTCGAAGACAGGACGTTCACCTTTACCGCGCCGGTCCGGGGCGACGACTGGATCTTCGGGGTCTCCGCCTGCGCCGCCAACGGCGTCTGCAGCCCGGTCGCCAGCGCGGTGCCCGGCGGTGCTTTCGCGCCTTTGGCGAAGCCGGAGGGTGACAGCGACTAGCCGACCCCCCATATCGGGGCTCAATGACACAAAAAGCACAAGCGAAGCGCTCGCGCGGCAAGCCTCAGGGAATGCCCAGCCGCGAGCAGATACTCGAATTCATCCAGACCTCCGACACGCCGGCCGGCAAGCGCGAGATCGCCAAGGCCTTCGGTTTGAAGGGTCAGGAAAAGATCGCGCTGAAGAAGCGCCTCAAGGACATGGCCGAGGAAGGCCTGATCGACGGCAGGAAGACCGCCTATCATCGCATGGGCGGGGTGCCGAAGGTTACCGTGCTCACGGTCGTCGAGATCGACGACGGCGAGGTTTTCGCCCAGCCCGAGAACTGGAACCCGGACGACGGTTCCAAACCGCCGCGCCTGCTGGTGGTCGAAAGCAAGGGCGGCCGCGGCAAGGGGCGCGGGCAGGGCAAGGGCATGCCGGCGCTGCGCCGCGGGGACCGTATCCTCGCCCGCAACGAGGAGACGGAGCACGGCTGGCGCGCGCACCCGATGAAGAAACTGCCCGCCCGCACCGAAGGGTTGATGGGCGTGGTGGAGATCGATCACGGCGGGCAGGCATGGCTTGCACCCGTGGACAAGAAGGTCCGCAATTCCTCCCCCATCCGCGATCTCGCCGGGGCGGAGGAAGGGCAGTTGGTGCTTGCCGAGCCTGCCGGGCGCGGCGCGCGGGCGGGCGTCAACGTCACCGAGGTGGTGGGCGACCCGCTGGAGCCGCGCAGCTTCAGCCTGATTGCGATCGCCAAGCACGGTATCCGCAATGTCTTCCCCGAAGAGGTGGTGGAAGAGGCCGAGCGCGCCGCGAAGCTGCCACTTCACGCCGACCGGCGCGAGGATCTGCGGCACGTCCCCATCCTTGCGATCGACCCCGCCGACGCGCGCGACCACGACGACGCGATCTGGGCCGAGCCCGACGGTAATGGCGGTTTCAACGCGATCGTCGCGATCGCCGATGTCAGCTATTATGTCCGCCCCGGCGGCCAGATCGATCGCGAGGCGAGGAAGCGCGGCAACTCCGTCTATTTTCCCGACCGCGTCGTGCCGATGCTGCCCGAGGTGCTGAGCGCGGACGTATGCTCGCTCAAGGCGGATCAGGATCGCGCGGCGATGGCGTGCCATCTGCGCATCTCGCCCGAGGGCAAGGTGACCAAGTGGCGCTTCACCCGCGCGATCGTGCGGCTGGCGCACAATATCGCCTACGAGGACGCGCAGGCTGCGATCGACGACGGTACGGCGTCGGACGAACTCCGGAACCTGTGGGCCGCGTGGCAGGCGTTGTTCGCCGCGCGCGAGGCGCGCGATCCGCTCGACCTCGACCTGCCGGAACGGCGCGTGGTGCTCGACCAGCAGGGCAAGATCGCGGAAATCGCGGTGCGCGAGCGGCTCGACGCGCACCGGGTAGTGGAAGATTTCATGATCGCCGCCAATGTCGCCGCGGCCAAGGCGCTGGAGGCGAAGACCGCGCCGGTCGTCTATCGCATTCACGAACCGCCGAATCGCGAGAAACTGATCGCGCTGCGTGACTACCTCGCGACGCAGGACAGGAAGCTGGCGCTGGGCCAGGTCGTCACGCCGACGCTGTTCAACCGCTTCCTGAAGGACGTCACCGACGAGGCGGAGAAGGCGCTGCTGATGGAGGCGGTGCTGCGCAGCCAGACGCAGGCCTATTACGGGCCGCAGAACGCAGGCCATTTCGGCCTGTCGCTCGGCAGCTATGCCCATTTCACCTCGCCGATCCGGCGCTATGCCGACCTGCTGGTCCACCGCGCGCTGGTCGACGCCTACGGGTTGGAGCAGCCCGCGCCGCCGGGCTCGCTACCCGACACCAGCGGCCTGTCGGAGCGCGACCGCAGCAGTCTGAACGAGGTTTCGGATGCCATCAGCCAGGCCGAGCGCCGCGCGATGGAGGCGGAACGCGACACGATCGACCGCTACGTCGCCGCCTATCTCGCCGACAAGGTCGGGCAGGAATTCGAAACGCGGATCACCGGCGTGCAGGGCTTCGGTTTCTTCGCCACGATCCTCGGCTTCGGCGGGGACGGGCTGGTGCCGGTATCCACGCTGGGCCGCGAATATTTCCATTACGACGAGGCCGCGCAGGCGCTGGTCGGATCGGACAGCGGCACGCGGTACGAGGTGGGGCAGCGGCTGCGGCTGAAGCTCGCCGAATCGAACCCGCTGACCGGCGCGCTCAAATTCGACGTGCCCGACAGCGAGGGGGGCAAGATCGAACCGCGCGGCGATCGTCCGCCGGGTCGCAAGAAAGGCGGTCCTCCCCGGGGCAAGAGGAAGGGGGCAGGGCCCGGTCACGCGCAGGGCAAGCGCGGCCGCCCCGGCAATATCCGGCACCAGGGCCGCAAGAAGAAGTGATCCGCCGCCTCGCTATTCGGCGAGGCGGTCGATTTCCTCGAAGCTGAGGCGCCCGGGCAGGAACACGACCGGGCAAGACAGCGATCCGACCACCTGGGAGAAATGCGAGACGAGCGGCCCCGGCGCGCCTTCCGCGGCGGAGCTCAGCACCAGCATGCTGACTTCGGGATGCGCCTCCAGATAGGTGCGCACAACGGTATTGCCGTCGCCCACCTCCACGGTGATCGCGGGCATGCGGCCGCTTTCGGAGTAGAGATTGCCCGCCGCGCTGGTGGCGATCGCTTCCGCCCGGTCGCGGGCCTCCTTCTCGATCGTGGCCTGCACGCCGCCGAAGGCGTTGAAGCTCTGCGGCTCCACCAGCGCCAGGATCTGGACCGTTCCGCCCGTCGCCGCCGCGCGCCTGCTGGCATAGCGCAGCGCCTTCCGCGCCTCCTCGGTCTCGTCGATGATGACAAGGAATGTCCGCAAAGCTGCCTCCCGGGCACGGATATCGGCTGAAAACGTATGCGTGGCAAGGACCTTGCCCGGCTTTACCCATTTCGCCTAAGCCGACCGGCAAAAGAGGAGTTCCGATGCCGACACCGATCAAGATGCCCGCCCTGTCCCCCACCATGGAGGAGGGCACCCTCGCCAAATGGCTCGTCGGGGTCGGCGACAAGGTCGAGGCGGGCGACATCATGGCCGAGATCGAGACCGACAAGGCCACGATGGAATTCGAGGCGGTCGACGAAGGCACCATCGCCAGCATCGCGGTGGAGGAGGGCACCGAAGGCGTCTCCGTCGGCACCGTCATCGCGATGCTCGCCGGGGAAGGCGAGGACGTCGAGGAAGCGGCCAGTGCCGCGCCGTCAAGCGACAGCAAGGATACCGACAGCGCGGCGAAGGGCGACCGGCAGGCCCCTGCCGACCGCACCACCGCGAAGGATGCCAAACCCGCTTCGGCGAAGACGCAGGAACTGCCGCAGTCGGCCCCCGCGCCGAAGGTGGACGGCGACCGCATTATCGCCTCCCCGCTGGCGAAGCGGATTGCCGAGCAGGAGGGGATCGATCTTGCCGACGTGAAAGGCTCCGGCCCCCACGGCCGGATCGTGAAGGCCGATGTGGAGGCCGCGCAGAAGGGTACGGCCAAGCCCGCGAAGGCGGCGAAGGCCGAGGGCACCGGCGAGATGGAACAGCCCCGCACGCTGTCCAGGACGCCCGCCGAGAGCGAATACGGTGCGCCGTACGAGGAGGAAAAGCTCTCCAGCGTGCGCAAGGTCATTGCGCGCCGCCTGACCGAGAGCAAGCAGCAGGTCCCGCATTACTACCTCTCGATCGATATCCGGCTCGACGCGCTGCTCGAGCTGCGCAAGCAGCTCAATGCCGGGCTGGAGGCGGACGGGGTGAAGCTGTCGGTCAACGACCTGCTGATCAAGGCGCTGGCCCGCGCGCTGATCCGCGTGCCCGATTGCAATGTCAGCTATCAGGGCGACACGCTCCACCGCTACAGCCGCGCCGACGTGTCGGTCGCGGTCGCCGCGCCCAGCGGCCTCATCACGCCGATCATCACCGAGGCGGACAGCAAGGGGCTGGCGAAGATCAGCACCCAGATGAAGGAACTGGCGGGCAAGGCGCGCGACGGGAAGCTGCAGCCGCACGAATACCAGGGCGGAACCGCCAGCCTCTCCAATCTCGGCATGTTCGGGATCAAGCAGTTCGACGCGGTGATCAATCCGCCGCAGGCTATGATCATGGCGGTCGGCGCGGGCGAGCAGCGGCCCTACGTGGTCGACGGCGCGCTGGCGGTCGCCACCGTGATGACCGCATCGGGCAGCTTCGACCACCGCGCCATCGACGGCGCCACCGGCGCGCAGTTGATGGAGGCGTTCAAGAGCCTGGTCGAAAACCCGATGGGGCTGGTGGTTTGACCTCTCCAACTGCGACTAGCGAGCGAGCTCGCAAGTCTGCGTATCCTCTCCGGCAAACGGAGAGGAATGACGTGCAAGTCTCCTCTCCCCCTGCGGGAGAGGAAGGGGCCCGCCGCGCAGCGGTGGGAAGGAGAGGGGGCAGGCGAAACCTGCTCCCGCTAGCGAAACGGATGCGTCGCGAACCCACCGACGCGGAGCGCAAAGTTTGGTCGATCGTCAGGGCGAGACGTTTGGGCGCAAAGTTTCGCCGCCAGGAGCAGATCGGGGACTACATCGTCGATTTCGTTTGCTTCGAAGCGAGGCTGATCGTGGAGGCAGACGGTTCGCAGCATGCCGACAGCGTTACGGATGCACGGCGCACCCCTTGGCTCGAAGCGCAAGGTTTTCGGATTCTCCGCTTCTGGAACAACGACATTCTCCACAACCCGGAGAGCGTTGCTAGGACGATTCTCGCAGCGCTGAATTCCTCCCTCCCTGTGGGAGAGGATAAAGAAGCTCCATCGCCCAGCGATCTAGCGCAGCTTGGAGAGGAACAATAACCGACCGCATTCCCCTCATCCGCGTCACGGCGATGCCGACCGACATGAACCCCTATGGCGGGGTGTTCGGCGGCTGGCTGATGAGCCAGATGGCGCTCGGCGCGGGCAGCCTGGCGAGCC
>CAYNZQ010000020.1:0-19146 GCA_964401795.1 uncultured Citromicrobium sp.
CGCCGGGCGAATAGGGCCGCTCCGGCTTGAACTGGTAGAGGTCGCGGATCATCAGGGTATCGGGAAAATTGATCGCGCAGGCGGCCACGTCCACCACCACCTGGCCCGGGCCGGGGGAGGGTGCGTCGATATCCTCCACCACCAGCGTTTCGGGTCCGCCGACTTGCTTGGTCAGTACGGCTTTCATCGATTGCCTCCCTTCGTGTGTCGTGGGATCAGGCCGCCGGGGCGAGCCACGGACGATCCGATCGCAACCGGTCTTCGAACCGGTCGATCGCCGCATTGCGTGCCAGCGTCAGGCCGATCTCGTCCAGCCCTTTCAGCAGGCATTCCTTGCGGAACGGATCGATCGCGAAGGCGAACCGGTCCTGGAAGGGGGTGGTGACGGTCTGGCTGTCGAGATCGACGGTCACGGGGTCGGTCTGCGCCACCTGCAGCAGGCGATCGACCTGCTCCGGCGGCAATTCGACCGCCAGAATGCCGTTCTTGAATGCGTTGCCGCTGAAGATGTCGGAGAAGCTGGGCGCGATCACCACGCGGATGCCGCGGTCGAGCAGCGCCCAGGCGGCATGTTCGCGGCTCGACCCGCAACCGAAATTGTCGCCCGCGATCAGGATCGGCGCGCCTGCGAATTCGGGCCGGTCGAAGACGTTGCCGGGCCGGGCGCGGACGGTTTCGAACGCCCCTTCGCCCAGCCCCTCGCGCGTGACCGTCTTCAGCCAGTGCGCGGGGATGATGACGTCGGTGTCGACATTCTTCGCGCCGAAGGGGATCGCGCGGCCTGCGACGATGTCGACCGCGTCCATCAGTCGGTTTCCGGCTTCTCGCCCGAGGGGATGGGGCCGGGTTGCTGGGGGCTGTTGCGGCGACGGCTGGTGGCGAACAGCAGCGCGCCCGCAATGGCGGCGGAGCCGATGGCGGCGCTGGCGGCGATGGCGGCCTTGCCGCCCTTGCTCGAATTGAAGCTCATGTCGGAATTATCCTCTTTCCCATAAGGTTATGCCGCACCAGCGTCTTGCGCCGCGGAGTGTTCCGAAAGAATCAGGCCGCGTGCGTCGGCCAGTTTCCCGGCCACGGCGGATGCCGCCGCGGTGGCCGGGCTCATCAGGTGGGTGCGCGCACCCGGACCCTGCCGGCCGACGAAATTGCGATTGCTGGTGGAGGCGCAACGTTCCCCGGCGGGCACCTTGTCGGGATTCATGGCGAGACAGGCGGAGCATCCCGGCTCGCGCCATTCGAACCCGGCATCGGTGAAGACGCGATCCAGCCCCTCGGCCTCCGCCTGCCGTTTCACCAGTCCCGATCCCGGGACCGCGATCGCCCATTTGACGTGCGGCGCGACGCGGCGCCCGCGCAGCACGGCGGCGGCGGCGCGCAGATCCTCGATCCGGCTGTTGGTGCAACTGCCGATGAACACGTTCTCGATCGCGATGTCCGCGATCCGCTGGCCGGGCGACAGACCCATATAGGCGAGGCTCTGGCGCGCCGCCTCGCGCCGGGCGGGATCGGCGAAGCCGTCGGGATCGGGCACCGTGCCGTCGATCGGCGCCGTGTCCTCGGGGCTGGTGCCCCAGGTGACGGTGGGCTGGACCCCGGCCGCGTCGATAGTGACGCTGCGGTCGAAGGTGGCGCCTTCGTCCGTGCGCAGCGTGCGCCAGTTGGCCACCGCCGCGTCCCATTCGGCCCCGCGCGGCGCCATCGGGCGGTCCTTCAGATAGGCGAAGGTCGCGTCGTCGGGCGCGATCAGCCCGGCGCGCGCGCCGGCCTCGATGCTCATGTTGCAGACGGTCAGGCGCCCCTCGACGCTCATGTCCTCGAACACCTTGCCGCGATATTCGATCACGTGCCCGGTTCCGCCCGCGGTGCCGATCCGGCCGATGATGTGCAGGATCAGGTCCTTCGCCGTGACCCCCGGGCCCAGCGCGCCTTCGACCCGCACCTCCATCGTCCGCGACCGGCGCAGCAGCAGCGTCTGGGTCGCCAGCACGTGTTCCACCTCGCTCGTCCCGATGCCGAAGGCGAGCGCGCCGATTCCGCCATGCGCGGCGGTGTGCGAATCGCCGCACACGATGGTCGTGCCCGGCAGCGAGAAGCCCTGCTCGGGACCGACCACGTGCACGATGCCCTGCGCGGGCGCGACCGCGTCGATGCAGGCGATGCCGAACCGGGCGGTGTTGCGTTCGAGCGCGGCGAGCTGGTTCGCGCTGGCGGCATCCGCGATCGGCAGGCGGGTGCCGTCGGGCGCGACGCGCGGCGTGGTCGGCAGGTTGTGGTCGGGCACCGCCAGCGTCAGGTCGGGCCGCCGTACACGGCGCCCCGCGGCGCGCAGGCCCTCGAATGCCTGGGGGCTGGTGACCTCGTGCACCAGATGGCGGTCGATGTAGAGAAGCGCGGTGCCATCGCCGCGTGTTTCGACGACGTGATCGTCCCAGATCTTCTCGTACAGGGTGCGCGGACGGCTCGACATGGCCGATGTGTGCAGTCGCCGCCGGGCCCGCGCAAAAAAGCAATATGCGGGTCATGGAAAAGAAACCTTGGCCGTGCTAACTTACACCCATGTCAGCAGCTTCCTTCAGTCACCCGATCACGATCCGGCCCGACGATATCGATTTCATGGGCCACGTGAACAACGCCCGCTATCTCGGCTGGGTGCAGGATGCGGTGCTGGCGCACTGGCAGAAACTCGCCCCGACAGAGGCGGTGGCGAGCCGGCTGTGGGTCGCGCTGAAGCACGAGATCACCTACCGCAAGCCCGCCTTCCTCGAGGACGACGTGATCGCCAAGACCGTGCTCGAAAGCACGAAGGGCGCGCGTGCGTTCTACCACACCGTGATCGAACGGGGCGGGGAAGTGCTTGCCGAAGTGAAGTCGAGCTGGTGCTGCGTCGATGCGCAGACCCTTCGCCCGGCTCGCATCGGCGAGGAAATCGCGCGGTTCTTTTTCCCGCGCGACTGACCTATATGGTGGCGTGTGATGCACGTCGTCCTGCCCATCCTGATCGTTCTCGCCACCGTCCTCGCGATGGAAGGGGTCGCGTGGAGCAGCCATAAATACATCATGCACGGCTTCGGCTGGGGCTGGCACCGCGACCACCACGAACCGCACGACAACGTACTGGAAAAGAACGACCTCTACGCGGTCGTGGGCGCGGCGCTCAGCATTTCGATGTTCGCGCTCGGCAGCCCGCTGGTGCTGGGCGACGCCGCCTGGTGGCCCGCCACCTGGATCGGCGTCGGCGTGCTCGCTTACGGCATCATCTATACCGCGGTGCATGACGGGCTGGTTCATCAGCGCTATTTCAAGTGGGTGCCGCGTTCGGGCTATGCCAAGCGGCTGGTGCAGGCGCACAAGCTGCACCATGCGACCATCGGCAAGGAAGGCGGGGTCAGCTTCGGCTTCGTGTTCGCGCGCGATCCGGCCCGGCTGAAGGCGGAGCTGAAGCGGCAACGCGAGGCGGGAACGGCGCGCGTGCGCGACAGCGTCGGGGCCTAGCCCGCTCTCAACCGGCCTCTCCCAGCACGCGGCTTTTCACCGTGTGGAGACCGAACCAGACCAGGGCCACCACCGGGACCACCAGCAGGCCGAGCGCGAATTCGGGATCGAGCCCCGGCCACCAGTGCGCGCCGCCTTTCAGCGCGTAACCGATCAGGCCGATGAGGTAATAGCTCAGCGCCACCACCGACAGCCCCTCGACCAGTTGCTGCAGGCGCAGTTGCAGCGTGCTCGACCGTTCCATCGACCGCAGCAGCCGCCCGTTCTGGTTCTCGATCCGGGTAGAGATGCGCGCGCGCAGCAGCGAGGACAGCTGGCTGGCGCGCAGCGACAATTGCCGCTCGCGCTCCCCCACCGCCAGGCAGGTGCGCATCGCGGGCAGGAAGCGCCGTTCGGTGAAATCGACCAGCGAGGAGAACCCCTCGATCGGGCTGACGGCGAGCTGCTCCAGCCGTTCTTCCACCAGCCGCGAATAGGCGGCGGTCGCGCTCAGCCGGTAATTGGTCGCGGCGGCCACCGCCATCAGCTCGATCGACAGTTCGGACAGCTCGGTCAGCAGCGTGTCGTCGGTCTCCTCGGCATTGGTCACCCGCAGCGAGAGCGCGGCCAGCCGCTCCTCCGCCTGGTCCAGCCGGGGCCACACCCCTTGCGCCACCGGCAGGCCGAGCAGCGCCTTGTTGCGGTAATTGCCCAGTTCCTGCAGCCGCTGCATCATCCGGGTGAAATCGCGCCGGTCCATGCCGTTGCGCGCGACCAGCAGGCGGCCGAACCCGTCGCCCTTGATCCGGAAATCGGACCAGATCCACGCCTTGCCGTGCAGGTGGCACGATACCAGTTCGCTGCGCGACAATAGCAGGCGCAGCACGATGTCCTCCGCCTCGGCCTCGGTTTCGACCGTATGGATCGCGGTCGCGCGCAGGATTTCGCCCGGCAGACCGTCGACCCAGGCGAGGGCTTGCGCCAGCCGCTCGTCCTCGCGCGGGGCAAGAAACGCGCCGGCCTCGCCGCACGGTACGAACAGTGCGACGCTGCTTCCCTCGCTGTGCCTTTCCCACACGAAGCGGATATCGCCCGGCAGGGTGCCTTCGCGATGGCGCGGGTGGGCATCGGCGCCGGTCGCATGGCTGTGGAGGTCGAGCCGGGCGAGCTCGTCGGCGCGGTCCCCGGGGTCGATCTCGGTCACCCATTGCAGGATCAGGCCGGGCACGGGCACCGGCGGCCAGCGCCGCAGGTGCATTTCCGAAACGATCTGCCGTCTCAATTCGTGCTGGTGCATCGCCGTCCCCTGCCAGCCGACCCGGGACGAGCCTGCCAACCGGACGCCCGGCAGGCAAGCGGTTGCCTTTATTCGGGCCGGGTTGCGATCCACGCGCCGACCACGACCAGGATCGCGACGGAGGCAAAATACCACGGCGAGCCGAGCGTGAAATAGGTGAACACCGCACCGGCCGCCATGCCCACGATCGCCAGCGTCTTCGCCTTGCGGCTGATCGCGCCGCGGTCGCGCCAGTCGACGATGTAGGGGCCCCAGTGCGGGTGATCGAGCAGCCGGCGTTCCCATTCGGGGTTGCTGCGCGCGAAGCAGTAGGCCGCGCACAGCAGGAACGGGACGGTCGGCATCAGCGGCAATACCGCGCCCACCACGGCCAGGCCGACGGAAAGCAGCCCCCCGGACAGGAACAGCGGGCGCATCGCTATCCGGCCGCGATCCGCGCGGCGTGTTCCTTCACCAGCGCGATCATGTTGGGCACCCCTTGCGTGCGGTTGCTCGACAGCTGGTTCTTGAGATCGAACGGTTCGAGCGCGGCGGTCACGTCCATCTGCGCCACGTCCTCGGCCGGCCTGTCCTGCACCGCGGCGATCACCAGCGCGACGATCCCCTTGGTGATCGCGGCGTTGCTGTCGGCGAGGAAGTGCAGCGCATCGTCGTCGCCGGTGGGATAGACCCAGACCTGTGCGGAGCAGCCGCGCACCAGCGTGGCATCGGTTTTCAGCGCCGGCGGCATCGGTTCGAGCTCGCGCCCCAGCTCGATCAGCAGGCGATAGCGTTCATCCCCCTCGAGGAACGTGTATTCTTCGGCAATGTCGGACAGGGTTCGCATGGGGTGGCAGTTAGGGGCTGGTGCGCTCCCCCGCAACTCGCCGTTCAGCCGGACAGCCCGCCCGGCCGGGTGAATGCATAATAGACGACGTAGAACCAGCCGAAGATGCCGTGGAGGATCGCCCACAGGATCGATTTGTGCAGGCTCCAGCTGATGGCGACCGCCAGCGCGCTGCCGAGGCCGATGCCGGCCTGGGTCGCGTGCCCGCGTGGGCCGTTCAAAGGTCCACCCCGTTGGCGATCGCTTCCAGCTTGCGGATGCGTTCCTTGAGGTCGGCGATCTCGATCCGCGCCGCCCCTTCGGGCGGAATGCGGTCGGGATCGCGGGTGCCGCCGTCGCGGCGCGGGATGCCGCGGTCGAGCTCGCTGCGCTTGAGCGCGAGCCAGCCCTGCCAGGCATGCAGCAGCGCGGCGGCGACGACGAGGAGGCCAGCGAGGACGCTGAGCGCTATCGTCACGGTCGGGTCGGCCATCTCCATCTCCTCTCCTTGGCGAAGCCCGGCGCTCAGCCGTCCTCGCGCAGCCTCTCGATTTCGTCCGCGGTCCGGCGCGAGGGATCGGTGGCGATCCGTTCGAGCACCTTCACCCGGTCGCGCAGTTCTTCCAATTCGGCGCGGGCGGCGTCGCGATCGTCGCGCAAGGCCCTCCGCTCGTCCTCGGCCTCGCGACCGCCTGTCTTGCGCAGGGTCTTGTAGCGTTCGGTAATTATGGCGGTCAGCATGCTCATGGCGACCACCAGCACGATCATGGTCCAAAGGTTCATTGCAGTTTCTCCCCCTGCGATGCCGGCTCGCGCAAGTCCTCGATGCGGGCGGCGAGATCGGTCGCGATGCGTTCCAGCACCCGCATGCGCTGCTCCAGCCGCTCGACATGCGCGGCGTATTGCGCCGCCTTTTCCGCGGCTTCTTTCGCCGTCAGCTCCATCGTGCGCTCCTTGTGGGCGAGCCAGCGGTTCAGCATCGTGCTGCCTACGCCCAGCACCACCGGGATGACGACGACGAAGAACAGGATGACGAGGACGAAGAAGGAATCGGGGTCCATCAGTTGCTCTCCTGTCCGTCGCGCAGCGCATCGAATTCGCGCGACAGCTGATAGCCGCGGTCGGTCACGATCCGCTCCACCGTGGCGAGCCGGTCCTTCATCGACCCGATCTCGGCGCGCAGTTCGGCGTTTTCCTTGGTCAGCAGCTTGACCCGTTCGACGGCCTCGTCGCTCCTGGGATAGACCGCCTGGCCCCACGCCCCATCGAGCGGGTAGCCGTGCCGGATGCGCAGCCAGGTGTTGATGACCCAGCCGCCGGTGCAGACCACGGCGATGATGCCGATGAGCGGGGCGATCGGGGTCAGCGCTTCGATCAGGCTGGTATCCATCACGCCGTCTCCCGATCACGCATGGTCAGCGGTGTGCCCGCGCCCTGTTCGTCGACCCGCTGCTGGTCGCGCAGCGCCTCGATCTGCGCGGCGACGTCGTAGCCCTTGTCGGTGACGATGCGTTCGAGCACGCGGACCCGGTTTTCGAGTTCGGCGACCTGCGTCGCGTGGAGCGCGGCGGCCTCGGCGCTGTGATTGGCCGCGGCATCGAGCCGCTTTTCCTCTAGCTGGCGCTGGTTCTTCATCCAGACGATCGCGACGACCATCAAGAACGGTGCCAGCGGGATCATCAGTGCGAGTATGCCTTGCATGGCGGTTTTCCTCCCTTCTTTCCCTCTACCGGCCGCTCAGCGCAGCCGCTCTATCTCGGCGTTGAGCCGCGGATTGTTCGACACGTAATAGCTTTCCACGTCGGCCAGCCGGCGGTCGATCTCGCGGAACTTGCCGCGTACCTCGCGCACGGTGCGCTTCGGGTTCTGGCGCACGCCCTGCCAGTACTTCTCCTCGTCCTTGTCGGCGTAGAGATAGGGCGGCTTCTTGTTCAGCAGCAGGCCGGCCAGGAAGTAGAGCGGCAGCACGATGGGGCTCAGCACTCCCGAAAGGATCGCTGCGATGAAGCCGAGCCGGACCCACATGGCGTTGATCCCGGTGTATTCGGCGATCCCCGCGCACACACCCATCAGCTTTGCGTTCTGCTTGTCGCGATAGAGCTTGGTACGGCTGTTCATTTGCGGGCTCCCTTCTTCTCGGCCAGCAGGTTTTCCAGCTCGGCCAGCGTGGCGTTGTCTTCGTCGTTATTCTGCACGAGGCGGGCGGGTTTGAAGTCCGCGTGGTCGTGCGCGACCAGCCGTTCGACGGTGTCCATCCGCTCGTCCAGCCGCTTGGCAAGCTGGTACATTTCCTCCAGCAGCGCCTCGTCGTCGGTGGTGATGGTGGCGGAGGTCTTCCACCGCGTGATGTAGTGGAGCACGATCCACGGCAGCGCGATGAAGATCGCGGCAATGACGAAAAAGTCTTCCATGGATCAGCCCTCCTTCTTCTCGGTGTCGGCGCCCGCGGCATCGTCGTCCGTCATGCCCAGTGCGCGCTTCATTTCGGCCAGTTCGTCGTCGATCCTGTCGCCGCCTTCCAGCGCCGCGATCTCGTCCGACAGGCTCGGCTTGCCCTGGTCCGCGATCTTGAGCGCGTCGGCGCGTCCTTCCGCGTAATCGACCCGGCGCTCCAACTGGTCGAAGCGGTGCAGCGCATCGTCGACCCGCTCGTTGGTCATCAGGCTGCGCAGCTTCACGCGGTTCTCCGCGCTTTCCAGCCGCGCGGCGATCGCGCTCTGGCGGCTGCGGGCCTCGCGCAGCCGATGCTGCAGCTTCTCGATGTCCTTCTCGTAGGCGCGCAGCGCATCGTCGAGCACTGCGATCTCTTCCTTCAGCTGTTCCGACATGTCGGACGCCTTCTTCTTTTCCACCAGGGCGGCGCGCGCCAGATCCTCGCGATCCTTGCTGAGCGCGAGCTGCGCCTTCTCGCCCCAGTCGGCCTGCAGCTTGTCCAGCTTCACCGTGTGGCGATGCATTTCCTTCTGGTCGGCGATGGTGCGCGCGGCGCTGGCGCGGACTTCGACCAGCGTTTCCTCCATCTCGAGGATGATCATGCGGATCATCTTGGACGGGTCGTCCGCCTTGTCGAGCATGTCGTTGAAATTGGCGGCGATGATGTCGCGGGTGCGGCTGAAAATGCCCATGAAGGGTGCTCCGATGCTGAAGGGGTCGGCGCGCTCCTCGCGCGACCGGCTGGTTGGGGTGGGGCTGCGCCGCAGCCGCTCGATCTCGGAATCGAGCCGGGAGGGCGAGCGCTCGGGCGTCAGGCGCCCGTCGTAAGGCTTGTCGGGGCCGCTCATGCGTGGTCGATCCACAGCGCCGCGGCGGGTTGCTGGATCGCCATGCCCGGCTGCACGAACGAACCGTTCGACAGCGCGAAGATGGTCATCGCCGCCACCGAGGCGAGCGAGGCCTGGCCGAGCCGGGTGCGAAGAAAGCTGCGAAAGTCCATGGGGTCGTCCCTGTTGCAAAAGCGGGTGTTGGTGTGTTGCCCCACGCATTGCACGAGGCGTGCCAGACCATCGGAAGCGCGCAAATCCGTATATTTGCGGCTTCTCGACCAGCGTTGTTCCGGGGTATATTGCCAAGTTGTGGGGATATGTCCTAACTCTTCGGGCCATGGAACGTGAAGGGCAATTGGTCGGGCAGTCGGGTGCCTTTCTGGACTCAGTCGAACGGGCCAGCCGCGCCGCGCCGCTCAGCCGGCCGGTGCTGGTCGTCGGCGAACGCGGCACGGGCAAGGAACTCATCGCGGAGCGCCTCCACCGCCTGTCCACGCGCTGGGACGAGCCGTTCATCATCATGAACTGCGCGGCGCTGCCCGAAACCCTGATCGAGGCCGAACTGTTCGGGCACGAGGCGGGCGCCTTCACCGGCGCGACCCGTGCGCGGGCGGGGCGGTTCGAGGAAGCGGACAAGGGCACGCTGTTCCTCGACGAGCTCGGCACGCTGTCGATGGCCGCGCAGGAACGGCTGCTGCGCGCGATCGAATATGGCGAGGTCGCCCGCATCGGTTCCAGCCGCCCGATCCGCGTCGATGTCCGCATCGTCGCCGCCACCAACGAGGACCTGCCCCGCGCCGCTCAGGAGGGGACCTTCCGCGCCGACCTGCTCGACCGGTTGAGCTTCGAGGTTATCACCCTGCCGCCGCTGCGCGTGCGCGAGGGCGATATCGGCGTGCTGGCCGACTGGTTCGGGCGCCGCATGGCGGCGGAACTGGGCTGGGACGGCTGGCCCGGCTTCGCGGAGCCGGTACAGCACGCGCTGGAAACGCACCCCTGGCCCGGCAACGTTCGCGAATTGCGCAACGTGGTGGAGCGCGCGGTCTATCGCTGGGCGGACGATCGCAATCCGGTGGGCGCGGTGCAGTTCGACCCCTTCGACAGCCCGTGGGACCCCCTGCCGGGGGAAAGCCGCGCCGCGCAGGCACCCGCGCCCGCCTCCGGCCACGCCGTGCCTGCCCCGACGACGATCGATTTCGAGGCGATCGACGATTTGCGCGGCGCGGTCGACGCGCACGAACGGGCGATCGTGGAGGCGGCGCTCGCCCGCCATCGCTGGAACCAGCGCCAGACGGCGAAGGCGCTCGGCCTCAGCTACGACCAGCTGCGCCACTGCATCAAGAAACACGCCATCGGCGAGGACGAGGGCTGAGGCGCGGCGGGCCATGTGCAACCTCTACAAGATCAGGAGCGCGCATGCCGAGATCGCCAAAATCTTCGATGCGGTTGTCGACGGCTCGCTCGCCAACACTGCGGAGGAGGTCTATCCCGGCTACCCTGCGCCGGTCGTGGCGCAGGGCCGGGTGCGGCCGATGGTGTGGGGCTTCCCCCTGCAGCGGACCGGCGCGAAGGGGCAGCCGCTCAAACCCAGGCCGGTCAACAACACGCGCGCGGACAAGCTCGGGAGCTTCTTCTGGCGCTACAGTTTCGAGGAACGGCGCTGCCTCATCCCCGTCACCGCCTTTGCAGAAGCGGAGGGGCCGCGCGGGGGCATGACGCGCACCTGGTTCGCCGATCCCGCGGGCGCCCTGCTCGCCTGCGCCGGCATCTGGCGCACCAGCGAGGAGTGGGGCGACTGCTTTTCCATGATCATGACCGATGCGGGCGAATCGGTCGCCCCGATCCACGACCGCATGCCCGCGATCCTGCCTCGCGCGGACTGGGAACAGTGGCAGGACGGCACGCCGCAGCAGGCCTACCGCCTGATCCGCCCGTTCGCCCCGCTGGCGGTGGATCGCACGGCGGAGCCGTGGTTCAAGGCCCGGGGCGGCTGACCGGGCGCGAAGCTGCTTGCAATTGCGGCCCCGCGCGCCTACCTAGCTCTCAATCCCGACATTGTCGCGACACTGGAGGGGCTGGCGCCGCAAGGGGCCGGCACGAAACCGCTTTGTCGCGATCGTCGTGCACTAGCTGGAGATGCACTTGGCCGATTTGGCACGCCTGACCGAGATCATAGAACCCGAAGCGCAGGCGCTCGGCTTCGATCTCGTGCGCGTGAAGATGATGCCGTCCGAGGCCGGCGACGGCGGGCAGGCGCTGCAGGTGATGGCGGAGGACCCGGCGACCGGGCAGCTCGTCATCGACCAGTGCGCCGCGCTGAGCCGCCGCATCTCCGACCGCATGGACGAGGCGGAGGAACGCGGCGAGGTGCTGGTCGAAGGCGCCTATCACCTGGAGGTGTCGAGCCCCGGGATCGATCGCCCCCTGACCCGGGCGGAGGATTTCGCCCGGTGGGCCGGGCACGAGGCGAAGATCAGCATGGAGAAGGGCTGGGACGGCCAGCGCAATTATCGCGGCACCCTGCGCGGTATCTCCGGCGACGACGTGACCATTGCCGATGCCAAGGCGGGCGAGGTCACGGTCGACCGCCATCGTATCCATTCGGCGAAGCTGCTCCTGACGGATGCGCTGATCGCCGCGACCCAACCGCTCGACACCGCCGGTGCCGAGGAAGTTCTCGAAGTCGAAGAAGAAAAGGCTGACGACTGATGGCCACTGCAATTTCCGCCAACAAGGCCGAGCTGCTCGCGATCGCGAACTCGGTCGCTTCGGAAAAGATGATCGACAAGGCGATCGTCATCGAGGCGATGGAAGAGGCGATCCAGAAGAGCGCGCGCAACCGCTACGGCGCGGAGAACGACATCCGCGCCAAGCTCGATCCCCAGACCGGCGATCTGCGCCTGTGGCGCGTCGTCGAGGTCGTCGAGGAGGTCGAGGACTACTTCAAGCAGGTCGACCTGAAGGCGGCGAAGAAGCTGAAGGACGATGCCAGCGTCGGCGACTTCATCGTCGATCCGCTGCCGCCGGTCGATCTGGGCCGCATCGACGCGCAGAGCGCCAAGCAGGTGATCTTCCAGAAGGTCCGCGACGCGGAGCGCGAGCGCCAGTACGAGGAGTTCAAGGACCGCGCGGGCGAGATCATCACCGGCGTGATCAAGTCGGTCGAATTCGGCCACGTGATCGTGAACCTGGGCCGGGCCGAGGGCGTCATCCGCCGCGACCAGCAGATCCCGCGCGAGGCCGCCCGTGTCGGCGAACGCGTGCGCGCGCTGATCACCAAGGTGGAGCGCAACAATCGCGGGCAGCAGATTTTCCTCAGCCGCGCCGCGCCCGATTTCATGCGCAAGCTGTTCGCGCAGGAAGTGCCCGAAATCTACGACGGCATCATCGAGATCAAGGCCGCCGCCCGCGACCCGGGCAGCCGCGCCAAGATCGGCGTGATCAGCCATGATTCCAGCATCGACCCGGTCGGCGCCTGCGTCGGCATGAAGGGCAGCCGCGTGCAGGCGGTGGTGCAGGAACTGCAGGGCGAGAAGATCGACATTATCCCGTGGAGCGAGGACCAGGCGACCTTCATCGTCAACGCGCTCCAGCCCGCCACCGTCGCCCGCGTGGTGCTGGACGAGGACGAGGGCCGGATCGAGGTCGTCGTGCCCGACGACCAGCTCAGCCTCGCGATCGGTCGCCGCGGCCAGAACGTGCGCCTCGCCAGCCAGCTGACCGGTCACCAGATCGACATCATGACCGAGGAAGAGGCGAGCGAGAAGCGGAGCAAGGAATTCGCCGAACGTTCCAAGATGTTCGAGGAAGAGCTCGACGTCGACGAGACGCTGTCGCAGTTGCTCGTCGCGGAAGGCTTCGCCGAACTGGAGGAAGTCGCCTACGTCTCGCTCGAGGAACTGGCTTCGATCGAGGGCTTCGACGAGGAGCTGGCCGAGGAACTGCAGAGCCGCGCGCTGGAAGCGCTGGAACGGCAGGAGGCGACTCACCGCGAGGCCCGGCGCGAACTGGGCGTCGAGGACGAGCTGGCCGAGCTGCCGCACCTCAACGAGGCGATGCTGGTCGTGCTCGGCAAGGCCGGGATCAAGACGCTGGACGACCTCGCCGATCTCGCCACCGACGAACTCATCGCGAAGCGCCGCGAGGCGCCCCGGCGCCGCAACAACTCGCCCGACGGCCCGCCGATGCGGCGCGACCGCCCCATGCGCGAGCAGGACAAGGGCGGCGTGCTGGGCGAATTCGGGCTGAGCGAAGAGCAGGGCAACGAGATCATCATGGCCGCCCGCGCGCACTGGTTCGAGGACGAGGAAAGCCCGGCCACCGCCGCGGATGCCCCGCCCGCCGACACGCAGGAGGCCGCCGATGCGGACTCCACCCAATGAGCGCCTGACGTCCGACATCGCTGAAGCGCCCGCGGCGCGGACCGGCCGGTCCGCGCCGGAGCGGCGCTGTATCCTGACCGGGGATCACGGTCCGCGCGACGGGCTGATCCGGCTGGCCATCTCGCCCGAGGGCGACGTGCTGCCGGACCTGCTGGCGCGCGCGCCGGGCCGTGGGGCCTGGATCGGGGTGACCCGGGCGGAGCTGGAACAGGCGATGGGCGCCGCAGGCAGGAAGGGCGGCCGCCTGCGCGGCGCGCTGGCGCGGGCGTTCAAGGGCGCGCCGCTGTGTGTGCCCGACGATTTGCCGCAGCGGATCGAGGATGGGTTGCGCCGCCTGCTGCTCGACCGGCTGGGACTCGAAATGCGCAGCGGAAACCTTATCTTGGGGTCCGACCGCATCGCGGAACACGCGCGGGGCGGGGTGGTGGAGCTGCTGCTCCATGCCGCCGACGCCAGCGCCGACGGCGCGCGCAAGCTCGACCAGGCATGGCGCGTGGGACAGGACGCGGAAGGGTCGGGCCTGGTGGGCACGCGCCTGCCACTGGACCGCGAGGCCCTGTCTGTGGCATTGGGCCGCGAGAATGTCGTCCACCTGGCGCTGGCCGACGCGAAAGCGGCGCAGCGGGTCGATCAGGCCCTCCAGCGCCTGTTGCATTTCAGCGAGGCGCCCGGCGCGGGTACCGGTCCACCGGCTTGAGCTTGCCGGTGAACCGCGAGACGATTTGGATTTGAAGGAAATACGGTAGGTATATGAGCGACGACGACAACAACACCCGCACCCGCAAACCGCTTGGCCTCAAGCGTGCGGTCGACGCGGGCGAGGTCAAGCAGACCTTCAGCCACGGCCGCACCAACAAGGTGGCGGTCGAGGTGAAGCGTCGGCGCAAGCTGGTGAAGCCGGGCGAGGAGCCCGCCGCCGCGCCTGCCCCCACGCCGGAGCCGACCCCGGCGCCCGCCCCCGAACCCGCTCCCGCCCCGGCGCCCGCGCCGGTGGCGAAGAAGCCCGCGCCCGCGAAGCGGCCCGCCCCCAGCGACGAAACGCCGCAGGAACGGGTGGCACGCCTGCAGCGCGAGGCCGAGGAAGACCGCCTGCGCATGGCCGAGGAGGCCCGCCGCCGCGAGGACGCCGAGGCCAAGGAAGCGGCCGAGGAAGAGCGGCGCCGGATCGAGCAGAACCGCAAGGCGGAAGAAGAGGCGGAAAAGCAGCGCCAGGCCGAGACCGAGGCGGCAGAGCAGCTTGCCACCGAACGCGGCGACGACGACGCGCAAGCCGCCGCGACGCCCGCCGCTGAGACCTCCGACGCACCGGCGGCGAAGGCCGAGGATGGCGGCGCGCGCCCCGCTCCGCGCAAGTTCACGCCCGTGGCCCGGCCCGAGCCGAAGAAGCCCGAGCGCAAGAAGCCCGAAAAGGAAAAGCCTGCCAAGGCGGAGCGTCCGGACAAGCGCCGTTCGGGCAAGCTGACGGTCAACAAGGCCCTGAACGAGGACGAGGGGCGCCGCGCGCGCAGCCTCGCCGCGCTCAAGCGGGCCCGCGAGAAGGAACGCCGCACCCATGGCGGGCCCAGCCGCCCGCGCGAGAAGCAGGTGCGCGACGTCGTGGTGCCCGAAGCGATCACGGTGCAGGAACTCGCCAACCGCATGGCGGAAAAGGGCGCCGACCTGGTGAAGGAACTGTTCAACCTTGGCATGATGGTCACCGTCAACCAGACGATCGACCAGGATACGGCGGAACTGCTGGTCGACCAGTTCGGCCACAACGTTCAGCGCGTTTCGGCGAGCGACGTCGACATCGACACCAGCGAGGACCAGGATCCGGAAGAAACGCTGCGGCCGCGTCCGCCGGTGGTCACCATCATGGGCCATGTCGATCACGGCAAGACCAGCCTGCTGGATGCGCTGCGCGGGACCAATGTGACCCGCGGCGAAGCGGGCGGCATCACGCAGCATATCGGCAGCTACCAGGTCACGACGAAGAACGGCGACACCGTCACCTTCCTCGACACGCCCGGCCACGCCGCCTTCACCGAAATGCGCCAGCGCGGCGCCAACGTCACCGATATCGTGGTGCTGGTGGTCGCGGCGGATGACGGCATCATGCCGCAGACAATCGAGGCCATCAATCACACGAAGGCCGCGGGCGTCCCGATGATCGTGGCGATCAACAAGGTCGACAAGGAAGAGGCGAACCCGCAGAAGATCCGCGAACGCCTGCTCGAACACGAGGTCATCGTGGAGGAGATGTCGGGCGACGTGCAGGACGTGGAAGTCTCGGCCAAGAACAAGACCGGGCTCGACGAACTGCTCGACAAGATCGCGCTGCAGGCCGAACTGATGGAACTGAAGGCGCGGCCCGACCGCCCGGCGGATGCGACCGTGATCGAGGCGCAGCTCGACAAGGGCCGTGGCCCCGTGGCGACCGTGCTGGTCACCCGCGGCACGCTGAAGCGCGGCGACACCTTCGTCGTCGGCACGCAGAGCGGCAAGGTGCGCGCGATCGTCAACGATCAGGGCAAGCAGATCAAGGAAGCCGGCCCCTCCATGCCGGTCGAGGTCCTGGGCCTTGGCGGCGTGCCGATGGCGGGCGACAATCTGACCGTGGTCGAAAACGAGCAGCGCGCCCGCGAGGTCGCCGAATATCGTCAGGAACGCGCGACGGAGAAGCGCACCGCGCTTGCCCCGACCAGCTTCGACACGATGTTCAACAACCTCCAGTCGAACGTCATCGAATTCCCGGTGCTGGTGAAGGCGGACGTGCAGGGCTCGGTGGAAGCGATCAATTCCGCGCTCCACAATCTCTCGAACGACGACATCAAGGTCCGCGTACTGCATGCGGGCGTGGGTGCCATCACCGAAAGCGACGTGGGTCTGGCGGCGGCGTCCAACGCGCCGATCATCGGCTTCAACGTGCGGCCCAACGCCAAGGCACGCCAGCTGGTGGAGCGCGAGAAGGTGCGGATGATGTATTACGACGTCATCTACCACCTGACCGACGCGATCACGAAGGAAATGATCGGCGAGCTGGGCCCCGAACGGGTCGAGACGGTCGTCGGCCGTGCCGCGGTCAAGGAAGTGTTCCGCTCGGGCAAGAAGGACAAGGCGGCCGGCCTGCTGGTCGAGGAAGGCGTCATTCGCAAGGGGCTGCACGCGCGCCTCACGCGCGACGACGTCATCGTTTCCGCCACGACTATCGCCAGCCTGCGCCGGTTCAAGGACGACGTCGACGAAGTCCGCGCCGGTCTGGAATGCGGCGTGGTCCTGGAAGACACCAACGACATCAAGGCGGGCGACCAGCTCGAGGTGTTCGAGGTGACGGAGCGCGAACGCACGCTGTAAGATCAGGACCGCCTCTGCTACTTCCGGCACGGAGGTAGCATGAACGGCACCACATCGAAGCAACCGGGAAGGGTGGCTGCCGCATCGTCGGCGCCACCCTTCTCTTTGTGGCCGATCGTTTCCGCGGGGATGCGATACGGGGGGCGTGTGCCATGACCCGCTGCGCGGCGTTGCTCGGGTCGATCAATGTCGGCGGCAACCAGCTGAAAATGGCGGATTTGCGGGCGGCGCTGACGGACCGTGGCTTCGCGAACGTCGCGACCGTCGTCGCCAGCGGCAATCTGCTGTTCGACCGCCCTTCGGAACCGGGCGCCGATCCCGCTGCCGCCATCGCGCGGATCGTGCAGGACGAATTCGGGATCGAGAGCCTGGTGGTGGTCCTGTCGGCCGCGCAATTGCGCGCCGCGATCGCCGACAATCCGTTCGGGGGCGAGGGCGAGGACCGCTTCGTCCATACGCACTTCCTTGCCGCCCCGCTCGATCGCCCCGCCTTCAAGGCGTTCGCCGCCGCCTATGACGGACCGGAGCGCCTGGCGGCGGGCGAGCGCGTCTTCTTCGTCGATTATCGCGAGGGGGTCGGCAATTCGAAACTGGCGCAGAAGATGCGGCTGCTGCGACTGCGCAGCACCGCGCGCAATATCCGCTCCCTGCGACGAATCCTCGACCGCATGGGCGGCTGATCCTGCGCACAGGGACGGCCCCGTCCTGGCGAGAGGCCGTCCCCGCTGGTGCGGCGGTGCTAGTTCACAAGGCCGCCGATGACCGCCCCGATGACGCCGCTGGCGATCGCGACCAGCAGGACGTCGTTGCCCGACTGGACGTACTGGTAGCCACGCGGCGGGGCGCGCAGGCCGCGATACTGGCGGTAATCCACCTGGCGATAATTGGTCGCGTAGCGGCGATCGAACCGCTGGCCGCGCTGCCATTTGCGCTTCGTGGTCTTGTGGACCTTCACCACCTTGGTCACGTGGGTGCGCCGATCGGGGCGATCGTGCCGGTAGTCGCGTGCCTGCACCGTTCCGGGTACGATCAGCGCGAGGGCGGCGATGGCGGGAATGATGGTCTTTTTCATCGAGCGTCTCCTGCTTCGTGGACATAGAAACAATGCCACACACCGGGCGCGGGTTGCGTCGCGAATGGTCGCGGAATGTCGCTCCCGCCGCGTGCGCCATGCCCCTGTAAATCCGCGGGCAAAGCGACTAGATCGGCCCTATGGCACGCCAGCAATTCACCCCCGAGCAGCATTCCATCCGCGTCCTCAAAGTGGGCGAGCGGGTGCGACACATCCTTTCCGAACTGCTCGCCCGGCAGGAGGTGCACGATGAAACCGTGTCGGCCGCGAATATCGCGGTGACCGAGGTGCGCATGACGCCCGACCTGAAGCAGGCGACCGCCTATGTGAAACCGCTGCTGGGGCTGGGCGAGGACGAGATCGTCACCGCGCTGCGGCAGAACACCGCCTATCTCCAGCGCGAGGTGGCGAAGCGCCTGGGCCTCAAATTCGCGCCCAGGCTGCGCTTCCGCCCCGACGAGAGCTTCGACGAAGCCGACCGGATCGAGAAACTTCTCGGCGACCCGCGCGTGGCGCGCGACCTGGACGATTGAGCGGCGCTGGAGAGCGAGAATCCCAGCGAAGGCTTGGACCTCCATCAGGCTGGCGCGAGATTGCCGGAGGTCCCAGCCTTCGCTGGGACTCACCCATTCCGGCTGTCCTTCAGTAAACCGCTTCGACGAAATACAGTCCGTTGGGCGGGGCGTTGAGGCCCAGCGCCTGCCGGTCGCGCGCGGCCAGCGCCTCGCCCACCTGCTCCTCGCGCCAGCGGCCGAGGCCGACCAGCGCGAGGCACCCGACCATCGAACGCACCTGGTGGTGGAGGAAACTGCGCGCGTCGGCGTGGACCAGCACCTCCTCGCCCACACGTTCGACATCGAGCCGGTCGAGCGTCTTGACCGGGTCCTTCGCCTGGCACTGGACGGACCGGAAGGTGGTGAAGTCGTGCCGCCCGACCAGCGCCTGCGCCGCGCGGTGCATCGCGTCCGCGTCCAGATCGCGCGCGACGTGCCACACCCGGTCGCGCGTCAGCGTGGGCGGCGCGCGCCGGTTGAGGATGCGGTAGGTGTAGCGTCGCCCGACGCAGGAAAAACGCGCATGCCAGTCGTCCGGCACAATCTCGCACGCGGTCACCGCGATCGGATCGGGCCGCAGATGGGCATTCAGCGCCTCCATCAGGCGGAACGGCGTCAGATCCTTCGCGATGTCGCAATGGCTGCGCATCGCCAGCGCATGCACGCCCGCATCGGTGCGGCCCGCGCTGTGCAGCGTCACCGCCTCGCCCGTGATCCGCTGCGCCGCTTCCTCGACCGATTGCTGCACGCTGGCGCCCGCCGCCTGCCGCTGCAGGCCGACGAAGGGCGTGCCGTCGAATTCGAGCGTCAATGCGAAGCGGGTCACGGCAGCACAGTCCCCTCGGGCACCGCGCGCCCGCGCAGGAAATCCGCGCGGTCCATCGCCGGCTTGCCCGCGCGCTGCAGCCGCAGCGGCCGGATCGCGCCGGTGCCGCAGGCGATGGCGAAATCCTCGTCGAGCACGGTGCC
>CAYNZQ010000020.1:19246-31756 GCA_964401795.1 uncultured Citromicrobium sp.
ATTTCGAACCACGCCCCCGGGAACGGGGCGAGCCCCCGCACCTTGCGCTCGATCGTTTCTGCGTCCTCGGCCCAGTCGATCCGCGCTTCGGCCTTGTCGATCTTCGGCGCGTAGACCGCATCGGCGTCCTTCTGTGCCAGCGGGCGGTGGTTGGCGAGTTCGCGCAGGGTGCCGACCATCAGCTGCGCGCCCTTGTCGGCCAGCTCGGCGGTCAGCTCGCCCGTCGTCTTGCGCTCGATCGGCACGCGCACCGTCGCCAGCATCGGCCCGGTGTCGAGTCCCGCTTCCATCTGCATGATCGTGACGCCCGTCACCGGATCGCCCGCCATCACCGCGCGGTGGATGGGCGCCGCGCCGCGCCAGCGCGGCAGGATGCTGGCATGGACGTTGAGGCAGCCATGCGCCGGCGCGTCCAGGATCGGTTGCGGCAGGATGAGGCCATAGGCCGCGACCACCGCCACATCAGCCCCCGACGCGGCGAACCGCGCCTGTTCGTCGGCCGATTTGAGCGAGGTCGGGTGCCGCACCTCCAGCCCCAGTTCGCGCGCCGCACGTTCGACCGGGCTCGGCTGTTCCTTCTTGCCCCGGCCCGCCCGGCGCGGCGGCTGGGTATAGACCGCCACGATCTCGTGCGCCGCCGCGTGCAGCGCACGCAATGTCGGCACCGCGAAATCGGGCGTTCCCATGAAGATGATGCGCATAGTGGAAGGCGGCCTTTCTCTCGAAGCGCTCGCGTCCTATCTGGGCTGCCATGGCATCGCAAGAAATCGAGACGCTGGCCTCCGCGCTCGCGCGCCTGCCCGGCCTCGGCCCGCGCAGCGCGCGCCGTGCGGTGCTGTGGCTGGTGAAGAAGCGCGATACCGCGCTGCCCGCGCTGATGGGCGCGCTGGCCGAGGTGCGCGAACGGCTGGTCGAATGCCGCATCTGCGGCAATGTCGATACGCAGGACCCGTGCGGCATCTGCGCCGATCCGCGCCGCGATGCGAAGCAGCTATGCGTGGTGGAGGACGTCGCCGACCTGTGGGCGCTCGACCGGGCGAAGCTGTTCACCGGGCGCTATCACGTGCTGGGCGGGCGCCTGTCGGCACTGGACGGCGTGCGGCCCGAGGACCTCGCGATCGATACGCTGCTCGGCCGGGTGGAGGAAGGCGAGGTGGACGAGATCGTGCTCGCCATGAACGCCACGCTGGAGGGGCAGACCACCGCGCACTACATCGCCGAGCGGCTGGAGGATTACCCGGTCCGCATCACCCAGCTTGCTCACGGCCTGCCCGTCGGGGGCGAGCTCGACTATCTCGACGAAGGCACGCTGGCGCAGGCCCTGCGCGCGCGGCGACCGCTGGGGTGAGGTGAGTCCCTGCGCAGGCAGGGACCTCGGGCCGATAGAGTGACGCCAGTTGCCCGAGATCCCCGCCTGCGCGGGGACTCACTTGTCGAAAACCGCTCCGGCCACTAAATTACCCCCATGGCCATCCGCGAAATCCTCGAAGTGCCGGACCCCCGGCTCAAGACCGTATCGACCCCCGTCACCGAATTCGACGAGGAGCTGAAGACGCTCGTCGCCGACATGTTCGAAACGATGTACGACGCGCCCGGCATCGGGCTCGCCGCGATCCAGGTCGGCGTGCCCAAGCGCGTGCTGGTGATCGACCTCCAGCCCGACGATCCCGATGCGGAGCCCGAGGTGTGCAACCACGGCGGGCACGAGCATACGCACCAGCCCACGAAGCGGGAACCGCGGGTGTTCGTGAACCCCGAGATCCTCGACCCGGCGCAGGAGCTGTCGACGTATCAGGAAGGCTGTCTCTCGGTTCCCGAAATCTACGCCGACGTGGACCGGCCCAAGACCTGCCGCGTGCGCTACCAGGACCTCGACGGGAACACGCATGAGGAAGACCTCGACGGCCTCCTCGCGACCTGCCTGCAGCACGAGATGGACCACCTCGAAGGGATTCTGTTCATCGACCACCTCAGCCGGCTGAAGCGCAACATGGCGCTCAAGAAGCTGAACAAGCTGCGGGCGGCGGCGTAGTTTTCTGCGCACCCCATCCGGGGTGCGATATCCTCGCTCACACGGCCTGAAGGCCGCGTCGCTGCGGGCGGCCGGTCGGCCTTGCGGTCGGCTGACGCCGACCGATCTCGTCCCGGCCAGACCCCTCGTCGTCATTCCCGCGAAGGCGGGAATCCAGCCGAGCTTGTCGGCTCAAGCGACGCAAACATCCCACGCAAAACCACCGTCGTAACTCCCCCGTCACCCCGGCCCCCGAGCCGGGGTCCCGCTTCTTTGCTGCGCGCACCAGTGTCGATGTAAGCCGGACCCCGGATCAAGTCCGGGGCGACATTGATGTTGAAGCTTTGCGCGTCGCCCTAGCGTTCCCCGTCCGTTCCCCCTAGCATCGGACGCATGGACCCGACCCTACTCACCATCATCGCACTCGTCATCGGCCTTGGCATAGGGGGCGCGGCGGGCTGGTTCTTCGGCTCGCGCCCCGCCGCGGAATGGCGCGCGCGACATGCCGCGCGCGATGCGGAGGCGAAGGAGCTCGACGCGAAATACCTGCGTACCTTCGCCGACCTGGAGGCCGCGCGCGAGCGGGCCGGGCGGGTCGACGGGCTGGAGCAGCAACTGGATGCGGCGCGCGAGCAGCGCCATGCGGCCGAAAGCGAACGCGATTCCCTGAAGTCTCAATCTGCCGCACGGGAACGCGCTCTCGAAGAACGGTTTGCCGAACGCGAACAGCAATTTGAGAGGGAACTGGGCCGACTCGTCGAAGCAGAGGAGAAATTGCAGGCCAAGTTCAACGAGATTGGCGAAAAAATGCTCTCGGGCGCTCAGGCCAAATTCCTCGAAAGCGCGAGCGACCGGCTCGCTAATCTCAACAAAGAGAGCCTTCTGGCGCTGGAAAAGAAGGTCGGCCCGGTGGGTGAGACGCTGGAGCGCTATCGCAAGCGGGTGGAGGAACTGGAGAAGAACCGCACCGAAGCGTACCACCAGTTGCAAGGTGTTATCGGGGAAGTGCGCGCTGGGCAGGAGCGGGTGGTGGAGGGGGCCAACCGGATCACCACCACATTGCGCGGAGCAACCAAGGCCCGGGGCGATTGGGGCGAGCTGCAGCTCGAAAATCTCCTCGAAAGCTGCGGTCTATACGATCGCGCGGATTTCGACTTTCAAGGGAGCGTGCGGGGGGACACGGGCAACGTGCTGCGTCCTGACGCGGTGATAAACATCCCGGGTGGACGTCGCCTGGTGGTGGACGTGAAGAATGTGTTCAACACGTATGCGCGTGCAAACGAGGCCGATACCGAGGAAGAGCGGGCCGAGTTGCTCCGCGCACATGCGCGCGAATTGCGCACGCACATCGATGAATTATCCGGCAAGCGCTACCAGGACTATGTCGAAGGTTCGGCGGATTTCGTCGTCATGTTCGTGCCCGGTGAGCATGTCCTGTACGCTGCTCTTACGCAGGACGCGGGCCTGCTGGATTATGCTCTGAAAAGACAGATCGTACTGTCCTCCCCCCTCAACTTCATGTCGATCGCACTGACCGTGAGCACGGTATGGCGCCAGGCAGGGGTGCAAGCGGACGCTGCCGAGATCGCCAAGCTGGGGAAGGAATTGTATGATCGGCTGGGCGTCGTCGCAGGCCATATGGGAGCGCTTCGACGAAGCCTGCACTCGACCAACCAGAGCTTCGACAAGCTCGTCGGCAGTTTCGACACGAATTTGCGTCGTACCGGAGAGCGTTTCGAGGAACTCAATATCGATACCAGCGCCCAGGATCTGACCGAGGCGCTGCCTATCGGCCATCAGCCCCGTCGCCTTGCCAATTTCCCCGAAGATGCGTCCGCCTCCGAAAACGGACCGGATGGAGAGCGCGAAGCGGCAGAGTAGCGGATTTGGGTTGGGGAGCGACGATCGCCACCGGGGCGGCATGCGTCGCAGAACAAATGTCCAGGCGTGAGCGATGGATTTCGAACTGCACGGGCGTGCTGGTTTGGTGAATGACTTGTCTTATCGACGAAGTAGGCTTGGATTGCGCAGCTTAGCGAAGGAGAGCGGAAGATGTGGCGGCTGATTCTTGTGGCGATTCTGGTCCTGGGCATCCCGGTCGATGGATTGGCCCAGCCAGTTTCGAAAGATAACGCGGAAATGACCGATATCTTCGAGGCGGATCAGAAGATTCGGGAGGAATTGACGCCGGACAAAGTTTCGGATCAGGCCTTTCTTCGGCGCATATTCGAAGGGGATATGGCACGCCGCCACCGGACGGAGGAGTTGCTGGCCGACGGTGCACTGTCCACCGGAAACGACTATTACCATGCCGCTTTCATCTTCCAGCACGGCAGCGATCCGGACTCTTATCTTCTGGCCCATTCGCTGGCGCTCGCTGCAACCGCCAAAGGTCATGCGAGGGCCCCGTGGATCGCCGCCGCTACGCTCGACCGTTATCTGCAGGAGATCGGTCGCCCCCAGATTTACGGCACACAATTTACCAGGTCGGCGGATCAGGGCTGGACGCTGGCGCCCTATGACCGCGAGCTTGTGCCCGATGCCCTTCGTACCGCGCTGGGCGTCCCCGACCAGGAGGCTCAGGAGGCCCGACTCGCCGAAAAGCGCGGGCGTTAACGTCGGGACCGATATCGCCAGCCACTGTCCCCACCTTTCCTACTCCGCCGAAACCTGCCTTATCCTGGGCGATGCGCAAACGTCCCGCCCATCGGCTTCGCCGCAAGCCGCCGTTCTTCCATCCCGTGCCGCTGCGCGCGCGGCGTGACGGATGGAGCGAGGCGCGGCAGTGCGCATTCCTCGCGTGGCTCTACCTGACCGGATCGGTCGGCGCGGCGGCGCGCGCTGTCAGGATGAGCCGCAACAGCGCGTACCGGCTGCGCGCGCGGGCGGGGGCGGAAAGTTTTGCCCATGCCTGGGACACGGTGCTGACGCCGCCGGGAACGGGCCGCTGCCGCGCGGCGCGCGCCGACTGGCGGAAGGTGACACTTGTCGAGCTCGTCCGGCGGGTCGAAAGCGGTCTCGTCCAGCCCGTCATCCACCGCGGCCGGGTGACCGCAATGCGCCGCAAACCCGATAATAGCGCGCTTCTGCACCTCATCCGCCGCAGCGATGCGGGGCGTGGCGGCCCATGTTCGGACACGCTCGCATGAGGGCGCGCAAAGTTTTGCAAACACCCCCGGTCGGTGTTCCATCGCGGGCTCCGGCGCGCCGTCCGTCCGACTTGCGCGGGGCCCGCTACGCCCTATTTCGAGGGGTACACGAGGGGGGAGAACGATCATGTCACTGCCGATTGCCGCCGCCATTGCGGTGCTGCTGTTCACGCGGTTCGGCCCGGACATTCCGCTCACCCGCACGCTTCGCTATCACCTGGCGGAACGGCCCGCGCGCTGGATCGCCGGCCACGCGCTGCGCGACGTCATCTTCGTGGCGCTCACGGCCGGCCTGCTCCTCACCGGCGGGCAAATGTGGGCGCTGCTCGGGACCGAGTTCATGTTCGGCTATATCGCCGACCTGTCGCTGTATTTCGATGTCCTCGCGGTGGCGTGGCTGACCGGCGCGATCGGCGGGTTCCGCCGCGCGCTCCGGGCGGTTGGCACACCCTTCGAACGCGTGGCGCGCGCCGCCCGTGCGCGGTTCGGCACCGCGGCGCGCGCGCGGCGCAGCCGGCCCGAGACCACCCGCTCCGCCCCCGCCAACGACGATGGCGAGGGAGGGGCGGCGGTCGCGCTGGCGGCCTAGCGAATGGCGAAATCCAGCAGGGTGAAGCGCGCCGGCCCGGTTGCGTAGACCCCGTGGCCCAGCCCGCCGCTCGACCCGAAGACGAAGCCGACACGCGCCGCATTGCGCTTCGCCTCGCGAAAACCCTCGGGGCCGGTAATGCCGGGGCGGGTCATCACCGGAGTCCAGCCCTCCGGTCCGGCCAGCGGCATCTCCAGCGTGTGGACCCCCGGCGACAGGGGCAGGGCGGTCAGATCCTTCGAGTACCAGCGATAGGCGGCGTAGCGCCCGCGCCCGGTCCAGCGGTCGCCCGCGCGCTGGAAATAGAGGCTCATCGTCGCGGACCTGTCCGGGTTCTGCACCGGCACGAAGCGCACGCCCGGCGCCGCATCGATGCGATAGCGGATGCGGATGGTGGAGGCGCCTTCCAGCGAGCGGACCGGGGTGGTGACGTAATGCACGCTGCCCGCGCCGGCCGTGGGGAAGGCGAAGGCGGGGCCCTCGCGACCCTCGGCCATCCGGTCGGGCATGCCGGGCGAACGATTGCGCCCTTCCACGAACGGGCCGATCTGCCAGTCCGATGGCGGCGCGGCGGAAACCCCCGCGGTGGCGAGGAGGGCGAGGGCAGGCAGGGCGAGCAGGCGAAGGGATCGGGTCATGGGCGGATAGTGGCGCGCGGGCGCTGCACCGGGCCTTTACCGGCGTGCCAGCACGCGTTCATGCATCCAGCGTCGCCAGCACCTCGTATGCCAGCACTGCGCCGGCCACGGCGGCATTCAGACTGTCCGCGCGGCCGCGCATCGGCATGGTGACGCGCAGGTCGCACGCGGCTTCGTACGCCTCGGGCAGGCCTTGCGATTCGTTGCCGACCAGGACGAAGCAGGGTGCGGCATAGGGCGCGCCGCGATAGGGCACCGCATCGCGTAGGGACGCGGCGACCAGCTGGCCGGGGCCCGCCCCGTCGGCGGTGCGCAGCCAGGGCAGGAATTCGTCCCAGCGGGCCTGCGCGATGGTTTGTGTGAAGACCGCCCCCATGCTGGCACGTACCGCCTCCACGCTGAAGGGGTCGGCGCAATCGTCGATCAGGATCAGTCCGCCCGCGCCGACGGCATCGCCCGTGCGCAGCATGGTGCCGAGGTTGCCCGGGTCGCGCAGCGCCTGCGCCACCAGCCAGATCGGCGCGGCACCGCGGTCGATCATGGCAAGCGAGGTGTCCCATTCGGCGAATACCCCGGCAACCGCCTGCGGATTGTCCTTGCCCGTGATCTTGGACAGGATTTCGCCCGGCACCTCGATCACCTCGCCGCCCGCGCCCTCCACCGCTTGCTCCAGCGCGGCGAGGAGGGGATGGGGATCGCGGTGATCGGCCATGACCAGCATTTCGGGGATGCGCCCGCTTTCCCGCGCATCGGTGAGCAGGCGCAGACCTTCCGCCAGGAAGCGCCGCTCGCGCCGACGGTGCTTCTTCTCCCGCAAGCTGCGCAAGGCCTTGACGGTGGGGTTCGAGAAGCCGGTGATCCGGCGGCGCGCCATGGCGCCTATTCCTCGCCGAAGCCGTTTTCGACCAGCTGGCACAATCCGGCAAGCACGGTTTCGTCCTGCGCCCCGGCGACGATAATCTCGATCGTGTCGCCTTTGGCCGCGCCCAGCATCATCAGGCCGAGGATCGATCCGCCTTCCGCCTGCGCGCCGTCCTTCGCCACCGCGACGCGGCAGCCGGGGGGCAGGTCGGATACGGCGGACACGAACTTGGCGCTGGCGCGCGCGTGCAGGCCGCGCTGGTTGACGATGGTGACGGGGCGGCGGTGCTCTGTCACGATACCTTCTTCTTCGGTGCGCGCGGTTCGGCCTGGCCCAGGAATTCGGACGCCACGGTGATGTAGTTGCGCCCCGCCTCCTGCGCCGCCATGGCCGCGCCGCGCACGTCCATGGTCTTGCGCACGCCGGCCAGCCGGATCAGCATCGGCAGGTTGATGCCCGCGATCACCTCGACCCGGCCGGCCTGGAGGAGCGAGATCGCGAGGTTTGACGGCGTGCCGCCGAACAAGTCGGTCAGCAGGATCGCGCCCTGGCCCGTATCCACGCGCTCCACCGCGTCGGCAATGTCCTGCCGGCGGCGTTCGGCATCGTCGTTGGGTCCGATGCACACCGTCTCCACCGCGTCCTGCGCGCCGACCACGTGTTCCATGGCCGCCACGAATTCCTCGGCCAGACGGCCGTGGGTGACGAGGACGAGTCCGATAAGGGGAAGGGTCGTGTCTTCTGCCATCACATACTGCCCGGCGGTGTCTCGCGTGTCGATCATCCGGCCTACTGGCTCTCGATCCGGTCCGCAGCACGCGACGCCAGGTTGCGGTGAATGACAGTGGGCGAAATTCCCGCCATGCGCAAGACCTCCGCCATGCGTTCCGCGGTGTAGACCGAACGGTGCCGCCCGCCGGTGCAGCCGAAGGCGATGTGGACGTAGGCCTTCCCCTGGCGGCGATAGCGCGGCAGCAGGTCCAGCACGACGTCGCGCAGGCGCCCGAACGTCTCGGCGAAAACCCCGTCGCGTTCGATGAATACGCCCACATCGGGGTCGAGCCCGGTCTGGTCGCGCAGCGCATCGTCCCAGTGCGGATTGTCGAGATAGCGCATGTCGAAGACGAGGTCGGCAAGGGGGGGCATTCCGCGCGCGAACCCGAAGCTGCTGACGGTGACCGTCAACGCGTCGGGCGCGGTTTCCTCGAACCGCTGGCGGACGGTCTGCTGCAGTTCGTTGGTCGACAGCGCGGTGGTATCGATCACCATGTCGGCCCAGCGGCGGAGCGGGTCCATCAGCTCGCGCTCGGCCCGGATGCCGTCGGACACGGTGCGCCCTTCCGCCATCGGATGGCGGCGGCGGGTCTCGTTGTAACGCCGCTCCAGCTCCTTGCCGTTGCAGTCGATGAACAGCGTGGTCACCGCCAGGTCGTCGCGCCGGGTCAGCTTCTTGACCAGCGCCATCACCGTTTCGGGGACGAAGCCGCGCGTACGCGAATCGAAACCGATGGCGATGGGATCGTCGTCGCCTGCCGCCTCGTTGACGAAGGATTTGAGCATGCGGATGGGGAGGTTGTCGACCGCCTCCCAGCCCAGATCCTCCAGCACGCGCAGCGCGGTGGTCTTGCCCGCGCCCGACAGGCCGGTGACCAGCAGGATCGGCTGCTTCCGGCTCATCGCGCGCTACGGGATTCGGGTGCCGACATCGCAGGCTCCATCGCCGATTTGCGGGCTGGTGGAAAGGGGTCAGTCGCGCCCGTACCGCTTCAGGGCGAATTCCGCGCGGATGGCGGCTGCCGCGATGGCCGGGTCGAATGCGAGTGCCGGGATCGTGCATCCGGCGATCGTCTCGCTCGCTGCGGCATCGACGAAGCGCGGCGCGGCGTCCGTCAGCCGCAGCAGCAGCGCGACGGGCGCGCGGGTGGTGGCGAGATCCACGATGCCGACATTGCGCACCTCGATCAGGCCGGCGATGGCGGGATGCGGCGCCGCCCACAGCGTTCCCTCGCGCACGGACAGTTCCACCCCATCGTCGCCGACCAGTTGCGCGCCGCGATCGATCAGCGAGAGGGCAAGGATGCTCTTCCCGCTGCCCGGCGGGCCCGCGATCAGCAAGCCGCGGCCCCCGATCGCCACGCAGCTGGCCTGGAACGAGGTCACGCGGCCGGCGCCTTCACGGTGGGCAGGCGCATGACGAGGCAGGCGCCATGATGCCCGTCGGCGCGATCCGCCACCTCCAGCGAGCCGCCATGCGCCTCCATTATGGTGCGTGCGATGGCAAGGCCGAGACCGCTGTGATTGCCGAAATCCTCCGCCTCGGGACGCAGCGAGTGGAACCGCTCGAACACCTTGGTCCGGGATGCTTCGGGAATGCCGGGGCCGCTGTCGCAGACGGACAGCTCCACCGCCTTGCCGTCGCGCCGGATGACGAGATCGACCGGCGCGCCGGGCGGCGAGAAGGAGACGGCGTTGTCCAGCAGGTTGTCGATCACCCGTTCGAGCCGCTGCGGCACGCCCATGACCTGCGGCAACCCGTCGGGCGCCGCGATGGCGATGGGGTGGCCGCGATTGAGGCCCCGTTCGTCGCGCGAGGCGGCGATGTTGCGGGCCAGCAGCGGCAGATCGACCGGCTCGAACGTGGCCCGCGACAATTCCGCATCGATCCGGCTCGCGTCCGAAATCTCGGTCACCAGGCGGTCGATCCGCCGCACGTCGTGGGTCGCGACGTCCAGCAATTGAGCGCGCAGGTCGGGATCGGCCACCGTGCCGAGCGATTCGACCGCGCTGCGCAGCGATGCGAGCGGGTTCTTGATCTCGTGCGCGACGTCGGCGGCGAAATGTTCGACCGCGTCGATCCGCTGGCGCAGCGCGTGCGTCATGTCCGACACCGCGCGGGCCAGCACGCCGATCTCGTCCGGGCGCTGGGGCAGGCGCGGCACCTCGACCTCGCGCTCGCGCCCCAGCCGCACGCGCTGGGCCGCCCCTGCCAGCGTCTTCAGCGGCTGGACGATGGTGCGTGCGAGGAACAGGGAGAGCAGGATGGACGCCGCCAGCGCCAGCGCGACGCCCAGACCCAGCGTGCTCCTGGCGGCGCGCACGGCTTCCGTGATGTCGATCGCGTTGCGGGTGGTCAGCAGCGTCGCCCCGTTCAGGCCGACCGGGGCGGCGGCGGTGATGACGGGCGTGCGGTCGCGTGCCTGCCGCAGCTCGATCTGCGACAGGCCCTGCTCGCGCGCGCGGACCAGTTCGGGCCAGGCATCGGCGTCTTCCGCCTCGGGCTCGATATAGCGCGGGACGGGCTGGGCGCTCACCAGCGTGTCGACCACCTGGTCCAGCATCCGTGCGAAGCGCAGCGAGAAGGGATCGTCGTCCGGGTTGTCGAGCGTGAAGCCGGGCTGGTCGAGCTTGAAACTGTCGGCCACCAGATGCCCCTCGCGATCGAACAGGCGCAGGCGCATCTTCTGCTCCTTGCCGATCTGGATCAGCAGGGCGTCCTGCCGTTCGCGACTGGCACCAGCCAGCGCCTCGGCGGTGATCTGCGCCTCGATCCGGGCCAGCTTGTACCGTTCGTCGAGCAGCTGCGCGCGATAGGAATCGAGATAGAAGATGCCGCCGCCCAGCAGCGCCAGCGGCAGGATGTTCACCGCCAGGATGCGTGCGGTCAGCGACAGGCGGTCGAGCCGCCGCACGCGGGCGAGCGGGCGCGCCAGCCGGTCGGCGACCGGGGATCTCTCAGCCATCGGTGAAGCTGTACCCCGCACCGTAAAGCGTTTCGATCGCCGAGAATTCGCGGTCGATCACGCGGAACTTGCGCCGGATACGCTTGATGTGGCTGTCCACCGTGCGATCGTCCACGAACACGTCGTCGGGATAGGCGGCATCCATCAGCTGGTTGCGGCTCTTGATAATGCCGGGGCGCAGCGCCAGCGCCTCCAGCAGCAGGAACTCGGTGACGGTCAGGGAGACCGGCCGCCCGGCCCATTCGACCTTGTGCCGCGCCGGGTCCATCGTCAGCTGCCCGCGCGAAAACGGTTCGCGCGGCGGCGCGGCGCCATCTTCCGGATCGGCCGCCATGTCGTCTTCGGGCCCGCTGCGGCGCAGGATCGCGCGGATGCGGGCGAGCAGCAGGCGCAGGCTGAAGGGTTTGGCGATATAATCGTCCGCGCCCATTTCGAGACCGGCTTCCTCGTCCCGCTCGTCGTCCTTGCTGGTCAGGAAGATCACCGGCAGGTCCGATTCGGCGCGCAGCCGCCGCAACAGCTCCATCCCGTCCATGCGCGGCATCTTGATGTCGAACACGGCGAGGTCGGGTGGGCTTTCCAGCAGCGCCTTCAACGCGCTGTCCCCGTCGGAATAGACCCGGGTGGCGAAGCCTTCGGCCTGCAAAGCGATGGATACGGTGGTCAGGATGTTGCGATCGTCGTCTACCAGCGCGATCTCGCGCCGCGCCGCCGGGGCGGGCTGCGTCGCCTGGCTTCCACCCGTGCCGTTGTGCTGCGCCGTCGTCACCTCGATCGCCCTTTTCGTCGCCCATTCCTGCCCGACCGGGCGTAAACCCATGCGGCGGCGGTGACAATCGGCAGGCGCGGTCGACACGGCTCGCCGCAGCCCGGACCGCGTTTAGGCTTAAGTTAAGTGCTGGAGGTTTGACGGAATCGGACGGGCGGACTATGCGGCTGCGCATACCTATGCATGGAAGTTGCGGCGCCGGTCCGATACGGGTGTTCGCGCCGCTTCTTCGAAGGAGAATTGGTTCCCGTGACTACCGGTCTGTCGCACCCGCTCGCCGATCAGGGCATCCGTACCGATGCCGAAATCCTGGCCAATCTGGGTCCCGCCGAGCTGGTGGACCGCGCCGTCGCCGCGGGCGAGGGGCGCCTGTCGAAGCACGGCGCGCTGGTGGTCGAAACCGGCAAGCACACCGGCCGCAGCGCCAACGACAAGTTCATCGTGCGCGATGCCGAGACCGAGGACACCGTGTGGTGGGGCAAGGTCAACAAGGCGATGGCGCCCGAACACTTCGCCGCGCTGAAGGAAGATTTCCTCGCCGCGCTTGCCGGCAAGGATCGCCTGTACGTCGCCGACCTGTTCGGCGGATCGCAGCCCGAACACCGGGTGAACGTGCGGGTGGTGAACGAATTCGCCTGGCACAACCTGTTCATCCGCACGCTGCTGTGCCGCCCGACCGAGGCCGAGCTCGACGGGTTTGCGCCCGAATACACCATCATCGACCTGCCCAGCTTCCGCGCCGATCCCGAACG
>CAYNZQ010000021.1:0-30678 GCA_964401795.1 uncultured Citromicrobium sp.
CTTCCAGCTGATGCAGGCCAAGGTCGCGGACATGTACGTCGCGCTGCAATCGGCGAGGAGCTACACCTATGCGGTGGCCAAGGCGTGCGATGCGGATCGGACCACGCGCTTCGACGCGGCGGGCGCGATCCTGCTGGCGAGCGAGAACGCCTTCCGCGTCGCGGCGGAAAGCGTGCAGGCGCTGGGCGGCGCGGGCTATACGCTCGACTGGCCGGTGGAACGCTACATGCGCGATGCCAAGCTGCTCGACATCGGGGCGGGCACCAACGAGATCCGCCGCATGCTCATCGGCCGCGAGCTGATCGGCGCGGCGGGGTAAAACCCAACAAAAATCAAGCGGAACGAGGTGTTGAGGAAGGTCGTATCGATCTCGCACCATGAGCGAGACCGTCCTCAACATCCTGCAATATTACGGCGCCGGCGCGGGGCTGCTCGCGGCGCTGATCGTCTCGCTCAATCTGGGGACGCGGCCGACCGGCTGGGGCTTCGTAATCTTCGTCACCAGCTCCGCCGCGCTGATCGCCTGGGGGTTCCTCAACGACGAGGGGCAGGGGATCGGCTGGCAGAACATCGGCTTGCTGATGATCAATATCGTGGGCGTCTATCGCTACCTTGTCGCCGCCGACCCGGACGACGCGGCCCGGGACCAGCCCGAGCCGCGCGAAGCTTAGGACCCCCTTACCAGACCTGCACGCGCTGGTCGGGCCGCAGATAGAGCTTCTCGCCCTTCTTCACGTCGAACGCCTTGTACCAGGCATCCATGTTGCGCACGGTCAGCGCGCGGTACTGGCCCGGCGCGTGGCCGTCGGTCGCGATCCGCTGGCGCAGCGCGGCTTCGCGCATCTTGGTCGCCCAGGTCTGGCCGTAGGCGATGAAGAAGCGCTGGTCGCCGGTGAACCCGTCGATCACCGGCGCTTCCTGGCCGTTCAGCGAGGCGCGGTAGGCGTCGTAGGCGGCCTGCAGCCCGGCGATGTCGGCGATGTTCTCGCCCAGCGTCAGCTCGCCCTTCACGTTGAGGCCGGGGAACGGCTCGTACTGGTCGTATTGCGCGGCCAGCGCCTTGCCCGCTTGCTCGAACTTGGCCTTGTCTTCCGGCGTCCACCAGTTGCGCATCGCCCCCGTCGAATCGAACGCGGCGCCGTTATTGTCGAAGCTGTGGCTGATCTCGTGCCCGATCACCGCGCCGATCGCGCCGTAATTGAACGCCGCGTCCGCCTTGGGATCGAAGAAGGGCGGCTGCAGGATCGCGGCGGGAAAGTTGAGCGCGTTCTGGACCGGCAGGTTGACCGCGTTGACCAGCTGCGCGTTCATCCACCATTCGCCCTTGTCCTGCGGCTTGCCGATCTTCGCGAGCTGCTGCTGATAGCGCAGCTTGGCCGCCGCCTGGACGTCGGCATAGGGCGCGCCGGGCTTCAGATCGAGCTTGTCGTAGCTGGTCCAACTGTCGGGATAGCCGACGCCGACCGCCATGGTTTCGACCTTCTTCTTCGCTTCCGCCTTGGTTTCGGGCGCCATCCAGTCGACCTGGTCGATGCGCCGGGAAAACGCGGTCTTGATGTTGTCGACCATGCCCTGGATTTCGGTCTTGGCCGAGGCGGGGAAGTATTTCTCGACATAGAGCTGGCCCAGCGCGTCGCCCATGTACTGGTTCAGGGCCGCCAGCGCGCGCTTGTCGCGCGGTCGCTGCTGCTCGGTGCCCGACAGCGCCTTGCCGTAGAAGGCGAAGTGGAGCTGGTCGAGCCGGGTCGGCAGCACGTCGGCATTGGCGTTGATCTGGTGGAAGGTCAGCCAGTCCTGCCAGGCCTCCAGCGGTTCGCTGGCGACCAGTTTCGACAGTCCCGCGATCGCGGCCGGGTGATAGGCGTCGAACGTCTTGAACGGCGACAGCTGCGCACCGGCGAAGTACGCGTTCCAGTCCAGCCCCGGCGCCTTGGCTGCGAAATCGTCCTGCTTCCACAGGCTGCTGGCGGTGGCCCAGTCGTCGCTTTCCTCGCGGCTGACATGCGCCTTCGCGATCTTCATCTCGAGGTCGAAGATGCGCTTCGCCTTGGCCTCGGCGTCGGCGACGCCCGCCGCCTTCAGCATGTCGGCGATGTAGGTGCGGTACTGGCTGCGCAGGGCGACCATCTTGGGGTCGTCCGACAGGTAATATTCGCGCTCCGGCATGCCGAGCCCGCCCTGCAGGATGTAGGGCACCACCTCGCCGCCCTTCAGCGCCTGGGTCACGAACACGCCGAACAGGTTCTCGGTCGAAAAATCGGTCGCGTTGAGCGGATCGACGTCGGCGCGCACCTGGCTGCCCAGCACATAGGCGAGGTCGCGCTTGTTCGCGATCGCCTGGAAACGCTGCAGGTCGGCCTCGACCGGCTTCATCCCGGCGGCGTCGATCGCCGCGGTGTCGAGATAGGCGTCGTAGAACGACTTCACCTTGGCGGCGTTGCTGCCGGGCTCGGGCTCGCTCTTCTCGATGTCGGCGATCAGCGCGGCGAGGTTCTTCTCGGTCTGCTGGTCGGCGATGAAGAAACCGCCCACGCTCGACCGGTCGGCCGGGATCTCGGTCGTCTTCATCCACCCGCCCGCGACGTATTCGTACCAGTCGTCGCCCGGATTGGCGGCGGTGTCCATCCAGTCGGTGCGGATGCCCAGCTCGGTCCCCTGCGCGGGTTGCTGCTGCTTGACGCTGTCGGGAACCTGGCACGCGGTCAGCCCGCCCAGCGCGGTCGAACAGGCGAGCAGGGCGGCGAGAAGGGGTTTGTTCATCGGCGTGAATCCCTCGGATGTGATACGATGGGTGGAGCGCATAAGACGGCGAACCGGTACTGGCAATGAACGGCGATGGCGGTTTGCAAGCCGCGCGTCACGCGCTAGGCGCTTGGGCCATGACCGCACCTCGCCTCACCTCGATGCTGGATCGGGACGCCCCCGATGCCAAAGCCCGTTTCGCCCACAACAAGGCGCTGGCGGACGACCTTCGCAATCGCGTGGCGCAGGCGGCGCTCGGCGGGCCGGAACGGCACCGCGAGAAGCACGTGGCGCGCGGAAAGCTGCTACCGCGCGAGCGGGTGGAGCGGTTGCTCGACCCGGGCAGCCCGTTCCTGGAGATCGGGCAGCTGGCGGCCAACGGCATGTACGAAGGCGACGTCAACGGCGCCTCGATCATCGCCGGGATCGGCCGTGTCGCCGGGCGGCAGGTGATGATCGCCGCCAACGATGCCACGGTGAAGGGCGGCAGCTATTACCCGATGACGGTGAAGAAGCACCTGCGCGCGCAGGAGATCGCTGCCGAGAACCGCCTGCCATGCGTCTACCTGGTGGACAGCGGCGGGGCCAACCTGCCCTACCAGGCGGAGGTGTTCCCCGATCGCGATCATTTCGGCCGCATCTTCTTCAACCAGGCGCAGATGTCCTCGCTCGGCATTCCGCAGATCGCCTGCGTCATGGGCAGCTGCACCGCGGGCGGCGCCTACGTTCCGGCGATGAGCGACGAGACGGTGATCGTGCGCAATCAGGGCACGATCTTCCTCGCCGGGCCGCCGCTGGTGAAGGCCGCGACGGGCGAGGAGATCAGTGCCGAGGATCTGGGCGGCGGCGATCTGCATGCCAAGAAATCGGGCGTGGTCGACCACCTCGCCGAGAACGACGAGCACGCGCTCACCATCGTGCGCGACATCGTCAGCCATCTGGGGGCGAACACCGGCGGCGCGGCGGATGTCGCGCTGCGCGAGCCGCGCCCGCCCGAATTCGATGCGGAAGACCTCTACGCGCTGATCCCGGAGGACGTGCGCGCGCCCTACGACGTGCACGAGGTGATCGCCCGGATCGTCGACGGATCCGAGTTCCACGAATTCAAGAAGGATTACGGCAGCACGCTGGTGTGCGGGTTCGCCCATATCTGGGGCATGCCGGTCGCGATCCTCGCCAATAACGGCGTCTTGTTTTCCGAAAGCGCGATGAAGGGCGCCCATTTCATCGAGCTCGCCTGCCAGCGGCGCATCCCGCTGCTGTTCCTGCAGAACATCTCCGGCTTCATGGTCGGCGGCAAGTACGAGGCGGAAGGCATCGCCAAGCACGGCGCGAAGCTGGTGACGGCGGTTGCCACCGCCACCGTGCCCAAGGTCACGATCCTGATCGGCGGCAGCTTCGGCGCGGGCAATTACGGCATGGCGGGCCGCGCCTATTCCCCGCGCTTCCTGTTCACCTGGCCCAATGCGCGCATCTCCGTGATGGGCGGGGAACAGGCGGCGAGCGTGCTGGCCACCGTCCACCGCGACGCCGACGACTGGACCGAGGAACAGGCCGAGGAATTCAAGGCGCCGATCCGCCACAAGTACGAAAGCGAGGGCAATCCCTATTACGCCACCGCGCGTTTGTGGGACGACGGGGTCATCGATCCCGTCCAGACCCGCGACGTCCTCGGTCTCGCCTTCGCCGCCACGCTGGAGGCCCCGATCCCCGAGCGTCCGCGCTTCGGCGTGTTCCGGATGTAGCGCGCCGGGCTCCCGGCCCCGTTCGCCCGGGCGAAACCTTCGGCCCGTCCGGACGTAGGCACATGGTCAGCAAAGGAGATAATCGCATGCGCACGCTCCCCTCTTTCGCCCTCGCCGCCGCGCTCGCGCTGGGTCTCGCCGCGTGCGGCGAACCGGCCCCGGCCGAACAGGATGCGACGACCGATCTGGTCGGCGCGACCACCGCGCCCGAGACCGGCGTGCCCGTGACCTTGCCCGACACGCCGGTGGAGACGGTCAGCGTGCCGGAAACTTCGGCCACCGCCGAACCGCAGGATCCCGCCGTAGCGCAGCCGACGCCGCAATAGCGGTTCGTTACAGCGCCTGCCCGCAGGCGTGGCCGCTCGCCCAGGCCCACTGGAAATTGTACCCGCCGAGCCAGCCGGTCACGTCGACCGCCTCGCCGATGGCATAAAGGCCGGGGGCCCGCTTCGCCGCCATCGTCTGCGAGGATAGCTCGGCGGTGGAAATACCGCCGGCGGTCACTTCCGCCTTGGCGTAGCCTTCGCTGCCCGACGGGGTGAAGCGCCAGCCGGCCAGCCTTTCCTGCGCCGCGCGCAGCACCTTGTCGGTGGTTTCGCCCAGCGGCCGGTCGAGGCCGAGCCGCTCGGCCAGCGTCTCGGCGAGGCGTTGCGGCAGGTGGTCGGCCAGCAGCGCCGCCGCCATCTTGCGCGGCGTGGCCTCCTTCGCGCTCAGGAGCCAGTTCGCGGGTGCATCGGGGAGGAAATCGATCTCCACCGGGTCGCCGGGCCGCCAGTAGGAGCTCGCCTGGAGGATCGCCGGGCCCGACAGGCCGCGATGGGTGAACAGCGCCGCCTCGCGGAAGGTGCCGCGCGTCTTCTTCGCGCCCGCGCGCGCCTCCACCGGCGCGGAAACGCCCGACAGTTCGCGGAACAGCACCTCCTCGCCCCCCAGTACCAGCGGGACCAGCGCCGGGCGCGGCTCGACGATCTTCAGGCCGAATTGCCGCGCGAGACGATAGGCGAAATCGCTCGCCCCCATCTTCGGGATCGACGGCCCGCCGGTGGCGATGACCAGCTGCGCCGCCTCGTGGTACGCCGTGGCGGTCGCCAGGCGATAGCCACCGTCGACCGGCTCGACCGCCGTCACGTCCGCGCCGGTGACGATCTCCACCCCGCCTTTCGCGCACTCGGCCAGCAGCATGTCGACGATCTGCCGCGCGCTGCCGTCGCAGAACAGCTGACCCAGCGTCTTTTCGTGCCAGGCGATGCCGTGCCGTTCGACCAGCGCGAGGAAATCGCGCGCGGTGTAGCGCGCCAGCGCGCTCTTGGCGAAATGCGGATTGGCGGAAAGGTAGTTGTCCGGCCCCGCGCCCAGATTGGTGAAATTGCACCGCCCCCCGCCGGAGATCAGGATTTTCCGGCCCACCGCCTCCGACCGTTCCAGCACCAGCACGCGGCGGCCCCGCTGCCCGGCAATGGCGGCACAGAACAGGCCGGCGGCCCCGCCGCCCAGGATGATCGCATCGTATCGCATCGCTGGCGCGGGCTGTGGCGGGGCGCGCCGCGCTTGTCGAGCCGGTCCGTCCCCGCGAGAGACAGCCCGAACGGCGTTAGCGATGCGTTTTCCATAATCTGGCACAGCGGCGCGATGGAAGACGGGACGGGCATGACGGCGATCGATGGGGTGGGCGCGCAGCAGCGCTATCACCAGCTCGACGCCGCGCGCGCCCTATTCATGCTGCTCGGCATCCCGTTCCACGCCGCGCTCGCCTATGCCGGCGGGCACTGGCTGGTGATGAGCGGGACGGTCGACCCGGTCCTGGCGACGATCCCGCCGGTGCTCAGCGTGTTCCGCATGCCGGGCTTCTTCCTCATTGCGGGCTTCTTCGCCGCGATGCTGCTCCAGCGGCGGCGCCGCGCGGCGTGGCTGAAGGGGCGGCTCGAACGGCTCGGCATCCCGCTGCTGTTCGGGGTCGCCACCATCGTCCCCCTGCAGATGCTCCTGCTTCGCCACGCGCCCGCCGCGGTGGTCGACGTGCCGCGCGCGGCCGGCCCGGCGTTCCTGTCTCATCTGTGGTTCCTGCCGACGCTGCTATGGCTATGCCTGTTGCTCGCGCTCGGCTGGTCGGCGATCGTGCGCCTGCCCGACCCGGCGGCGTCGCCGCGCTGGATCACGACCGGGCTCGCGGTGCTTGTCGCCGGGTACGAGCTCGTCCTGCGCGTGATCGAATCGGTTACCGGGCAGGACTTCGCGCTGGCCGGCGGGGTGATCGATTTCGCCGCCGTGCTGACCTACGCGCCGTTCTTCGCGTTCGGCGCCTGGCTGCGGCTCGCCCCCGCGCTGTTCGCGCGGTTCCAGCAATTCGACCCGGCGGTGCTGCTGGGGGGGGCAGGGGCGGCGCTGCTCAATGCCGCGCTGTGGCAGGCGACCACGCGGCCGCTGATCGCGATCGACATCTTGGCGGAAGCGGTGGCGGCGGTGTGCCTGACACAGGCGATCCTGGCGCTGCTGGGCCAGTTCGTCACCCGCGCCTCCGCCCCGGTCGACCGGATGGTCGACGCCTCCTTCACCATCTACCTGCTGCACCACCCGATCGTGGTCGCGCTGGCGATCGCGTTCACTTTCGTGCCGTGGCCGCCGCTGGTCGAGTGGGCGGCGATCTGCGCAATCGCGCTCGGCCTGTCCTATGGCGCGCACCGCCTCGTGCGCCGCAGCGCCCTGCTGCTGTGGCTGATGAACGGCGTCGCGCGCGCCAAGGCACGCCGCGGTGTCGCCGCGCCCCGGCCCGCCCCGCTGGAAGCGGGCTGAGCCGGGTCAGATATCGAGGTTTGCGACGTTCAGCGCGTTCACCTGGATGAATTCGCGCCGCGGTTCGACCACGTCGCCCATCAGGCGGGTGAAGATCTCGTCGGTCACGTCCGCATCCTCGACCTTCACCTGCAGCAGCGAGCGGTTTTCGGGGTCCAGCGTGGTTTCCCACAACTGCTCCGCGTTCATCTCGCCCAGCCCCTTGTAGCGCTGGACCGAGAGGCCCTTGCGCCCCGCGGCCAGCACCGCGTCGAGCAGTTGCGTGGGGCGGGTGATCGCGTTCTCGTCCGTCACCGCGGGCGAATCGGCGTCGGTCTCGTCGTCGCTTTCGCCTTCGGGGGACACCGGTTCGTCGGTCCCGCCCTTCACCAGCAGCGCGGGCGCGGCGTAGGTTTCCGCCTCCAGCGCCAGCACGGAGTGCAGCTTCCTCGCCTCCGCGCTTTCGAGGAACTTCGCGTCGACCAGGTGGACGTCGGTGACCCCGCGCCACAGCCGTTCGAGCCGGACATTGCCGTCCTCGCCCCGGCGGCCCGACCATTCCGCCTCGCTGTCACCCATCTGCAGCCGTGCGGCTGCGGCATCGAGCGCTTGCGGGGCGCCCGGATTCGCGGGATCGAACGCGCCGCCCATGCCCAGCGCCTCGATGATGACGGGGTCGTAGCGCCGCGGCGCGAAGCCGATCAGGTTGCGCACGCGCAGCGCGTGGTCGACCAAAGCGGCCAGATCGGCGTCGGAGCGTGCCCCGCCGGCGGTCTGCAGCACCCGGCCCGCCAGCCCCGTGCTGGTCAGGTACCGGTCGAGCTCGCGATTGTCCTTCAGATAGACCTCGGACCGCCCCTTGCTCACCTTGTAGAGTGGCGGCTGGGCGATGAAGAGGTGGCCCGCCTTCACGATTTCGGGCAGCTGGCGGTGGAAGAAGGTCAGCAGCAGCGTGCGGATATGCGCGCCATCGACGTCCGCGTCGGTCATGATGACGATCTTGTGATAGCGCAGTTTTTCGAGGTCGAATTCGTCGCGCAGGCCGGTGCCCATCGCCTGGATCAGCGTGCCGACTTCCTTCGATGAAATGATCCGGTCGAAGCGCGCACGCTCCACGTTCAGGATCTTGCCCTTCAGCGGCAGGATCGCCTGCGTCTTGCGGTCGCGGCCCTGCTTGGCGCTGCCACCCGCCGAATCGCCCTCGACCAGGAACAGTTCGGCCTTGGTCGCGTCGCGTTCCTGGCAATCGGCGAGCTTGCCGGGCAGGCTGGCGATGCTCATCGCGCCCTTGCGGCTCATCTCGCGCGCGCGCCGGGCGGCCTCGCGCGCGGCGGCGGCGTCGATGATCTTCTGGATGATCGCCTTCGCGTCGGCCGGATTTTCCTCCAGCCATTCGGTCATCTTCTCGCCCATCAGCGATTCGAGCGGCTGACGCACCTCGGAGGAAACCAGCTTGTCCTTGGTCTGCGATCCGAACTTGGGGTCGGGCAGCTTGACCGAAACGATCGCGGTCAGGCCTTCGCGCATGTCCTCGCCCGACAGCGAGACCTTTTCCTTCTTCATCAGGCCCGACGCGGTGGCGTAGTTGTTGAGCGTGCGGGTCAGCGCGGCGCGGAAGGCGGCAAGGTGCGTACCGCCGTCGCGCTGCGGGATGTTGTTGGTGAAGGTGAGGACGTTCTCGTAATAGGAATCGTTCCATTCCAGCGCGACGTCGATCCCGATGCCGTCCTTCTCGGCCGAAACCGAGATCGGTTCGGCGATCAGCGCATCCTTGTTGCGGTCGAGATATTTGACGAAGGCCGCGATCCCGCCTTCGTAGAACAGGTCGTGTTCGGCCACGTCCTCGCCGCGGCGGTCGCGCAGGCGGATGCGCACGCCCGAATTGAGGAAGGCGAGCTCGCGATAGCGGTGCTCCAGCTTCTCGAAATCGAATTCGGTGACGTTCTTGAACGTGTCGGTGCTGGGCAGGAAGGTGACGCGCGTGCCCTTCTTCAGGCCGTCCTCGTCGCCATTGCTGTCGACCGGCGGCGCGTCGCCGCGCACTTCGAGGCTGTTCACGGCATCGCCGTGCTCGAAGCGCATCCAGTGTTCCTTGCCGTCGCGCCAGATGACGAGTTCGAGCCATTCGGAAAGCGCGTTGACGACCGAAACGCCCACGCCGTGCAGGCCGCCCGACACCTTGTAGGCGTTGTCGTCGCTGGTGTTCTCGAACTTCCCGCCCGCGTGCAGCTGGGTCATGATGACCTCCGCCGCCGAGACGCCTTCGCCCTTGTGCAGATCGACCGGGATGCCGCGACCGTTGTCCTCGACACTGACGGAGCCGTCGGGGTTGAGTTCGATCAGGACGAGATCGCAATGCCCCGCCAGCGCTTCGTCGATGGCGTTGTCCGACACCTCGAACACCATGTGGTGCAGGCCCGATCCGTCGTCGGTATCGCCGATATACATGCCGGGCCGCTTGCGCACCGCGTCGAGGCCCTTGAGGACCTTGATCGAGTCCGCGCCGTAGCCGTTCTTTTTGGGGGTGATTTCCGTGTTTTCGTCCATGCCGATGATATAGGCAGAAAGCCCGATTTTCCCAAGCGCGCAGGCCCCGGACAGGCGTATTTTCCACCGCTTCGGCCCGGTGCGATGCACCCGGGCACCACAATGCCGGCCGATGCCGCACGCGCGGTGCCTGCGGGCGAAGGACGCGGTGCCGGCCCGATGCCGCTTCGTTGTCGATTTCGTGGGGGAGAGGACCGGACGGCGAGGCTTTGGGGGGGAGGGGGAGAGAGGCACTCGCCGCCCGGCTCTGAGAGGGAAATAGTCGCCCGTGCCCCATCGCAAAAGTGAGAAAACTCGCAGCGATGTTGAATTTCGTGCAACATGAATGCGAGACAACGTGAGAGATGCGCAACGCCACGCAATCTTGTTGCTTGGCCTTATTATCAAAAATCATGGCGATGGCCGGTTTACTGCGCGCGTCCTGCGCCCTTATCCTCACGCCCATGGGCATGATGTTGATCGTGGTGGCAGTGGTATCGGGCGCGCTGGTGGTCGGCGCCGCGTGGGGCATTTACGGCAGACTCGGCAAGCGGACCGAGGGGTTCATCGTCGCGGTTGCGGGCGGCGCCCTGCTGCTGTCGGTGGTCAGCGAACTGATCGAGCCCTCGATCGAGAAAAGCTCCATCTTCCATGCCATGCTCGGCGTCGGGGCGGGCGCGATCGTGTTCGCGGGCCTCGACTACCTCGTCGACGAACACTGGGGGTCCAATTCGGGTGGCGGACTACTGGCCGCGATCACGCTCGACGGCATCCCGGAAAACCTCGCGCTGGGGGTCGCGCTGATCGGGGCGGGGCCGAAGGAAGTTGCCGCGCTGGCGGGATCGATCCTCCTGTCCAACCTGCCCGAGGCGGCGGGCGGCGCCAAGAGCATGGCGGGCGACCGCCACTCGCGCGCCAAGGTGATGGGATTGTGGGTCGCCACCGCCGCGCTGCTTTCCGCCGCGGCCATCGCGGGCAATCTGCTGCTCAAGAGCACCGGCGAGGAAGTGCTGGCGGTGATCCGCTGCTTCGCCGCGGGTGCGGTGGTCGCCAGCCTCGCGACCGAGGTCTTCCCCCAGGCGTTCAAGGAGGATCGCCACACCGCCGGCATCGCGACCGCGCTCGGCGTGATCCTCGCTTTCGTGCTGGGCTCGCTCAGCGGCGGATAGCACGGCTGCGCGCGCTGGACTTGGCGGGTGCCGCTCGCCTAGGTGCGCGCATGGACCAAGAGCATCTTCCCGATTCCATCCTGATCGTCGATTTCGGCAGCCAGGTGACCCAGTTGATCGCCCGCCGCATCCGCGAGGCGGGGGTCTATTCCGAAATCGCGCCGTTCACGCAGGCCGAGGAGGCGTTCGCGCGGCTGAAGCCCAAGGGCATCATCCTGTCCGGCTCTCCCGCCAGCGTGCCCGAGGACGGGTCCCCCCGCGCGCCGCAGGTCTTGTTCGACAGCGGCCTGCCGATCCTCGGCATCTGCTATGGTCAGCAGGTCATGACCCACCAGCTCGGCGGCGAGGTCCGGCCCGGGCACGAGACGGGCGAGGGCGGGGAATTCGGCCGCGCCTATCTGACCGTGACGAAGGAATGCGCGCTCTTCGACGGGCTGTGGCAGGTCGGCGAACGGCACCAGGTGTGGATGAGCCACGGCGACAAGGTGACGCAGTTCGCGCCCGGTTTCGAGATCGTGGCGGAAAGCGACGGCGCGCCCTTCGCGGTGATCGCGGACGAACGCCGCAAGCTCTACGGCACGCAGTTCCACCCCGAGGTCGTCCACACCCCCGACGGGGCGAAGCTGCTGGCCAATTTCGCGCGCCACGTCTGCGGGCTGGCCGGCGACTGGACCATGGCCGAATTCCGCGCGACCAAGATAGAGGAGATCCGCGCGCAGGTGGGCGATGGCCGGGTGATCTGCGGCCTGTCGGGCGGGGTCGACAGCGCGGTGGCCGCGGTGCTGATCCACGAGGCGATCGGCGAGCAGCTGACCTGCGTCTTCGTCGACCACGGCCTGCTGCGCACCAAAGAGCGCGAACAGGTCGAACAGCTGTTTCGCGAATCGTACAACATCCCGCTGGTGGTGGTGGACGCGGAGGAACGCTTCCTGTCCGGCCTCGCGGGCGAAACCGACCCCGAAAAGAAGCGCAAGTTCATCGGCAAGACCTTCATCGACGTGTTCGAGGAGGAGGCGAAGGCGATCGGCGGGGCCGATTTCCTCGCCCAGGGGACGCTCTATCCCGACGTCATCGAAAGCGTCAGCTTCACCGGCGGGCCGAGCGTCACGATCAAGAGCCACCACAATGTCGGCGGCCTGCCCGAACGCATGAACATGGCGCTGGTCGAGCCGTTGCGCGAACTGTTCAAGGACGAGGTACGCGACCTCGGCCGCGAACTGGGCCTGCCCGACGCCTTCGTCGGCCGCCACCCGTTCCCCGGCCCCGGCCTCGCCATCCGCATTCCGGGCGAGGTCACGCAGGAGCGCTGCGATATCCTGCGCAAGGCCGACGCGATCTATCTCGAGGAAATCCGCAACGCGGGCCTCTACGACGCGATCTGGCAGGCCTTCGCAGTGCTGCTGCCGGTCAAGACCGTGGGCGTGATGGGCGACGGACGCACCTATGACAGCGTCTGTGCCCTGCGCGCGGTGACCAGCACCGACGGCATGACGGCGGACGTCTACCCCTTCGATGCAGGCTTCCTCACCCAATGCGCGACGCGGATCGTCAACGAGGTGAAGGGTATCAATCGCGTGGTCTACGATTATACCAGCAAGCCACCGGGCACCATCGAGTGGGAATGACCCGCTCCCGTCCCGGCAGGGGAGAGCGGGCATGGCCACATGGGGTTTCGCACGGATCGTAGTCGGCTTCGTCGTGGCCGCGCTGGCATTGCCATGCGCCTGGGCGCCACTGGCGGCATTGCAGGACGACAAGCCCGCGACCGGGCGGGACTGCCGAGACGATAGCGGAACCGACCGCTGCTCCGCCGAGGCGCGCGAGCGTGCGCATGCGCGCTACGCGATAGCGTCGCCGGACGAAATGCTGGCGGAGGGCGCAACCGTGCGCCGCGCGCTGTTCGTCGACGGCTATGGCCGCGACGTGGCGGCGGTCACCTTCGTACGCCGACGCGGCGCCGGGCCGCGCGTGGAGATCGCCGTGCCGCAGGATGGCGACGCCGCGGAAGCCGCTCCGCTGTCCGCCCCGATCGACGACACGACGTGGAGTCGGGTTCTGCGCGCCTCCGCCTATTTCGATCGCACTCTCGTCGACCGACCCGGAGAGGATGGCGTCATCTGCCTGCATGGCTGGATGGCAACTGGCGAGGGGGTCGATGCGCCGCGCGTGAACCAGAATGTCGTGGCCGGCACCGGGAGCGAAGGCTTGGCGCGCGATCCGTCGCTGCCCGTTCAGGCCCCCATGACCGAGGGGATCACGCGAACCGCCACCCAGAGCGCTTGCGAGGACGGATTGGTGCTGACCTACGCATTCGAGCTGGCGCGCATCGCACTTGCGGCGCTGCCGCAATGCGCCACGCTCGACGTCCGGGATTTCCGCAACGAGGCCACGTTGCTGGCAGCCTGCGCGCGCTTGCGGGGCGACCGGCTCGTGGCGGGCGAGGCCTACGCACTCGGAAGTCGGATCCAGCGCGCGCTGGCAAGCGATGCGGCGTCGCCCCCTGCGGACCTGTTCGTGGGCCTGGGGCCGACGCGGGCGAAGCTGTTCGCGGAAGCGACGCGGGGTGCAAGTGTCTACCTCGATCCGCCGATCGGGATCGATTCGGATCACGCGCGGATCGACGCAACGCTCGTTTTCCGGGACGGGGGAGACACCACGCGCACCGAACGCCTGACGCTGAACCTGCTGCGGCAGACCGGGCGGTTCGTGATCGATACGTTCGCGGTCTCCGACACGCGCCCCGCCGACTGAGCATCGGCGCCGGGGCGCAGCGTCGGAACCATCGTCCACGCGCCGCGTCGGTTTTACCGATGCGTGAGACGGTGCGCCTGATCGTGGACGACTATGGCTGGGTCCACACTTCCCTCGGTCTGCTCGGCAATGTGCTGTTCTTCTTGGGCAGCATCTTCTTCCTGCCCGTGCTGGAGCCCTACAAGACGGCGGGCGCGTGGCTGTTCATCGCGGGATCGTTCCTGATGATGGTGGGCGCGGCGGGGTCCGTCGCGGTGAAACTGCTGGAGGCGCGCGGGGGCTGACCCGGGCCGGAACGCGGCGCGCCGACTTGCGTTGCAAATGCGAACCGGGTGGCGTCTCCCGCGACCGCCCGATCCATCTCTGCACCGGAGCCTTCGCATGACCGATCCCCAGCATGGCGCGCTGTTCGACGCGCTCGACCTGCCCCAATTCACCGTACCCAACCGCGTCTGGATGGCGCCGCTCACCCGCAGCCGCTCTACCGCCGGCGATTGCGAGCAGACCCCGCTCCACGCGCTCTATTACAGCCAGCGCGCTTCCGCCGGGCTGATCGTCTCCGAAGCGACGCAGATCAGCCACGAGGGCCAGGGCTATGCTTGGACGCCCGGCATCTTCACCGACGACCAGGTCGAAAGCTGGAAAGTGGTGACCGACGCGGTGCACAATGCGGGCGGACGCATCTTCTGTCAGCTGTGGCATGTCGGCGCGATCAGCCACCCCGTCTTCCAGCCGGACGGCAAGGCGCCCGTTTCGGCGAGCGCGTGGACCCCGGACGGCGAGGCGTTCGTGGGCGACCGGCACGAGGACGGTCCGACCGTCCCCTTCACCCAGGCGCGCCCCTTGCCCCAGGACGAGATCCCCCGGCTGCTGGAGGATTACCGCTACGCCGCGCGTTGCGCCGCGAAGGCAGGCTTCGACGGGGTGGAGGTCCACGCGGCGAACAACTACCTGATCGACCAGTTCCTGCGGACGGAGACCAACCGCCGCGAGGACGACTATGGCGGCAGCCTGGAAAACCGGCTGCGTCTGCTGGACGAGGTGGTGCGTGCGGTCACGCAGGAACTGCCTGCGGGCCGCGTCGGCGTGCGCCTGTCGCCGATGGGCGGGCCGGGCGGCACGGCGGACGCGAAGCCGGAGGAAACCTATCCCGCGGCGGCGGCGCTGCTGTCGGGCCGCGGGCTCGCCTATCTGCACGTGGTGCGGCCCAACGGGCATACCGGCAGCGGCGGATCGGAAGAAGGCAACGGCATCGTCAAACAGATGCGCGAGGCGTTCGACGGGGTTTTCGTCGCCAATGGCGAGTTCGAGCCGGAGGAAGCCGCCGGCTGGGTCCGCGACGGCCACGCCGACGCGGTCACATTCGGCCGCCTGTTCATCGCCAATCCCGATCTTCCGGCACGCATCGCGCAAGGCGGGCCCTACAACGAACCCGACGACGACACCTTCTACGGCGGCGGCGCGCACGGCTATGTCGACTACCCCGCGCTCGGCAAGGTGGACGACCCGCTGCCGGTCGACTGACCGTGCCGCTACCGCTGGGCGGCGATCCGCGGACCGATGTCCTGCGCGCTGCGCAGGCCGCGCTGATTGCGCGGTTCGGACGGATCGTGCGCCCGGCGGACAAGCGGCGGACCCCGGAATGGGTGCTGGTCCACGGCGTTATCGGGGCTCGCAGCAAGACCGCGGTTTCCAACGCGACGACCGACGCCCTGCTCGCCGAATACGGCAGCTGGGACGCGGTGGCCGGTTTGCCGCTGGCGGTGCTGGCGCGCGAACTGGGGCGGCAGACCTTTCCCGAACAATCGGCGCGGCGATTGCTGGCTTGCCTGGCGCATATCATCTCCCTGCGCGGCAGCGTCGATCTGCGCCATCTGTACAACCTTCCGACCGACGAGGCGATGGCATGGCTGGAGCATTTGCCGGGGGTCGGGCGCAAGATCGCGGCCGGGGTAATGAACACCAGCGGCTTCGCCCGGCCGGTGATGGTGATCGATTCGCATCACCGGCGGATCATGCAGCGCATGGGCCTCGTGCCGCCGCGCGCCGATACCGTCCGGGCCTACGACGCGCTGGAACCCGCTTTGCCGCCGGAATGGGCCGCGGCGGACATGGACGAACATCATCTGCTATTGAAAAGGCTGGGCCAGACGCTGTGCCGTCCCCGGCAGCCCGATTGCGCCGACTGCCCCGTGCGGGCCCATTGCGCGACGGGACAGGCCGGGGATGGCACTGCGGCGCGATCGCCGGGCCGGACCTAGTCCTTGCCGGGCGTCCGGTAGGGTACGAACTGGCCCAGGAACAGCGCGCCCGAGAAGAAGCCGCCAGTGCGGTCGACCAGATAGGTCCGGTCGAGCTTGCAGTAATTCGCGCCGAACCGTTCGGTCACCAGAATGTCGTTGTCGTCCAGCGCCTCGGGATTGTTGGGGCGGTTGACCCAGATCGTGCGACCGTCGCGATAGACGATGGCGGTCTTGTCGATGATAGTCATCTGCGGGTTCGTGCCGCTGACGAAGATGCAGTCCTTGGGCTCGCCCGCCACGCGGCCTTCGAGCATCTTGGCCAGTTCCTGTTCGCCCTTGCTGGGCGCGTCCTGCGCGGAGGAGGCGACGGGGGCCAGCGCCATCGTGGCGGTGGCAAGGGCGGTTGCGATCATGCGTATGGTCATGGGAGATCTCTCCTTTTGCCGACGGCAATAGCGGACAGATCATGAACGTGGGCTGATCCGGTGCGGTTCCGGCCCCGGCCCGGCGCGCCTAGCGATGGCCCGGATCGGCCCCTTCGGAGATGTCGCGCAACGTCGCCTGGTCGACCCCGTCCGCGGGGCCGCCTTCCAGCACGAAGCGCCGGTCGCAATAGCCGCAATCGACATAGCCGTGCTCGTCGATTTCGAGATAGACCTTGGGGTGGCCCAGCGCGGCGGGGCGATAGTTCTGGCCGCTGCGGATATCGGTCGCGCCGTCGCACCACACGCGGCGGGTGGCGACCTTCACGGTTTCGGGGGGCGGTGTCATCATAGCGCCGCCCGCGATAAGCCTGCATGGCCCGGCTGGCAACGCCGAACGCGCACCGCTCTAGCCAAATGGCGCCACGCGGCCTAAGCGCGGCGGCCATGAGCACCCCGCCCGCGATCCGCATCGACAACCTCGTCAAACGCTATGCCGGGGAGAAGGGGGGCGAGGGCAAGCTGGCGCTGAACGGGGTCAGCTTCGACGTGCCACAGGGCGGCATCTTCGGCCTGCTCGGTCCTAACGGGGCGGGCAAGTCGACGCTGATCAACACGCTCGCCGGGCTGGTCACGAAAACGTCCGGTCACGCCTCCATCTGGGGCTTCGACATCGACGAGCATCCGCGCAATGCGAAGCGGTCGATCGGGATCGTGCCGCAGGAAATCGTGTTCGACCCCTTCTTCACGCCGTTCGAGGTGCTGGAAAACCAGGGCGGCTTCTACGGCATCCCGAAGTCCCAGCGGCGCAGCGAGGAACTGCTCGCCGCGGTGCACCTGTCGGACAAGCGCGACGCCTATGCCCGCACGCTGTCGGGCGGGATGAAGCGGCGGCTGCTGATCGCCAAGGCGATGGTCCATTCCCCGCCGATCCTGGTGCTGGACGAACCGACCGCGGGCGTCGACGTGGAGCTGCGCCGCCAGCTGTGGGAGCTGGTCACCGGCCTCAACCGGCAGGGCGTCACCATCGTGCTGACGACGCACTATCTCGAAGAAGCCGAGCAGTTGTGCGACCGCATCGCCATCATCAATCACGGCGAACTGATCGCGAACAAGCCGACCCGCGATCTCGTCAGCATGGCGCGCGAGAAGATCGTCTCGGTCACGGTGGACAAGGATCTGGCGGGCCCGCCGATGGAGGAGGCCTTCGTGAAGGCCGAGGTGGTGGAGCCGCGCCGGCTCGACATCACCTACGACCGGGACACGACCACCGCGGGGCAGGTCCTCGCCCTGGTGCAGAGCCACGGCTACGCGATCGAGGACGTGACTACGCGCGAGGCCGATCTGGAGGACGTGTTCGTCCAGCTGACCGGCGCGGGTTAGCTCTTGCGGGCATGCTCCAGATTTTCGGCGCGGCGTTGCGGGTCTGCTACCCAGTTATTGCGGTCGCGTCGCACGAGACTGGTGCCGCAGCCGAGGCACCTTCCATAGTATCCGTCATGCTCGACGAACACGCGCATCCTGTTGGGTTCGTGTTTGCCAATAAGGCACTTTAATTTCGTCTTCACCGCGTAAGGTTCTCTTCGCCAGCCGTCATTTCCCAGGGTCTCGCCAGGGGGTATTCCCATCCTACGCTCTGCGCTTGCGGTCAACCGCGCGGCTCGCCATGAAGACGCAATGGCTTCACATCATGACGTATTGGTGATCGGTTCGGGCGCCGCCGGGCTGACCGCGGCGCTGGCGCTGGCGCAGCATCGCAAGGTGCTGGTGCTGGCCAAGGGCTCGCTCGACGGCGGCTCGACCGCGTGGGCACAGGGCGGCATTGCCGCGGTGCTGGATGCGGGCGACACGTTCGAGGACCATATCCGCGACACGATGGTGGCCGGCGCGGGGCTCAACGATCGCGAGACGGTGGAATTCGTGATCGAACAGGCACCGCATGCGATCGACCGGCTGATCGAGCTCGGCGTGCCGTTCAACCGCGAAAGCGGCGACCTGCACCTCACGCGCGAGGGCGGGCACAGCCACCGCCGCATCGTCCACGTCGCCGACGCGACCGGCTGGGCGGTGCAGGAGGCGCTGCTGAAGGCGGCGCAGGAAAGCCCCAACATCACGCTGCTGCCGGGGCGTAGCTGCGTCGACCTCATCACCGGCCACAATGCGGAGCGCTTCTCGGGCTCGGGCCGGGTCTGGGGCGCCTATGCGCTGAACGAGGAAAGCGGCGAGGTCGAATGCCATGTCGCGCGCGCCACCGTGCTGGCGGCGGGCGGGGCGGGCCGCGTCTATCAATTTTCCACCGCTCCGCGCGGCGCGACGGGCGACGGGATCGCGATGGCGTGGCGCGCCGGCGCGCGCGTCTCCAACATGGAAATGATGCAGTTCCACCCGACCTGCCTTTACAATCTGGAGGTCAAGAACTTCCTGATTACCGAGGCGGTGCGCGGCGAGGGCGGGCGGCTGATCAATCCGCGCACCGGCAAGCGCTTCATGGAATTCTACGATCCGGAGCGGATGGAGCTGGCACCGCGCGACGTCGTCGCCCGCGCGATCGATGCGGAGATCAAGCGCTTCGGCCTCGATTACGTCCATCTCGACATCAGCCACCAGCCGCCCGAATTCGTGAAGGGGCACTTCCCCAACATCTACGACAAGCTGATCGGCCTCGGTATCGACATGACCACCGGCCCGATCCCCGTGGTGCCCGCGCAGCATTACACCTGCGGCGGGGTGCTGGTCGATCTCGCCGCGCGCACCGACCTGCCGGGCCTGTGGGCGGCGGGCGAATGCACCGAGAGCGGGCTGCACGGCGCCAACCGGCTCGCGTCCAACTCCCTCCTCGAATGCTTCGTCTTCGGCGAGGCGGCGGCGCGCGATATCGAGGCGGCATGGGACGACCTCGATGGGCCACCCGCGATCCGGCCGTGGGACGCCAGCCGGGTCACCGATTCGGACGAGGAGGTGGTGATCAAGCAGAACTGGACCGAGATCCGCCGGTTCATGTGGAATTATGTCGGCATCGTGCGCACGACCAAGCGGCTGGAGCGCGCGGCGCACCGCATCGCCACGCTGGGCCGCGAGATCGAGGATTATTACGGCGCCTTTCGCGTCACCACCGACCTCATCGAACTGCGCAATCTCCACCAGGCCGCCGACCTCATCGTGCAGAGCGCGCTCAAACGCCACGAGAGCCGCGGGCTGCATTTCACGCTCGACTGGCCGGAAACCGATCCGGTTGCGAAGGACACGGTGCTGGTGCCCTAGCGAAAAGCCCACCCCGCCTCCTTCCGGCAAGCGGGAGGGGGATTAGAGAGAGACGCCAATGCCCCAGATCAACGCCAACGGGATCACGCTCGAATACGAGGACCGCGGGCCGCGCGATGCGCCGGTGATCCTGCTCATCATGGGGCTGGGTGCGCAGATGACGCTGTGGCCCGACGAGCTGGTCGAGGCGCTGGCGGGCGAGGGCTTTCGCGTTATCCGCTACGACAATCGCGACATCGGCCTGTCGCAGAAGATGGAAGGGGCGAAGTTCCCCAGCCCGGCGAAGCAGATCCTGCTCGGCAAGATCGGCCTGAAGCCCAAAGTGCCCTACACGCTCACCGACATGGCGGACGATGCGGCCGCGCTGCTCGACGCGCTGGCGATCGACCGGGCGCATATCGTCGGGGCGAGCATGGGGGGCATGATCGCGCAGCTCGTCGCTGCGAACCATCCGGGCAAGACGATCACCCTCACCTCCATCATGTCGACCACCGGCAATCCGAAACTGCCGGCCGCGAAGAAGGAAGCGATGGAGGTGCTGACCCGGCGGCCCGATTCGATGGCGGAGGACGTGCTGGTCGCACACGGGATGAGAATCGCGCGCACCATCGGCAGTCCGGACTACCCGGCGCAGGAACAGCGCCTGCGCGAACGGGTGACGCGCGACGTGCGCCGCAGCGTCTATCCGGCGGGATTCCAGCGCCAGCTCGCCGCGATCCTGCACGACGGCGACCGGCGCGCCCGGCTGGCGAAGGTCGCGGCGCCGACGCTGGTGATTCACGGCGAGGCCGATCCGCTGGTCCCGTGCGAGGGCGGGCACGACACCGCCCGGTCCATCCCCGGCGCGCGGATCGAGACCATCGCCGGCATGGGGCACGACCTGCCGCTGGCGCTGGTCGATCGCATCGCCGGGATGATCGCCGGGCACGCCCGCGACGCAGGATAATTGCCCGCCGCGATTCGATTGGTCCAAAGCCCGCGGGGGCCCTTTTTCCGGCGATATATTTTTGCGCGGATTCATTTTCCGGCTTGCATGCGTCGCCAGCCCAGCTTGGTCCACGCGTCGCGGTGTGTTGCCTCTGCCGCACACCGTGCCGATCGTGCCCGGACGAGTGCGATTCCGCTCTTCTGCCTATTGCGCCCAAGGCCGCTCTGATTCAGTATCTAGTGGTTCGCGACACAGGCGGACCCCAACACCTTGCGGGTCGCGGGATGGCCCGGTGGGCAAGCCTGTGGACGAACAGGGGATATGCGGGGGACGGGCAGACCTGCGAACCTGACCAGTGGCGATGCGGCGCGGTAGCGCTCGACTCGCAGGAACAAGTGTGGAACATTCGGCGATCTCGATTCGCCGGCGAGCCAGCGATTGGGGCGACAAGATGGATTTCAGCAAGGACACCGCGGCGACGATGGGTGGCGAGAGCGGGGCGGTCGACACGATCGAGCCTGCGGCCCCGGCTGCGGAGGAAGCGACGAAGGCAGTGAGCATGGACAGACAGGACGAAGGGAGCGACGCGCTGGTTGGCGCCGCCGCTTCCGCGATGGCCGAGGCGGTGAAGGCTGCCACGCAGGCCGCCGGGACGCCTAAGGACGACAGCAAGCGCGTCAACGCGCGCCGGTTTGCCATCGCGACGGACGCCGCGCGCGATGCGAACCTGACCGATTTCGGCAAGGAAACGCTGATCGATCGCTATCTGCTGCCGGACGAGACGTTCCAGGACCTGTTCGCGCGCGTGGCCGATGCCTATGCCGACGATCAGGAGCATGCGCAGCGGCTCTACGACTACATCTCGAACCTGTGGTTCATGCCCGCGACGCCGGTGCTGTCGAACGGCGGCACGGGCCGGGGCCTGCCGATCTCGTGCTATCTCAACAGCGTCGAGGACAGCCTCGAAGGGATCGTCGGCACCTGGAACGAGAACGTGTGGCTGGCCAGCCGCGGCGGCGGCATCGGCACCTATTGGGGCCAAGTGCGCGGGATCGGCGAACCGGTCGGCCTGAACGGCAAGACCAGCGGCATCATCCCGTTCGTGCGGGTGATGGATTCGCTCACCCTCGCGATTTCGCAAGGGTCGCTCCGGCGCGGCTCGGCCGCGTGCTACATCGATGTCAGCCACCCGGAGATCGAGGAATTCCTCGAGATCCGCAAACCGTCGGGCGATTTCAACCGCAAGGCGCTCAACCTGCATCACGGCGTGCTGCTGACCGATGCCTTCATGGAGGCGGTGCGCGAGGGCGCGGAATTCGACCTTCTCTCCCCGCGCGATGGCTCGGTGCGCAAGACCGTGGACGCGCGCAGCCTGTTCCAGAAGCTGGTCGAGACGCGTCTCGCCACGGGTGAGCCCTACATCGTCTTTTCCGACACCGTGAACCGCATGATGCCCAAGCATCACCGCGAGCTGGGGCTGAAGGTCTCGACCTCGAACCTGTGTTCGGAAATCACCCTGCCGACGGGCCGCGACCACCTCGGCAACGATCGCACCGCGGTCTGCTGTCTGTCCTCGCTCAACCTCGAAAAGTGGGACGAGTGGAACGGCGACAAGCAGTTCGTCGAGGACGTGCTGCGCTTCCTCGACAACGTGTTGCAGGACTATATCGACCGCGCGCCGGACGAGATGGCGCGGGCGAAGTATTCCGCCGCGCGCGAACGCAGCGTGGGCATGGGCGTGATGGGCTTCCACTCCTTCCTCCAGGCCAAGGGGCTGCCGCTCGAAGGGCCGATGGCGAAGGCGTGGAACCTGAAGATGTTCCAGCACATCAGCGCCAAGGCGAACGAAGCGTCGATGGTGCTGGCGAAAGAGCGCGGGCCGTGCCCCGATGCGGAAGAAATGGGCGCGATGGAGCGCTTCAGCTGCAAGATGGCGATCGCGCCGACCGCGTCGATCTCGATCATCTGCGGCGGCACCAGCGCCTGCATCGAACCGATCCCGGCCAATATCTATACCCACAAGACGCTGTCGGGCAGCTTCATCGTGAAGAACCCGTATCTGGAAAAACTGCTGCGCAAGAAGAGCAAGGATTCCACCGCGGTGTGGAATTCCATCCTCGAGCGCGGCGGATCGGTGCAGCACCTCGATTTCCTGAGCGCGGAGGAGAAGGCGGTCTACAAGACCAGCTTCGAGATCGATCAGCGCTATCTGCTCGAATTCGCGGCCGACCGCTCGCCCTATATCGACCAGGCGCAGTCGCTGAACCTGTTCATTCCCGCCGATGTCGACAAGTGGGACCTGATGATGCTGCACTTCCGTGCGTGGGAGAAGGGTATCAAGTCGCTCTACTACCTGCGCTCCAAGAGCGTGCAGCGCGCCGGTTTCGCGGGTGGGGTGGAAACCGACAACACCCCCGATGCGGCGAAATACGAACTCGCCGCGGGCGGCGCGGACGAAACCGATTACGAGGAATGCCTCAGCTGCCAGTAAGTGGCTGCCGATAAAGCGCCTGCGCGCGCGGCCGATGTCGCGCGTTCCGGGCTATCGGCTGGCGACATGGAAGAAAGGCCCCCGCTCCATCGGGAACGGGGGCCTTCTCGAGTTCGGACCGGTCAATCGACCGGGTCGCGCCTGATCAGTTGGCGCCGGAGCCTGCGGGAATCTTTGCGCCTTCCTTCAGATAGACGCGATTGTCATCGAGCTTGTCGACGTCCGCGAGCGGGATGAAGTGGTGCGACGCGTCCGCCGAATCGGACTTGGTCAGCTTGATCTGGTCGTCCATCACCTCGTCCACCGTGCCGACATGCTGGCCGGAGGCGTCGGTGACTTCCATGTGTTCCTTGATGCGCATCTTCTCGAACATAAAAACCTCGTGTTTCGTGTGGCTTACGTCCAATCAACGGTCCGCGGACGGGGGCGTTCCGCGGTTCGGCGCAGCTCGGCAACGCTTGGTTGGAATGGAGCATTAAGACGCCCAGCCGCGTGAAGGGCTTGCCAACCCCGCACGGCCATGCTTTGCGCTATTGCAAATCAATCGCATCATGAGGGGCGAGCATCAATGCGCAAGTGGCACCGCTGGCTGTCGGTCTTTTTCGGTATCTTCCTGCTCTGGATCGCGGTGACGGGCGTGCTGAGCCATGTCGCGGCGTGGTGGCCGTCCACCCCCGACGCGCAGAGCGCCGCCGCGGCCGAGCCGCCGCCCGGCTTCGTCTGTCCGGAAGGGTGGCGCTGCCGCCCGCCGCGCGGCGATCGCAGCGGGATCGGATCGATGGTGGGCCTGTTCCACCACCTGCACTCGGGGTCGGAGTTCGGCCCGGCGGGCGAGGCGATCTCGTTCCTGTCCGGCGTGGCGATGATCTTCTTCGCGTTCTCCGGCGTGTGGCTCTACGTGAAGATGTGGCTTAACCGCCGCCGCCGCCGGGCGCGCCCGCGCTGGTTCTGGAAATAGCGCCCGGCACGCGGTGGGGGCGGGCGTGTGCCGCGCCCCCGCCGCGGGCGTCGGGGCTATCAGTCGTCGTCGGAGCGGCTCCGGCGATCCGCCTCGGCCTTGCTGTTTTCCGTCGCGGCGGGCGCTTCCATGTCGCCATCGGCTTCGGAATAGCTGTCGTCCTCGGCATCGGCGGCGATCGGGTCGCCGTCGCCCGGCCCACCCTTGCTGCCGGCGGGCAGCTCGCCATCCTCGTCGATCGTGCCCAGCTGGTTGACCGCATACTGGTCGTAGCGCGGGTCGGCGTCGCCCGCCGGGTTCTCGATCGCGTGGCGGTGCGCCTCGTCCTTAGTCTTCGCCATCGCTCTTGCGCTCCTGTTCCTCACGCCGCCGGGCCTTCTCGCGCACCGCGTCTTCCCGAGGCCCGGTCCGCTCCGGCTCGAACGGCAGGTCGGACTTCGAATGGGTGAGGTCGGGGCTGTTGTCGGGTTCGAACTTGCCCATGGCGGGCTCCTTTCGTTAGGGGTCGTAAGGATAAGCGCGCCGCCCGCCCCCGCAGTTCCGCAGCTTTCGCGAATTATCCCCACCCTATGGGACAATGCGATTTTGGCAGCGCCCGCCCGGCCCGCATACTCGGGCCACGACGCGCGAGGGGGTGCGCCGATTCGCCGCTGTTGCCGTGAGGGCTCACTTGCCGCGGCGAAGCGCGCACCCGCCGCGCCGACAATTCCCATTGCGACCCGCAATCGCTATATGTTGTGGGTCCGACGAACCGGAGCTACCAGTCATGTCCATCTGCGCGAAACCGCACACCTGACTGGCGCTCCGCCGCAACCGACGCATTCACACGCAAACCGAGGCCTGAACCCATGTCCCTTCTCGAAGCCCGCAAGACCTACAAGCCGTTCGAATATCCGTGGGCCTACGAGTTCTGGAAACGCCAGCAGCAGATCCACTGGATGCCCGAGGAAGTGCCGCTGGGCGAGGATTGCCGCGACTGGGCGCAGAAGATCACCGAGCACGAGCGCAACCTGCTCACCCAGATCTTCCGCTTCTTCACCCAGGCCGATGTCGAGGTGCAGGATTGCTACCACGACAAATACGGCCGCGTGTTCAAGCCTACGGAAGTGAAGATGATGCTGACCGCGTTCAGCAACATGGAAACGGTCCACATCGCGGCGTACAGCCACCTCCTCGACACGATCGGCATGCCCGAAAGCGAATACAGCGCCTTCCTCGAATACGAGGAGATGAAGGACAAGCACGATTACCTGCAGGTGTTCGGCGTCGACACGGACGAGGATATCGCCCGCACGCTGGCGGCGTTCGGCGGCTTCACCGAAGGGATGCAGCTGTTCGCCAGCTTCGCCATGCTGATGAACTTCCCCCGCTTCAACAAGATGAAGGGGATGGGCCAGATCGTGAGCTGGTCGGTGCGCGACGAATCGCTGCACTGCGAAGGCATCATCCGCCTGTTCCACGAATTCGTGCGCGAGCGCGACTGCCTGACCAAGGCGGTGAAGGAAGACATCATCGACATCTGCCAGAAGTCGGTCAGGCTGGAAGACAACTTCATCGACCTCGCCTTCGAACTGGGTCCGGTCAGCGGCATGACGCCGAAGGAAATCAAGAAATACATCCGCTACATCGCGGACTGGCGCCTGGGCCAGCTCGGCCTGTCGCCGATCTACATGATCGACGACCACCCGCTGCCCTGGCTTGCCCCGCTGCTGAACGGGGTGGAGCACGCCAATTTCTTCGAACAGCGCGCGACCGAATATTCGAAGGGCGCGACGCGGGGCAACTGGCAGGACGTCTGGGCGAGCTTCGACAAGCGCCAGGGCGCGGGGAAAGCCGCGAACGAGGAAGAGGCCGCGGACGAGGGGCCGGGGCTGTTCGGGGATGATGCTGGCGGGGTGCAGGCGGCGGAGTGAGGCGGAGTGAGTTGAGTTGACCGATCTAAAAGGATTGGTGAAGCCGCCATTCGCCAATTACGACGTAGTTGTCTATTTTGGCGCGGGTCTTTTTTGCCTGCCTTTCTTCCGTCGCTATGTTGTTGTGCCCGGAGGAATTGGCATTCCCGAGTTTCTTCTTTCTGATAAATCGAGTCTTGCATCGGAGATAATCTCGGTGCTTTCGGGATTTATGTTCGTCTACGTTGCTGGGCATCTGATTGCCTATTTGGCGAGTCAATTCATTGAGAAAACTATTGACCGTTTTCTAGGAAAGGTGAGCACCGCAATTATCGTATCGGCACAAGCTGATAAAACCAATAGAAATAAGCGCCTCAGGGAGTTCATCCGTGCGCGAGTTCTAAAGATTCGCGAGGATCGTGCGCTTACTTCATCAATAATCCGTGGGATATTTCATTTTCCTAATTACATTCAATACTTTATCATTTATAAGTTTGGCATATTTGGGTATCTTGATACTCGCTTGCCCAAGAGCGTTCTTGAGATAGCTGGCGCTAGATACACTTCAGATGTAGATCTAGGGCAGCGCATTGCAACCGATGTAAAGTGGTATAAAGGCCTCGAATACTACGTTATCAATAGGGCGCCGGCAGCGGTTTCAAGGATGTATAATTATCTCGTTATCGCGGGCCTTTTCCGTAGCCTTTCTTTCGTATTTTTGATGAGCGCGTGGGGTGTGATAATTAATAGTTTGTTCTGGACGTTCGGCTGGTCAGCTGGGCTGTCATCAAACAAAATTTACCACGGGCCATTCGCGGGTTGCTTTGAGTGGGGTGTTCTTTCGACGCTCTCCGTTTTTTGCATATTAGCGTATATGAAATTCCAACGCAGATATGCGGAAGAGGCAATTTTCGCTCTCGCTTTCTCTCCAGAATGCGACGGAGCGGCTCGCCAGTTGGGCTGACCCAACTCGTCGTATCGGCCCACCCTGCTGCGGCTGGGCTCCCTGCGTTCGCCAAGCCTCGCTTCCCTCCCGCGGGCGGGAGGGCGTTAGGGGCGTGATTCCGCGATCGTTTGCTGGATGGCGCGGGCGACGGCTTGGGGGTCGGCAGCACACTCGCATGGTGGAATTCGCGGCGGGCAGGAATTCGGCGGGCCGTGGACCGGGCGGCATCGTTGCGTTTTACCCTCCCGCAGGCGGGAGGGGAGAAGGATGCGCTACGTGGTCCCCCTCCCGCTTGCGGGAGGGGTTAGGGGTGGGCGCGGCGGGCGGATTGGCTCGTCGCAGCGACTTGATCTCTCGGACAGGCCCACCCTGCTGCGGCTAGGCTCTCTGCGTTCGCCAAGCCTCGCTTCCCTCCCGCAGGCGGGAGGGCGTCAGGTGCGCAATTCCGCTATCGTCTGCTGGATGGCACGGGCGACGGCTTCGGGGTCGGCCATCACCTCCGCATTGGCGAAGTGCAGCACGGTGTAACCGCGCACCCGCAGGTCGGCGTCGCGGGCCGTGTCGCGCTCGGGCTGGACGTCGTGGCTGAAGCCGTCGAGCTCTATCGCGAGGTTCAGCGCGCGGCACAGGAAATCGACGTACCACGGGCCGACCGGCATCTGCCGGCTGAACTTCGCGCCAAGGGCCGATCTGGCGAGGTAGGGCCATAGGGTGCGCTCGGCCGGGGTGGCGGCGCGGCGGAGTTCGCGGGCGCGCTTCGTGTTGCGGGGGGTCCAGTCCGGCATCTGTCGTGGTTCTGCCCACCCCCGGCCCCTCCCGCAAGCGGGAGGGGAGAAGAAAAGACCACGTCGCGATCAGGCGCAAGATAGTCCCCCTCCCGCCTGCGGGGAGCCGCAGGCGGGGCGAAGCCCCAGCGGTTAGGGGTGGGCGCGGAGCAACCTTCCCATTTTCCTACTCCGCCCGAACCTGCTTGAACGCCGGCGATGTGCCGCCGCCCCCCTCTTTCGCCCCTGATCGCCCGCGAGTCCGAGCGGCGGAGGCGTTTTTCCGCGCCGCCCCCGGGTGTCGCCTTCGCAAATCCGGTCGAAAAATCGTTCCACGCCAACCCCTTGGCACCCCCGCGCGAAAGTGACGGGGTGTCACCTTCGTCACCCGCGCGCCGCCGCCGACCCCGCGCGCTTTTCCGCGCCAGGACACTGTTCCATGTGTTCCATCCTGTTGGACTTTGCGTCGGTGCGCTCAGCACCAGTCGCGGCGATAGCCCTGCCATTCCTCGGCCAGCCCTTCGCGCACCAGCGTGTCGCCCAGGCTTGCGCCGCCGCGGGTCAGCACCCGCAGCTTGCGGTCGTAGACATCGGTGTCGCGGCCGTCCGGATTGGGTTCGATCGAGAAGGCGCCGGCATTGAGCAGCGCGGTCAGGCGCGTGGTGGCGCGCTCGCCCAGCCGCCGCTCCGCCGCGCAGCCGGGGTGGCCGATCTCGGGCGTGTTGATGTCGGCGATGCGGATCTTCTCGCCCCGGTACCAGATGGTGTCGCCATCGACGACGCAGGTGGTACGGACGGGGCCGCTGCAGCGGGCGAAGCGGGCGCGCTCGGGATCGCCATGCGCCTGCGGCAGGGCGTCGGCTGCCGGGGGCCCGCTGGTCAGCCACACCGCGCAGACCGCGGCCAGCGGCGCGGCGACGAACACCGGCGCGGCCGAGCGGATGGCGGCGCGCCAGCTGCCCTGCGCAGGCCCGCGGCGGCGCTTGTGGTGGAAAGGAAGGCGGCTGCGCATCGCGCACCGGTATGCGCGCCGATGGGTAAACGAACCGCGAAAGCGGGACCCGAGAGGGCCGGTTTCCCGGCTTCGTCACGCTTTCTGCCGCAGCCCGGCGACGGCTTGCCGCATTTGCGCCATTGTTCGGCGAAGGAGCAACGCATTGAAACAGCGACGAAAAGCGTTGGGAGGCGCGGCGGGTCGCTCCGAAATCGCGACCGGTCGCCTGCACCCGCGGCGCGCTTGCCGCGTTTCTTGGATCGTACAGCGCAACCAAGGAGAAAGCCCATGCGCATGATTGCCCTTACTCTCGCCGCCGCCGGTGCGGCCGTCGCCATGCCCGCCGCGGCGCAGGTCGCCGGGGCCAGGGTCGGCGTCGATACCGGTGCCGTTGCCGACACGGTACAGGACACGACGCAGAACACGCTCGAAGGTACGCAGGAGGCGCTCGACCAAACCGAGGAACGGGCGCGGATGATGGCCGCGACCACCGCGCAGCTGCGCGCCGGGGTGGAGGTGCGCGATTCGACCGGCGCCCCCGTCGGCACGATCACGCAGGTCGATGGCGACATCGCCATGGTGAGCGACGGCAGCGCGACCTACGCGGTCCCGGCCTCCGCGCTGTTCGCCCCGGCCGAGGGCGCGGTGCCGCAGCTTTTCACCAACGTCCCGCGCGCCCAGCTCGAGGCGACGGGTGAGGCCGACGCGGATGCGGCCGCCGGGGTGGAAACTGACGACGGTATGTGAGCCAGCCCGTCGCGGCGCAGGGCGTGGGGCGGAGGTCGCACCGCTTCCCCGCGCTTTCGCCGCGATAAAGGGGCCGGGTGGGGCCGGTTGTGCCCCACCCGGCTGCTCCGTGGTCAGGGCTTGCGGCTCTCGCCATCCACGATCTCGGCGCGGATGGGCGCATGGGCGAGCAGCGCGAACAGCACCGCCCCGCCCACGATATTGCCCAGCACCGCCGGAACGAAGAAACCGAACAAGCCCTCTACCGGCCCGATCGCGCCCGCCAGCATCGCGACCCACATCTCCGCGCAGCCGACGATGGAATGCGCCACCCCGCTCAGGGCCATCAACCAGGTGATCAGCGTGATGATCCAGATCTCCTGCCGCTCCAGATTGGGCATCGCCCACACCAGCGTCGCGATCATGAAGCCGGCGGGAATGCCTTTCAGGAACGGCGCGGCCATCAGTTCGCGCATCGCCGCCACCGAATTGGCCTGCACCGCCGCGTCGACTTCGGGCAGGCCGCTGATCTGGAGGTGGGCGAACAGGGCGAAGACCAGGGTGCCGATCATGTTGCCCGCGATCACGATGCCCCACAGCCGCAGCGTGCGCAGCAGGTTGCGCTTGTTGCGGGTGGTGGCGAGCGGCAGGACCGCGGTCAGCGTGTTCTCGGTGAACAGCTGCATCCGCCCCGCGATGACGGCGATGAAACCGACCGAATATCCGAGCGCGACCAGCGCCCCCTTCGCCCCGCCATCGGGCAGGGCGACCGCCAGGATGCCTTGCGCGAACGGAGACAGGCCGATGACGAACCCGCACCCGATCGCGGACCAGAACAGCGCGAAGAACGGCTTTTCCAGCTCCGCGATGCCGCGCAGGCGGATGATCTCGTGCACCAGCTTGGCGCTCGCGACCTCGTGATCGCGAATGATGTCCTTCTCGTTCTGGTCCAGCCCGTCGAGCTTCTCGTCGCTCTCCGATTCCTTCAGCGCCTTGGGCGCTCGGTCGTGGCTGTCGTCGTCATCGGCCATGCTGTTTCCCCGCTCGACCCGTCGTCACCCCACCCGCGCCCGCAGCGCCGATGGGGCGGGCGGGGGCGGGTGCGCTCAATAATGCTCGCGATGCCCGAAAAGCCAGGTCCGCAAATCCATGCGCTGGTAGCGCGCGAACATGTCGCTGTCCCGATGCTCCGCGAACTGGGCGTAATTGAGAACGGCGACGAAGATGATCCCGCCCAGCGTGTTGCCCAGCAGAACCGGCGCGACGAAGCGCGGCCACAATTCCCAGAAGCCCACGGTCGGATCGGCGAAGGCAATGTAGAACGCCTCCACCGAAGAGGTGATGACGTGGA
>CAYNZQ010000022.1:0-28966 GCA_964401795.1 uncultured Citromicrobium sp.
CTCGATCTGGGCAAGCTGTATGATTACGACATCATCCTGCTCGACCTGAACCTGCCCGACATGCACGGCTACGACGTGCTGAAGAAGCTGCGCGTTGCCAAGGTGCAGACGCCGGTCCTGATCCTGTCGGGCATTTCCGAAATGGACAGCAAGATCCGCAGTTTCGGCTTCGGCGCCGACGACTACGTGACGAAGCCGTTCCATCGCGAGGAGCTGATCGCGCGTATTCACGCCGTGGTGCGTCGGTCGAAGGGCCACAGCCAGTCGGTCATCCGCACCGGCAAGCTGGCGGTGAATCTTGACGCCAAGACGGTCGAGGTCGACGGCGCGCGGGTACACCTGACCGGCAAGGAATACGCCATGCTGGAGCTGCTGAGCCTGCGCAAGGGTACCACGCTGACCAAGGAAATGTTCCTCAACCACCTGTATGGCGGGATGGACGAACCCGAACTGAAGATCATCGACGTCTTCATCTGCAAGCTGCGCAAGAAATTGAGCCATGCCTGCGGCGGCGAAAACTATATCGAGACCGTGTGGGGCCGCGGCTATGTGCTGCGCGACCCGATGGAGGAGGCCGAGGCGGCCTGACCCCGCGGCCGAATCTTCTCAGAGTGGCCTTCACGCCCAGCGCCCCTTCGCGGGACGCCGGGCTTTTTTATAGATACCGCGCCCACGGGTTTCAGCGCAGCTGCGCGTGTCCTCCGGTCGAACCGAAACCGCCGCTGCCGCGCGCCGTCTCGTCCAGTTCCCCGACCTCTTCCCACGCCGCCTGCGTCACCGGTGCCAGAACCAGCTGGGCGATCCGGTCGCCGCGCTCGATCGCGAAGGGTTCGGTGCCGTGGTTGATCATGATTGCCTTCACCTCGCCCCGATAATCGGAATCGATGGTGCCCGGCGTGTTGGGAACGGTGATCCCGTGACGCAGCGCGAGGCCGGAGCGCGGGCGCACCTGCATCTCGTATCCGGCGGGAACGGCGATGGCGAACCCGGTCGCGACGGCATGGCGCGCGCCGGGCGGGATGATCACGTCCTCCGCGCTCACCACGTCCATGCCCGCCGCGCCCGGCGTGGCATAGGCCGGCAGCGGCAGGTCCGCGCCATGCGGCAGCCGCCTGACCCTGACGGGGACGGTGCTCATCGTTCGGTCTCCAGTGCGTTTGCGATCCGTTCCACCAGCGTCTTGCCGATCTGCTCCTTGGGTGCCCGCGCGAGGGTCTCGACCCCGTCCGCGGTCACAATGTGGACCGTGTTGAGAGCGCCGCCCATGACATCGCCCGAAACGTCGTTGGCGACGATCCAGTCGGCGCCCTTGCGCGCGCGCTTCGCCGTGGCGTTCGCGACGACGTCGTCGGTTTCCGCCGCGAAGCCGATCAGCAGCCCCGGGCGGCGCTCCGACCGGGCGAGCGTCGCGAGAATATCGGGGTTTTCCAGAAGGTCGAGCGCGGGCGGCCCCTCGCCGTTCTTCTTCAGCTTGCGCGGGTGCGGCTCGGCCGCCCGCCAGTCCGCCACCGCCGCGACCATCACCGCGACATCGGCAGGCAGCGCGCGTTCGACGGCGGCCGCCATTTCGCGCGCGCTTTCCACATCGATCCGCTCCACCCCCGGCGGGGTTGCCAGCGCGACCGGCCCCGCGACCAGCGTGACGCGCGCACCGGCGGCGGCCGCGGCGGCGGCGATGGCGAAGCCCTGGCGACCGCTCGACCGGTTGGCGATGTAGCGCACCGGGTCGATCGGCTCGTGCGTCGGCCCGGCGGTCACCAGCACGTGCCGGCCGTAGAGCGGTCGGTGGCGATCCGCGAAAAAATCGGGCTGGCCCGCCAGCGGATCGCGCGCACCCAGCGCCGCCTCGATCGCGCCCCAGATCGCGGGCGGTTCGGGCAGGCGCCCGGGCCCGTACTCGCCGCAGGCCATCGCGCCCTCGGCGGGGTCGAGCACCTGCGTCCCGCGCGCGCGCAGCGTCGCCACATTGGCCTGCGTCGCGGCATGGCTCCACATCCGCACGTTCATCGCCGGCACCGCAAGGACCGGCTTGTCCGTCGCCAGCAGCAGCGTGGTGGCAAGATCGTCGGCGATGCCCGCCGTCATCTTCGCCAGGAGGTCGGCGGTGGCCGGGCACACCACCACCAGGTCGGCCTCGCGGCTCAGCTGGATGTGGCCCATCTCGACCTCGTTCTTGAGATCCCACAGCGTGGTGTGCACCGGGTTCTCGCTCAGCGCGGCCAGCGTCATGGGGGTGACGAAGTGGCTCCCACCCTCGGTCAGGACGCAAGTCACGCTGCCGCCTTCCTTGCGGATCAGGCGCACCAGTTCGCACGCCTTGTAGGCCGCGATGCCGCCGCCCACGATCAGCAGGATGTGCGGCCCGGTCGGGGATGGGGATGCCATGGTCGTGCCTCGCCTCGTCGTTCGTCCTTCGCCTAGCGAGCGGGCGGACGATAGGCTAGCCTTCCGCAACACCGCAACAAAAGGGGGATCAGGCCATGCAGACCATCATCCGTATCGTGCTGGGCGTGGCGGGACTGTTCTTCGTCGGCCTGGGCCTCGCATTCCTGTTCGCACCGGAGGCGCGGGGCGCGTCGCTGGGACTGGCTGCGGCGGGATCGCTCGGCCGGTCGACCCTGCGGGCGGACATGACGGCGTTCTTCGTGCTGGCGGGCGGCGGGCTGCTCTTCGCCGCGATCCGGCAACGCGCGCTGGCGCTGCTATTGCCCATGGCTCTGTTCGGCATCGCCTTTTTCGGGCGGCTCGTCGGGGTCCTGATGGACGGTGCCACGCACGACGTACTGCAACCGATGGCGGTGGAGGCGCTGATGGTGGCGCTGTGCGCGCTGGCGACGCCGTTCCTGGGGCGCGGCGCCCATACCGTGCCGATCGCGCCGCTCGATCCGGGGTAAGCGCCCGGCCCTGACCTCAGGCGATCCAGCCCAGCGCCACGGCGCCCAGCGTCGCGGCCCCGCCCGCGAGCGCGGCGAGGACGTAGCCCGGCCAGGATCCGCCGGCACTGGCCCGGCGGCGGCGCCTCTCCCAGATCAGTTCGACATCGGGCAGCGGCGGCAGTTCCGGCGCCCCGCCCTTGGGCGGGAAGGTCGCGTCGATCCGGCGCACCAGGTCAGGCAGGCCCAGCAGTGTCTTCGCATCCGCGCGCAGGCGGTCGGCCAGCGCCGCTTCCGGCCCCAGCTCGTCGCGGATCCAGCCGCGCACGAAGGGGGCGGACACGTCCCACATGTTGATTTCCGGGTCGAGCTGCGTCGCGATGCCCTCGACCATGACCATCGTCTTTTGCAGCAGCAGCAGATGCGGCTGGGTCTGCATGTCGAAATCGCGCGTGATCGCGAACAGGCCGTCGAGCATCTGGCCGACCGACAATTCGCTGACCGGCTTCCCGCGCATCGGCTCGCCCACGGCGCGCAGCGCGGTCGCGAATTCGTCGACCGAATGATAGCTCGGCACGTATTGCGCCTCGAAATGGATTTCCGCCACGCGACGATAATCGCCGGTGGTCAGACCATAGAGGATTTCCGCCAGCCACTGCCGCGCGCGCCGGTCGATCCGGCCCATGATGCCGAAATCGATCGCGACGATGGTCCCGTCGCGTTCGACGAACAGATTGCCCTGATGCATGTCGGCATGAAAGAAGCCGGCGCTGATCGCCTGCGTCAGGAACGCGATGACCAGCCGGTGCGCGATATCCTTCAGGTCGTGCCCGGCAGCGATCAGGTCGTCGCGGCGGCTGATCTTGATGCCGTCGATCCATTCGATGGTCATCACCCGGCCGTTGGTCCGGTCCCAGTCGATGGCGGGGATGCGATACCCCTCGAACCCCTTCATCGCCTCGGCCAGTTCGCTGGCGGAGGCGGCCTCGCGCCGCAGGTCGAGCTCGCGCTGGGTCCAGCGCTTGAAATTTGCGATGACGAGGCGCGGGCGCAGGCGCGACGCCTCTCCCCCCATCGCCTCGACATGGGCCGCGGCCCATTCGTAAGTCGCAAGGTCGCGCTTGAAATTCTCGCGGATCTCGGGCCGCAGCACCTTGATCGCGACGTCCCGCCCGTCGGTCGTGGTCGCGCGATGGACCTGCGCGATGGAGGCGGCGCCGACCGGGTCTGGATCGATCCGGTCGAACAGCGTGTCGAGCGGCTGGGCGAAGGTGCTCGCGATGGCCGGCTCGATCTTGCTGAACGGCACCGGCGGCAGATCGTCCTGCAGGGCCAGCAGGTTGTGCGCCGCATCCTCGCCGACGAGGTCGGGCCGGGTCGCCAGCGTCTGCCCCAGCTTGATCGCCGCCGGGCCGATGGCGCGAAAGGCCCCGGCGTAATCGGGCACCGCCGGCTGGCGCGTGCCGAACCGGGCGAGCCGAACCAGCCGCTGGACCGGGGCGGGCGTGTTGGGATCGCGCTCGATCCCGCGCAGCGCACCGTAGCGCGCCAGCGTGCGGCCCCATTTCAGGAGCCGCCAGATATGGGTCGCCGGTTTCGTCACCGCGTCAGATTTTCCACCCCGAATGAATCGCGACGAGGCCGCCCATGATCGGTTCGACCCGCGTCTGCGCGAAGCCCGCCTCGCGGATCATCGCCTCGAACCGCGGCATCGGCGGGAACCGGCGGATCGATTCGACCAGATAGCGATAGCTGTCCTCGTCGTCGGCGATCGCCTTGCCCAGCCTGGGCACGAGATGGAGGGAATAGGCGTCGTAGACGTCCTTGAAGCCCGGCCATTCGACCGTGCTGAATTCCAGGCAGAAGAACCGGCCGCCGAATTTCAGCACCCGGCGCGCCTCGCGCAGGGCCTTGGGAATGTCGGTCACGTTCCGGATGCCGAAGGCGATGGTGTAGGCGTCGAACACGCTGCCGGGATAGCTCAGCTCCTCGGCGTTCTGGCACGACCAGGACAGGCCGGTGATGCCGCGTTCCATCGCCCGTTCGATCCCGACGTCGAGCATGTCCTGATTGATGTCGGCCACCGTGACCTCGGCCCCGCGCGCGGCCATGCGGAAGGCGATGTCGCCGGTCCCGCCCGCCATGTCGAGGATCGCCTCGCCCGGCTGGGGTTTCACGCGGCGCACGAAGCGGTCCTTCCACAGGCGGTGCATGCCGCCCGACATCGCATCGTTCATCACGTCGTAGCGGGCCGCGACGTTGGAGAAGACCGCGCCGACCCGGCGGGTCTTCTCGTCCGGGGCGACGTCCTCGTAGCCGAAGGAAACCGTTTCGCTCATGGCGGGCAGCCTTAGGTGCAAAGCGCAGCAGCGTCCATCGCGATGGCGCGCGCCTTTAACGCGGCGGTTCGGGCGGGCCGTTGAGCGCGTTGATCGCCGCCTCGACCCGTCGTTCCACCTCCTCGCGCGGCAGGCCGGGCTCGATCGGCGTGCCGAAACGGTAGACGATCTGGCCGCTGCGCTTGATCCGGCGGTGATAGAGCGGGCCGCTGTTCACCGCGACCGGCACCACCGGCAGGCCGACCATCTTGTAGAGCCCGGCGAAACCCGACTGGATCGTGCCCTGCCGACCGTGCGGCACCCGCGTCCCTTCGGGAAAGATGATCAGCGGCCGCCCCTCGGCGGCGCGCTCGCGCGCCTGGCGGATCATCTGGCGCAAGGCGGTCGCGCCCTGTTCGCGCGCGACCGGCACCACGCCATAGGCGCGCGCCGCGGCGCCCCAGCCGGGGATGGTGAACAGCTCCGCCTTGGCGAAGGGGGCGGGCAGATCGAACAGGGTCGGCGCGTCGATCGCCTCGAAGAAGCTTTCGTGCCGGATCGCGTACAGCGCCGGGGTCGCGATCGGGGCGCCTTCGCAGATCACCTCCATGCCCAGCAATACCCGGGTGCAGGTGCGATGGAACCGGCTCCACCCGTGGACCGCGGCGCGAAAGCGGCTCTGTCGCCCCAGTCCCAGCCACGCGAGCGAGAGCAGCACGAACACCACGCTGCCCAGATAGAACACGACGTAGAACGCCAGGCTGCGCAGCGCCGCGATCACAGGCCCGGCACCAGATGCGAGGCCATGCTGGCGAGCCATTTGTTGTATTCGATCAGCAGGATGGCGAAGGACGGCTCGGTCGAAACCGCGTCCTCCACGATGGCGATGTTGGTCGGCAGGCGCGCGCGCAGTTCGCCCGCCGCGCGGCGCATGTGCCAGTCGGACGTGACGAGCCGCAGGCTGCGGATGTCATTGTCCTTCACCCAGCGCAGCGTCTCGGCCGCATTGCTGCGGGTGTCGACCGCATCGAAGCCCAGCGTAACGCAGCATTCCATCACATTCATGGGTACGCCGAACTGCGCCGCGAACTCGCGCGGCTTCACGTTCGGATCGACCCCGGTCACCAGCAGCAACCGGGCCCGGTCGGACCGGACCACGGCCACGCCGTGATCGATCCGCCCGGCGGCGCCCGTCGGCACGATGACCGCATCGGTCCGCTCGTTTCCGGCAGGACGCGGCAGGGTGCTGGCGAAGACCAGGAAACCCAGCGCCCAGATCACGAGGATGGCGGCAAGAACGCGGCGGATCATAACATGGCCTTCAGTGCGGAGGTAACGGTCCAGCGAGCGGTCAGCATGGTGAGGGCGACGATCGCCAGCGGTACCCCCGCCAGCAGCAGCCAGTCGAGCCATTCCAGCACCCCGCCGGTGACGAGGCCGGACCCCAGCCCCGCGAACTGCGCGCCCAGCCCCAGCACCACGATGAGACCGACCAGGAAGCCGACGGTCCCGCCGACCATCGCGTCCGTGCGGACCGAGCGCTGGAACACGCGCGCGATCTGCGTATCGGTTCCGCCCAGCAGGTGCACGACCTCGATCGTCGACCGGTTGCCACCCAGCGCGCTGCGCGCGGCGAGGAATACCGCCGCCGCGCTGGTCGCGCCCAGCAGCACGATCAGCGCGATCGCCAGCAGGCGGAGCGAAGCGATGGTATCGAACACCGGCGCGAGCCAGCGCGACGCCGCATCGATCCGCGCATCGGGCGCCGCTGTCCGCAGGATCTCGCGCAGGCCCTCGACCCGCGCCTGGGTCGCCGGGCCGCGCAGCGTCACGTCGATCAGCGCCGGGATCGGCACCGCCTCCTGTCCCGTGGCGGCCTCCCCAAGCCAGGGCGCGAGGAGCCGCTCCACCTCCGCCTCGGGAACGGGCCGGATGCCCGCGACCTCCGCGCTTTCGGCCAACACCTGCTCCACCGCCGCGACCTGCCGGGCGCGCTGCGGACCGTCCGCCTGGACGATCTGCACCGTCGCGCCGCCCGCCAGTTCGCTGCCCACGCTGCTGGCGAGATTGGACAAAGCCAGCGCCGCGGCCGCCGCGACCACCGTCAGCGCCACCATGATCGCGATGACCCACGGCACCGGCCCGGCCAGCCGCGTGCGCGGCAGCAATTGCGCGGCCCGCTCGCCGCGGAAGCGCGAGGCCCCGCGCGATGGCGCGGTGTCGCCGGCGGGATGGTCGGCGCTCACTGGTCTTCCCATGCCCCGTCGTCCTGCCGCCGCTGCTCGCCGCGCGGGGGATAGCGCAGCGCGCCCGTGGGGTCGGACAGACGTCCGCGATCGAGCCGCATGATCATCGCCTGCGGCATGCGCGGCAGCAATTGCAGGTCGTGGGTCGCCACCACCACCGTCGTGCCGAGCCGGTTGAGCGACCCGAACAGCCGCATCAGCCGGTGCGACATCTCCGGATCGACGTTCCCGGTCGGCTCGTCCGCGACCAGCAGGTCGGGGCGCCCGATCACCGCGCGGGCGATCGCCACGCGCTGCTGCTCCCCGCCCGAGAGCGTCGCGGGCTTCGCCCCGCCGCGATGGCCCAGCCCGACCCATTCGAGCATGTCGGATACCGGTCCCGCCAGCTCCGCCTCCGGCACGCCCGCGATGCGCAGCGGCAAGGCGATATTGTCGTAGGCGGACATGTGCGGGACGAGGCGGAAATCCTGGAACACCACCCCCACGCGGCGGCGAAATCCCGGCAAGCGGCTGCGTGGCATGGTGATGATGTCGCTGTCGAACATGCGGATCGCGCCGCGCGAGGGCCGCTGCGCGAGATAGAGCAGCTTCAGCAGGGAGGTCTTGCCCGCGCCGCTTGCCCCGGTGAGGAAATAGAAATTGCCCGGCCACAGGGCGAAGGAGACGTCGCTCAGCACCTCGGGATCGGTGCCGTAACGCAGGCCGACATTGTCGAACGTGACTACGGCGCGGTCCGAACCGGTGCTGTTCTTCGTCACCTTGCTGTTCGCCCTGCCCGATACGCCATCGCCGGCGGGCTATAGCCGCCCTTCCATGTGGAAAAAAGCCGTGTTGCGTCCTCGCAGGGGACAGCGCGACTTGCCAGCGATTCGCAGGCGGGCCTAAACACCTCTCACCATGATCATTTCGTGCCCCGCCTGTTCGACCCGCTACGCGGTTCCCGATACCGCGATCGGGCCCGAAGGGCGCACGGTCCGCTGTGCGAAGTGCCGGCACAGCTGGTTCCAGGACGGGCCCTCGGCAGACCCCGACATGGCCCCCGCCTCGCCCATCCCGGCGCCGATGCCGGCGCAGGCCGATCCCGAGCCTGCGCCCCCGCCGGCTGCGCCACCCGCGACGCCGGTTCCGCCGCCGCCCGCCTATCGCCGGCCGGAAGAAAGCGGCGATTCCGCGCCCCTCGCGGGCGAAGACCTGCCGCGCCGCCAGCATCCCCTGCGCGAGCGGGCCGCCCGTGCGCCCCGCCCCGACGGCGATGTACCGACAGCAGCCGCCCCGGACCGCGCCGTCGATGACAGCGCCGACGAAGGGCCCTCGCCCTACGATTACGCCCCGCCGTTCCGCCCCCGGCGCAATCCGCTGAAGGTCTGGACCGCGGCAGCCGCGGTGTTCGCCGTGCTCGCGATCGGCGGGATCGCAGCGATCAGTTTCTGGGGCGTGCCCGACTGGGCGCCGGTCAGCCGTCCGACCTTCGGCCTCGACCAGCCCGACCTGGTGCTCGATTTTCCCGCCAACCGGCAGGATCGCGGCACGCTGCCCGACGGCAGCGAGTATTTCGGCGTTACCGGATCGATCACCAATGTCGGGCGCGAGACCCGCCGGGTGCCCCCGGTACTGATCGTCCTCTACGATGCCCGCAATCGCAAAGTCTTCAGCTGGGAAATCCCGCCGACCCGGCGCGAGCTCAAACCGGGCGAGCGCATCGCGGTGAACGAGGCGATCCGCGACGTTCCGAAATCGGCCAAATTCGCGGAAATCGGCTGGAGCCCGTCCTGATCCGACGCGCAAGGCGCGAAACGCGCTTGCGGGGGTGCGAGCACGCTGCTAGGGGCGCGCTCCTACCGGCGGGGCGGCGTTGCCTGCCCCGATGCGGACTGAGTGCGGTCGTGGCGGAACTGGTAGACGCGCAACGTTGAGGTCGTTGTGGCCGTAAGGCCGTGGAAGTTCGAGTCTTCTCGACCGCACCAGACATCCAACCCTGCCCTCCCTGCCCCTTTTCCCGATTTCGGGCGTGTCATCGTCCCCGTCCGCGCGCTATGGCCGCGGGTGGAAGAGGACGAGAGATGCAGCTGAGCCCCTTCGAGGAAGAGGACCACCCCGAGATACGCGAGGGCGTGCGGCGCCTGTGCGCAGATTTTCCCGGCGAATACTGGCGCCGGCTCGACCGCGAGCGCGCCTATCCCGATGCCTTCGTGCGCGCGCTGACCGATGCGGGCTATCTCTCCGTCCTGATCCCGGAGGAATTCGGCGGCGCCGGGCTCCCGCTGTCGGCGGCCTGCGCCATCCTGGAAACGGTTCAGGCACAAGGGTGCAACGGCGCGGCCTGCCATGCGCAGATGTACACAATGGGTACGATCCTGCGCCATGGCTCCCCGGAACAGAAGCGCGCCTTCCTGCCCGGCATCGCGGCGGGCGAATTGCGGCTGCAGGCGTTCGGCGTGACGGAGCCGACCAGCGGCACCGACACCACCAGCCTGCGCACCACCGCGGTGCGCGAGGGCGATCACTACGTCGTCAACGGCCAGAAGATCTGGACCAGCCGCGCCGAACACAGCGACCTGATGCTGTTGCTGGCGCGCACCACGCCGCTGGAGCAGGTGGCGAAGAAGACGGATGGCCTTTCCGCCTTCATCGTCGACATGCGCGGCGTCGAGGCCGCCTCGCTGACCATCCGCCCGATCCGCACGATGATGAACCACGCGACGACCGAGGTGTTCTTCGACGACATGCGCATCCCCGCGGCCGCGCTGGTGGGCGAGGAGGGCAGGGGGTTTCGCTACATCCTGTCGGGCATGAACGCCGAACGCACGCTGATCGCGGCGGAATGCATCGGCGATGCCAAGTGGTTCCTGCGCAGGGCTGCGGCCTATGCCGGATCGCGCACTGTCTTCGGCCGCGCGATCGGCGCCAATCAGGGCGTCTCGTTCCCCATTGCCCGCGCCTATGCCAACATGCGCGCCGCCGAGCTGATGGTCCATGCGGCGGCCCGCGCCTACGAGGCGGGGGAGCGCGATGGGGCCGAAGCCAACATGGCGAAGCTGCTGGCTGCGGACGCCTCGGTCGAGGCGGGCAATGCCTGCATCCAGACCCATGGCGGGTTCGGTTTCGCCGAGGAGTACGATATCGAGCGCAAGTTCCGCGAGACGCGGCTCTACCAGGTGGCGCCGATCTCGACCAATCTGATACTGGCTTATCTTGCCGAGCACGTGCTGGGCATGCCGAGGAGTTACTGATGCGTCGCGCAGCCATCGTCGCCCCCGTCCGCACGCCCGTCGGCACGTTCGGCGGATCGCTGAAGGACGTGCCCGTCGAAACCCTCGGCAGCGTGGTCGCCAGGGCCGCGATCGCGCGCGCCGGGATCGATCCCGCGGCGATCGGCGACGTCGTCTTCGCGCAGTCCTACGCCAACAGCGAGACGCCATGCGTCGGCCGCTGGATCGCGCTGTCGGCGGGGCTGCCGGTGGAGGTGCCCGGCATGCAGCTGGACCGGCGCTGCGGCAGCGGCCTCCAGTCGATCGCCACGGCGGCGATGATGGTCCAGACCGGCGTGTGCGACGCCGTCCTCGCGGGCGGGGTCGAGAGCATGAGCCGGATCGAATATTACACCACCGACATGCGCTGGGGGAAACGGGCCGGGACGACGCAGCTCTACGACCGGCTCGATCGCGGGCGCGAACGCTCGCAGCCGGTCGAACGCTTCGGCCATATTTCGGGCATGATCGAAACGGCCGAGAACCTCGCGCACGACCATGCCATCACGCGCGAGGACGCCGACGCCTTCGCGGTCGAGAGCCATCGCCGCGCCGCCGCCGCATGGGATGCAGGGACGTTCCGCGACGAGATCGTCCCGGTCGAGGTGCCGCAGCGCAAGGGCGATCCCGTCGTGTTCGACCGCGACGAGGGGATCAGGCCGGATACCACGGCGGAAAAGCTCGCGGGGCTGCGGCCGCTGATGCGGGACGGCATCGTGACCGCCGGCAACGCTTCGCAGCAGAACGATGCCGCCGCCGCCTGCCTCGTCGTGGCGGAAGACCGGCTGGAGGCGCTCGGCCTGACTCCCGATGCCTTCCTGGTCGGATGGGCCGCGGCCGGGTGCGAGCCGTCGCGCATGGGCATCGGGCCCGTGCCCGCCACCAAGAAGGTGATGGCGCAGGCCGGGCTGTCGCTGGCGGACATGGATCTGGTCGAGGTGAACGAGGCGTTCGCCGCGCAGGTGCTGGCGGTGCTGAAGGCGTGGGAGTGGGACGATCGGGAACGGCTCAACGTCAACGGCTCGGGCATCTCGCTGGGCCATCCGATCGGCGCCACCGGCACCCGGATCATGGTGACCTTGCTGCACGAGATGAAGCGGCGCGGGGCCCGCTACGGCCTGGAGACGATGTGCATCGGGGGCGGCCAGGGCATGGCCGCCATCTTCGAGCGCGCCTGAGGCGGCGATGGCGGACAAGCGGATCACCTCGCTCGACGTGGCGGAAGCGGCCGGGGTCAGCCAGTCGACCGTGTCGCGCGCGCTGTCGGGCTCGCCCTCCATCGGCATCGCCACCCGCGCCCGGGTGGAACAGATCGCGCGCGACCTCGGTTATCACGTCGACCGGCGCGCGGCGCAATTGCGCAAGGGCGAAACCGGGACCATCGCCATCGTCGTCGTCGGGCGGCAGGGCGAGGATCCGATGGCGGTCAGCCAGTTCCACTACGCGCTGCTGGGCAGCACCTGCGCCGCCGCGGCGCAGCTGGGCCTGCGTTCGCTGGTGTCCTTCCAGAGCGAACCCGACGATTTCTTCTGGCACTACCGGGCCGAAGGGCAGGCCGACGCGCTGGTCGCGATGGGCACCAGCCTCAACCGCGCCGCCTGGCAAAGCCTGCGCGAGGCGCAGGATGCCGGCCCCGTAGTCGCGTGGGGATCGCCCTTCGCCGACCTGCCCTGGGTGCGCGCGGACAATGCGGCGGGCGGCGCGATCGCCACGCGCCATCTCATCGAGAAAGGGCGGCGGCGGATCGCCTTCGTCGGGGTGGACGACGATCTCCACCCTCAGTTTCACGAGCGCCTGGTCGCCTATCGCGCCGCCATCGCCGATGCGGGGCTCGACCCTGTAGAGGTCATCGACATGACCGGCGACGACCGCCTGGCGCAAGGGCGGCGCGCGGTCGAACGCCTGCTGGCCGAAGGTCCGCGGCCGGATGCGATCTTCGCGGCGAGCGACGCGATCGCGATCGGCGTGCTGGAAGGTCTGGCCCGGCACGGCATCCAGGTCCCCGCCGACGTCGCCGTGGTCGGGTTCGACGGATTGGGCAGCGGTATCCACACCGCGCCCGCCCTCACCACGATCGAGCCCGATTTCGCCGCCGCCGGACGCCTGCTGGTGGCGCGGGCACTGGGCCGGGAGGCGACCGGCGAAGCTCGCGTCCCGGTCAATCTGGTGGTGCGCGCCAGCAGCGGCTGAGCCGCGTCCGCGGACCGGCATTTTCCTACTCGCTCGAACCCTGCCACTGACGGGCGCGAATCCGCGCTGTTGGATTCGCGATCCGACAGCGAAGGAGATCGATCATGGCCACGACCCTGCCCACAGATTTTCGCGGCACCGCCCGCCCCCTGGATGCCGGGGCGATCGCGCGGGCCGCACGGCGGCTGGACTGCGCGCAGGCCGCGGTGCGCGCGGTCGTCGCGGTGGAAAGCCGCGGCGGCTTCGACGCGCAGGGCCGGCCCGCCCTGTTGTTCGAACGGCATTATTTCCACCGCCTCACGCAAGGTCGCTTTTCCGCCATCGCGCCCGCGATCAGCCAGCCGCGCGCTGGCGGCTACGGTCCGGCCCGGCTGCAATATCACCGGTTGGCCCAGGCGCTGGAGCTGGATCGCGAGGCCGCGCTGCGCTCGGCGAGCTGGGGCGCTTTCCAGATCATGGGCGACAATCATGCGCTGTGCGGTCATCGCGACGTAACCGCCTTCGTGGCCGCCCTGTGCGAGGACGAGGGCGCGCATCTCGATGCGTTCGTCTCCTTCGTGCTCGCCAGCGGGCTCGCCCCCGCCCTGCGCCGGCGCGACTGGGCCGGCTTTGCGCGCGGCTACAATGGGCCGGCCTACCGCCGGAACCGCTACGACGAGAAGCTCGCCCGCGCCTACGCCGCACGGATCGGCACCGGGGCGGTGCTGGCGTTCGGGGCGCGCGGCGAGGCGGTGGTGCATATCCAGCAGAGGCTCTCGCTCGCCCCGGACGGTATTTTCGGCCCGCTGACCCGGGCGGCGGTGCGCGCGTTCCAGGCCGGGCACGCGCTGGCGGTGGACGGCATCGTGGGCCCGCGCACCCTGGCGGCGCTGTTCGGGTAAGCGTCCCGCCGCCGGTCACCCCCCTCGCCTAGCGGGGTCCGACGCGGTAAGGGCGCTGCGATGCAGGACCTGCTGGTTATCGGTGGCGGCGTGAACGGGGCCGGGATCGCGCGCGACGCGGCGGGGCGCGGGCTGTCCGTCACGCTGGTGGAAAAGGACGATCTCGCCGCCCACACCAGCAGCGCCAGCACCAAGCTGGTCCATGGCGGGCTACGCTATCTCGAACAGTACGAGTTTCGCCTGGTGCGCGAGGCGCTGGCAGAGCGCGAGGTGTTGTTGCGCATCGCGCCGCACATCGTCTGGCCGCTGCGCTTCGTATTGCCGCACGATGCGGGCCTGCGACCGCGCTGGATGCTGCGCGCCGGGCTGTTCCTCTACGACCGCATCGGCGGCAAGCGCACCCTGCCCGGCAGCCGCTCCGTTAGGCTGCGCCGCCCGCCGCATGCCGGCGTACTGCAGGCTCGGCTGAAGACCGGCTTCGAATATTCCGATTGCTGGGTGGAGGACAGCCGCCTCACCGTGCTCAACGCGATGGACGCGGCAGAACGCGGGGCCGACATCCGTACCCGCACCGAATGCCTTGCGCTGGAACGGATCGCGGGCGGCTGGCGCGCCACGCTTTCCACCGGAGACCGGGTGGAGGCCCGCGCGGTGGTCAATGCGGCGGGCCCGTGGGTGGACGATGTGGCGGCGAAAGGCGGCGTGAACGAGGGCCACTTGCGGCTGGTGAAGGGCAGTCACCTGATCGTGCGGCGGCTGTTCGAGGGCGAGCATGCCTACATCTTCCAGAACGGCGACGGTCGCATCTGCTTCGCGATCCCCTACGAGCGCGACTTCACCCTGATCGGCACCACCGACGAACTGTTCGAAGGCGATCGCGACCACCCGGCGATCGACGCTACGGAATGCCGCTACCTCCTCGACGCCGTGAACGAGTATCTGGCCGAGCCGGTCGACGAAGCGGATATCGTCTCGACCTATTCCGGCATCCGCCCGCTCTACGAGGACGAGGCCGCCAGCGATTCGACGGTCACGCGCGACTATGTCTTCGCGATCGATGCGCCCGATGGCGGCGCGCCGCTGCTGTCGATCTACGGGGGCAAGATCACCACGTACCGGCGGCTTGCCGAACACGCGCTGGCGAAGCTGGCGGCGCATATCGATGTGCGGCGCGACGCATGGACCGGGGACGCCGCGCTGCCCGGGGGAGACATGCCGGAAGGGTTCGACGCCTTCTGCGCCGACGCCGCGCGCCGCTATCCGTGGATGGGCCCGCGCATGCGGCTGCGCCTCGCCCGGGCCTATGGCAGCCGGATGCACCGCTGGCTGGCGGGGGCGAAGGGCATGGCCGATCTCGGCCGGCGCCTGGGCGGGGACCTGTATGCCGCCGAACTCGCCTATCTGGCGGAGCACGAATTCGCCCGGACCGCGCAGGATGCGCTGTGGCGCCGGTCGAAGCTCGGCCTGCATCTGGGCGAGGACGCGATCGCGGCCGTGGAGCGGTGGTTTGCGGATCAGTATGGCGACTTTGCTTGATTGTGCATGGAACATGGCCATGTGATGAGGCGTATCGGTGCGACTCGCGCCAATCCCCGAACCATCAAGGATCCCATGTCAGCTCCCATGCCGCTCGACCGTACCCGCATCCGCAAAGCGTACCGGATGGAAGAAAACGCCTGTGTCGAGGAGCGGCTGCGACAGGCGAAGGCCGCGCACGACCGCCACGCTGACACCTCGCAGCTCGCGATCGCGCTGGTGGAGAACGCGCGTAGCCGCGATGTGGGCGGGATCGACGCGTTCCTGCACACCTATGGCCTCGCGACTGAAGAAGGCATCGCGCTCATGTGCTTGGCCGAGGCGCTGCTGCGCGTGCCCGACGGGGCGACCGCCGATGCGCTGATCCGCGACAAGATCGGCGAGATCGACTGGCGCGAGCATCTGGGCGAGTCGAGCTCCACCTTCGTCAACGCCGCGACCTTCTCGCTGATGCTGACCGGCGAGGTGCTGGAGAAGCCGAAGGTTTCGCAGAAGGGCATGCGCAAGACGCTGCGCCAGACGGTCAACCGGCTGGGCGAGCCCGTCATCCGCACGGCCACGCTGCAGGCGATGCGGATCCTGGGCGGCCAGTTCGTGTTCGGGCGTACCATGAACGAGGCGCTCAAGCGCGCCAATCCCGAACGCGCCAAGGGCCTGACCCACAGCTTCGACATGCTGGGCGAAGCGGCGATGACGTTCGAGGATGCGGAGAGGTATCGCATCGCCTATCACGACGCGATCGAGCGGCTCGCCAACGAGAGCGACGGCACCATTGCCGGCAGCCCGGGCATCTCGGTCAAGCTGACCGCGCTCTATCCAAAATACGATTTCTTCCACGCCGATGCGGCGCACGATGCGCTGGTGCCGATCCTGACCGATCTCGCCGCCCAGGCGCGCGATGCGAACATCCATTTCAACATCGATGCCGAAGAGGCCGAACGGCTGGAACTGTCGCTCGACATCTTCGAGACGCTGGCGGCCGACGATTCGCTGTTCGAACGGCAGGACGGCACGCCGTGGGAAGGCTTCGGCCTTGTCATCCAGGCGTATCAGAAGCGCGGCGTCCCGCTGTGCGAATGGGTCGGGAAGCTTGCCCGTCGCCACGATCGCAAATTCATGTGCCGCCTGGTCAAGGGCGCATATTGGGACACCGAGATCAAGGTGAGCCAGGTCGGCGGTTACACCGATTTCCCGGTCTTCACCCGCAAGCTCGCGACCGACGTGTCCTACCTCGCCTGCGCCAAGGCGATGCTGGATGCGCAGGACGCGATCTATCCCGCCTTCGCCACGCACAACGCCTATACCGTCGCCGCGATCAAGACGATGGCGGAGGATGTCGAGCGGCGGACCGGCACCATGCCGTCGTTCGAATTCCAGCGGCTCCACGGCATGGGCGAGGAGCTGTATTCCGCGCTTGCCGAGATCGAGGGCAACCGCCGCACGCGGGTGCGCATCTACGCGCCGGTCGGCAATCACAAGGATCTGCTCGCCTATCTGGTACGCCGCCTGCTGGAAAACGGCGCCAACAGCTCCTTCGTCAATCGCATGGCCGATTCCGACGTGCCGGCGGAGGCGCTGGCGGAAGACCCGATCGCCCGGCTCGCCGCGATGGAGCCCAAACGCAATCCCGACATTCCGCTGCCGCGCGACATCTTCCCGGGACGGGTCAACTCGGCCGGCATCGATCTGTCCGACCCGCTGGTGCGCGAGCCGCTGCTGGACAGGCTGAAGAAGCTCGAAAACGAACACTGGTTCGCCGGACCGACCTTCCCCAGCAACGATCCGGGCGAGATGGCGCCGATCAACGCGCCGCAGGATCTGGGCGACGAAGTCGGCACGCGGCGCGACGCGACCGAGGGCGAGGTCGCCTTCGCCATCACTGAAGCGCGCAACATCCAGCCGGGCTGGAATGCCCTGGGCGGCGAGAGGCGGGCCCTGCTGCTGGAGGCGTGCGCCGACAAGTTCGAGGAACACGCCGCCGAATTCATCAGCCTGTGCCGCCGGGAAGCGGGCAAGACGATCCTCGACGCGGTGCTGGAACTGCGCGAGGCGGTCGACTTCCTGCGCTATTACGCCGGGCAGGCGCGCGACAAGTTCGAACATCCCACACAGTTCCCCGGTCCGACGGGCGAAGAAAACCGGATGACGATGGCGGGCCGCGGGGTTTTTGCCACCATCAGCCCGTGGAACTTCCCGCTGGCGATCTTCACCGGCCAGGCCGCGGCGGCGCTGGCCGCGGGCAATACGGTGGTCGCGAAACCGGCCGAACAGACCCCACTGATCGCCGCCTTCGCGGTGAAGCTGTGTCACGAGGCGGGCATCCCGCCAGAGGCGTTCCAGCTGCTGCCGGGCGCGGGCGAGGTCGGTCAGTTCATCACCAACGACGTGCGGCTCGCCGGGGTCTGCTTCACCGGCAGCACCGCCACCGCGCAGGCCATCAACCGCGTCCTGGCGGCGCGCGACGGACCGATCGCGACCCTGATCGCGGAGACCGGCGGCCAGAACGCCATGATCGTCGATTCGACCGCGCTCCCCGAACAGGTCACGCGCGATGTCATCGCCTCCGCCTTCCAGAGCGCGGGACAGCGGTGTTCGGCGCAGCGGATGCTGTACATCCAGGACGACGTTTACGACGAGATGCTGGCGATGATCCGCGGCGCGTTCGAGGCGCTCGACGTGGGCGACCCGGCCCAGTTCAACACCGATGTCGGCCCCGTGATCGATCCCGACGCGAAGGCCGCGCTGGAACGCCACGTCGCGCGCCGCAAGAAGGCGGGGCACACGATCTGGCGCCGCCGCCTGCCGCGCACCCTGTCGAAGGGCTGCTTCGTCGCGCCGACCATCATGGAAATGCATTCCATCACCGAACTGCGGCGCGAGAATTTCGGCCCGGTGCTGCACGTGGCCCGGTTCCATTCCAGCCAGCTCGAGCAGGTGATCGAGGATATCAACGACATGGGCTACGGGCTGACCGCCGGTCTTCACAGCCGGCTGGAAAGCACGCGCCGCTTCGTGGAGGAGCGGATCAAGGTCGGCAATTTCTACGTCAATCGCAACCAGATCGGCGCCGTAGTCGGCAGCCAGCCCTTCGGCGGCGAGGGATTGTCGGGCACCGGACCCAAGGCCGGCGGACCGCATTACATCGATCGCTTTGCGGTCGAACGGGTGGTGACGATCGACACCACCGCTGCAGGGGGCAACGCCACGTTGCTTGCCCAGGGCGGCTGATGCATCGGGCCGGCCCCTGTTCGATCGGGAATGGAGGGCCGGCCGCGCGCTAAGGGGGGATAACCCTCGCACGTCGGATTGCCGGGGGCCCCCGGCTCGGGAATCGTCGGACCATGGCGATTCTCTCCGACAAATGGATCCGCAGCGCGGCGCGCGAGCATGGCATGATCGAGCCGTTCGAAGAGGCGCAGCGCCGCGATGGCTGCATCTCCTACGGCCTGTCGTCCTACGGTTACGACGCGCGGGTGGCAGGCGAGTTCAAGATCTTCACCAATGTCGATTCGGCGGTGGTCGATCCCAAGGATTTCGCCAGCAACAGCTTCGTCGACCGGCAGACCGACGTCTGCGTCATCCCCCCCAATTCCTTCGCCCTTGCCCGCACGGTGGAATATTTCCGCGTGCCCGAGGACGTGCTGGTGATCTGTCTTGGCAAAAGCACCTATGCGCGGTGCGGCATCATTGTGAACGTCACCCCGCTGGAGCCGGGCTGGGAAGGGCACGTGACGCTGGAATTTTCCAACACCACGCCGCTGCCCGCGCGCATCTACGCCAATGAGGGCGCGTGCCAGTTCCTGTTCCTGAAGGGCAACGAACGACCCGAAGTGACCTATGCCGACCGGGCGGGCAAATACATGGGCCAGCGCGGCGTGACCCTGCCGCGCCTCTGATCGGCGGAACCGGATCGGCTTTCGCGCGATGAACTGTGCGAGAGCTGCGGGCGACTGTGCCCGCGGCGGGTGTGGGAGCCCCCGATCATGTCCACCATCGCCGCCGTCGTCGGACGGATTTTCATCGCTGCCCTGTTCATCGTGTCGGGAGCCAACAAGCTGCTCGCGCCCGAACCCGTCCGCCAGATGCTGGAGGCGACCAACCTGCCCGGCAGCTTCGCCCAGCCGCTCGGCATCTTCGAGATCGTCGCCGGCCTGCTGCTGGCACTGGGGCTGCTGACCCGCCTTACCGCGCTCGTGCTGGCGCTGTTCACGCTCTGCACGATCTTCTTCGTCCACAACCGGTTCGGCGATTACGAGCAGGGGACGCAGGCGCTGAAGAACCTCGCCATCACCGGCGGGCTGCTGATGGTCTTCGCCTTCGGGCAGGTGCGCGGCTCGCTCGATCACTATCGCGAACGCAACCGTACCCGGCAAGCCGAACTGAAGGCCGCCCGGGCCGAAGGACGCGCCGAAGGGATGGAAGCCGTCCATAGCCACGACTGAGTGCCGCAAAGAAGGGGCGCGCACCGGACCTTCCGATGCGCGCCCCCTGCCGGCCTCGCGTGGATCGCCCGGTCAGAAGTCGAAGCGGGCCGAAATCCGCAGGTCGCGGCCCGATAGCGGGGCGTAATCCTTCAGGAAGGATGCGTGGCGCCGGGCATTCACGTCGAAGATGTTGTTCGCCGACAGCGCGAAGCTCACCGGGCTGCCGACGCCCCACGGGTGGAGGTTCACCTCCGCATTGACGAGGGTGTAGCCGTCGGTCGCCGTCTCGAAATCGGAGATGCGATCCTGTTCGAACGCATGCTCCACCTCGCCGCGAATATCGACATTGCCGGAATTGACGCTCACCCCGCCCAGCACGCGCAGCGGCGGGATGCGCGGCGCGGGGCCGACGTTCTCGATCGTTGCGTGAACGTAATCGGCAAGGCCGTCGATGGCGACGGAGGTGTCGCCGAACCGCGCCAGCGTGGCCGAACCCTGCACTTCGAACCCGTAATAGCGCGCGTCCGACTGGCGGAACTGGTAGACGGGCAGGCCGTCCTCGATCGCGCCGGTCTGGTCTTCGTAGATGAAGTCGCTGAACCAGGTGTAATAGGCCGAAGCTTCGAACGAATAATCGTCGCCGGTGGCGCGCAGGATCCCCTCGAGGCCCCAGGACTTCTCCAGCCCGAAATCGGGATCGCCGACTTCGAAGGCCTGCGTGCCTGCGTGGGGGCCGTTGGCGAACAGCTCCTCGGCCGAAGGCGCGCGTTCGTTGCGCAACAGGTTCACGCCCAGCCGGATGCCGTTGCCCAGCCCGTAGGACGCGCCGAGCGAGCCCGACACCGCATCGAAGCTGCGGCTGCCGGAAAAGAACCGGGGCTGATCGGGCAGCGGCTTGCCTTGCAGACTGGTGTGTTCGTAGCGCGCGCCGGCCTCCAGCTTCAGCGGTCCGAATTCGAACTGCTGCAGGGTGAAGGCGCCGACCTGCTCGGTGCTGTTCTTGGGCAGGAACGCTTCCTCGCCGACCACGTCGAAGTCGCGAATGTAGAACTGCCCGCCGGTCACGCCGCGCCATGCACCGCGCTGGGCCTGGGTCAGCTCGATGCGTCCTTCCATGCCCTGATTGTAGAACGCGGTGCCGACCTCGCCCGATTCCTCCAGTTCGAAATGGCGGTAATTGGCATAGCCGAAGCGCGCCCCGATCCGGTCGAGGAAGGCGCCGCCCACGTCGATCTCGGCGCGGGCGTCGATCCTGTTCTGCTTCAGGTCGAGGCGGGGGGCCTCCTGCTCCTGACCGGGCTCGGTGGCGAAGCGGATCGGCACGCCGTAGAGGCTGTCGTAATGCTTGTAGGACAGGGCGAAATTGCCGCCCTCGTCGATATAGGCGATACCGCCGCCCGCGGTCCACGTCTCGGCCGCCGAATTGGGCAGCGTCCCCTCGATCGCGGCATTGGCGGCGAAATCGATCGGCTCCGCGGCGGGATCGACGGGGAGCGCGGCGGATTGCAGCGCCTGGCGTCGCAGGTCCGGGGTGAGCGCATAGCCGCCGATCCGCAGATTGTCCGTCTTCAGATAGCTGCCATCGACGTGCACCACCCACTTGTCCGACAGCGCGACGTCGGCGGCGGCACCGGCGGATCGCTCGTTCGCGGCCGAGCCGTAGGTGGCCATCGCGCCGAGCTCTATCCCCCTGTCAGGCACGGTGCGCGGCAGGCTGTGATCGATGACGTTCACCACGCCGCCGATCGCCGACGAACCGTAGAGCAGCGATTGCGGCCCGCGCAGCACCTCGATCCGTTCGGCGGTCAGCGGGTTCACCACCACCGCGTGATCGACCGATGTGTTGGAGACATCGACCGCGCCCAGCCCGTTGGTCAGCACGCGCACGCGTTCCCCCTGCAGGCCGCGCAGGACGGGGCGCGAGGCGGTGGGACCGAAGGACGTCGCCGAAACGCCGGGCGTATCGTTCAGCGTCTCCCCGATCGAGGGGCGGATCGCCTGCACCAGATCCTCGCCCTGCAGCACGGACACGCCCGACAGGAAGTCCTGCCGCTCGCGCGCCAGCACCCCGGTGACGACGATTTCGACCTGCCGGTCCTGCTCGCTCGCATGGTTGGCGTCCGATGCCCGGTCGGCGCCGCCGGCGTCGGGCGCGGGCGCCTCCTGCGCGATGGCCGGACTGGCGAGGAGCCCCGTGGCGAGGGCGATAAGCGAGAGCGATCCGGATCGAGCCAAATTCATCGTAGAAGCATTCCCTTTGTCAAACGCGCGGCGCGGGGGCGCGGCCCCGTAGCCATCGATGTTATGTCGTAACATTTCACGGTGCGTTAAACAGATGGCGACGCCGGTTGCAACCCGCGAATTGGGTCGCGGCCGCGATTGGCACCGAAAGCCTCGGAATGACTGGAAGAAATGGAGCGGGCGAGGCGATTCGAACGCCCGACCCCAACCTTGGCAGGCATAGTACTAGGGGTGCGCCGCCGCCCGCCAACGTATTTTCTTAATATTTTCAACAATTGCTGCGTTCATGGACGTTAACGGATTTGGGCGAATAACGGCTCGGTGGTGACCCGGGGCCAGCGCGGCCGGGGCGATACACTATTTGGGATTCGGAGCTTCCAGGTTTCCGCCTGCGGATTACGTCGGCGGGAGCACGATGATGGGTAATCAAATATTGCGTCGAGGGTGGCGGCCAGTCAGCGCCGGCACGCTGGTTCACGCTCGGCAACTATCCCATGCTCACCGACCAGCAGGCGCGCGAGGCAGCGTCGACAGCGCTCTCCTCGGTGACTCTGAAGCATGACCCGTCCCGACCTTGCCACGAAGGGCGCTGAACAGCGTCGCAGACCTCATCGACCTGTATGAAAAAGACGGCTTGTTCGTGCAGCGGGGGAGTCGAATTAGCACACCGATGAACCCTCTTCCCGCTTGGCACCGGATGGCGCGCCCGCGCAATCACGTGATCCCGATCTTAGGTAAGAAGCGCCTAATCACGCTTACCGAAAGTGATATCGAACCCTTCGCGAGAGCCGTGACGAAAGAAAAACAGTCAAAGATCAATAAGTAGCGTCCGGGCGCCGAATCATTGTTCGGGGCGACGAAGGCGCAGACCGTAAAGTTGTGCGACATCTATTGGCCGTGTATCGCTTCGCCATACGCCGACGATTGATGACGGCTCACCCAGTAGCGACGGCCAGCGTGCGCAAGACCGACAATCGACGCAAACGGTTCCTGTCGCTGTCCGAAATCGGACGTCTCGGGTCAACCCTTAACCAGCTTGGGGCTGAGGGTAAAAAAGCCCGAAGCGATCATCATTGCTTGGCTTTGGGTTCTGACAGGCTGTAGGCGCAACGAGATTGCCGGCCTGCGCTGGTCAGAGGTCGATTCTGAGCGGTTTGCTGATTTTGAGTGATACAAAACCTGGGCGGAGCGTCAGGGCCTCTCGGCGCAGCTGCCGTTGCGTTGCTTGAGGCGCACCAACAGAAGGCGGCGCCTGCGGACGAGTTTGTATTACCAGCCGAGGGCAGTAAAAGCTCCTATCAAGGTACCTCAAAGATTTGGCCGATAGCCATTCAGTGCGCTGATCTTCCGGAGGATTCGCTTCATGTACTGCGCCACATGTTCGGAAGCTCAGCGGCCTCGGCTGGCGAGGCAATGCTGATGATCGGTCCGCTGCTTGGACACCCCAATGTTCGCTCACCCCAAATATATGCGCACATCGCATACGATCCTGCATGGTGGGCCGCCTATCGCGTCACGGCCTCGACAGCTGCAGCGCTTCTTCCGAAATGAGTTCTTGCCTTACTGCGCCTCAGCCACTTCCGCCGTCGTACGCTATCTCACGTGCGCCGGGTTGACAGCAAAGTGCCTGGCCCCATTGCATCGCAGCAAATAATGACAAGAAGGCAGCGGCTCAAAGTGATCGCTCGACCTGTAACTGCAACCGTTCCTGAACCGCCGAAGCCTCTCGGCACGCCTATTATGCAGTCACGCTGCTGAGATCTGAAAGTTCTGTCCGTCGGTGTCAAATCCGGCCGGACCGGGATTGCCAAGATCGCCTGGTGGCGAATGCGCCGGCCGGCCGCTCGGGAAATCTGTCCGACCAGGGCTACAAGCTGTAAAGGATGACCGGCCCAGTCATCCACGGTCGAGTAGCGACGCGACAATTCCGTTTGCTATCTTATCCTCAGCCTCAGACTGCACCAGTTTGTCGACCGAGGCAAATGTGGTTCGCGCCTGATCTGACACGGTAGCAAGCGCAGCCGTGGTGAGAACCATGACCATGAAGGGGCGGATAGAAATTGCCCGTTGCCCAGTCGGATCAGCGCTCTGAGTTCTCGCGCGCCCTTAGGTAAACTTTGATGCTAGCCACCGGGATGAGCATAATGCGGCCGATTTTAATCGTCACGATGTCGCCAGCTTTGATAAGTTCGTATACCCTCGATCGGCCGATCCCGGTTACCCGGCGAGCCTCTGTGATCCGAAGCGTGATCGGGGGGCGGCCGAATTGGACGAGGGTTAGCGCAGTCAACGACACTGCTCGGTTGGCGCATGAATCGTTCTTTTCCGCTTACCTCAGGCAGATTCGTCATTGCCGCGTTGGCAGCCACTGTTGTGAGCGTCCAGGTTCAGCAAAGAGGTAATCTGCCTGGCACTTCGTTGAACCCTATCACGCCCGCCCAGGAACGTACTCCAGCTGCTGCCGCCGCGTCTTCCGCCGCCGGAACTCCCGGCCAGCGCCTCGAGCCTGACCAAGTGCTTGGAAAAGTTAAGCCGATGGCGCGGCTCGAGACTCGCGTTGCGAGCCGAGTTCAGTCGCGTATTCGAAATTGGATTGACCGCGGATACGACCCCCAGGCCAACGCGACCTCTCTCTATAAAATCGCGACTGACAGCACGCAGATCAGTGTAAATAATAGCGCGCCTCGCTAGCGGGTACTTCACTACGAAAATGCGGAGGTTTCGCCCTTGGCAGGCTATGGTTGTCTTAGATTTCAACGTTGTGCAGTATCAACGGCGCGTAGGATAGCGCGGCCATAAGCCGTCTTTTTGTACCGCTCGCCTGCGGCACGCGCTTGATCAGCAGTAATAAATCCCATTTCGAAAGCGATTTCCTCCAAACATGCGATCTGTATGCCTTGGCGATGCTGGAGCGTTCGAACAAACTCGCCGGCTTCAAGCAAGCTATCGTGCGTGCCCGTATCGAGCCAAGCATATCCACGGCCCATTTGTTCGACAAACAGATTGCCCGCGTCGAGATAGATTCGGTTGAGGTCGGTGATCTCAAGCTCGCCTCGGTGTGAGGGCTTAAGCTCGGAAGCAAAATTCACGACTCGATTGTCATAAAAATAGAGGCCGGTGACGGCATGGTTCGATTTGGGATGAACTGGCTTTTCTTCGAGACTTACGGCGCGACCGCCGTCACCGAATTCGACGACGCCGTATCGTTCGGGATCTTCTACTTGGTAGCTAAAAACTGTCGCCCCATTCGGGCGCGCAACGGCATTAGCGAGTAAATCTCTAAGATGTGCCCCAAAAAAGATGTTATCCCCCAAAACCAAGGCCACACGGTCTTTGCCGATGAAGCTAGCGCCAATTGTGAAAGCTTGCGCAAGGCCATCGGGCTGTGGCTGCTCCGCATAACTAATTGATATTCCTAGTCGCGAACCTTCCCCGAATAGCCGGCGATAATGGTCGAGATAGTCTGGACTCGAGATGATCAATACATCGCGGATTCCTGCAAGCATCAACACTGACAAAGGATAATAGATCATCGGCTTGTCGTAGATCGGGATTAACTGTTTGTTTACTGCCAACGTTGCTGGATGGAGTCTCGTGCCCGCCCCCCCCGCTAGGATAATGCCCTTCATGCTTGTTTCTCCGTGGGGATTCCGATTAGAGCGTCAAGTATGTCGCTGAGCGCATCGCGCCAAGGGCGTGGGTCAATCCCGAAAGCGCTGCGGATTGCTTCATGGCTTAATAGTGAGTTCGCAGGACGCCGCGCCGGGGTGGGGAAGTCGGTTGTCGCGATCTCATCAACGGTTGCGCTAGGGCCGCCTCGTATCGCGGATTGGGCGAAAATCTCACGAGCAAATCCGGCCCACGTAGTGGCCCCTGCGTTGCTGAAATGAAAAATTCCAGTGGGGGCGCTCGGATCCGAATCAAGCCTTGCCGCGATCGTCACCAGCGCCGCCGCGAGGTCGGCGGCCGCCGTTGGGCCGCCATACTGATCACCGATGACCCGAAGGTGGCCGCGTTCGGCACCGATGCGCAGCATCGTTTTTACGAAATTATGGCCATGTGGGGACATTACCCATGCGGTGCGGACGATTGCGTGACGGGCGCCGCTGGCACGCACCGCAAGCTCACCGCCCAGCTTCGATGCGCCATACACTCCTAGTGGTGCGACCGGATCTGCTGTTTCCCAAGCACCAGCCTTATCGCCGGAGAAGACATAATCAGTCGAAACCTGGATCAATGGAACGTTTGCCCGCGCGCAAGCCGCACCAAGCGCTGCTGGCGCTAAGGCATTAATCCTCCAAGCGACAAGCTGGTCAGTCTCGGCTTTATCGACAGCGGTGTAGGCAGCCCCGTTGATGATCGCTGCCCACGGACGCTCAGCCACTTTGGTTGCTATCGCGGATGTATCCGAGAGATCGAGCGCAGCCCTATCGATGGCGACGACCTCCCACCCCTTGGGCCACGTGGCCCGTTGAAGTTCGATTCCGAGCTGCCCGGCAGCCCCCGTAACGAGGACCGATTTCACGTAGCCAAGCCTCGGCGTTGATCAGCCTGCCGTTCTACAACTATAGGGCCCCACCAGGCTTCATTCGCAAGATACCAAGCCACGGTTTTCTCGATCCCGCTTTCGAACGTTTCCTGCGGATGCCAACCGAGTTCATCTTTGATGCGGGACGCGTCGATTGCGTAGCGCATGTCGTGACCTGGGCGATCAGCAACCGAAGTGATCTGATCGGCATACCTCTTTCCGTCAGCACGTGGACGCAGGCGATCCAGAATCTTGCACACAGTCGCCACCACCTCTAGGTTTCGCTTCTCGTTGTGGCCTCCGACGTTATACGTGCGTCCGACGTTGCCACGCTCGAAGACAGCCTGAAGTGCACGGACATGGTCTTCGACATAAAGCCAGTCACGCACCTGGTCGCCCTTGCCATAGACAGGGAGAGGCTCGCCAGCGAGCGCCTTCACGATCATTAGCGGAATGAGTTTCTCGGGGAAATGATACGGACCGTAGTTATTCGAACAGTTCGTTATCAGGATTGGCAATCCATAGGTATGCCCCCAAGCCGAAACAAGGTGGTCTGAACCAGCTTTAGACGCCGAATATGGCGAACGCGGGTCATAGGGAGTGTCCTCGGTAAATAGGCCAGTAGTCCCTAGCGAGCCGTATACTTCGTCCGTCGATATGTGATGAAATCGAAATGCCAGCCTCGCAGCTTCGCCTAACTCTTGCCAATAGTTGCGCGCCTCGGCCAGCATTACAAAAGTTCCGACAAGGTTGGTTTGAACGAATGCGCCAGGGCCATCAATAGAGCGATCAACATGGCTCTCTGCCGCCAGATGGGTAACGATATCCGGCCGGAAGTCGGCGATTGCCGAACGGACAGCGTGAGCATCACAAATATCGCCCTGAACAAACTGATAGCGATCAGAATCAGCTACCAACTCGACCGTCGAAAGTGTTCCCGCATAGGTCAACTTGTCGAAATTAAGAACTTCGTGAGTTGTGTTCTTGATCAGGTGGCGCACGAGAGCCGAACCGATGAAGCCGGCGCCGCCGGTGACGAATATGCGCATGAAAATCCCTCAGACGAGTTGCTGGAGCGGGTGCCCGTTATAGGCGAAGGGGCTGTCGAAATCAGCAAGCAGGGGTTGGACCTTGTCCTTGGCCGACAGCTCCGGCGTCACGCCGGCGGGAACTGGCCATTCGATGCCAATGGCCGGATCATCCCAGCGAACGCCGCCGTCATGCTTAGGCGAGTAAGTGTCCGAGCATTTGTAAGTCACTTCGCAGTCAGGCTCCAAAGTCAGGAAACCGTGTGCGAATCCTATGGGGATAAAAAGTTGGTGGCCATTCTCGGCTGACAGCTCTGCTGCGACCCATTGCCCATAGGTCGGAGAATCCTTTCTAACGTCGACCGCCACATCAAAAATCCGACCACGGATGCAGCGCACTAGCTTATCTTGGCCATGAGGGGGGATTTGAAAATGCAGGCCTCTGAGCGTAAACTGAGGGGCGGAGAGGGAATGATTGTCCTGAACAAAGGTGCAATCGACGCCGAATTTACGAAAGTCGCGAAAGTTATATGACTCGGTGAACCAGCCACGTGCATCGCCATGACGCACCGTAGAAATCAGCATAACGGGAGCGGATAAACCTGTCATGTCGCTGCGATACCGACCTCGCCACTTAGGTGCAATGATCGAGCTCAGTTAAACTTGCTCCGCGCAGCTAGAGCAAATTTCGTCGGATGAGCCGCTCTAAACGGAAAGCGGCTGTCGAACTTATGCCGTCAAGGGCGGTAAGAAGTCAAATATTGCAAATTTCAGAACGCCTGTCGATTCGTAAGCGCGCGGCCGTAAGCGCAATGAGGGCCCCTGGGCCAAGACGTGCAAGTTCTCGCCGATCTGTATTGACATTTCGCGAGGCGACGGAAATGTTTCCGGTTGCTAGAGAAGCGCACGATTAGTTCTCGGTCGCAATATAGCCGCTTGCTGAAGCAGGCATCCATTCCCGGTTGGTCTTTGGAGTGGAATGTGGGCACCGCACCTAGCGCCTCGATCAAGTTACGAATGCCGTCGGCATTCCAAGTTCTGTCGGCGAGCACGATCGTGCGTGTATCGAGCCAGTCGAGAACGACAAACGCGATAAGTCCGTCGCAAGCTTTGCCCCGTGTCAGGGCCGATCCGATTGAGAGAACTGACCATCGACGACCCGGACGATTTTGGCCCTCAGGCCCGCCGCGGGGAGCGACAGAGACAATGATGCCGACTCTCCGTTCCCTTCGCAGCCTGATAGTGCACCCGGATGGACGCGCTATCGATCAACGGGACACCGCAGGCGCGCGCCGCGGTGATCGGATCTATAAGCCGATCCCATGCTCCGCCTTTGCGCCACCGGACGAAGCGGTTGCAGCACGTCGCGGGCAGACCGTAGAGCTCGGACAAGTCGCGCCCCCGCGGGGGGGGGGGGGGGGGGGGGGGGGGGGGGGGGGGGGGGGGGGGGGGG
>CAYNZQ010000023.1:0-26218 GCA_964401795.1 uncultured Citromicrobium sp.
TCAACGTCAACGGCGGCTCGATCTCGATCGGTCACCCCTACGGCATGACCGGCGCGCGCTGCACCGGCCACGCCCTGATCGAGGGCAAGCGCCGGGGCGCGAAATACGTCGTCGTCACCATGTGCGTGGGCGGCGGCATGGGCGCTGCCGGTCTGTTCGAAGTGTTCTGACCGCTCGACTGTTACGCATTACCCTTGGACGGGTCGGGGGCGGTATCCGGGAAACCGGGTGCCGCCCCTTCGCGTTGGGTGGGGGTCTGAAACCGATCCGCCGGAGACCGTCGATGCGCCGCGCCGCCCCCGTCATCCTGTCGTTCCTGCCGTTCCTGGCGCTCGCCGCCTGCAGCGGAGGCGATGGCACGGACGAGCGCCAGTCCCCCTCCCCGCAGCCCAATGCGGCGACGACCGCTGCGAGCGTTCCCGCCACCCCCGCGCTGCCCGCCGACGCGATCACCTCCAGCTATACCAGGCTCGACCTGTCGGCGTGCACCGTGGTCGACCGCGAGGAAGAAGGCGCGAGCACCGACTGGCGCTGCCCGGGCCGCGACGGCGTGCCGCTTTTCGTTTACGAAAGCGACGGGCGGTTCGATCTCGACGCCGGGCTCCGCAATGCGAGCTTCACCACGCTGTCGGCGTTCAACACGCTGGGCGACCGGGTCGAATGGCGCCTGCGGGGCGGGCGGCCCTTCGCGGTGATCTTCCGCTTCCGCGACGCCACGCAAGAGGCGGGGGGACGCACCGTGCTGGCGGTAGAGAAGGTCGGTTCGGGCGACACGCCGGGATGCCGGGTCGCGCAGGTCGCGGGCGACACGCCGCGCGCGAACGGGCGGGCCCGCGAACTGGCGGACGGTCTGGCCGCCAGTTTCGACTGCGATAGCGGGCAGGTGCGCTACATCGGCGCCGCGCGCTAGACGCGGGAACGCTCAGCCGTTCGCGGCGATGAAGTCCTCGACCACCGGGGCGATCCGGCCGCGCCACTTGCTGCCGTTGAAGATGCCGTAATGGCCGACATTCTCGGCCATGTAGTACCGCTTCTTCGCGTCGGGCAGGTTGGGCGTCAGCTTCAGCGCGGCGCGGGTCTGGCCGAGGCCGGAGATATCGTCGCGCTCGCCCTCGATCGCCAGGATCGCGGTGTCGGTGATGTCGCCGAGGTCGATACGGCGCCCGCGATGCAGGAATTCGCCTTCGGGCAGGGAATGCTTCTGGAACACCTCCTCCACCGTCTGGAGGTAGAACTCGGCGGTCATGTCGCAGACCGAGCGGTATTCCTCGTAGAAATCCTTGGTCGCCTGCGCGCTGTCGTCGTCGCCCTTGGTCAGGTGCTTGAACATCTCGTAATGCGACAGGATGTGACTGCCCAGATTCATGCTGAGGAAGCCGGCGAGTTGCAGGAACCCCGGATAGACCCGCCGCCCCGCGCCCGGATAGTTCGATGGCACGGTGGCGACCACGGTGCGCTTGAACCACGCCAGTGGGCGATCCATGGCGAGGTCGTTGACCGTCGTCGGGCTCTCGCGCGTGTCGATCGGGCCGCCCATCATGGTGAGGGTCGCGGGCCGGGCGGCGTGGCCGTCGCGGTTCATCGCCGCGGTCGCGGCCAGCGCGGGCACGCTGGGCTGGCACACCGCCAGCATGTGCGCGCCGGGCCCGATGTGATCGAGGAATTCGACAAGGTAGTCGATGTAATCGTCGAGGTCGAAGGTGCCTTCCGACAGGGGAATATCGCGCGCGTCGAGCCAGTCGGTCACGAAGACCTCGCAGCTTTCCACCATCCGTTCCACCGTGCCGCGCAGCAGCGTGGCGTGGTGCCCGCTCATGGGCGCAACGATCAGCAGCCGGGGCGCGCCCTCGGGCAGCGAGTCGCGCTTGAAATATTTCAGATTGCCGAACGGGCGGTAGAGCACCGTCGCCTCGCATACCGGGTCGGCCTTGCCGTCGATCTCCACGCTCTCGATCCCGAACGCGGGCTTGCCCCGGCTGGCGGAGGCGTGGGCGAACACTTCGAGCGCGCTGCCCGCGATGGTGCCGAAGCCGGTGTAGGACAGCGGGTTGGCCGGGCTGGTCGCGAGTTCGGAGCCGATCGCGGCCCAGGCGCTGGCCCCTTCGAGCCAGCTGCGCTGCAATTCGTAGGCGTTATAGAGCAAGCGAGGCGTTCCTTGTTGCGACGACCGGCATGCCTTCTGGCGGGCAGGCGCGGCTTATTGTGCAGTGCAAGGTAAGCCTTGGGTTCGATTTAGCAACGCATCGCGCGCGCCCGAGCCGTGTTTTGCGCGTCACCTGTGGATTTAGCGCCGCTGGCCCGCTACCTGATGCGGCGATGGACTCGCAAACCCCCGCACGAGAAGAAACGCCGCGGCGCGGTCTGTTCGCCCGCCGCCGGGCCCGGACCGCGGACGGGGAGGAGAAGCAGCCCCGCTCGCTGCGCCCGCTGGGCATGATCATGCGCGAGCTGAAGAAATATCCACTGCAGCTGGCGTTCGCGCTGATCGCGCTGACGATCACCGCGACGATCACCTCTCTCGCGCTGCCGTCCGCGCTGAAGCTGATCATCGATCGCGGCTTCGGCGGGGCGGCCGCCGATGTCGGGCGCTGGTTCCGCTATCTGCTGCTGCTGGTCGCGGTGCTGGGCGTGGGCACGGCGGTGCGGTTCTATTTCGTCAGCTGGCTGGGCGAGCGGGTGGTCGCCGACATCCGGCGCAAGGTGCAGGCCAACCTGCTGCGTTTGTCGCCCAGCTTCTTCGAACAGAACAGCCCCAAGGAAATCTCCTCGCGCATGGTGTCGGACACCGCGATCATCGAACAGGTGGTGGGCACCACCGTGTCGATCGCGCTACGCAACCTGGTGATGGCGGTGCTGGGCACGATCTACCTGTTCTGGCTCGCACCCTCGCTGGCGGTGAACCTGTTCGTCGCCATCCCACTGGTGATCGTGCCGATCGCGATCTTCGGACGGCGCCTGCGCACCATCAGCCGCACCAGCCAGGACCGGGTCGCCGATGTCGGCGCGATGGTGACCGAGGTGCTGTCGGCGATGAAGGTGGTGCAGGCCTTCAACCAGCAACCGCGCGAGCGGGACCGGTTCGGCAGCGCGGTGGAAGGCGCGTTCGACATCGCCCGGCGGCGCATCATGATCCGTTCGATCATGACCGCGGTGCTGACCATCCTGGTGTTCGGCGCGATCACGCTGCTGCTGTGGCGCGGCGCGGTGATGGTCACGGAAGGGACCATCACCGGCGGCACCATCGGTGCCTTCGTGTTCGCCTCGCTGATCGTCGCCGCCGCGTTCGGCGCGCTGACCGAGGTGTTCGGCGACCTGCTGCGCGGCGCGGGCGCGGCGAGCCGCCTGAACGAGCTGCTGGTGGAGCGGCCCGACATCACCGCTCCCGCGCGGCCCGAACGGCTGCCGACCCCGCCGCGCGGCAGCCTGTCGTTCCGCAACGTCACCTTCCGCTATCCCACCCGCCCCGATACGCCGGCGCTGATCGATTTCAGCCTCGAGATCGAGCCGGGCGAGACGGTCGCGATCGTCGGCCCCTCGGGCGCGGGAAAATCGACCATCTTCCAGCTGGCGGAGCGGTTCTACGATCCGCAGGCCGGCACGATCCGCGTCGACGGCGTGCCGCTGACCGCGCTCGACCCCGCCGACCTGCGCGACCGCTTCGCCTTCGTACCGCAGGACGGGGTGCTGTTTTCGGCCAATGCGCGCGACAATCTGCGCTTCGGCCGGTGGGAGGCGAGCGACGAGGAAATTTGGCAGGCCGCCCGCGCCGCCAATGCCGACGAGTTCCTGCGCCTGCTCCCCGACGGGCTCGACACCTTCCTGGGCGAGAACGGGACGCGCCTGTCGGGCGGGCAGCAGCAGCGGCTCGCCATCGCCCGCGCGATCCTGCGCGATGCGCCCATCCTGTTGCTGGACGAAGCGACCAGCGCGTTGGACGCCCAGGCCGAACGGCAGGTGCAGGACGCGCTGGACGAGCTGATGCGCGACCGCACCACGCTGGTCATCGCGCACCGGCTTGCCACCATCCGCGCCGCCGACCGGATCGTGGTGATGGAACACGGTCGCATCGTCGAGCAGGGCCCGCACGACGAGCTCGCCCGGGCGGGCGGCCTGTACGAAAAGCTCGCCCGGCTGCAGTTCGACATGCAGCGCGTCGCATCGTGACTTGCGCGGGGCGTTCAGCCCAGTTTAAGTTGCGACTGCAACAATGTAACAGCATTACGCGCAACGGTTGCCGTTCGGCGCACGACCGTAATCAAAACCAGAATTAAACTTGGACAGGGGATGTCTCGATCATGATCCGTACCGTTTTCGCCACCACCGCCAGCGCGCTTGCGCTGGGCCTCGCGCTGCCTGCCGCCGCGCATGATGCGCCCGCGACCGATGCTGCCGCGATGGAAACGCTTGCCCCGGCCGACGCTGCGGCGAGCGACGTCGACACCCCGACGATGAGCTTCGGCGAATGGGGCGTCGATCCGGCCTCGATCGACAAGTCGGTCGATCCGGGCGACGACTTCTTCGCCTACGTCAACGCCAAGTGGCTGGCGGCGAACCCGCTGCCGCCCGAATATTCGCGCTTCGGCGCGTTCAACCTGCTGGCGGAAAAATCCACCAGCGACGTGAAGGCGCTGGTCGACGACATGGTCGACCAGAAGGGCACGCTGTCGGCCGACGACAAGCGCATCGCCGATGCCTACAAGGCGTTCTACGACGCCGACGCGATCAACGCCGCGGGCCTGGCCCCGGCCAAGCCGTATCTCGACAAAATCCGCAATTCCGGCACGCTGGCCGACCTCGTCACCCTGTGGGCGACGCCGGGCTACGCCTCGCCCGTGGGCGGGTTCGTGACCGTCGATGCGAAGGAGCCGACCCGCTATTCCGTCTATGTCGGATCGGGCGGGCTGGGCCTGCCGGATCGCGATTACTACCTGGACGACAGCGAGAAGGGCAAGGAGATCCAGGCCAAGTATCGCGACTACCTGACCTTCATGTTCAAGGAAGCGGGCTATGCCGATCCGGCCGCGACCGCGCAAAAGGTGTATGATTTCGAGGACCAGATCGCCCGCACGGTGAGCTGGGACCGCGCCACCAGCCGCAATCGCGACCTGACCTATACCGCGCTGACGCCCGACCAGCTGGTCGCGCTCAACAAGGGCTTCCCGATGGCGGCGCTGCTGAAGACCAGCGGCTTTGCCGATACCGACAAGTTCGTGGTCGGCGACATGCCGCCCAGCGCCGAGCGCGCGACCGAGCTGGGCCTGACCGAGGAGACGCTGGCCAAGATCGGCGGCGGCACGCCCGCGATGCTCGACCTGCTGGTGGAAACCCCGGTCGAGGTGCTGCAGGCGTGGACCGCCAAGCAGTTCCTGCGCAGCAACGCCTCTGTCCTGCCGAGCGAGATCGACGATGCGAACTTCGCCTTCTACGGCACGACGCTGAACGGCACGCCCGAGCAGCGCCCGCGGTGGAAGCGCGCCATCGGCGAGACCGAGGGCCTGCTGGGCGAACTGGTCGGCAAGGAATATGTCGCGAAGTACTTTCCGCCCGAAAACAAGGCGGCGATGGAAGACCTGGTCAAGAACCTGCGCGTCGCGCTGCGCCGGTCGATCGAGGAAAACGACTGGATGAGCGCGGCGACCAAGAAGGAAGCCCTGGCCAAGCTCGACGCGTTCGATCCCAAGATCGGCTATCGCGAGAACCTGGAAACCTATCCCGGCCTCGCGATCAGCGCCGACACTCCGCTCGCCAACCGCATGGCCTCGGCCAAGTGGGAATGGAACGACATGGTCAGCAAGCTGGGCGGTCCGATCGACCGCACCGAATGGGGCATGCTGCCGCAGACGGTGAACGCCTATTACAACCCCAGCAAGAACGAGATCGTGTTCCCGGCGGCGATCCTGCAGCAGCCCTTCTTCGCGCTGACCAACGACATCGCGGTGAATTACGGCGGCATCGGCGGCGTCATCGGGCACGAAATGGGCCATGGTTTCGACGACCAGGGGGCCAAGTCCGACGGCACCGGCCTGCTGCGCGACTGGTGGACCGACGAAGACGAGGCCGCCTTCAACAAGCTGGGCGACAAGGTGGTGGAACAGTACAATTCGTTCTGCCCGCTCGATAACGGCGACACCTGCGTCAACGGCCGGCTGACGCTGGGCGAGAACATCGGCGACCTCGGCGGCCTCAGCCTCGCCTATCGTGCCTACAAGATCGCGACGAAGGGCAAGGACGTGCCGGTGATCGACGGGCTGACTGGCGACCAGCGCTTCTTCCTCGCCTGGGCGCAGGTGTGGCGCTCGAAGCAGCGCGAGGAATCGGAGCGGCAGCGCCTGCGCGTCGATCCGCACAGCCCAGAGCAGTTCCGCGTCAACGGCGTCGTGCGCAACATGGATGCCTGGTACAAGGCGTTCAACGTGACTCCCGATGACGCGCTGTACCTGCCGCCCGAAGAGCGCGTGCACATCTGGTAAGCACGCGGGCGTATAGCGTTACCGCATAGAGGGCGGGGCAGGTCGGCTTGACTTGCCCCGCCCTTTCTTCATGGGGGCCGGATGAGCGAAACCATCACCGCAATCCTTCTCGGCATCGTCGAGGGGCTGACCGAATTCCTGCCGGTATCGTCCACCGGGCACCTGATCCTGGCGACCGAGCTGTTCGGGTACGACGCCGCGCAATGGGCGATGTTCAACGTCGTCATCCAGCTGGGGGCGATCCTGGCGGTCGTCTACCAGTACTGGGGCACCTTCTGGGGCGCGCTGGTGGACCTGCTCCAGTGGAAACGGCACGGCGTGCGCTTCGCCCGCAACGTGCTGGTCGCGTTTTTGCCCAGCGCCGTGCTGGGCCTTGCGCTGAAAGATTACATCGACATCCTGCTCGGCAGTCCGTCGGTGGTGAGCTGGGCGCTGGTTCTGGGCGGCATCGCCATCCTGGTGATCGAGAAGGCCTCCAACCCGCGCGGCGAGGAAACCGTCGCCGACCTGCCGCTGAGGAAGGTGATCGGCGTGGGCCTGGCGCAGTGCCTTGCCATGGTGCCGGGCGTCAGCCGTTCGGGCGCGACGATCATGGGCGCGCTGGCGATGGGCGTGAACCGGCGCACTGCGGCCGAATTCTCCTTCTTCCTCGCCGTGCCGACCATGGTCGGGGCGACTACGCTGGAACTGCTGACCAAGAGCGACCAGCTTTCCGCGGGCAACGGCGTCGGCTGGGGCGAGATCGCGATCGGCTTCGTCGTCAGCTTCTTCGTGGCGCTCGGCGTGATCCGCGGCTTCGTCGCCTATGTCAGCCGCCACGGCTTTGCGCCCTTCGCCTGGTACCGCATCGTCGTGGGCGCCGCGGCGATCGGCTGGCTTGCCTTTCGTTAATCGCCCGGGAACCCGAAGCACCCCTTCGCCATTTCATTTCGCACAAGTTTGCGAAGGATTGTTGCATGGGACTGATCGTGTTGCTGGCTGTCGGGGGCATACTCGGCTGGTTGGCCAGCATCGTCGGGCAGGTGGAGGACGCGCAAGGGCTTCTCCTCAACATCGCGGTCGGCATCATCGGTGCGCTCGGCCTGGGCGCTTTGACCAACCCCGCCCCGTTGCTGATCGGCGTGTCCCCGTGGGCCCTGCTCGCCGGCATGGGCGGGGCGGTCGCACTTCTGTGTACGCTTGCCGTTCTGCGCCGAACCGTCCTGCACTGATCCCTTTCGCGCCAATTTGCTTTACGCGCGCCATGCCACGTTGCTAAGGCCCGCGCTCCCAAACCAACAAAGGGGTGAGATACCGATGAAATTTTCCTACAAGACCGCCATGTTCGCTTCCGTCGCCGCTCTCGGCCTGAGCCTCGCCGCGTGCGACGGCCCGCGCGAAGAAGCCGCCGAGGAGCAGGGTGACGCGATGGCCGAGCAGGTCGAGAACACCGCCGAAGCCATGGAAGACGCCGGCACCATCTCCGACGACAAGGCCGACGCGATGGAAGACGCCGCGGAAAACAAGGCCGACGCCATGGAAGAGCAGGGCGAAGCCGCGGACGAAGCCGCGCAGTAACGCCTGCCGTTCATTACGGTTTGAAAAAGCCGGTCCGGGAGCGATCCCGGGCCGGCTTTTTCGTATCTGTAATCGGAGGGTGGCCGCCGTTTCCTAGACCGGTCGGGCCCCGCTGCCGCGCCCGCCGCGCAGCAGATATTCCTGCGTGCCGCGATTGAGCACGTTGTCGACGTCGATCACCGCGGAATTGGCATAGGTGAAGGACGGCGAGAGGTCGCGATAGAGCCGGTCGAAATCGCGCTCCACCGTCTGGCGATAGAGATCCTCGAAGCTCTCGATCACGAAATAGGTCGGCTGCAGGTCGCTGATGACGTAATCGGTGCGCATCACGCGATCGACGTTCAGCATGATGCGGTTGGGGCTCTTCGCCTCCACCGCGAAGACCGCCTCGGTCGGGCCCGACAGAATCCCGGCCCCGTAGGCGCGCAGCCCTTCCTTTTCCTGGATCAGGCCGAATTCCACCGTGTACCAGTAGAGCGCGCCCAGCGCCTTCAGGCGGTTGTGGTGCATCGCCTTCCAGCCCGCCTTGCCGTATTCCTGCATGTAGTCGGCATAGACCGGGTCGGTCAGCATCGGGACGTGGCCGAACACGTCGTGGAAGACGTCGGGTTCCTGGATGTAGTCGAAGGTTTCGCGCGTGCGGATGAAATTGCCCGCCGGGAACCGCCGATTGGCGAGGTGCCAGAAGAACACGTGATCGGGGATCAGCATGGGCACGGGGACCACGCTCCATCCCGTCAGCGCGCCCAGATCGTCCGACAACTGGCCGAAATCGGGCACGCCGCCGCGCCCCAGGTCGAGCTTCTCCAGTCCGGCCAGGAACGCGCTGGCCGCGCGGCCGGGCAGGACCTCCATCTGGCGGGCGAACAGGTCGTTCCACACCGCGTCGTCTTCCGACGAGTATTGGGTCTGCGCAGGCTCCAGCCAGTCGGATCCGACATGTCCGGGCCGCTTCAGCGGCGCGGTGAACACATCGTCCGGCAGGTCCGGGATGGTGGTAAAGTCGGGCTCGGTCTGGGCGAGCGTAGCCATGGCGCTGCCTCCTTCATGCTCTGGCTGGCAGCGGCCGTGTTACCCATAAGTGCCTCGGCCGCACCGCGAATGTGGTGATGATGTCGGTCTAGCGCAAACGCAGGGCTTGCGCGAGAGGATGCCGCCGCCTGCGGCCCGGGTCAGGACGCGGGTGCCTGTGCCGCCGGACCGCCGTCTTTCGCAGGCGGCGCCGCACCTGTTCCGGGCGGTGTGGGAGAAATCGCGTCGTCGGGCAGGCGCGCAGCCTCTATCGCCGCGGCGGCCGTGTCCAGATCGCGCGCTTCGCCGACGGTTACGCCGCCGGGTCCCGGCTCGTTCTCGCCCGGACCGCACGCCACCAGCGCGGTCAGCAGCGTCGTCGCGAGCGTCAGGCGCAGTGCGAAGCCCATGGATCGATGGCCCGGGACGCAGCCGATCGCCGCGCCCCGGAGCGCAATCAGTTGGCGGCCTGTTCCGCCTGGCGGGCGGCGTCTTCCGCAGCCGCCTTCACGTCGGCGGCGGCGGCAGCGGCGGCGGCACCGGCATCCTGCGCGCTCTGCTGCGCCTGCTCGGCATTGTCCTGCGCCTCCTGCAGGCGATCCTGCGTGGTGGCGGCGCCTTCGTTCATGGTCGCGGCATCGTCGGCGACCGGAGTTTCGGTCACGTCGGCCATCGCGTCCTCGGCGGGCATCTCGACCGAATCGGCCTGCGCGCTTTCGGAGGCGTCGTCGGAGCTGCCGCAGGCGGCGAGGGTCAGGGCACCGGCGAGAGCGAGACCGAACCGGACGGGATATTTCATGGCTGCGTTTCCTTTTTCAGCGATAGGAATGGGATCGCGCTCGCTTTGCCGCTAAAGGGGGCGATGCGCGCAGGGGCGGGTAATAGCGCCGAACCTTTTCCCGGGCCAAGGGAAAAGCGCGCCGCCCCCGCTTGCCTCCGCGCGCCCGCTCTGCACAAGGGGGCCATGGTCGCCCCCGCCCCTCTCGCCGGTTCCGCCGCCCCCGACACCCCGGCCATCCCCACCCATGCGCGCGAGGCGCTGCGCGCGGTGTTCGGCTTCGACGCGTTTCGCGGACGGCAGGCGGAGGTGGTCGGCCGGGTGCTGGCCGGTCGGTCGACCCTGGCGGTGATGCCGACCGGGGCGGGCAAGTCGCTGACCTACCAGCTTCCCGCCACGGTGATGGAGGGATGCTGCGTGGTGGTGTCGCCGCTGATCGCCTTGATGCACGACCAGCTGCGCAGCGCGCGCGCGAACGGGATCCGGGCGGCGACGCTGACCAGCGCGGATGCCGACTGGCGCGAGACGCAGGACGCCTTCCGTGCCGGCGCGCTGGACCTTCTTTACGTCGCGCCGGAACGGGCGAGCCAGCCCGCCTTCCGCGGCATGCTGGCCGAGGCACCCCTGGCGCTGTTCGCCATCGACGAGGCGCATTGCGTGTCGGAATGGGGTCACGATTTCAGGCCCGACTACCGCCAGCTGCGCCCGCTGATGGACGCCTTCCCCGCCGTGCCGCGGCTCGCGCTGACGGCGACGGCGGACGATCATACCCGCGCCGACATCCTGACCCAGCTCGGCATCCCGGCCGAAGGGCTGATCGTCGCCGGGTTCGACCGGCCCAACATCCGCTATCGCATCGTCGCGCGCGACAACCCGGTGCGTCAGCTGACCGCGCTGATGGCGGACAATCCGGGCCCGGGGATCGTCTATGCGCCGACCCGCCGCAAGGTGGAGGAGCTGGCGCAGAAGCTGGGCGAGGCGACCGGGCGCGAGGTGCGCGCCTATCACGCCGGACTGGACGCGGAAACGCGCGCCGCCAACCAGGCGGCCTTCGTCGCGTCGGAAGACATGGTGATGTGCGCCACCATCGCCTTCGGCATGGGCATCGACAAGCCGGACGTCCGCTTCGTCGCGCACGCCGCGTTGCCCAAATCGATCGAGGCCTATTACCAGGAAACCGGGCGCGCCGGGCGCGACGGCGATCCCGCCCGCGCGGTGCTGTTCTGGGATGCGGGCGATTTCGCGCGCGCGCGCCAGCGGCTGGGCGAATTGCCGCCCGACCGGCGCAGCGGCGAGGGCGCGCGGCTCGACGCGATGGCCGCGCTGGTCGAAACGCCCGGCTGCCGCCGCGCCGTGCTACTGCGCCATTTCGGGGAGGATCCGCCCGCGACCTGCGGCAATTGCGACAACTGCCTCGATCCGCCCGCCGTGCTCGACGCGACGCAGACCGCGCGCAAGCTGCTGTCGGCGGTCTATCGCACCGGCCAGTCCTTCGGCCTCGGCCATCTGCAGAAGGTGCTGACCGGGTCGCAGGACGAACGGGTCATGCAAAAGGGGCACGATCGCCTGTCGGTCCACGGCATCGTGGAGGCGGAGGAAGCGGCGTTGCTGCGCCCGGTGGCGCGGGCGCTGCAGGCGCGCGGTGCGCTGATCGCGACCGAGCATGGCGGGCTGGCGCTGGGCGATGCGGCCCGCCCCATCATCAAGGGAGAGGGCGCGGTCGAGATCGTCCTGCCGCCGCGCCGCACGCGCACACGCACCCGGCGTGGGGACAGCGGCGCGAATCCCGTACGCAACCCGCTGTTCGAGGCGCTGCGCGCGCTGCGCCGCGAACTGGCGGAGGAGGCGGGGGTGCCGCCTTACGTGATCTTCCACGACGCAACCTTGCGCGAGATGACCGAACGCCAGCCCGCCTCGCTGGAGGAGATGGGGCGGATCGCCGGGATCGGGGCGCGCAAGCTCGATGCCTATGGCGAACGCTTCCTCGACACGATCCGGCGCCACTGACGGTATGCGCCATCCCGCGTGCTGGCCGAACCTGCGCCCGGCGATGCGCGCGTGCTTGACCATGCATTAACCCTTCCCGGGTTAGGTCGACGGCATGACCCAATCCGCGCGCCCGACGCCCGTTCGCCCCTCCGTCCTGCTCACCGGCGTCGTCATCGCCGCCGGGATCGCGCTGATCCCGCTTGCCGCGGTGTTCGCGCAGGATGGACCCGCACCCTTCACCATCGAATCGAGCGGCGAGGGTTTCGCCACGCTGCAGCAGGCAGTCGACGCGGTGGGTGACGGCGAGGCGACCATTGCCATCGCGCCGGGCACCTATCGCCAGTGCGCGGTGCAGGAAGCGGGCGCGGTGGCCTACTTCGCGAGCGAGCCGGGCAGCGTGATCTTCGACGGCAAGGCGTGCGAGGGCAAGGCGGCGCTGGTGCTGCGCGGGCGCGAGGCGAGCGTTTCGGGCCTTATCTTCCGCAACATCGCCGTGCCCGATTTCAACGGCGCGGGCATCCGGCTGGAAGGCGGCACACTGACGGTCGCCAACAGCTGGTTCCAAACGAGCCAGCAGGGCATCCTCACCGCGGGCGACCCCGCGATCCGGCTGGTGATCGACCGCTCCACCTTCTCGCAGCTCGGCACCTGCGAAGGGGCGGGCGGCTGCGCGCATTCGATCTATACGGGCGATATCGGCCAGCTGCGCGTGACGCGCAGCCGGTTCGAGCGCGGGCGCGGCGGGCACTACGTCAAATCGCGCGCCGCGCGGGTGGAGGTCGCGGCTTCCGACTTCGACGATGCGCAGGGGCAGGGCACCAATTACATGATCGACCTGCCCGAAGGGGCGCAGGGGCAGATCACCAACAACTGGTTCGTGCAGGGTCGCGACAAGGAGAACTACTCCGCCTTCATCGCGGTGGGCGCGGAAGGGACCACGCACCCCTCCGACGGGCTGCTGATCGCCGGGAACGAGGCGCGTTTCGTCCCCGGCCTCGAGCGGCAGAGCGCGTTCGTCGCCGACTGGACGGGGGATGCTCTCGATATTCGCGACAACACGCTGGCAAGCGGGATCGAACGGCTCGACCGGCGCTGAAACTGGCGCGGCTTCAACACGTTCCTATATGGTGAGGGCGTGTGAAAGGAGGCCGCAGATGGCAGGCGGATGGGCCCGCGACGGGGCCGTACAGGACCAGATCGACGATACCGTGAGCGATGCGGTCAGCGCCGCGCGCAGCCGGATGCCGCAGGGCGACAGCGCGGAATATTGCGACGAATGCGGCGAACCGATCCCGGAAAAGCGACGCATAGCGCTGCCGGGCGTGCGCACCTGCGTCGATTGCCAGAGCGCGCGCGATGGCCGGGTGCGCCAGGCCGGGATCAACCGGCGCGGCTCCAAGGACAGCCAGCTACGCTGAGGCGAAATAGGCGGCGCTCAAGGTGACCGAACCGGTCGGCAGCGGGTCTTCGAACGACAGCGCCAGCAGCCATTCGGCCGGCAGGCCCTGCACGGTCAGGTTGTCGATCGGCTGGAAACCGAAGCGCGAATAATAGGCCGGATCGCCCAGCACCAGGATACCCCGCGCGCCCAGCGCCCGCATTTCGGCTACGCCGCGCACCACCAGGCTGCCCCCGATGCCCGTCCGCTGCCGCGTCGGCATCACCGACAGCGGGCCCAGATCGTACCAGCCCGCGGTACCATCGGACACCGTGACCGGCGAGAAGCCGATATGTCCGATGACGGCCCGGTCCATGTTGGTCGCGACCAGCGAGAGGGCGAGGTCGCCGCGCTCGCGCATCCGGGCCAGCGCGTCGGCCGCGTCGGCCCAGCCATATCGGGCCTCGCGAAAATTGGTCTGGGTCAGCGCTTCGATGGCCGGACAGTCGTCTTCGGTTTCCGGGCGTATCTTGATCCGCATCAGGTTCCAGTCGAAAAATCGGCGCCGGGTGCGGGGTTTATCCGCCGCTTGCTAACGAATGTTAAAGCAGGTGCCCGGCCCGGTCACGCTTGGTATCGAGATAGCGCGCGTTGTGCGGGTTGGCGGGCTGGCGATGCGGCACGCGCTCGGCGACATCCACGCCTGCGCCGCGCAGCGCCTTCACCTTGTCGGGATTGTTCGTCATCAGCCGGATGCGCGCGATCCCCAGAAGGTCGAGCATGCGCGCGGCGGTGGGAAAATCGCGTGCTTCCTCGGGCAGGCCGAGCCGCCGGTTCGCCTCCAGCGTGTCGAACCCCTGGTCCTGCAGGCGATAGGCGCGCAGCTTGTTGACGAGGCCGATGCCGCGCCCTTCCTGCCGCATGTAGAGAAGGACGCCCCAGCCGCCGCCCGCCGCCTCTTGCGCCATGGCGGCGAGCCCGGCGTCGAGCTGCGGCCCGCAATCGCATTTGAGGCTGCCGAGCACGTCGCCCGTCAGGCATTCGGAATGCAGTCGGACCAGCGGCGCGCGGTCCGCCGAACGCTGCCCGATCAGCAGCGCGACGTGTTCGCGCAGATCGTCGGGGGCGCGGAAAGCGACGATTTCGGCGTCGACCGCGGCGGCGACGGGCAGGCGCGCGCGCGTCGCGATGGCAAGGTGGGCGGGATCGCTCCATGCTGCAAGGTCGCTCGCATCCAGCGCGACCGCCTCGCCCGCCGCCTCGGGATCGACCAGGAAGGCGGGGAGGATACCGGCCAGCCGTGCCAGCTCCATCGCCGTCTCCGCTGCCGCCGGGTGCGCGATCGGCTCGGCCCGGAAGGGGCCCTTCAGCGGGGTGGCGAGGTCGAGCGAGGGGTCGGCCACCGGCAGCGCGGCCGCCAGGTCGAACGGTTCCGCCCCGCGAATCAGGACCGGCGCATGCCCGCGCGCCGCCTCGCGCTGGTTGGTGAGTTTCAACGTCTCGGCCCGCGCGGTGGAAATGAGCAGGCGCGCAGCCTTCGCCCCGGGCGCGATCGCGGTTTCGACCGGCAGCAACACCGGGCCCGGCCCGATCCGGAGCGGCCAGCCGTGCCGCAGCGCGTCGATCGCCTGCGCCACCCGCCGGCCGGGCGAGGGCACGGACGGCGGGGTCGGCGAAGGGGCGGTGGTCGTCAGAGCGCGAATTCCGTGGTCAGGGGAACGTGGTCGCTCGGCTTGTCCCAGCTGCGCGCGTCCTCCAGTACGTGGTGCCCGGTCGCCTGGCGGGCGAGGTCCGGGCTGGCCCACATGTGGTCGAGCCGCCGCCCGCGATCGCCCTTGGTCCAGTCCTTCGCGCGGTAACTCCACCAGCTGTAATAGCGTTCGGGCGCGCGGATATGCTCGCGCCCGATATCGACCCAGCCGTGCGCATCCATGAACCGTTGCAGCGTCTCGACCTCGATCGGCGTGTGGCTGACGACCTTCAGCAATTGCTTGTGGCTCCACACGTCGCTTTCCAGCGGTGCCACGTTGAAATCGCCCACGATCAGAGTCGGCCGGTCGACGCTTTCCGCCCAGCGGGTCATGCGCCCGATAAAATCGAGCTTCTGGCCGAATTTGGGGTTCTGTTCGCGATCGGGAATGTCGCCGCCCGCGGGGACGTAGACGTTCTCCACGATCATCCCCTTGCCGTCGCCCAGCAGCTCCACGCCGATATGGCGCGCCTCGCCATTGTCCTGCCAGTCGTGCTTCGAAAAATCGCGGAAGGGGATGCGGCTGACGGTCGCAACGCCGTGATAGCCCTTCTGCCCGTTGATCGCGATATGGTCGTAGCCCAGCGCGCGGAAGGCCTCGTGCGGGAACTGGTGTTCCTGGCACTTGATCTCCTGCAGGCACAGGACGTCGGGGGCGTGTTCGGTCAGGAAACGCTCCACCAGCGGCAGGCGCAGGCGGACCGAATTGATGTTCCAGGTGGTGACAGAAACCATGGCCGGGGCCTTAGGACGCGGCGGCGCCGACCGCAACGGGCCCGGCTTTCGCTTTGCTGTCATGATCGTGTCCGATAGGGCGAGGCGAACCGTCAGCCGGAGATCCTGCATGCCCTCGCCTTCGCTTCGCCTTCCCGCTCTCGCGCTCGGCGCGCTCGCCCTGACGCTGGGCGCTTGCACCACCGGCGACGGGCCGGCCCGCGTCGCCAGCGCTTCCCGGGTGGCGCCCGTGGCGACCGCCAAGGCGAAGAACGTCATCCTGTTCATCGGCGACGGCATGGGCATTTCCACCATCACCGCGACGCGCATTCTCGCCGGGCAGCGGCAGGGGCAGACGGGCGAGGAATACGTCCTGCCGTTCGAACGATTTCCCAACGTGGCGCTGGTGAAGACCTACAACACCGACGCGCAGGTGCCCGACAGCGCGGGCACGGCGACCGCGATCAATTCGGGCGAGAAGACCCGGATGGGCATGATCGGGATCGGACCCGCCGCCGCGCGCGGCGATTGCGGCGCGTCGCTGGACGCGCACCTGCCGCATATCGCGGAGCGGGCGCGGGAGAGCGGCCGCGCGGTCGGCGTGGTCAGCACCGCGCGCCTGACCCACGCGACCCCGGCGGCGGTCTATGGCTTCGCCGCCGACCGCGACTGGGAAGCGGACACCGATCTGCCGGCGACGGCGCGGGAGGCGGGCTGCACCGACCTCGCCAGCCAGATGGTCGCCTGGCCGTTCGACGTCGCGCTGGGTGGCGGCGGCGCCAAATTCCTCGGCGAGGCGCAAGGCGGCGGGCGGGGCGACGATGCCGATCTGCCCGCGCAGTGGGCGCAGCGCACCGGCGGCAGCTACGTCACCAGCGAAGCACAGCTGGAAGCGGCGCCGCAGGGCAAGCCGGTGCTGGGTCTGTTTTCGCCCAGCCACATGACCTACATGCTCGATCGCAAGGCCGACAGCACGGAGCCCACGCTGACGCAGATGACCGCGCAGGCGATCGACCGGCTCGACGGCGATTCCGACGGCTTCTTCCTGATGGTCGAGGGGGGGCGCATCGACCACGGCCTTCACGCCGGGAAAGCCGGCTACGCGCTGGAGGAGGCATTGGAGCTCGCCAGGGCGGTGCAATACGCCGTCGATCATACCGATCCCGCCGAGACCATGATCCTGGTGACGGCGGACCACAGCCACGTGCTGACCATTGCGGGCTATCCCAAGCGCGGCAATCCGATCTTGGGCCTGGTCTATCCGCCCGTGGGTGGGGACGAGGACCATCACGGCGGCACGGGCGACGAGCCTGCGCTGGCGGCGGACGGGAAGCCTTACACCACGCTCGGCTTCGCCAACGGTCCCGGCGCCGTGGCGGGCGACCGGCCGGTGCCCGACGCGGGCCCGCAGGCGCTGCAGCAGGCGCTGGTGCCGCTGGGCGGCGAAACGCACGGGGGTGAGGACGTCGCGCTGTTCGCGACGGGGCCGGGCGCCGAGGAAGCGCGCGGCGTGATCGAGCAGAACGTGATCTACGCGATCATGGCCGACGCGATGGGGCTGACGCCGGACGACTGAGCCAAGGTCGGGGTGCGCGGCGCGCGTCTTTCGGGGCGCGGGCCGCGGACAAACAAAAACCCTCGTGCCGGGGGCATGGTGGCACGAGGGTTCCTTGTCAGCGTTCGTCACGCTTTACAGCCGACTGGGATGGAGCGTCAGGGCAACAGGGGGGAAACCCGAGTGCTCCGGTCGGTCTGTCCAAGGAGGTATATGCCCGAAGGCCTTTCCCGCCTATGAACAAATGACAACGGCTGATCGCTTAATCGCATCGGCTGGACCGCCTGGCGTTTATCCCGGTCGACGGGTGGAACGGCGCGGGTCGCGGTAGGTGAACGTGGAGTCGGCAACGGCCATGCCGTACCGCTGATTGCTGAGGCGCACGGTGGTACGGTTGTTCTGCGCATCCAGCGCGACCCAGTTGGTCAGCTGCCAGCCGCCCGGCGCGGAACCGTTGCGCACGAAGATCAGCGTGATGACGCCGAATTCCGGCTTCTTGGGATCGCGTACCTCGACGCTGAGCACATTGGGATTGTCGGTCGGGCGCAGCTTGCCGTACCGCTTCACGTCGCGCTTGGGATCGAGCAACGCGCCGAGCGGCGAATTGCCGATCGGCCAGCGCTGGACCTGGTTGACCTCGTAATCGATCAGCGTGAGCGACTTGCCGTTCGAGACGACCAGCATCGGTGTGCTCTTGCCGTAATCGAACCGTATCTTGCCCGGCCGCTTCAGCGTCAGTTCGCCGCGAACGGTCTGGCCCTTGCGATCGGTCTGGGTGAAATCCGCCTTCAGCGTATCGATGCCGCGCAGGGCGGCAACGGCATCGTCCAGCGTGCCGCCATCGGCAGCCGCCACGGGGGCGGGCGCCAGCAGCGCGGCAGGGGCGGAAACGGCCATCACGGCCGCGAGCGCGGCCCCGGTGGCGGAACGGAAACGAGTGATCATAGCAGTCATGCCTCGACAATTATCATCGTGGCACTGAACCGTCACTGACAAGCGTGCGTTCCCGCCGTTCAGGAACGCGTGCCGCCCGGGGTCTTACTTGATCTTGGCTTCCTTGAACTCGACATGCTTGCGCACGACGGGATCGTACTTGCGGAAGGTCATCTTCTCGGTCTGGTTGCGCGGGTTCTTGCGCGTGACATAGTAGAAGCCCGTGTCTGCGGTCGAGACGAGCTTGATCTTGACGGTTGCGGGCTTCGCCATGGTCCAAATTCCTGAAAAGTCGAATGCCCCCCCGACGAGGGGCCAAAACAAACAGGCGGCGCACGCTGGCACCGCCTCGTCGGCGCGCGAATGACGCAGGGCTGTGCAAAAGTCAAGCGTCGCGGCGGCGGCGCTTACCAGTCGACCTTGCCGCGTGTGGCCTTCACCTCGCCGCGCGCCTTCTTGGTGGCGAGGCGCTTGCGCTTGTTCAGCCGGTTCAGCCGCGTCTTCGCCCGGCGCGGCGGGCGGCGGTGCGCCTCCTCCAGCAGGGCCTCCAGCTTCTCGCGCGCGTCGGCCCGATTCGCTTCCTGCGTGCGGTGTTCGCGGGCCAGGATCAGGATGTCGCCCGCCGCGGTCAGTCGTTGCCCCGCAACCTCGCGCAGGCGGCGAAAGACCGCGGGCGGCAGGCGCAGCCTGTAGGCGTTGACGCGTAATTGCACGTTGGTCGCCACCTTGTTGGCGTTCTGCCCGCCCGGCCCGCTGCCCGCGAGGAAGGTTTCTTCCGCCAGCGCGTGGGCGCGGGAGAGCAGGTCGTCATCCACACCGCGCTCCCAGCATGCGGAAATCGGGCGGCAGCGGCGCCTCGGCCCGGATGTCGGGCTTCCCCTCGCGCGGGACCGTCAGCGCCGCGGCGTGCAGCATGGTGCGCGGGGCGGAGCCTTTCTGGCCGTAGACGGGATCGCCCAGCAGCGGATGGCCCAGCCCGCTCGCCGCGTGGACGCGAAGCTGGTGCGTGCGCCCGGTTTCGGGCCGGAAGCAGATCAGCGCCCCGCGGCTCAGGGGCTGGACCACGCGCCAGTTGGTGACGCTGGCCTTGCCCTTGCGTGCCGGGATCATGCGCCAGCCCGCTTCCTTGCTGCTGATCTTGGTCAGAGCGAGCTCGATCACGCCCTCGGGCGCGTCGGGCATCCCGTCCACGATGCCGAGATAATGCTTCGTCACCAGCCGGTGCTCGAACGCCGCGGCGAATCGCTTCAGCGCCTTGGGGTTGCGCGCCAGCAGCAGGCACCCGGAGGTGTCGGTGTCGAGCCGGTGGACCGGCACCGGCGGGCGTTCGAAGCCCAGCTTCAGCGCATCGAGGTGATCTTCCAGCGATTCGCCGCCGCGCCGGGGGCGCCCGACCGGCAGGCCCGCGGGCTTGTCGATCACCAGGGCTTCGGCGTCTTCGTAAAGGATGTCGATCATGTCAGCAGCTCCGCGCGCATCACGCCGCGCAGCGCGTTGCAAAGGTGAAATCCGTCTTCGATATCGGCAAGGCGCACCGCGCCCTCGCGTGCCGCATTCGCTTCGATCAGGGCGCCGCGCTGCACGCCGGGCAACAGGCCCAGCGCGGCAGGCGGCGTCGTGAAATCGCCGTCGGGTCCGGCGAGTATGGAGGTAAAGCTGCCTTCTGTCAGCAGGCCGTCGCCCTGCACGAACAGCGCCTCGTCCGCGCCCGCCGCCAGCGCCACCGCGCGCGCGTCCTCGTAGAAGACGCGATCGCTGGTCTTGTGGGCGAGGCGCCAGTCGCCCGGGTCGACCGGCAGCGGCAGGACGATGCAGCGCAGCGGTGCGGCCGGCGAAGGCGGGCAGGGCGCGGCCTCCAGCGCGACGGCGCCCGATCGCGAGCAGGCGAGCCGCACCCGCGCCGGCCCGTCGAGATCGAAGCACAGCGCCTGGATCTGGTTGCGCAGGGCGTGCCGGTCGAAGGCGAAGCCGAGCGTGGCGGCGCTGTCCTTCAGCCGCGCGAGATGCGCCTCCAGCAGCGCGATCCCTTCCTCGGGATCGAACCGCATCGTCTCGATCAGGTCAAATGCGGGTGCGGTGTGGCCGGGCCCGCTCGCGCGGACGAAACCACCTTTCAGCACCGCCTCGCGCCATTCGGCCTGCGCCTCGCTGTCGGCGACGATGGCCGAACCGACACCGAGGACGGCGTTGCCGTGGCCGTTTTCCGTGGGCGTGAGGCGCAGTGTGCGAATCGCCACGTTGAACGCCGCGTCGCCCCCGGCGCCGATGCGCCCGATCGCCCCGCAATAGGGGCCGCGTGCATCGCGCTCCACCGTGTCGATGACCTCCATGGCGCGAATCTTCGGCGCGCCGGTGATGGAACCGCAGGGAAACAGCGCACGGACCAGGTCGATTGCGTCGTGGCCCGGCGCCAGCCGCGCAGTCACGGTGGTGACCATCTGGTGCACGGTGGGATAGCTCTCGACCGCGAACGGCGCCTCGACCGCGACGCTGCCGGCCTGCGCGACCCGCGACAGATCGTTGCGCATCAGGTCGACGATCATCAGGTTCTCGGCCCGCTCCTTGTCCGACGCGGCGAGCTCGCGCACCAGTTCGGCGTCGCGCGCGGGATCGGCGCTGCGGGGGCGGGTGCCCTTCATCGGCCGGGCGCGGGCGGTGCCATCCTGCAAGGATACGAACAGTTCGGGCGAAAGGCTGAGGAGCCAGTGCGATCCGTCGAACACCACCCCGCCGCAGCCCGCCTGCGCCGCGGGACGCAGCGCGGCATAAAGCGCCAGCGGATCGCCGCGATAGCTGCCGGTGAGCGGGAAGGTGTAATTGCCCTGGTAGATGTCGCCGGCGCGGATCTTCTCGGCAAAGGCGTTGAAGCCTTGCGCATGGCCGCCGGGCGACACTGCCGGCTCCAGCGGGCCGATGGCGGCGGGCCCTTCGCCGTGCGACGCCAGCCAGCCGGGCACGGCTTCGGCGTCGAGGATGGTTTCGCGTTCGAACAGCCCCAGCCACACCAGCGGCCCGGCCGCCCCGGTGTGCGCCGGGGCGCGATCGGCCAGGCGCGGCTCCAGCGCCAGCCCCGCCTCGTAGGCGAGATAGCCCGCCAGCGTGCCGCCCGTCTCGCGCAGGGCGGCCTGCGCCGCGGCCAGCACCGGCTCCACCGCGTCCGCACGATGCGCGACGAAAATCCGCGCCGGGCGCTCGTACACCCGTGCCTTCGCGGCCCCCTCGCCGCGCGCATCGTCCAGCAACACGAAAGCTTCGCGCGATCCCATAACCTGTCAGCCATAGCGGGCATGGTGCGAAATGGAACCGCACTTGACCGCGTGGCGTCGCACGGGCTTATCGAGCGGGCAGGATGGACGGGAGGCGACGGATGGCGGAGATCTTCATCGGGCTGGGCGCGAACGGGGAACGGCAGGTGCTCGACCTCGCGCGTGCCAACCGGCACGGCCTGATCGCGGGCGCGACGGGCACGGGCAAGACGGTGACGTTGCAGGGCCTCGCCGAAAGCTTTTCCGCCGCCGGGGTCCCGGTCTTCGTCGCCGACGTGAAGGGCGACCTGTCGGGCATCGCGATGCCCGGCTCCCCCACGTTCAAGCATGCCGACACGCTGGAGACGCGCGCCCGCGAGCTGGGGATGGAGGATTACGTCTACGCCGACAATCCGGCGATCTTCTGGGATCTCTACGGCGAGCAGGGGCACCCGATTCGCACCACCATATCGGAAATGGGGCCGCTGCTGCTGGCGCGGCTGCTGGACCTGAACGACACGCAGGAAGGCGTGCTGCAGATCGTCTTCCGCTATGCCGACGACAACGGGCTGCTGTTGCTCGACCTGGGCGATCTGCAGGCGATTCTTGCCTATGCGGCGGACCATGCGAGCGAATTTTCGGGGACCTACGGCAACGTCACCCGGCCCAGCGTCGGGGCGATCCAGCGCCAGTTGCTGAGCTTCGAGAGCCAGGGCGCCAACCGGTTCTTCGGCGAACCGGCGCTGGAGATCGACGATTTCCTGCGCGTGGACGAGCGCGGGCGCGGCATCGTGAACGTGCTCGCCGCCGACCGCCTGATGCGCAGTCCGAAGCTTTACGCGACCTTCCTGCTATGGCTGCTCGCGGAACTGTTCGAAACGCTGCCCGAGGTGGGCGATCCGGAAAAGCCCGGGCTCGTGTTCTTCTTCGACGAGGCGCACCTGCTGTTCGACGATGCGCCCGGCGCGCTGCAGGACAAGATCGAACAGGTCGTGCGGCTGATCCGGTCGAAGGGGGTGGGCGTCTATTTCGTGACGCAGAACCCGATCGACGTGCCGGAGGAGTTGGCGGGCCAGCTCGGCAACCGAGTCCAGCACGCGCTGCGCGCCTTTACCCCGCGCGACCAGCGGGCCATCCGCGCCGCGGCGGAAACCTTTCGCATCAATCCCGATCTCGACGTCGAAACCGCGATCACCGAGCTGCGGGTGGGCGAGGCGCTGGTCAGCACCCTGATGGCGGACGGCGCTCCGTCCATCGTGCAGCGCACGCTAGTGAAGCCGCCGCGCAGCCGGCTGGGGCCGATCACCGCGCAGGAACGCGCCGTCATCCAGTCGGCCAGTCCGCTGGCGGGCAAATACGACGAGGCGGTCGACCGCGAAAGCGCGGAGGAAGTGCTGGCGGCGAAGGCGGTCGATGCCGCCGAGACCGCGCAGGAGGTGGAGGACCGGGGCGCCGAGGCGGTGCGCGGGCGGGCGCGCAAGCATACCAGCCTGTGGCAGAAGGCGGGCAAGGCCGCAGCGGGCGCCGCCGCCAGCTCCACCGCCACCATCCTCGCCGCGAAGATGAGCGGGCGGACCAGCCGCGCCGATCCAGCGCGAAGCGCGGCGACCAGCGCGGCGGGCACCATCGCCACCGCGCTGGGCGGCGCCATCGCGGGCCGGTTCGTGCGCAATCTCATCGGCGGGCTGATGCGCTAGGCACCGCCCGCCGAGATTCGGCTTACTGCGAAGCCAGCCAGCTCTTCACTTCGGCGATCTGACGCGGGCGGGTCTTCTCCTGCTCGCGGTTGATCGCGATCGAACGGTCGATCGGTTTGCGCATGTCGGGGCTCAGCGTGTCGCGGAACTGCTCCAGCCGCCGCTGCGACTGCTCGCTCTTCACGTTCGAGGCCAGCCGGGCGAGGAACCGCGCCATGCCCGAATCGTCGACCAGCGAGTTCACCTTCTCCTGGTTGTCGAGCACGAAGTTGAACGCGAGATCGCCGTGGCCGGATGCGACCGCGCTGATGATCGAGGCGCTGTCGGTCACCCCGACCTTGCCCGACAAGGCGAGGTCGAGGGCCCGCTGCGCCAGCGTATCGTCGTCCGCCGCGCCGAGCAGCGCGTAGTAGGTGCTGCGCTGCACCGCACTGTCCGCGTTCTGCGCCAGTTCGAGGATGCGGTTCCACTGCGCATCGGTCGCGTTGGAGGCGAGGATCGACAGCCAAGTGGTCTTGAGCGGCCCGTCGAGTGCGGCGGGATTGGTCTTCATCTCGTCGAACAGGCGGGTCGCCTCGGCCAGAACCCGTTCGTCGCCCATCCGGCCGAGCGCGCCCAGCAACGATGCTCGCAGGTTTTCCTGCGGGACCGTGTCGCTTTCGCGCGGGACGTAACCCAGCGCGGCGAGGCGCGGGCCCCAAGTGGCGCTGGCGAGGCGTGCGACCTTGGCCTGCGCCGCCGCATCGTCTTCCAGCAGCGTGTAGAGCCCGGTCCAGGTGCCGACGGCGGATTCGGCCACCACCGGATTGGCGTCGCCCGGAACGGCCTCCAGCAGATCGAGCGCCGGCGCCATGCCCTGATAGCCCGCGCGCGACAGCGCGCTCTGGTCACGCAGCAGGCCGAGCTGGTCGATCGGGGCGAGGCCGGCCATGTCGTTCTTCAGCGTCGTCAGCATCCCGGCCGGGTAGAGCGTGCGGTAATAGCCGAGCTGGCCCGCATTCACGAGCACCGTGCCGCACCCGTCGAGGGTCAGGCTGGCGGTCTTGCCGTCCATCACGCTGCGCACCGGCGCGCCGCCGCCGACCGACACCAGCAGCGGGATGCGCCAGCCCTGCGGGTTCGCGGCGACGGCATCCTTCTGGTCCTGGCTGAACTGGCTCTGCGTCAGCGTCAGCGTGGTCTTGCCGTTGCTGCAGGTGGCGGAGCCCACCTTGACCAGCGGGACGCCGGGCTGGGTGGTGAAATCGCGGGCGATGCCGGTCAGCGACGTCGCGCCCGCCGCCTCGATCGAGGCCCACAGGTCCTGCGTGCGGGCGTTGTCGAACTTGTTGGCGGCCATGTAGCGGCGCAGGCCGTTGCGCCACACATCCTCGCCGGCATAAGCCTCCAGCATGGAGATGACCGCCTCACCCTTCTGGTAGGTGATGGTGTCGAAGGCCTGGTTGGTTTCCTCCACCGTGTCGATCGTCTGCACGATGGGGTGGGTGCTGGCGTAGGAATCGAGCCCCATCGCCGCCTCGCGGCCGCCGACGCGGCCCAGCAGCGGGTACCATTCGGGGTGGAAATGGTCGGTCGTCTTGGTCGCCATCCAGCTGGCGAACCCTTCGTTCAGCCACAGATCGTCCCACCACGCCATGGTGACGAGATCGCCGAACCACTGGTGCGCGACCTCGTGCGACTGCACTTCGAAGATCGACTGGCGCCCGCGCGCGCTGGTGATCTTGGGATCGTTCAGCAGGATGCGCTCGAACGTGAAGACCGCGCCCCAGTTTTCCATCGCGCCGAAGAACTGCGACTGGCCGGGCCCGGCGATGTTGTCGATCTTGGGCAGCGGGAACGGCTGGCCGAAATAGCCCTCGTAATAGGGGATCAGCGGGGCCAGCGCGTCCAGCGCGTAGCGGCCCTGTTCGCCGCTGCCCGCGGGCTGAACGATGCCGGCCTCGACCCGATCGGTCGCGGGCTTGGCCAGGCGCTCGAAATCGCCCAGGCCGAAGAACAGGAGATAGGAGGACATGCGCGGCGTGGTGGCGAAGGTCACGCGCTTGGTGCCGTCGCCCAGATCGTCCTCGGTCGCCACGGGGGTGTTGCTGACCGCCATGCGGTCGGCGGGGACGACCGCCGACAGGTCGAAGGTCGCCTTGTAGGACGGTTCGTCGAACATGGGCGCGAAGCGGCGCGCGTCGGGCGCCTCGAACTGGGTGAACAGCGCGCTCACGTCCTCGCCCGTGCGCTTGTCGGGATAGGTCAGGGCGAACAGCCCGTTGGCCTGCGTGTTGATGGTGCCCGCATACTCGGTTTCGAGCCGGTAGGTGCCGGGCTGGATCGCCTGCGGCGCGGTAAAGGTCGCGGTCTGCGCCTGCGGGTCGGTGGCGACCTGCAGGTCCATCGCGGCGCCGCCTGTGGCGGGGATCAGGCGAGCGGACGAGATGGTCAGTTCGTTGGCGTTGAGCGTGATCGAGGGCGTCGCCTCGAACACCTTCATGTCGACCGCGGCGCGCCCGGTGAAGGTCAGCGCCTCGGCATCGGGCGCGACCTCGATGGTGTAGTGATAGGGGCGCGCGACGCGCGGCAGCGAGGTGGTTGTCGCGTCGCTCAAAGGGGCAAGGCCCTGCGGCGCGGGGGGGATGGCAGCGGTGCCGGTGGCGGGCGCGCTGGCCATGTCGGGCGCGGGAACGGTCGCGCAGCCGGCCAGCAGCAGGCCGGTCACGAGCGGAAGGGTCAGGCGTTTCATGGCAGGCGTCTCCGGATTGTTATCGTTCGCGCCGGTCGGGGCGGGAACCCCTGAGCGACGACGCGTTGCTTGTCGCCCTAAGCGCCACTACCCTCCAATGCCAGCCGAATTTCGGCGCGCAGGCCGCCGCCCGCCCGATTGGCGAGAGTCAGCGTCCCGCCGTGATCCTCGGCAATGGCGCGCGCGATGGTGAGGCCGAGGCCCGCGCCGCCGGTCGCACGGTTGCGGCTGGTCTCGCCGCGCTGGAACGGTTCCAGCATGGCCGCGATCCGGCCTTCGGGAATGCCCGGCCCCTCGTCGTCCACCCGCAGCACGGCCGCGCCGTCCGCGCGCAGCAGCGAGACCTGCGCGGTACCGCCATAGCGCAGCGCATTCTCGATCAGGTTGCGCAGCGCGCGGCGCAGCCAGGT
>CAYNZQ010000024.1:0-23979 GCA_964401795.1 uncultured Citromicrobium sp.
CGGATCGTCCACGGCCGGTTCGCATACATGCTGGCATAGGGCCCGCGCGTGAACGGCGCGACGCCCGGTACGCCGGGATCGTAGCCTTGCGTATCCTGTGCCGTGTAGAGCGGCTTCACATCGAACCCCTCCGGCGTGTGCCAGGTGAGATCGCGGCCCTTCACCTCCTTGTCGGCGCGGGCTTTCCAGTCGTCGTATGTCGGTTTGTCGGTCATGCCGTCCCCATAACCATATTCGTCGGCCCAGCGAAAGCAGGGACGCCGCGATCTACCGCCCCTTGAACGCGGCCTTGCGTTTCTGGAGGAAGGCCATGCCGCCTTCCATCGCGTCCTCGCTGTCGCCGGCGCGGCGCTGCCCCATCGCCTCCTGGTGGAGCGCGGCGGAATAATCCATCTGCAGCGCCGCCATCAGGTTCGCGCGCATCTGGCCTAGCGCCAGCGTCGGCCCCGCCGCCAGCCGCGTGGCGAGTGCGCGCGCCTCGTCCATCAGCGCGTCGTCGGCCACGGCGCGGTAGATCATGCCCCAGTCCGCCGCCTTCTCCGCGCCGATCTTCTCGCCCAGCAGCATCATCTCGGTGGCGCGCGCCTTGCCGATCAGGCGCGGCAGCATCCAGCTTGCCCCGCCGTCAGGGACGAGGCCGATATTGACGAAGGCCTGCAGGAAATACGCGCTCGCGCCCGCCAGCACGAAATCGGCGCCCAGCGCGATCGAGCAACCGATGCCCGCCGCCGGGCCGTTCACCGCGGCGACGATGGGCACATCGCACATCGCCATCTGCATCATCAGCGGATTGTAGCTGGCCGACAGCGCATCGTAGGCCCCGCGCCCGCCGCCCGCCGGATTGCCGCCGACCGTCTTGCGCTCGCCCCGCATCGCGATATCCGCACCCGAACAGAACGCACGGCCCGCACCGGTGATCAGGAAACAGCGCGTCTCCGCGGTATCGATCAGCGCATCGCGCAGCTCGTCCGCCATCCGCGGCGGCGCGGCATTCAGCCGCTCGGGCCGGTTCAGCGTGATTGTGGTGACGGCATCGCCGCGTTCGACGAGGATCGTTTCGTAGGCCATGCGCTCTCCCAAGCGTTGCGTTCGACAGGCGGTTTGGCGCCGGGCGCGCGCGGTGGCAAGTCCGCTACGGCGGCGGCGCTTCGACGCTCGACCCTCGTCCGTCATCCCCGCGAGGGCGGAGATCCAAGACAACCTGTCGATGAAGAGCCGCGCCGACTGGATTCCCGCCTTCGCGGGAATGACGAGGTACGGGTGCCGGCCCCCAATTACCTCAATGCGCTTCCTTCGGGGTCTCCATGATCTCAGTCAGCTGGCCCATCATGTCCTTGGGATGGAGGAAGAAGATCGGCGTCCCATGCGCCCCGATCCGCGTGGGGCCGAGAATGCGCTTGCCCAACCCTTCGAAATGCGCGCGCGCTTCCTCGATATCCGCGACCTCGAAGCAGACATGGTGCTGTCCGCCGAGCGGGTTCTTCGCGAGGAAGCCGTTGATCGGGCTGCTCTCGTCATAGGGCTCGATCAGTTCGATCTGCGTGCCGTTCATCCCGCTGTCGGTGGGCGTGTTGACGAAGCACACCTTCACCCCCTGTTCGGGCAGGTCGAACGGCTCCACGATATCCGTTGCGCCCAGCGTCTCGCGATAATGCGCGACCGAGTCCGCGATCGAAGGCGTCGCGACGCCGATATGGTTGAGACGGCCTAGTTTCATTGCTTCACCTCGTCATTCCCGACGGATGCTCTCCGCTCGGGCTGTCATCATCGCGCATTATCGTTCGGGACCGGTGCGGACTTGTCCTCTACAACGGAATGTTATCGTGCTTCTTCCATGGGTTCTCCAGAACCTTCCCGCGCAGCTTCCTTAGCCCCAGCGCGATCCGCCGCCGGGTCGAGTGCGGGTAGATCACCTCGTCGATGTAGCCGCGAGAGGCCGCCACGAAGGGGTTGGCGAAGCGGTCCTCGTATTCCTTGGTCTTCTCGGCGATCTTTTCGGGATCGTCGCGGTCCTGGCGGAAGATGATCTCCACCGCGCCCTTCGCGCCCATCACCGCGATCTCGGCGGTGGGCCAGGCGTAGTTGAGGTCGCCGCGCAGGTGCTTGGACGCCATGACGTCGTAGGCGCCGCCGTAGGCCTTGCGCGTGATCACGGTGATCTTGGGCACGGTCGCCTCGGCATAGGCGAACAGCAGCTTGGCGCCGTGCTTGATGATGCCGCCCAGTTCCTGGCTGGTGCCTGGGAGGAAGCCGGGCACGTCGACGAAAGTCAGGATCGGGATCTCGAACGCATCGCAGAAGCGCACGAAGCGCGCGGCCTTCTTCGACGAATTGATGTCGAGCACGCCCGCCAGCACCATCGGCTGGTTCGCGACCACGCCCACGGTGCGCCCCTCGACCCGGCCGAAACCGCAGATGATGTTGCCCGCATGAGCCGGCTGAATTTCGAAGAAATCGCCTTCGTCCAGCGTCTTGCGGATGACCTCGTGCATGTCGTAGGGCTGGTTGGCGTTGTCGGGGATCAGCGTGTCGAGGCTCTCTTCCAGCCGGTCCCACGGATCGTCGGTCGGCCGTTCGGGCACCTCCTCGCGGTTCGACAGCGGCAGGTAGTCGAAGAAATTGCGCGTCTGCAGCAGCGTCTCGATGTCGTTCTCGAACGCGAGATCGGCCACGCTGGTCTTGGTCGTGTGCGTCACCGCGCCGCCCAGCTCCTCCTGCGTGACGACTTCGTTGGTGACCGTCTTCACAACGTCGGGGCCGGTCACGAACATGTACGAGCTGTCCTTCACCATGAAGATGAAGTCCGTCATCGCCGGGCTGTACACCGCACCGCCCGCGCACGGGCCCATGATCAGGCTGATCTGCGGCACCACGCCCGATGCCAGCACGTTGCGCTGGAACACCTCGGCATAGCCGCCCAGCGACGCAACGCCTTCCTGGATACGCGCGCCGCCGCTGTCGTTGAGGCCGATGACCGGCGCCCCCACCTTCAGCGCCTGGTCCATCACCTTGCAGATCTTCTCCGCGTGACGCTTCGACAGGCTGCCGCCGAAGACGGTGAAATCCTGGCTGAAAACGTAGACCAGACGGCCGTTGATCGTGCCGCTGCCGGTGACGACGCCGTCGCCGGGGATCTTCTGGTCCTCCATCCCGAAATCGGTGCAGTCATGCTCGACATAGCGGTCGAGCTCCTCGAAACTGTCCTCGTCCAGCAGGATGTCGAGCCGCTCGCGCGCGGTCAGCTTGCCCTTGGCGTGCTGCGCGTCGATCCGCTTCTGCCCCCCGCCCAGTTCGGCGGCTTCGCGGCGGCGTTCCATTTCGGCGATATTGCTGGCGGACAAGCGGCTTTCTCCTCGAATGCGTTGCGATGGCGGTTAGGCGCAAGGCCGCTTCGCCGTCAACTCGGCTGGGCGCGCGCGTCAGCCGGGAATCTGCCCCGCCATGCCGAAATCGCGCTTCGCCCCGTGCTGGTGGTCGATCAGCGAAACGACGGAGACGGCCAGCGCCAGCATCAGCAACGCGAACAGTGCGAGGCCGAACGCCACCGCGCCGTTGCTGCGTCGCACCGGCTGCGCGGCGGAACGGCCGGTCCGCATGCGGCGGTCGACATTGCGCGTCTCCTCCTGCCCGAACCGGAACAGGATGAGCAGTGCGGAAACGGCGAACATCATCGTGCCCGGGATCCACATGATCAGCCCGCCGACCTGCTCGTCGCTGAGCATGGAAACGTGCCACATATGCCCCAGATGCAGATAGGCGGAATAGATCGCGCTGGTCTTGAAGCTGAGGAACGCGCCCAGCACGATGTTGCCCAGCGCCGCGATGACGACCATCGCCAACCGCGCGCCCAGCCCCGCCCCCTGGGGCGGTGCACGCCGGTCGAACACCACGGAAAAGAAGATCAGGCCCGTCACCAGCAGGCTGACATGCCACAAATAATGCACCGGCTCGTCCAGGATCGCGAGATCGTGCCAGCGGGGATACATCCAGAAATAGCTCGCCAGCAGGAAAAGGCCGGTCGCGACGGGCGGCAGGCGCAGCACGTCGATCACCCGTTGCAGCCAGCCGCGCCCGGCGAAGAACTTCGACACCCCGCGCGGCAGGCCCCTCACCATCGCCGCCTGCGGACGCGACAGGAACAGCAGCATGGGCGCGATCGTGCGCAACAGCATGTGTTCCACCTGATGAATCGCGAAGACATGGTCGGCCAGCCGCTCCACCGGGGAGATCAGCGCGACGAACAGCGCGACCAGCCCGGCGTAAAACGCGACGCTGCGCCATGCCTCCTTCACCGCGCCGCCCCTGCTCCCGCGCCGGTAGATCGCACCCGCGAAGAGGAGGCCGATCAGGATTTCCGGCGAGAAATGCCACAGCGACAGCCAGCTGGCGTCGGGTGAAACTTCGTCGCCATGCGCCAGCGCGGGACTGGCGAGGCACAGGGCGGCGGCGGCAAACAGGCGTTTCCACGGCATGGGGGCCTGATAGGCCTAAGCGCCGCCAGTGCAAGGCCACTGCGAGGGTGGCGGTCGCGTCAGCGCATCAGCACCAGCTCTTCCGCCATCGTGGGATGGATCGCGACGGTGGCGTCGAAATCGGCCTTCGTCAGGCCCGCCTTCACCGCGATGGCGGCCGCCTGCATCATCTCGGGCGCTTCGGGTGCGATCATGTGGATACCCACGATCCTGCCGCTGTCGCCGTCGCAGATCATCTTCATCAGGCTGCGTTCGTTGCGCCCGGCCAGGACGTTTTTCATCGGCCGGAAATCGGACAGGTAGACCTTCACGCTGCCCAGCGCCTCCTTCGCTTCCCCTTCGGTCATGCCGACCGCGGCAATCGGCGGGTGGCTGAACACCGCGCTGGGAATACAGGAATGGTCGACCGCGACCGGGTCGCCGCCGCCGAACGTGCTGTCGGCGAAGGCCTGGCCTTCGCGGATCGCGACCGGGGTCAGCTGGACCCGGTCGGTCACGTCGCCCACGGCATAGATGTGATCGACATTGGTCCTGCTGAACCGATCGACCTTCACCTCGCCGCCTTCGCCCAGTTCGACGCCCGCGTTCTCGAGCCCCAGCCCTTCGGTGTTGGGAATGCGGCCCACCGCGAACATCACGAGGTCGGCCTTCTCCTCGTCGCAGTCGGACAGCTTCACGAAATAGCCGCCGTCGTCGCACGGCTTGATGTATTCGAAATGGGTGTTGAAGCGGAACTTGATCCCCTTCGTGGTGGAAATCTGCAGCAGGCGGTCGCGCACTGCCTCGTCATAGCTGCGCAGCAGGCGATCGCCCCGGTTGACGATGTGAACGTCGCAGCCGAACTCGTTGAAGATCCCGGCAAATTCGTTCGCGATATAGCCCCCGCCCGCAATGATGATCTTCTTGGGCAGCGCGTCCAGGTGGAACGCCTCGTTGGACGATATCGCGTGTTCCGCGCCCTGGCACTCGGGCATGCGCGGGCGGGCGCCGGTGGCGATCAGAATGTGCTTCGCGGTGATTTTCCTGCCGCTCGCCAGCGTGATCTCGTGCGGGCCAGTGATTTCGGCGCGTTCCTTGAAGATCGTGACGTCGTGGCTTTCGAGCGTGTTGGTATAGGCGCCCTCGATCCGGGTGACATCGTCGAGCACGTTGTCGCGCAGCACCTTCCAGTCGAACTTGCGCTCCCCGATTTCCCAGCCGAAGCGCTGGCAATCCTCGAGGTCTTCCGCGAAATGCGCGCCGTAGACCAGCATCTTCTTGGGCACGCAGCCGCGGATGACGCAGGTTCCGCCGATGCGGAATTCCTCGGCAAGCGCGACCTTCGCCCCGTGCGCGGCGGAGACGCGGCTGGCGCGCACGCCCCCCGACCCGCCACCGATGGTGAAAAGGTCGTAATCGTATTCTTCGGCCATGAATGTCTCCTGTTCGCGGCCGATATGGCGGGGCCGCCCGCCAATGCCAAGCGAACCGGGCCCGGCCCTGTTCCTGCGGGAACAAGCACGCGCGCCCATTTCTTGTTGGGTAGGGCCGCGGCCATGCAGGGGCGGCGGCGCGAACCATCCCGAACCTGCAGGAGACACGATGAAGAACGCGATCGGCGAAACCCTGCAACGGCAGGCGCAGGTCCTGCCCGATCCCTGGGGCTGGGCCGCCATTGCGGGCGCGGCCGTCCTGATCGCGCTGGCGATCCACTGGCTGGTCTTCCGCCTGCTGAAGGCGGTGGCGCGCCGCAGCGAGGGCGAGGCGGACGACGTCGTCGTGCGGCGCCTGATCAAGCCGACGCGCGCCGCATTCGTCGCGCTGGTGCTGTTCGTCGTGGCGCGCGAGGTGCCGCCGCTGGCGACGGTGCTGGAACGCGTCGCGGGGTTCGTGATGCCCGCGCTGGTCGGCTGGATCGCGATTGCCATCCTCCACGCGCTGATCGAGGCGGCGAAGCTGCGCGCCGATATAAGCGTGGCCGACAATCTGGAGGCGCGGCGCCGGCGCACCCGGCTGACGATGGTCAATCGCCTCCTCACCTTCGTTATCGTGTTCGTCACCGTGGGGCTGGTGCTGCTTTCCATCCCCGGCGTGCGCGACATCGGCGTGACGCTGGTCGCGTCGGCGGGCCTCGCCGGCCTTGCCGTGGGCGCCGCCGCCCAGCCTGCGCTCAAATCCCTGATCGCGGGCGTGCAGATGGCGCTGACCGAGCCGATCAATATCGACGATGTCGTCATCGTGGAGGGCGAGTGGGGCCGGATCGAGGAAATCCGCACCACCTATGTCGTGGTCAAGGTGTGGGACGAACGGCGCGTGGTCGTGCCCACCAGCTATTTCCTGGAACAGCCGTTCCAGAACTGGACCAAGCGCACGTCCGAAATGCTGGGCACGGTGTTCCTCTACCTCGACCCCGCGACCCGGATCGCGCCGATCCGCGCGGAGTTCGAGCGGCAGGTGAAGGCCAATGCGCGCTGGGACGGGCGCACCGCGGTGGCGCAGGTCACCGATACGAAGCGTGACGCGATCGAAGTGCGCCTTTTGATGAGCGCGCGCGATTCAGGCCTGCTGTTCGACCTCAGATGCGACATCCGCGAAGGGATGCTGGAATGGCTGGCCGACAACCAGCCCGAAGCCTTCGCGAAGCTGCGGCTGGCCTCGCCGGAGCAAGAAAGCGCAGACGCCTAGCGCGCGAACGGCGCATTCAGCCGCACGATCTTCCAGTTGAGGATCCACGCGAAGCTGACCCAGGCGAGATAGGGCACGATCAGCCAGCTCGCGAGCACCGACCATTCGCGCAGCATGATGCACAGCGACAGGACCGACGCCCACAGGAACGGCACCTCGATCAGCGCCCAGTCCGGCCGCTTCGCGGTGAAGAACAGCGGCGACCACAGCAGGTGGCATACGAAATTCACCGCGTAGAGCGCGATCAGCACGGTATGATCGCCGCCTTCCGGAATCGCGTTCCAGCACAGGACGAAAGCCCACGCGGCAAGGCCCAGGATCACGGTCCAGGCAGGGCCGAACAGCCAGTCCGGCGGCTGCCAGCTGGGCTTTTGCAGATTGCGGTACCATTCGCCGATGGTCGTCAGCAATCCGCCGCCCAGACCCAGGACGACGGCCCAGGCGACCGCGATGACGACCGGCGTCGACATCAGGTCGCCAGCCCCGCCGCGGCCAGCAGCGCCTCGGTACCGGGGTCGAAATCGCCCTTCCCCGCCTCGATCTCCTTCGCCATGCGCTTGCCCAGCTCGACGCCGAACTGGTCGAACGGATTGATCCCCATCAGGACCGCGTTGGCAAAGGTGCGGTGTTCGTGGAAGGCGATCAGCGCGCCCAGCGCCGCCGCGTCGAGATCGTCGGCCAGCATGGTGGCGCTGGGCCGGTCGCCGGGGAAATTGCGCGCCGGGTCCTCGCCCTTGTCGCCCGCCATCAACGCCGCGCCTTGCGCGAAGCAATTGGTCAGCAGGATGCGGTGGTGGTCGGGCGAGAGCATGTCGCCCGGCGCCACGCTGGCCACGAAATCGACCGGCACCAGGTGCGTGCCCTGGTGCAGCAGCTGGAACACCGCGTGCTGCGCGTCGGTGCCGACCCCGCCCCAGGTGATCGGCGCGGTCGGCTCGTCGACCGGCTTCATATCCTCGGTCACGCGCTTGCCGTTGGATTCCATCTCCAGCTGCTGGAGGTAGTCGGGCAGCAACGCCAGCCGCTCGTCATAGGCGAACACCGCGCGGGTCTGGCACTGGCGGACGCGAGCGTAATACCGGTCGCCGAAGGCGGCGCGCAGCGGCAGGTTGGCGCGCCCGTCGGTTTGGGCGAAGTGCCGGTCGACCGCACGGGCCCCGGCCAGCATCGCCTCGAATTCGTCCCACCCGGCGCCGATCGCCACCGGGAAGCCGATGCTCGACCAGATCGAATAGCGTCCGCCGACGCTTTCCTGGAACGGCAGGACGCGCGTTTCGTCCACGCCCCATTCCACCGCCCGGTCCGGGCCCGCGGTCAGGGCGACGACCCGGCCGGACGGGTCGGCAACGCCGTTCTCCTCCATCCAGGTCAGCACGCTCGCCGCGTTGGTCATCGTCTCGATCGTGGTGAAGGTCTTGCTCGCGATGGCGAGCATCGTCGTCGCGGGATCGCAAGCGGCAAACGCCTGCTCCAGCGCCACGCCGTCGATGTTGGAAACGATGTGGACGTCTACCTTGGCAAGATCGCGGGTCAGCGCATCGATCGCCAGCGCCGGGCCCAGCGCACTGCCGCCGATGCCGACATGGATCAGGTGCTTCACCTCGCCCAGCGCGCCGTCGTGGATCGCCTCGACCAGCATCCGCATGCGCCGGTGCAGCGCCTCCGCCTCCTCGACCGAGCTGTCCGCCCCGGTGCCGCGCTGCGCGGTATGTTCCGCCGCGCGGCCTTCCGTTCGGTTGACGATCTCTCCCGAAAGCAGCGCGGCGCGCCTGCCGGCAAAATCGTGTGCGTCGGCCAGCGCCTCGAACTGCGTCAGCAGCGCGTCGTCCAGATGCGTCTTCGACCAGTCGAACAGGATGCCGTTCGCAGGGACCGCGTTCGCCGCGTCCGCATCGCCCTCGGCCCCCCATGCGATGCGTCCGGTCAAGGCCTCCACCCGGCCCGTGTCGGCCGCGAACAGTTCCTTGAGCGTGCGCCGCTCGGCCTGCTCGATCGCGTGCCAGATGGCGTCGGGGGTCTGTTCGCTCACGGGGGAGAATCCTTTTTGCTTTGGCCTTGTCATGCGCCTAAGCAGCGCGCCGTGCGAATGCAAAGGGTGTGCTGCGTGACCGAAACCAAGACCGGGGACGAAAAAGAGGAAAGCTGGGGCAGCTTCCTGCGGTTCTGCCTCATCGTGGTGCTGGTGGCGCTCGCTTTTCGCAGCTTCGTTTTTTCCCTGTTCGTCATTCCCAGCGAAAGCATGCTGCCCGGATTGATGGACGGCGACTATCTCGCCGCCGCCAAATGGCCCTACGGTTACTCGCGCCATTCGCTCCCGCTCGACGCGCCGCTGATCCCCGGCCGCATCTTCGCGCACGACCCGGCGCGCGGCGACGTCGTCATCTTCAAGCATCCGGTCGACGGCACCGATTACATCAAGCGCGTGGTCGGCCTGCCGGGCGACACGGTGGAGGTGCGCGGGGGCCAGGTCTTCATCGACGGCAAGGCGATCCCGCGCGAGCGCGCGCCCGACGTGATGGTCCCGATGTCGGAAAACACCGATTGCGCCTGGGGTGGCCGGATCGTCGACCGCCCGGATGGCTCGCTTGCCTGCCGCTACATAGCCTATCGCGAGACGCTGCCTAGCGGACGCAGCTACCTCACGCTCGATTTCGGGCGCACGCCGCAGGACGATTTCGGGCCGGTCACCGTGCCGGAAGGACGCCTGTTCCTGATGGGCGACAACCGCGACAATTCGCAGGACAGCCGTTTCCCCGACGTGGCGGGCGGCGGCGTCGGCTTCGTACCGATGGAGCTGGTCGTCGGCCGCGCGGAATCGATCGTCTGGTCGAGCGACGGCTCGGCGCGCTGGTTCATGCCCTGGACCTGGTTCACCGCCGCACGCTGGAACCGTTTCGGAGACGGATTGTGAGCGTCCTCGAACCCGATACCGCAGAGTGGCTGCGCGATTGCGGCTTCACCGTGGGCGACCCGCAGCTGTGGCGCGAGGCGCTGACCCACGGCAGCACCAATGAAGGCATCAACTACGACCGGCTCGAATTCCTCGGCGACCGCGTCCTCGGCCTCGCCATCGCGGAATGGCTGTTCAGGCTGGATGGCCGCGCGGAAGGCAAGCTGGCGCAGCGGCTGAACGTGCTGGTGAGCAAGGGCAATTGCGCGCAGGTCGCCCGCGCGCTGGGCGTGCCGCAGCATATCCGGCTCGACAAGCAGGCGCGCGAGGACGGGGCGCAGCACGGCGACAACGTGCTGGGCGACATTACCGAGGCGCTGCTGGGGGCCAATTTCCTGGAGGTCGGTTTCGATTCGACGCGGGACCTCGTCCGCTCGCTATGGCGCGACCAGGTGGAAGGCGCGGCCGGCCGGTCGAAACATCCCAAGAGCGCGCTGCAGGAATGGGCCGCGGGCAACCGGCGCAAACCGCCCGAATACGAACTGATCGACCGCTCGGGGCCCGATCACGCGCTGCGCTTCACCGTCAGGGTGACGGTCGCGAATGTCGGCTCGGCCGAGGCCGAGGCGAACAGCAAGCAGGAGGCGGAGACCCGCGCCGCACAGGTTTTCATGGAGCAATACGGATGACCGAACCACACGCCCCCGGCAATAGCGAGGGCGAAGGCCAGACCCGGTGCGGCGTCGTCGCCGTGCTGGGCGCCCCCAATGCCGGCAAGTCGACGCTGGTTAACCAGCTCGTCGGCCAGAAGGTCGCGATCACCAGCGCCAAGGCGCAGACCACCCGCGCGCGCATGCTGGGCATCGCGCTGGACGGCCCGACGCAGATGATCCTGGTCGACACGCCCGGCATCTTCGCCCCGCGCCGCCGGCTCGACCGCGCGATGGTCAGCGCCGCATGGGAAGGGGCGGAGGCCGCCGATGCGGTCCTGCTGCTGGTCGATCCCGTCAAGCAGCGCCGGCACGAGCTGGAACCGCTGCTGGAACAGCTTGCCGGGCGCCCCGAACGCAAGCTGCTGGTCCTGAACAAGGTCGACGTGGCGAAGAAGGAGCCGCTGCTTGCGCTGGCGCAGGACCTGGCGGGCAAGGTCGACTTCGCCGAAATCTACTTCGTATCCGCGCTGACCGGCGACGGCGTGCCCGAACTCAAGACCGCGCTGGCCGACCTGATGCCGCCCGGACCGTGGCATTACCCCGAAGACCAGGTTTCCGATGCCAGCGAGCGCCTGCTGGCGGCGGAGGTCACGCGCGAGCAGCTTTATCGCCAACTGCACGAGGAACTACCCTACGACAGCGCGGTGCGGCCCGAACTCTACAAGCACCGCCCGGACGGCAGCCTCGAGATTCACCAGCAGATCGTCGTGACGCGCGAGACGCAGCGGCCCATCGTGCTGGGCAAGGGCGGGCGCATGATCAAGGCGATCGGCGAGGCGGCACGCACCGAACTGACCGAAATGCTGGGGGTGAAGGTTCACCTGTTCCTGCACGTGAAAGTGGAGGAAAACTGGGCCGATAGCCGCGAACTGTTCGAGGAAATCGGGCTCGACTGGGTGCGGTAGGGGACGAACGCCCGCGCGACGGGCTGGTATCGCGGGCCACACCGTGGCATTGCGTGGAGCGCGATAGCCCGGACACGGGCATCGATCCGTCGCTTGGTTGGCAGCAAGGACCTTCGGCCGCATCATGACCGTTCCTCTCGGGGGCGACGGGCTCGCCCCGGCCGAACAGGCCCCTTCCACAGCTGCCCCCGCCCCCGACGCTTTCCTCCCGCGCTTCCTCGCCGCGCCCGCCCGCGCGTGGTGGACGGACTGGCGCATCCTGGCGCTGCTGGTGGGCTTCACCGCCCTGACACGCGCGCTCAGCTTCGGCAGCCCGGTCATCGGCAACGACGAGGAGTTCTACCTACTCGTCGGCTCGCGCCTGCTGCACGACGGCGCCATCCCCTATGTCGATATCTGGGACCGCAAGCCCGTCGGCCTGTTCCTGCTCTACGCCGCGACCAGCGCGCTCGGCCCGTTCGAGGTGCTGCAATACCAGATCGCGGCCTGCCTCAGCGCCGGATGCACCGCGTGGGTCATCTATCGCATGGCGCGCATGGTCGCCGCGGCCGACGGCGCGCTGACCGCGGCGGCGTGCTATCCCATCATGCTCGCCGGGTTCAGCCTGATCGGCGGGCAGGCACCGGTGTTCTACAACCTGCCGGTCGCGCTCGCCGCGTGGTGGATCGCCCGGCGGTACCGCGACGGCAACACGCACAAGCTGTTCGCGGGCGGGTGCGTGGTGATGCTGCTGGTCGGCTTTGCCATGCAGATCAAGTACACCGCCATGTTCGAGGGGATCTATTTCGGCCTCGCGCTGATGTGGCTGGCGCATGTGCGCGGCCTGCATCGCGGCTGGATCATCCCGATGGCCAGCGCCTGGGTCGCCTGCGCGCTGGCCCCGACGGCGGTGGCGCTGGCCGCCTATGCCGCGATGGGCCACTTCGATGCGTTCTTCTACGCCAATTTCGTCTCGATCTTCTCGCGCGAGAGCGGGATGCTGAAGGCACTCCGGCGGCTCGCGATCCTGATGGTCTTCCTCTCGCCGCTATGGATGCTGATGCTGTGGGCGCCGCGCCGGCTGGGCCTCGGGCGCGAGGGGACGTCGCCCCAGCTTTCGTTCTTCCGCGGATGGGCCGCCGCGGCCTTTTTCGGATTTCTCGTGATCGGGACCTATTACGATCACTATGTCGGGCCGCTGCTGGTGCCGTTCCTCGTCCTCTCCGCGCGCGCGCTGGGCTGGCAGGGGCTGCGGCGACGCCTTTCCATCGCCACCCTCGCCTTCATCACGCTCGCGACCGCGATCCACGTCCCCATCCGCGTCAGCCTGTCGGGCAATACCGCGCAGTTCAACACGATCGCCGCCGCCATCGAACGCGAGCTGGGCCCCGGCGAATGTCTCTACCTGCACGAGGGCGAGCCCGGGCTCTACCACGCGACCAACGCCTGTACGGTCACGCCCTACCAGTTCACCACCCACCTCAACAGCGCGAAGGAGCAGAACGCGCTGGGGATCGACACGGCGGAGGAGATGCGGCGGATCGTCGCGCGGCGGCCCAAGGTGATCGTGCGCGCGCAGGAGCCGTATTCCGACCCGCCCAACCGGCTCGCCCGGCGGATCATGAACAACGCGCTGACCGCCTATTACAGCAAGACCGGCCGCTACCGGCTGGGCGAGCACACGCTGGAAATCTGGGTGCGCAACGCCGACTAGGGCCGCACCGTATCGGGGTGCGCCCGGCGCATCAGGCTCGCCCCGGTCGCGCGGAACCGATACGCGCTGCACAGTGCGGCTAGCACCGCGAACCCCGCCGACACCAGCAGCGGCGCAGGGCCCAGGCCCAGCCCGATCGCCAGGATCACGCCGACCACCGCCGCGCCCGTCGACTGGCCGAACAGCCGCGCGGTGGACAGCAGCCCGCCCGCCGCGGCGGAGCGGTCCTTCGGCGCCGCACCGATCATCAACCGCGAATTGGGCGCCAGGAACAGGCCGTAGCCGAGCGCGCACAGCGACAGCCGCCACGCGATCCCCAGCGCGCCCGCATCCTGTGGCATGAAGGCGAGGAACAGCAGCCCTGCCACCGCGATGCCCATTCCGGCAACGCCCATGACGGAGGGCGAGATACGGTCCGACAGCCAGCCCGCGGCAGGGGCCACGAACAGCATGGTCAGCGGAAACGGCGCGATCAGCAGGCCGACCTCGTCCGGGGAATAGCCCATGCCCTGTTCGAAGCGGAACGGCAGGCCTACGATCAGCATCGCAGAGCCGATGAAGGCGGCGATGGCAGCGACCACCGACAGCCCGATCGACGGCTTGCGCATCAGGTCGACCGGCAGCACCGGGCGATCCATCCCGCGCTCGCGCCGATAAAGCAGATATCCCGACACCACGCCCGCCGCGATTGAGACGCCGCCCAGCACCAACCGTTCGTGCGTGGCGATGGTCAGGCCGCCGATCAGCAGCGCGACGGTGCCCGCGTTCCACAAGCCGCTGAACCAGTCGACCCGGCGCGGGCGCGGCTCGGGGTCGGGCAGGAAGCGGCCGATGAGGAGCGACAGCAGAGCCAGCGGCGCGGCGGCGACGAAGACCCAGCGCCAGTCGAAATGTTCGACGATGAACCCGCCCAGCGTCGGCGCGACGGCATAGGCCGTGGCCACGATCACGCTGTTGATGCCCAGCCCGCTGCCCAGGCTTCTGGCCGGATAGATGGAGCGGAGCATCGCCGCAGAAACCGACAGCGCGATGCCCGCGCCCAGCGCCTGCAGGGCGCGCACGATCATCAGCACGGCGAAGCTGTCCACCACCAGCGCCGCCGCGGAGGCGAAGAAGAACAGGACCTGCCCGATCTGATAGAGGTTGCGATGCCCGATCCGGTCGCCGACCGTGGCGAAGGGCAACAGCACCATCACCATCACGAGCTGATAGACGGTGACGACGCTGGTCACCGCGCCATCGGTCACGCCCAGATCGCGCGCGATCGTGGGCAGGGCGACGTTAGCGACCGCCCCGTCCACCACGAACAGCGCGGTGCCGAAGCTGATCGCCGCGATCGCCCAGACGCGGCGCGGCATCGGCAGCCCATCGGCCCCTGCGCCCTTTGGCGCGGCAGTCGGAAACGGTTCGAATTGGCGGAGCACGAGCGTCTAACGGTCGGATGCGCGATCCGGTCCCGACCCCGTCATCGCCGGCAACCGCGCGGCGACGGGGGCGATCCAGCACCCCCGTCGCCCGCTTCATCGCGTCACCGCTTCTTGGCGATCGCGATCTTGTTCTTCTTGGCGAAGTCCTTGGTCGATTCCTCGCTGCGACCGATGGACTTGGCGATCGCCTTCAACCCGTGCCCCTTCGCCGCGAGGGTGCGCAACTGCCCTGCCTCCTCGGCCTTCCATGGCAGCTTGTGGCGTTCGAAATGGTCCTTCGCCATCAGCTGTCGCCGTCCTTGGCCGCGGCCGCCTTGCCTTTCGCCGGGGCCTTCTTCCTGGCCGGGGCTTTCTTCTTCGCGGGCGTCTTCTTGGCGGCGGTCTTCTTCGGTGCCGCCTTCTTGCGCGCCTTCTTCTTGGGCGGGCCCTTCGCGGCGCGCGCGTCGATCAGTTCGATCGCCTGCGCCTCGGTCACGTCCTCGGGCTTCACGTCCTTGGGGATCGTCGCATTGGTCGTGCCGTCAGTGACGTAAGGGCCATAGCGGCCCGGCATCACCTTCATCTCGCCCCCGCTGGTCGGGTGTTCGCCCAGCGTCTTGATCGGTTCGGCCTTGCCGCGGGCCCCGCCCTTGCGATTGGCCGCTTCCGCCAGCAGCGTCACCGCCGCGTTCATGCCGGTGTCGAACACGTCCTGCGTCGATTGCAGTTTCGCATACTTGCCATCGTGCCGCAGATACGGGCCGTAACGCCCTATATTCGCCTCGATTTCCTTGCCCGTCTCGGGATGTTCGCCGACGATGCGCGGCAGGCCGAGCAGCTTGATCGCCCATTCCAGGTCGAAGTCGGGCAGATCCTTCGGAATGCTCGCCCGCTTCGCATCCTTGCCCTCGCCCATCTGGACATAGGGGCCGAAACGACCGGTCTTGCGGTGGATTTCTTCCCCTGTCTCCGGGTGCTTGCCCATGATCCCGTCTTCAGCCGCATCGCCATCGGCGCCCGGCTGCGCGAAGCGGCGGGTGAACTTGCACTCGGGATAGTTCGCGCAGGCGACGAACGCGCCGAAGCGGCCCCCGCGCAGCGCCAGCCGACCACCCTCGCGCCCTTCATGCTCGCACAGCGGGCAGGTGCGCGGGTCCTTCCCGTCCTCGCGCGGAGGGAACAGGAAGTCTGACAGATATTCGTCCAGCACCTCGGTCACTTCCGAGGGCTTCTTCTCCATCACCTCTTCGGTCTTGGGCTTGAAGTCGCGCCAGAACTGCTCGAGCAGCGCCTTCCATTCCTCGCGCCCGCCCGACACCTCGTCGAGTTCGTCCTCCATCCCGGCGGTGAAATCGTAGGCGACGTAGCGGTCGAAAAACCGTTCGAGGAAGGCGGTCAGCAGACGGCCCGATTCCTCGGCGAAGAAACGGTTCTTCTCCATCCGCACATATTCGCGGTCGCGCAGCGTCTGGATGGTGCTGGCATAGGTGGAAGGACGCCCGATCCCGAGTTCCTCCAGCCGCTTCACCAGGCTCGCTTCGGAGAAACGCGGCGGCGGCTGGGTGAAGTGCTGGTTCGCCTCCACACCCGTCTTCGCGGGGCAATCGCCCTTGTGCATCACCGGTAGGAGGTTGTCGTCCTCGTCCTCGCTATCGTCGCGGCCTTCCTGATAGACTGCGAAGAAGCCGGGGAATTTCACCACCTGACCGGTCGCGCGCAATTCGTGCTGCCCGCTCGCATCCAGCAGGGTCACGGTCGTGCGTTCCAGCCGCGCGGGCGCCATCTGGCTTGCCATCGCGCGCTTGAAGATCAGATCGTAGAGCTTCGCCTCGTCGCCCGAACCGGCGCGCGACTGCATGAAGCTGGTCGGGCGGATCGCCTCGTGCGCTTCCTGAGCATTCTTTGCCTTGGTGCTGTAATGGCGCGGTTTTTCGGGCAGGTAATGGCCGTCATACCGCTCGGCGATCGCCTTGCGGCACGCGCTGATGGCGCTGCCGTCCATCTGCACGCCGTCGGTCCGCATGTAGGTGATCGCGCCCGCCTCGTAGAGCGACTGCGCGCACCGCATCGTGTGGCTGGCCGAGAAGCCGAGCTTGCGCGCCGCCTCCTGCTGCAGGGTCGAGGTCGTGAAGGGCGGCGAGGGATTGCGGGTGAGCGGCTTGGTCTCGATCTCCTCGATCGTGAACCGGCCCTGCTCGACCGCTTCCTTCGCCTTCATCGCGGCGCCTTCGTCGCCCAGCGTCAGCTTGTCGAGCTTCTTCCCGTCGAACCGGACCAGCCGCGCGTCGAAGGCGGTGCCGTCCTGCTCCATCCTGGCGACGACCGACCAGTATTCGTCGGGCCGGAACGCCTCGATCTCGCGCTCGCGATCGACGATCAGGCGCAGCGCGACCGACTGCACGCGGCCCGCGCTCTTGGCGCCCGGCAGGCGACGCCACAGCACGGGGCTGAGCGTGAACCCATACAGGTAGTCGAGCGCGCGGCGGGCGAGATAGGCGTCGACCAGGTCGCGGTCGAGATCGCGCGGGCGGCCCATCGCTTCGGTCACCGCGTTCTTGGTGATCGCGTTGAAGGTCACCCGCTCCACCTTGGCGGGCAACGCCTTGCGCTTACTCAGAAGCTCGCGGACGTGCCACGAGATCGCCTCGCCCTCGCGATCGGGGTCGGTCGCCAGGACCAGCCGGTCGGCCTTCTTCGCCGCGTCGCTGATCTCCTTGAAGCGGCTCTGCTTGTCGCGATAGAGTTCCCAGTCCATCGCGAAATCCTCGTCCGGGCGCACGCTGCCGTCCTTGGGCGGCAGGTCGCGGACGTGACCGTAGCTGGCGAGGACCTTGAAGTCCTTGCCCAGGTATTTCTCGATGGTTTTCGCCTTGGCCGGCGACTCGACGATTACGAGTTGCATGTGTGTGTTTCGCAGTCCCTACGCGTGTACGTGTGTATACGCGCGAATGTGGTGACGGAGTTCGCGACCCGTCAAGCGGGTTCGTATCGGGCGGCGGGATAGTCCGCCATCAGCAGGAAGAACGCGGCGACCTCCAGCAGTGTCAGCCATACCTGTGCGCCGGTGGCGATGATGCTGGCCACGATCGCGCGCGCGAACGGGAACGGTATGGCCATGTTGTCGATCCCGATGAAGCCGCTCAGGAGAAAGACCGCGACGATGGGCAAGCCCGCGCCGATCAGCGCCGCCTGGTGCGCGCGCGTCGCGTCCCACGCCCGCTGTAGACTCTCGACGATCTCGCCCGAACTCAGGGCCGCCGGCACCGCTGGCAACCAGCGCAGGATGATGTACAGTCCCGGTACCACCAGCAGCAGCAAACCGATCCCGGTGACGAAGGCCGCCAGCAGCGTGGTGCCGACGAAGACCAGCGCAGAGCCGCCCTCGCCCGCAATGCCGTCGAGCAGTTCCCGCAGCAGCAGGAACGAGATCGTGAGTGCAGTCGCGTACTTGGCCAGAACCAGCAGCAAACCGAGAGAGGGCGCAACCGCCGGTGCGGCCACGTCCAGCAGGATATCGGAAAGAACATAGCAGATGAAGGCCACTGCAATTGGTCCCCGCCTTTCCTGCAGCAGTCCGAGCTGCAGCGCCACGAAATCGGCGGCGCGATAGTGTTCGGTCGGGGTGTTCTCTGTCATCGCGCACCACCATGGCGAAGGCACCGGCCCGGCTCAACCCCGCGACCGCCGCTCGCACCGCGTTGTACGGCCGCGAAACGCTACCCGCCCAGCGATACCCGTCCGCCGGCGTGGCGCACCAGCCGCCCCGCGATCTCCAGTTCCAGCAGGGCGAGCTGGACCGAGGCCGCGCCTTCGCCCGACTGGCGGATCAGTTCGTCCACCGCGACCGGCGCGCTCGACAGGAGGTCGGCCAGTTCGGCAGGCTCCGCGTCGGCCAGCTCGTCGCACTCCGCGAAGCGATAGGGCGCCTCCGCTTCGCGCACGCTGGAGCGGGGCGTGCCGTCGAAGCCGGACAGCAGCTCGACCACGTCGGCGGGGTCCTGCACCAGCACCGCGCCCTCGCGGATCAGGAGGTTGCACCCGTGGCTGCGCGCATCGAGCGGGCTGCCGGGGATCGCCATGACCTCGCGCCCCGCCTCGCCCGCCAGCCGCGCGGTGATGAGGCTGCCGGACTTGGGCGCGGCCTCCACCACCAGCGTGCCCGCCGCCAGCCCGGCGATGATGCGGTTGCGGGTGGGAAAGTGGCTCCCGCGCGGTTCCGTGCCCGGCGGCTGTTCGGCCAGCAGCAGGCCTTCGGTCGCGATCCGGTCGTGCAGGGCGGCGTGCTGCGGCGGGTAGGCGATGTCGATGCCGCTGGCGATGACGCCGATCGTGGCGGGCGAGGCGCCCTGGTGCGCCGCGCCGTCGATCCCGCGGGCGAGGCCGGAGACGACCGTGAACCCCGCCCCCGCAAGCGCGGCGGCGAATTCGCGCGCCAGCTTCACCGCCGCCGCGCTCGCATTGCGCGCCCCAACCATCGCCACGCACGATTTCGCGGCCAGCGACAGGTCGCCGCGCCAGGTCAGGATCGGCGGCGCCCCGTCGACCTGCGCCAGCAGCGCGGGGTAATCGGACTGATCGTGGAAGAGATAGCGCGCCCCCGCCCGGCGCACTGCCTCCACCTCGCGCTCCACCCGGTCCTGCGGCGCCAGCGTGTAGGCCTTGCCACCCCGCCGGGCGAGATCGGGCAGCGCCTCGAGCGCCGCCTCCGCACTGCCGAAGCGGCCCAGCAGCTGCGCGAAGCTGACCGGCCCGATGCGGGGGCTTCGCAGCAGGCGGATGCGGGCGAACGCCTCCGCCTGCGACAGCGCCGCATCGCTCATTTCCTGGCGCCGACCCGGGGCTCCTCGCCGCGCGCCAGCCGCGCGATATTGGCCCGGTGCAGCCACAGGACGATCGCCGCGATGGCGCAGAGCACGGGGACGTAGACGGGATAGCCCAGCACCGCCGCCGCGATCGCGGCGCAGACCACCGCGCTCATCCCCGCCAGCGAGCTGATCCGCGTCAGCACCAGCACCGCGATCCAGACGAAGGCGTAGGTCAGGCCCAGCGGCAGCGCGAGCCCGAAGGCCACGCCGGCATTGGTCGCCACGCCCTTCCCGCCCCGGAAGCCGAGCCAGACGGGGAAGCAGTGCCCCAGCACCGCGCCCAGCGCCGCCGCGGGCGCCGCACCCCACCACACGCTTTCGACCGCGGCCGGATAGGGAAAGAGCGCGCGCGCCAGCAGCACCGCCGCCAGCCCCTTTGCCAGGTCGAGCACCAGCGTGGCCGCCGCCAGCCCCTTGTTCCCGGTGCGCAGGACGTTCGTCGCGCCGATATTGCCGCTGCCCTGCTGGCGCACATCGCCCAGCCCCGCCATGCGGGTGAGCAGCAGGCCGAAGGGTATCGAGCCGAGCAGATAACCGAGCGCGAGTGCGAGAACCTGTTGCAAAAATCTTTCCCCGGCTCGTCCTGAGCTTGTCCAACGACCGCTCTTGCTTCTAGCGAAGCGATAAGGCGAAGCACCACCCCACGACAAGCTCCGGGTGCGCGGAAATGGAGATAATGAAGCCCACGGCCCCCATCCTGCTGTTCGATTCCGGGTCCGGCGGGCTCAGCGTGCTGGCCGCTCTGCGCCGCGTGCTGCCCGAGGCGCCGGTGATCTACGCCGCCGATTTCGCCGGCCTGCCCTATGGCGAGAAGAGCGAGGCGGGGATTGCGGCGCGCGTGTCCGGCCTGCTCGGGCGGATGGGCGAACGCTATCAGCCGCGACTCGCCTGCATCGCCTGCAACACCGCCAGCACCATCGCGCTGGGCATGGTGCGCGAGGTGCTGGAAATTCCGATCGTCGGCACCGTGCCCGCGATCAAGCCGGCAGCCTCGCTGACCCGGACCGGGGTGATCGGTCTGCTCGGCACCGCGGCCACCATCCGCCAGGGCTATGTCGACCGGCTGGAGGCCGAATTCGCCGCCGACCGGACCTTGCTGCGCCAGGCCGCGCCGGGCCTTGTCGACGCAGCGGAAGCGAAGCTGGCCGGGCGCGGCGGGGTGGAGGAGCGCGTGGCGCACGCGGTCGCGGCCCTGCGCGCGCAGCCGGGCGGCGACCGCATCGACACCGTGGTGCTCGCCTGCACCCATTTCCCGCTTCTGCGCGAGGAACTGGCGGTCGCTTTCGGTCCCGGCGTCGCGCTGGTGGACGGGGCGGACGGGATCGCGCGCCGGATCGCGGCGCTGACCCGCGGCCAGGAATTCGCCCGCGCGCATGGCGACTTCGCGGTGACGACCGGCCAGGTGGAGACGCTCGACCGGCTGGAGGCCCCGCTGGCCGCGCTCGGCATCGAAACCCGTACGCGGTTCTAATCGCGAACGGTTCGCAAACTTCGCGGTGGAATTCGCTGCAAACCCGGCCTATCTCGCGCCCCGAGCGCCATGAACTACACACAGATCTTCGATCAGGCGATCGATCGCCTGCACGCCGAAGGCCGCTACCGCGTCTTCATCGATATCCTGCGCAACAAGGGGGCTTTCCCCAATGCGCGCTGCTTCGCCGGACATAACGGGCCGAAGCCGATCACGGTGTGGTGTTCCAACGACTATCTCGCGATGGGCCAGCATCCCAAGGTGATCGGCGCGATGGAAGAGGCGCTGCACGATGTCGGCGCCGGCTCCGGCGGGACGCGCAATATTGGCGGCAACACGCATTTCCATGTCGAGCTGGAGGCGGAGCTTGCCGACCTGCATGGCAAGGAAGGCGCGCTGCTGTTCACCAGCGGCTATGTCTCCAACGACGCGACGCTTTCGACCATAGCCAAGCTGCTGCCCGGCTGCGTGATCTTCTCCGACGAGCTGAACCACGCCAGCATGATCGCCGGCATCCGCAATTCGGGCTGCGAGAAGCGCGTGTTCCGCCACAACGACGTGGCCCATCTCGAACAATTGCTCGCCGCCGAAGCGCCCGAGACGCCCAAGCTGATCGCGTTCGAAAGCGTCTATTCCATGGACGGCGACGTCGCCCCGATCCACGCGATCTGCGACCTTGCGGACCAATACAACGCGCTGACCTATATCGACGAGGTTCACGCGGTCGGCATGTACGGCGCGCGCGGAGGCGGCATCTCCGAACGCGACGAGGCGGCGCACCGGATCGACATCATCGAAGGCACGCTGGGCAAGGCGTTCGGCGTGATGGGCGGGTATGTCGCGGCCGATACCCGCATCATCGATTGCATCCGCAGCTATGCCCCGGGCTTCATCTTCACCACCTCGCTCTCGCCCGCACTGGTCGCCGGCGTGCTCGCCTCGGTCCGCCACCTGAAGGGGTCGAGCGAGGAACGCGACGCGCAGCAGGCGGCCGCCGCGCGGCTCAAGGGCATGATGGCGGAGGCAGGCCTGCCGGTCATGCCCAGCACCACGCATATCGTGCCGGTGATGGTCGGCGACCCGGTGCGCGCCAAGAAGATCAGCGACATCCTGCTGGCGGAATACGGCATCTACGTGCAGCCGATCAACTTCCCCACCGTACCGCGCGGGACGGAGCGCCTGCGCTTCACGCCCGGCCCCTCGCACACAGAGGACATGATGCGCGAGCTGACCGACGCGCTGGTGGAAATCTGGGACCGGCTGGAGCTGGAGCTGGCGCAGGCCGCGTAAGGCAAGACGCGGGGGGCGCCCCGTGCCCGGAACCATGTGCCACGCTAGCCGCTGAAAGAGGCGGATAACCAAGGCGGAGCGGGCATGACAGACGAATTGTTCAGCGAGTTCGGCGACGGATTTCACCATTTGCGGGGGACGTTCCGCGTCGGCGGCGTGCTCAACGTCAGCACCCATTGCGCGCTGGTCGCGCTCCCATCGGGCAAATTCGTCTTTCTGGACAGCTATACCCTGTCGGATGCCGCCCGGGCGCAGATCGACGCGCTGACCGACGGCGGGGCGAAGGTCGCCGCGATCATCAACCTGCATCCCTTCCACACGGTCCATATCGAATGGATGCACCGCGCCTTTCCCGATGCGGCGCTGCTGGGCACGAAGCGGCACCACGACAAGTTTCCCACCCTCCCCTGGCACGGTGGCCTGTGCGAGGACGGCATCCCGCAGGACCTCGTCGAAGGTGCGCTGGAATTCTCGACGCCGCGCGGGGTCGACCTCGTGTGCGAGAAGGACAACGTGCATTTCGGCTCCGTCCTCGCGTTCCATCCCGCCAGCGGGACGATCTTCGTCGACGATACGCTATCGCGGCTCTCGCTGCCCTTCCCGCTGTCGCTCACGCCGATGAGCGGGCGGCTGGACTTTCATCCCACGCTCGCCTCTGCGCTCAGGAAGGAACCCGGCGCTGCCGACGCGTTCCGCGAATGGGCGATCGGTCTGGGCACCGACTGGCATGACGCGCGCCGCATCGCGACCGCGCACAACAGCACGATGGCGCTGGGACCCGACGGTCTGCCGGAACGGATCGGTGGCGCGCTCGCCCGGGTGAAGGCGACGCTGGACCGCCACCGCGAGCAATACGGCTAGGCGGGGACGCGAGGCAGCGGGAGACCCGGATCGGTCCGGATCCCGCTAACCCCTCGCCGGTTGTCAGCGCAGGCTGACGACGTTGTCCGCGACCGGCCGCGTCCGGCTGCCGTCGTAGAGGCTCGCCATCGGTTCGTCGGTCACGGTGACGCACTCGACCGCGTCGAAGCCGTTGAAGGCGGTCTTCATCGCCGCGCCGTAGGCGCCCAGCATGCCGATCTCGATATAGTCGCCGGGCGCGATGTCGTCCGGCAGCGCAAACGGCCCTTCCATATAGTCGGCATCGTCGCAGGTCGGGCCGTAGAACGAATAGTCCACCATGGTCGCCGCCCCCGCGCCGTCCTTCAGCGCGCGCACGGGGAAGTTCCACCCGACATGCGCCGCGTCGTACAGCGCGCCATAGGCGCCGTCGTTGATGTACAGTTCGTTGCCGCGGCGCTTCTCGACCTTCACCACCAGCGAGGAGAATTCGGCGCTCAGCGCACGGCCCGGCTCGCACCACAGCTCGCTCGAATAGGAGACGGGCAGCGATTCGGCGGCGCGGAAGATGACGTCGAAATAATCCTCCAGCGGCGGGGGCTCCATGCCCGGATAGACGCTCGGGAAACCGCCGCCCACATCGACGATGTCGATCAGCACCGACGCCGCGACGATCGCCGCGCGCGCGCGCTCCAGCGCCTGGACGTAGGCGAACGGCGTCATCGCCTGGCTGCCGACGTGGAAGCACACGCCCAGCCAGTCGCAATGCT
>CAYNZQ010000025.1:0-17273 GCA_964401795.1 uncultured Citromicrobium sp.
TCATCGCCTGGCTGCCGACGTGGAAGCACACGCCCAGCCAGTCGCAATGCTGGCGGGTCGCGGCGAGCAGCTCGGGCGCCTCGGTCAGGTCGCAGCCGAACTTGCTGGCGAGCGAAAGCTCGGAAAATTCGCTGGAGACGCGCAGGCGCACCAGCAGCTTCAGGTCCTTCGCCGGGCTGCCGTCGTCCTTGCGGCAGGCGGCGACGATCTTCTCCAACTCCTCGGGCGTGTCGAGGCTGAAGGTCTTGCACCCGTGGACATGATACGCCTCGGCGATCGCGTTGCGCGATTTGACCGGATGCATGAAACACAGTTCGGCCTGCGGCAGCGTTTCGCGCACCAGGCGCACTTCCGCGATGGAGGCGACGTCGTAATGCGTCACGCCGGCGTCCCACAACACGCGCAGCAGCGCGGGCGAGGGATTCGCCTTCACCGCGTAGAGCGAGCGACCGCGAAACTTCTCGACGAAGAAACGCGCCGCGCGCGCCGCGGCGTGCGGGCGATGCAGAATGACGGGTGCGTCCGGCGCGAGGGCGCGAACTACAGACCGGGCGTCGGGATGTTGGAGCAATTCAAGGGACCCCCAAAACGGTTCGTTTCAGACAAGGCTGCCTTGCGGTTGTCTAGAGTCCCCTTGGGGCAGCGGAGGCGCGCATATAGGGTCTCTGCATTCATTCGCAAACGAAAATCTGCGGCTCGTCTGCGGGCAACCTTTCGGCTCGTGTAACCTATGCCCCGCACCGGGTGCCGGTTCCCGCCCCGCGCGCCCCGCCGTGGCTCGCAGGCGCCCAGCCGTCAGCTCAGCCGATTGCGAAAATCCTCGTATCCGAAGCTCTTGACCTGGTCGAGCACGTCGGTCTCGCTGTCCCACAGCCAGATGCTGGGCAGCGGCACGCCGTTGAAGGTGTTGGTCTTCACCATCGAATAATGCGCCTGGTCGAGGAAGGCGATGCGCTGCCCGGCCTCGCTCGGCACCGGCAGCGAGTAATCGCCGATCACGTCGCCTGCGAGGCACGACGGCCCACCCAGCCGGACCGGCGATTCGCCGCCCGCGACCTCGCCCAGCATCGCGGGGCGATAGGGCGCCTCGATCACGTCGGGCATGTGGCAGGTGGCGGAGATGTCGGTGATCGCGAACGGCACCTCGTTGACGCCGGTATCGAGGATCGTGCCCACCAGAATGCCCGCATCCAGCGCGACCGCCTCGCCCGGCTCCAGGTAGATTTCCGCCCCGGTGTCCGCCTTGGCGTCCTGCAGGAAGGCGATCAGCTCGTCGCGCTGGTAATCGGCGCGGGTGATGTGATGCCCGCCGCCCATGTTGATCCACTTGAGCTGGCCGAACCACGGCTCGATCGCGTCGAACACCCGGTCCCATGTCTGCGCGAGCGGCTCGAAATCCTGCTCGCACAGATTGTGGAAGTGGATCCCGTCGATCCCCTCCATCATGTCGGGTTCGAGCTGGTCGATCGGGAAGCCCAGGCGGCTGCCCGGGCTCGACGGGTCGTAGCGCGGCACCTCGCCCGTCGGCACCTGCGGGTTGAGCCGCAGCCCGACGTCGAAATCGCCGCCGGTCAGCTTCGCGTGTTCCAGGATCGCGCTCGCCCGCACGATCTGCTGCGGCGAATTGAAGATCACGTGGTCCGACAGGCGGCAGACCTCCTCCAGATCCTCCGGCTTGTAGGCGGCGCAATAGGTGCTGATCTCGCCATCGTAGAATTCGGAGGCGAGCCGCGCCTCCCACAACCCGCTGGTGCATACCCCGTCGAGATATTCGCCCAGGATCGGCGCCGCGCTCCACATGCTGAACGCCTTGAGCGCGGACAACATCCTGATTTCCGCCGCGTCGCGGATGTCCGCCAAGACCCGGCAATTGGCCCTGAGCTTCGCCGCATCGACCACGAAGGCGGGGCTGTCGACGCGGCTGAGGTCGAAATCCGCAAAGGCGCCCGGATCGCCGGCCCTAGTCTCCATCGAACATGCTTTCCATTACTTGAAAGGTCCCTTGAAAATGAAATAGGCCCCGGCCCCGACCAGCAGGAAACCGACCCCGGTGTTCCAGTTCGGCCGCTCACCGAACAGCGCCCACGCCACGATGACGAAACCGGTGAGGGAGAACACCTCGGTGATCGTCTTCAACTGTGCCAGCGAATAGGCCTGCGCCCCGATCCGATTGGCCGGCACCGCGAGCGCATATTCGAAGAACGCCAGCCCCCAACTCGCCAGCACCGCGATCCACAGCGCCCGCCCCGGTGCCTTGAGATGCGCATACCACGCGGTGTTCATCACGAGGTTCGACAGCGCGAGCAGGCCGATCGGGGCGATCAGGGCAAGGCGTTCGGGCATCGTGCGAAACCTCTCTTGACGGCGATCGGGTCACCCTAACGTCCTAGCCCTATTCGTCACCCCGGACTTGATCCGGGGAACCGCTGCCTTTTCTTCGCCGTCGAATGAAGAAGCTGGATCCCGGATCAAGTCCGGGATGACGGAGGATCAGAAATCCACCGGCCCGCCCAGCTCCTTCACGTCCCACGGCAGGCCGTTTCGAGCCAGCATCTCCAGGAACGGATCGGGGTCCAGTTCTTCCATGTTGAACACACCGTCGCCCGACCAGGTGCCCTGGACCATCATCGCCGCGCCGACCATCGCGGGCACGCCGGTGGTGTAGCTGACCGCCTGGTTGCCGGTTTCCTCGTACGCCTTCTCGTGGCTGCAGATATTGTTGATGTAGAACGTCTTCTCGCCGCTGCCGTCCAGGGCCTCGCCGGTCGCGATCACGCCGATGTTGGTGTTCCCCTTGGTCGTCTCGCCCAGCGTCTCGGGCTTGGGCAGCACCGCGGCGAGGAACTGCAGCGGGACGATCTCCTTGCCCTGGTACTTCACCGGGTCGATCCGCGTCATGCCGACGTTCTGCAGCACGGTCAGGTGCTTGATGTACTCGTCCCCGAAGGTCATCCAGAAGCGCGCCCGCTCCAGCTCAGGGTTGAACTTCGCGAGGCTTTCCAGCTCCTCGTGGTACATCATGTACATGTTCTTTGGGCCCACGGCCTCGAAGTCGAACTCGACCTTCTTTCCCATCGCCGGGGTCTCGACGAATTCGCCGTTTTCCCAGTGGCGCGCGGGCGCGGTCACTTCGCGGATGTTGATCTCGGGATTGAAATTGGTGGCGAAGGCCTGGCCGTGGTCGCCGCCATTGCAATCGAGGATGTCGAGCTGGCGAATGGTCTTCAGCTTGTGCTTCTTCAGCCACATCGTGAATACGCTGGTGACGCCCGGATCGAAGCCGGAGCCGAGCAGCGCCATCAGGCCCGCATCCTTGAACCGGTCGTGATAGGCCCATTGCCACTTGTATTCGAACTTCGCCTCGTCCTTGGGCTCGTAATTCGCGGTGTCGAGATAGGCGACGCCTGCCTCAAGGCACGCATCCATGATCGGCAGGTCCTGGTACGGCAGCGCGAGGTTGACCACCAGGCTCGGTTCGATCTTGCGGATGAGGTTGACCATCGCCGGCACCTCCTCGGCGTCGATCTCGTAGGTCGAGACGTCCTGCCCGGTGCGCTCCTTCACGCTGGCGGCGATCGCGTCGCATTTCGATTTCGTGCGGCTGGCGAGGTGGATGTCGCCGAAAATGTCCGCATTCATCGCCATCTTGTGTACGCAGACGGAGCTGACCCCGCCCGCACCGATCACCAGAACCTTCGCCATAAAAACTCCACATCTGTTCGTTCTCGGGAGTCCCAGCGCAGGCTGGGACCGCATCCCGACTGGCACAAGACCGCCGGGATGCCCCAGCCTGCGCCAGGGCTCATACTCGATTGTTCGTCCACATAAGCGAATGCTTCGGTGTCGCAAGTCGATCCCCCGGGCACGCGGGCTTTCCTACCTGCGCGCCATGGGGCAGACCGGGGCCATGACCAGACCAAACATTCCTTTGCCGCCCGCCTCTTACCACAAACCCGCTGCCCCCGATTTTCTCGCACCAGGACACTGTTCCAGGTGTTCCATCGGTTCAGGCTGGAAGCGCGCAGGATGAATAGTGGCGCCGATCGCCTGCCGACGCGCGACGGCGTGCTCGCAGCCGCCGAGTCGATCGCAGGCATTCTGCCGCCGACCCCGCTGCTGCCGTTCGAGATCGAAGGCGTGCGGCTGTGGGCGAAGGCCGAGGTGCTCCAACCGGTCGGCGCGTTCAAGATCCGCGGTGGCTGGTGGCGGCTCGCCAACCTTTCGCAGGCGGAGCGCGTGGCAGGCGTGGTCGCGGTGTCGAGCGGCAACCACGCGCAGGGCGTCGCGTGGGCCGCGCGGCGGCTGGGCATCCACGCCGCCATCGTGATGCCGCGCGACGCGCCGCGGGTGAAGCTGGAGGCGACGCGCGCGCTCGGGGCCGAGATCGTGCTCTACGATCGCCCTGGCGAGGACCGCGACGCGGTCGCCGCGCGCGAGGTGGAGCGACGCGGTGCGGTGCTGGTCCACGCTTTCGGCGATCCGTGGGTGATCGAGGGTCAGGGCAGCGCCGGGGTGGAGATCGCGGCCCAGATGGGTCGCCAGCCCTCGCGCATCGTGACCTGCTGCGGCGGCGGGGGCCTCGCCGCGGGGCTCGCCCTCTCCTGCCCCGACAGCGCGATCGTGCCGGTCGAGCCGGTCGGGTGGGATATGGTCGGGCAGGCGCTGGCGGCGGGCGAGATCGTGCGCGTAGGCGAGGATGCGCCCGCCACCATCTGCGACGCGCTGCGGCCCGATGCAACCAAGCCGGTCAACCTCGCGGTGCTGCATGGCCGGGCCGAGGCGGGCGTCACGGTGACGGACGATGAGGTGCGGGCCGCCCAGCGCCATGCCTTCGCGCGGCTGCGGCTGGTGCTCGAACCGGGCGGCGCGGCGGCGCTGGCTGCTGCGCTGACGGGCAAGGTTCCGCTCGACGCGGACACGGTGGTGATGCTGACCGGGGGGAACACCGATGCGGACAGCTTCGCCCGCACGCTGCTCGCCGTTTGACAAGCCTTCGCGGCCCTTGCACCAAGGCGCACGCAACAAGGGAGTGGGTAGGTAATGCAAGCGCAAATGCTGGCACCGGCGGCGGTGCTGATCCTGTGGTCGCTGGTGATGCTGGTCTGGATGGCGTCTTCGCGCCTGCCCGCCATGAAGAAGGCGTCGGGCGGCGGGCTTGGCAAGGCACCTCCGGGCGGTCGCGGCCAGAACCTGGAGGGCGTGCTGCCCGACCGGGTCAACTGGAAGGCGCACAACTACACCCACCTGATGGAACAGCCGACGATCTTCTATCCGGCCGTGATCATCCTGGCGCTGATGGGTGCGAACGGGATCGATGTCGTGGCGGCATGGATCTATGTCGGAGTGCGGATCGTGCACTCGATCTGGCAGTCGACGGTCAATGTGGTCTCGACACGCTTCGTCCTGTTCTTCATCTCCTCATTGGCCCTGCTCTATCTCGCCATTCGCGCCGTCTACGCGACGCTGTTCCATGACCCGGCGGTGGTCGCATGATCGGCATGGGCGTTCTCCAGCCGGCGGTCGCGCTGATGATCTGGACCATGGTGATGTGGGCGTGGATGTACGCCACCCGTATCCCCGCGATGAGCCGGATGAAGATCGATCCGGACCAGTCCGTGCGCGATCCCGAGGCCTCGCTGGAGCGCAAGCTGCCGCCGCAGGTCCAGTGGAAAGCGCACAATTACAACCACCTGCACGAGGCACCTACGGTGTTCTATGCGGTGGTGCTGGTGTTGGCGCTGGTCGGTCAGGGCGACGGGCTCAACGCGCTGCTGGCGTGGATCTATGTGGGCCTACGCGTCGCGCATTCGCTGGTGCAGGCGACCGCGAACAAGGTCATGGTACGCTTCGTGCTGTTCTCGCTGTCGAGCCTGGTGCTGATCGCGCTGATCCTCCACGCGGCCATCGCGGTGTTCTAGGGCCGTGCCCCCCCTGCGAAGGCAGGGGCCTCAGGCAGGCTTTGCGCTAGGCTGGCTGAAGTCCCCGCCTTCGCGGAGGACTCACTCCGCCGCTTCGGCCGCCTCTTCCTCGGCGAATTCGAGCGTGGCGAGGAAGCGCTCGGCATCCAGCGCCGCCATGCAGCCCGTGCCCGCCGCGGTCACGGCCTGGCGGTAGGTGTGATCCATCACGTCGCCCGCGGCGAAGACGCCGGGGATTTCGGTCTTGGGCGTGCCCGGTTCGACCAGCAGGTAGCCGTTGTCGTCCATCGGCAGCTTGCCCGCGAACAGCTCGGTCGCGGGCGCATGGCCGATCGCCACGAACGCGCCATCCACGATCAGCTCGCTTTCCTCGCCGGTTTCGGTGTCTTTCAGCACGAGATGCGAAAGCGCCCCGTTCTCGCCCGCCTCGAACCGTTCGACCGTCTTGTTCCACAGGGTCGAGATCTTGTCCGATTTGAAAAGCCGTTCCTGCAGGATGCGCTCGGCACGCAATTCGTCGCGGCGATGGATCAGGGTCACGTCGTCGGAGTGATTGGTGAGGTACAGCGCCTCCTCAACCGCGGTGTTGCCGCCGCCGATCACCGCGACCTTCTTGCCGCGGAAGAAGAAGCCGTCGCAGGTCGCGCAGGCCGATACGCCCTTGCCGCCCAGTTCCTGCTCGCCCGGCACGCCGAGCCACTTGGCCTGTGCGCCGGTCGCGATCACCAGCACGTCGCCGATATATTCGTCCCCGCTGTCGCCGACCGCACGGAACGGGCTCCCGCCTGCAAGATCGACCTCGACGATGGTATCCCACATCATCCGGGTTCCGACATGCTCCGCCTGGGCCTGCATCTCCTGCATCAGCCACGGGCCCTGGATCACGTCCTTGAAGCCGGGATAGTTCTCGACATCGGTGGTGATTGTCAGCTGACCGCCCGGCTGCAGGCCCTGCACCACGATCGGTTCCATCATCGCGCGCGCGCCGTAGATCGCGGCGCTGTAACCGGCCGGGCCGGAACCGATGATGAGCATCTTGGTGCGATGGGTAGCCATGAGTGTCTCGTCCGTAAGCTTGCGAAATATCCGCCCCTCTTCGCGCGCGATGCGCCGGGGGTCCAGTTCAGGTGGGCGAGCTTTCCACCAGTTGCAAGCGGAGCCGGTCGCGCAGCGCCTTGTCCACACCCAATTCCATGGCGAGGAATGCGTCCACCGAACCGTGGCTTTCCTCCAGCGCGCGCCACGCTGCATCGAGATAGTCCGCCCTCACCCCCATCAATGCACGAACCGCCTCGTCCGACGCCGCGCCATAGCGCTGGCGGATCGCCACGGCGCCCTGCGCGATGCGCGCCTCGACGTCGCCAACGCTATTGGTGAGGAGATAGTCCTCCATGATATCGTCCGGGTGAACGCCCAGCGCGTGGTGGAGCAGCGCGACGGCCATGCCGGTCCGGTCCTTGCCCGCATGACAATGAACGAGGCTGGCCCCGTTGCCTTCTGCCAGCGCGGCGAAATATCGCCGGATCGTCCAGAGCAGCGCTGCTCGCCGGGGCAGGCGACTGTAAAGCCGCACCATCGCGCGATGCGCATCGCCTTCGCTCAGCGTTCCATCCGCCGCTTCGGCGTGCGGGGCCAGGCCAGCCGTCTCGCCGTCGTAGAAGATAACGTCGCCGATGAATTCGGGCAGCGGCCGGCTGGGGTAGCTTTCGCGCTCGCCGTTCCCGCGCAGGTCGATCACGTAGGCCAGGCCCAGCGCGCCTATCGCGGCGAGATCGCTTTCGCCTGCGTCGGCGTGATGACCGGACCGGAACAGGCGGCCGCGACGCACCCAGCCATCGGGAACTCGATACCCGCCATAGTCGCGAAAATTATGCACCGCCTCCAGGGGCAAGATCCGGTCGCGGCTCACCGTTCGATCGATTGCAGGTCGTTCCTGAAATTCTCTGTCCATTCCTGCACATTGTCGTCGCGAACGGTTGCGATCAACTTCTCGTACCGCGCCTTGCGTTCGGGCAATTGCATGTCGAGCGCGGTGGAGATCGCATGGCTCAGATCGTCCGGGCTGTGCGGGTTGACCAGCACCGCGTCTTCCAGCTGCGCTGCCGCCCCCGCGAAGCGGGAAAGGATCAGTACACCCGGATCCTCCGGGTCCTGCGCCGCGATATATTCCTTCGCCACGAGGTTCATCCCGTCGCGCAGGGGCGTGACGAGGCCGATCTTGGCGGCGCTGAAGAAACCGTACAGTTCGGCGTGCGAATAGCCGCGGTTGACGTAGCGGATCGGCACCATGTCTACTTCCGACCGGGCCCCGTTGATCTGCCCCGCCTTCTGTTCCAGCGTATTGCGGATCTGCTGATAGCTTTCGACATCGCCGCGGCTGGGCGGCGCGATCTGGATAAAAACGAGGTCGCGGACCTTTTCGGGGTTCTGGTCGAAGAACCGGCCGATCCCCTCCAGCCGCTCGGGCAGGCCCTTGGAATAGTCCAGCCGGTCGACGCCGATCATGGCGATACGCCGCCGGGTCGAAGAAAGCAGGCGCTGCGCCGCCTGGCGCGCCTCGCCCGTCTGCCCCTGCGCCTGGAAATGATCCCAGTCGATCCCGATCGGATAGGCGCGGGCGATCGTTTCCTTGCCGTCGTAGACGATGCGGCCGGTTTCCTCGTCCACCTCCGCCTGCAATTCTTTGTGGCAGTAATGGAGGAAGCTTTCGCGCCATTCCTCGGTCTGGAAACCGATCAGGTCGTAGGCCAGCATCGTCTTCACCAGCCGTTCGTGGAACGGGAGGGAAACGAACAGCCGCGTGGGCGGCCACGGCGTATGCAGGAAAAACCCGATGCGGTTCTTCAGGCCATGCCCGCGCAACCGGTCGGCCAAAGGCAGCAGATGGTAGTCGTGCACCCAGACCAGATCGTCGTCCTCGATCAGAGGCAGCACGCTGTCGGCGAAGCGCTGGTTGACCCGTTCGTACCCTTTGGCGGTTTCGCGCTCGTAGCGGGTCAGGTCGATCCGGTGGTGGAACAGCGGCCACAGCGTCGAATTGGCGTAGCCGTTGTAATATTCGTCGAGCTCGCGCGGGGAGAGGTCGATGGTCGCTGTGGTGACCCCTTCCCCGCTGCGCTGCATGTGGATGGTGCCATCCGCCTTCTCGCTGGTTTCACCCGACCAGCCGAACCACACGCCCTTGTGTTTCTTCAACGCGGAATTGAGCGCCCCGGCCAGCCCGCCCTGCGCGCCGGCAGCCCCACGTGCTTTGGGTACGGCGACCCGGTTGGAGATGACGACAAGGCGGCTCATGCGTAGGATTTCATCGAATTTCGCTCCACGGCCGGGACAGCAGGCCGGCACAGTTGATGATACCAACCAGCGAATAGGTTTGGGGGAAGTTCCCCCACAATTCACCGGTTTCCCAGTCGAGATCCTCGCTCAGCATGCCCGATCCGGTGCGATGTCCCAGCATGGTCGCGAACAGGCCGCGCGCCTCCTGCGTACGTCCCGCCAGGTGCAGCGCCTCGATCAGCCAGAAGGTGCATACGTTGAACGCGGTCTCGGGGCTGCCGAAATCGTCTTCGTGCGCGTAGCGCAGCATGTTGTCGCCGCGCCGCAGATCGCGCTCGATCGCCGCGAAGGTGGACCGGAACCGCGGATCGTCGGGCTTCAGGAACCGCAGATCGATCATCTGCAGCAGGCTGGCGTCGAGATAGTCGGTTTCGAAGCTGGCCTTGTAATGCCCGTCGCCGCTCTGGTCGTCGGGCTGCCATGCCCGCTCCTCAATCACGGCGCGGATGAGCGCCGCGCGCTCCGCCCACACGGCGTGGCGATCCGCCTTGCCGAGCCGTTCCGCGACATTGGCGAGGCGGTCGCACGCGGCCCAGCTCATCACGGCCGAATAGGTGTGAACCTCCTCCCGCGTGCGGAATTCCCACAGGCCGGCGTCGGGCTGGTCGTGCATCCTCCACGCCATCTCGCCCACCTGTTCCAGGCTGGCGAAATCGCGTTCGTCGCACAGGCGCAGCAGGCGCGTATCGAAGAATCCCTGCGCCGTCGGCAGCACGATCTGGCCGTAGGCGTCGTGCTGCACCTGCTTGTAGGCGGCGTTGCCGACGCGCACCGGCCCCATCCCGCGATAGCCCGCCAGCGTGTCGGCGATGCCTTCCTGCAACTCGCCGTCGCCCATCACGGAATACAGCGGCTGGATGCGGCCGCCATTGGCCTGATCCACGATATTGCGCAGATAGGTGAGATATTTCTCCAGCACGTCGAGCGCGCCCAGCCGGTTCAGCGCCTGCACGGTATAATAGGAATCGCGGATCCAGCAGAAACGATAGTCCCAGTTGCGCTCGCTGCCCGGCGCCTCGGGAATGGAGGTCGTCAGCGCGGCCACGATCGCGCCGGTTTCCTCGTGCTGGCACAGCTTCAGCGCGATGGCGCTGCGGATCACCTCCGTCTGCCAGTCGAGCGGGACGTGCAGCCCGCGCACCCAGTGCATCCAGTAACGCTGGGTCTGTGCCTCCATCCGCCGGATCTCGCTGCGCAGATTGCCGCCGAACGGCTCGTCCGGGCCGAGGAAGAAATGCTGGTCGCTCTCCACCCGGAAGGTGCGCTGTTCGAGCAGGTAGCCGACCGGCGCATCGGTGCTGAGCCGCAGCGCCTGCGTGCCGACGAGGAAGCGGATGTGATTGGTGCCATTGGTCCGCGCGGCGAGATCGGTCCCGTAATCGCGCATCGGCGTCAGCACCATGCGCATGCGCGGCGTGCCTGCGACGGGGCGCACGATGCGGCAGTAGGCGACCGGACGGTACATGCGGCCTGCCCGCTCGAACCGCGGGCAGAAATCGTGCACCTCGACCGCGCTGCCGTCCTCCGCCTCCAGCCGGGTGACCAGAATGGGCGTGTTGCGGCGGTATTCCTGGGTCGCCGAAACCTGACCCTCCAGCTCGACGCGCCAGACACCCTCGTCTTCCCGGTCGCCGTTGAGGAGCGAGCAGAACACAGGATCCCCGTCGACCCGGGGCACGCAGCCCCAGACCAGCGACCCGCGACGGTCGATCAACCCGCTGACCTGGCAATTGCCGATCGGCCACAATTCGAGCGAGCGGTTCATTTCGTCAGCCATTGCCGAACCTCCTTGACCCCGTCGAGGCAATGCCGCGCCGCGGTATCGCGCGCGCCGCCTACGAGAATGCCGAAACCGCCCGCGCGCGCGCAGGCGGCGAAACCGTCTTCGTCGGTGATGTCGTCGCCCAGAAACACCGGCGTCGTCCCGGCGAAGGCGTCCTCGCGCAGCAGGCGCGCGACCGCCGTCCCCTTGTCCGCGCCGCGGGCGACCAGTTCGATCACCTGCTTGCCGCGCTTGACGACCAGATCATGGCTTTCGGCAAGGTCGCCGGCGAAGGCGACGCAGGCATCGACCATTTCGGGTCGGGCGCGGTAATGCAGCCCCGCGCCATGCGGCTTGTCCTCGAACAATAGCGATTGCGCATCGGCGAAGGCGCGCATCTCGTCTTTCGCGGCGGCGGGGATGGCGCTGGCGGGATCGCCGATCGCGGTCCCGTCGGCAGCGAAGATCGCCGCGCCGTGGGACCCGGCGAGGCACACCGGGACGCAGCCCAGATGCCGTTCGATATCCGCGCGCGCGCGCCCGGTGACGATCGCCACCGCCCCTTCGTACCGTTCCGCCAACTCAGCAAGAAATGCGGCCAGATCGCCCGCCACCTCGATGGCATCGGGCTCGTCCGCGATCTCGACCAGCGTACCGTCGAAATCGAGAAACAATGCGGGTCTCTCGAGAGAGGCCAGCGCGGGGGGCGGGGGAAGCTCGCAGCGGTGCGCCATGCGAGCGGGCAATAGCGAAACCTCGCCCCGGTTCAATGCTGCGATTGCGAAATGTCAGTCATGGACGGCCTTCGCCCGCGCGCGATAGCGGTGGAGCAGCGGCTCGGTGTAGCCGCTGGGTTGCCGCACGCCTTCGAACACCAGCGCCCGCGCGGCCTGGAACGCGAGCGAACCGTCGAAATCGGGGGCCATGGGGCGATAACCCGGATCGCCCGCATTCTGCGCGTCGACCTTCTGCGCCATCCGGCGCAGCACGCGCTCCACCTCGTCCTGTGTCGTGACCCCGTGCAGCAGCCAGTTGGCGATGTGCTGGCTGGAGATGCGCAGCGTCGCACGGTCTTCCATCAGGCCGATATCGTCGATGTCGGGCACCTTGGAACAGCCGACCCCCTGCTCGACCCAGCGCACCACGTAGCCGAGGATGCCCTGCGCGTTGTTCTCCAGCTCCTCGCCCACCTCGTCGGCGGACCAGTTGCGTCCTTCGGCCAGGGGAATGGTGAGCAGGTCCGACAGCGGGGCCACCCCTTCGCCCATGCGCTCCTGCTGGCGGGCGAACACGTCGACCGCGTGGTAATGGGTCGCGTGCAGCGTCGCGGCGGTGGGCGACGGTACCCAGGCGCAATTCGCACCCGTCTGCGGATGGCCGATCTTCGTCGCCAGCATGTCGGCCATGCGGTCGGGCATCGCCCACATCCCCTTGCCGATCTGCGCCCGGCCCGACAGCCCGCACGCGAGGCCGATCTGGACGTTGCGATCCTCGTACGCGGCGATCCAGGGCTGGTTCTTCATCGCGCCCTTGCGAACCATCGCGCCTGCCTGCATCGCGGTGTGGATCTCGTCCCCGGTGCGGTCGAGGAATCCGGTGTTGATGAACATCAGCCGGTCCTTCACCGCGTGGATGCAGGCGGCGAGATTGGCGCTGGTGCGGCGTTCCTCGTCCATCACCCCGACCTTGATCGTGTGGCGCGCCAGCCCCAGCCGGTCCTCCACCGCGTCGAACAAATCGTTCGTCAGCGCGCACTCGTCCGGCCCGTGCATCTTCGGCTTCACGATATAGATGGAACCTGCGCGGCTGTTCGTGAGGCGGCCGAGCCCGTGCACGTCGTGCGCGCCGATGGCCGACGTCATGATGGCGTCCAGGATCCCCTCTGGCGCCTCGCTCCCGTCGGGCAGATTCACCGCGGGCGTCGTCATCAGGTGACCGACATTGCGCACCAGCAGCAGGCTGCGCCCATGCAGGGTCCGTTCGGTGCCATCGAGCGCGGTGTAGGAGCGGTCCGGGGCGAGCCGCCGCGTCATCCGCGCCCCACCCTTCTCGAACGTTTCCTCCAGCGTTCCCCGCATCAGCCCCAGCCAATTGCGATAGGCCAGCACCTTGTCCGCGGCATCGACCGCGGCGACCGAATCCTCACAATCGCAGATGGTGGAAACCGCAGCCTCGAGCACGATGTCGGCGACGCCCGCCCGGTCGTCGCGCCCCACCGGATGGTCGCGATCGATCACGATCTCGATATGCAGCCCGTTATGCACCAGCAGCGGACTGTCGCCCGCACGGCCCGCAAGCTGCGCGGGGTCCGCCAGGGTAAAGGCACCGCCGTCCCAGTCGGCCCAGCTTCCCTCTGCCAGCGGGACCGTCCGGTCGAGGAAGTCGCGCCCCCAGGCGATGACCTGCGCGCCGCGCTTCGCATCGTATCCCCGGCCCTCGGGTTCGCCGGGGATCGCATCGGTGCCGTAAAGCGCGTCGTACAGGCTGCCCCAGCGCGCATTGGCCGCATTGAGCAGGAAACGCGCATTGAGGATGGGGACCACCAGCTGCGGCCCGGCGATGGTCGCCAGCTCCGCGTCGACATTGCGCGGATCGATCGCGAAAGGCGCCGGCTCTTCCACCAGATAGCCGATTTCGCGCAGGAAGGCGGTATATTGTGCGCCGTCGATCGGCCGGTCTCGGTGCTCCACGTGCCAGCGATCGATCGCGGCCTGCAAGTCCTCGCGCTTCGCCAGCAAGTCCCGGTTTCGGGGCGTGAAGCGCGCGAAGATATCGGCGACGCCGCGCCAGAAACCCTCGGCCTCGATCATCAGCGGCGGGAGAACCTCGCCCTCGACGAAATCGACCAGTTCGTCCGCTACCGTCAGTCCTGCGCGCTCGGCCATGCCGTTCCTCCCCGCTCCGTTCGGTGGTTTCTAGCGCATCGGTCTAGCGGGCCCCGGGCCCCTGTCCAGAGCGCGCCGGGCGGAGGAAATGTTGCCCCGGCGATAGACGCCGGGACCGGATCAGCGTGCCGTAGCGTCCAGCCGCCGGGCCAGCGCCACGCCGCCGGTGATGAGAAACGGCACCAGCACGAAACTCAGCGTCACCTTCGCGATGATCTGCCCGATCAGGAGGTCGTGAATCGGAAATTCGCCATAGAAGGCGAGCGTGATGAAAATGACCGAATCGATTGCCTGGCTGAGCGCGGAGGCGATGGCGCCGCGGATCATCAGACCGGTCGTCTTGCTGCCGCCGGTCCCGCGCAGACGCGCGAAAATCCACACGTTCAGCAGCAACGACACGCCATAGGCGACCGGCCCCGCCGCCATGATGCGCGGCGTCTGCGACAATACCGTCTCGAACGCTTCCAGATTGGCCGCGGGCATGTCCGGAGACACCGGCAGGAACAGCACCAGCCCGATCAGGCAGACCGAGATCGCCAGCGGGACGAAGCCCCACAGGACCAGCCGGTTCGCAGTGCGCCCGCCGTAAAGCTGGGCGATCGTGCTGGAGATGACGACCAGCAGCAGGAACGAGAAGATGCCCGCCTCCACGATCAGAGGCCCGATCGACACCTGTTTGAAACCGAGCACGCCCGCGAGAACCGTCATCCCGCCATACAGCAGGGTCAGGACGAACAGGCCGCGCGGGACCGGGCTGGCAGTGCCACCTTGCGGCACGGTATCGGCAGGGGTTTCCATCCGTCGGAGCCTTATGGCGCACTTTTCGAAAAGGAAAGCCGGGGCAAACAACCCGCCGGGGATTTGACTAGCACCGCGCACCGCGCAAAGGAGCGAGCCGACCCTTTTCCAGCACGAAGAGCCAGCCCCCGCATGCCCCCGATCCTAATGAGCCTCGTCGGCATCCTGGCGATCCTGCTGATCGCGTTTCTTCTGTCCACCGGCAAACGCCGCATCAACCTGCGTGTCGTGGGCGCGGCCTTCGCCCTGCAGGCGCTGATGGCCTTCCTGGTGCTGGCGACCGATATCGGCCGCCGCGTCATTCGCGGCATGTCGGATGGCGTCGCCGCGCTCCTCTCCTACGCCAACGAGGGCACGGCGTTCCTGTTCGGCGCGGATAATCCTCTCGCCAACACCTTCGCGTTGGGTGCGCTGCCGGTGATCGTGTTCTTCGCCGCACTCGTTTCGATCCTCTACCATCTCGGGATCATGCAGCGCGTGGTGCGCTGGGTCGGCGGTGCGATCGGCTGGATCACCGGGATCAGCCGCGTCGAATCGCTGGGCGCGGCGGCCAACATCTTCGTCGGCCAATCCGAAAGCCCGCTGGTGGTGCGGCCCTATCTGGCAGGGCTCGCCCCCAGCCGGCTCTTCACGCTGATGTGCGTCGGCATGGCCGGTGTCGCGGGGACGATCCTCGCCGCCTATGCCGGGCTGCTGGGGCCCGACTACCTGCCGTTCCTGCTCGCCGCCGCGTTCATGTCCGCGCCCGGGGGCATCCTGATGGCGAAGATCATCATGCCCGACGACGGCGGCCCCAGCGCAATGGCGGAAGGGGAGGTGGAACTGCCCGACATGCGCATCAGCGCGGACGGACCCGGCGCGCTGGTCGAAGGCGGCAAGGCGCACGAGGTCGAGGTCGCCGAAACCTTCGAAGACGGTCAGCGCCCTGCCAACATCATCGAGGCGGCGGCGCAGGGCGCGCAGACGGGCGTGAAGCTGGCCGTCGCGGTCGGCGCCATGGTGCTCGCCTTCGTCGCGCTGGTCGCGCTCGCCAACGGGCTGCTCGGCTGGGCCGGCGGACTGTTCGGCTTTCCCTCGCTGTCCTTCCAGATGGTGCTGGGCTGGGTGTTCTCGCCGGTCATGTTCCTGATCGGCGTCCCCTGGGACCAGGCGGGCACGGCCGGCGGCCTGTTCGGGACCAAGATCGTGCTCAACGAATTCGTCGCCTTCATCGAACTGACCGGGCCCGATGCCACGCTCCTGTCCGATCGCAGCCGCGCCATCGTTACCTTCGCCCTGTGCGGGTTCGCCAATTTTTCGTCGATCGCGATCCAGATGGCGGTGACGGGTGGCCTCGCCCCCGAACAGCGCCCCGTGATCGCCCGGCTGGGCCTCCGCGCGCTGGCCGCAGGCAGCCTCGCCAACCTCATGAGCGCCGCACTGGCGGGGCTCTTCCTCCCGTATTAGATAGAACGCCCATGACCGACATCGCCTCCGTTTCGCTCTCCCGCCCGCTGGAAGATCTCGCCGACGAACTTGGCCGCAGCTTCGCCGAGTACGGCTTTGCCGTCGTGAGGGACCATGGCATCCCGCAGGACCTGATCGACCGGGCGGAAGCGCAGGCGAAGGAATTCTTCGCGCTGCCGGACGAGACCAAGCGGGGCTATCACATTCCCGGCGGCGGCGGCGCACGCGGCTATACCCCCTTCGGGACCGAGCGCGCCAAGGATGCGGAAATCTTCGACCTGAAGGAATTCTGGCACGTCGGGCGCACCCTGCCCGATGGCCATGCGCTGTCCCCGTACATGGCGCCCAATGTATGGCCGCGGGAAGTCGTAGGCTTCAGGGATACGTTCGAAACGCTCTACGCCGCCTTCGAGGACGCGGGCGCGCGGGTGCTGGAAGCGATCGCCATCCATCTCGGGCTGTCCCGCGATTACTTCGCGGCGACGATAGAGGACGGCAATTCGGTCATGCGACTGCTGCGCTATCCGCCCCTGCCCGAAGACGCGCCCGACGGCGCGATCCGTGCGGCGGCACATGGGGACATCAACACCATCACCCTGTTGCTGGGCGCGGAAGAGGCCGGGCTGGAACTGCTGACCCGGCAGGGCGAATGGCTGGCGGTCGCCCCGCCCCCGGGCGCTCTCGTCGTCAATATCGGCGACATGCTGGAACGGCTGACCAACGGCCGCCTGCGCTCGACCAAGCACCGGGTGGTGAACCCCAGCGGCGAGGCGGCCCGGCGGGCGCGCTATTCCATGCCCTTCTTCCTTCATTTCCGGCCCGACTTCACGATCGATCCGTTGCCGAGCTGCATCGGCGGGGACGAGGGAGAATCGGTCCCCGAACCGATCACCGCGCACGAGTTCCTCCAGCAGCGTCTGCGCGAGATAAATCTCGCCTGACTGGCTGCCGACCGGATTTATCCGGGAACCGTTGCGTAACTACAACACCGGTGTAACCCCGCAGTTTTCCTGACGAAATGACGCTCGCCGCCGTCGATTGCGTGGCGCGCAATCGCCTGTCGCAAATCCGTCACATTTTTGACCTTGCTCCTTCACGGAGGACCGCCATGGGGCCGGCAGACAAAAA
>CAYNZQ010000026.1:0-16615 GCA_964401795.1 uncultured Citromicrobium sp.
GCATCGCGGCGCGCAACCGCTTCGCCACCTCTTCCAGCACCCGGTCGCCGATCTGATGGCCGAGCAGGTCGTTCACTTCCTTGAACCGGTCGAGGTCGAGCCAGAACAGCGCCAGCCTGCGGCTTTCGGGCACATGCATCAGCGCCTTCACCAGCGCCTGGTTGAGACCGGCGCGATTGGCGAGCCCCGTGACCACGTCGGTCAGCGCCAGCGTCTCCATCTTGCGCGCCAGCCGCTCGCTGGTCTGCGCGGTCGCGACCGAATCGCGCAGCGTCTCGAACACCTTCATGGTGATCGATCCCATCGCCGGGCCGACCGTGACCATGGTCAGCGCCAACGCCAGCAGGGCGGGCGATCCGTCCAGCACGCACGCGACGATGACCGGTGCGAAGGTGAAGCCGAGCTGGCCCAGCGCGATCGAGGGACGGCCCGCATTGCGCGCGCAGATCCCGATGCCGTAGCACAGCGCGTTGACGATGATCAGGGTCATCACCCCTTCGCCGGGGCGGAACCAGATCGCCATCGCCGCGGTCACGCCGTAGAGGAAGGCGTAGGAATAGGCGCCTGCCTCGTACAGCCGCTCCAGCCGCCGGGTGCTGTTGCGCGCATCGTCGGGCGATATCGCCAGCGCCACCATCACCCGTGCGACGGCGACCGCGGAGAAGCACAGGAAGACGAGGGTGAAGGCAAGCCGGTCGATCATCCACGCGGCGAAGCCCCCGGCGATCAGCCCGTTCAGCGCCCCGATCGCGAGGCTCAGCGGCTTGCTGTAGAGAGAGGCGACCAGCACATGGCGCGCGTGGCCCGTCAACGCATCGCGTTGGCGCTGCGCATGCAGGCGGCGCGCGGCGCGCAGGCGTGCAAGAGTGCCGGTCATGATTTCGGCCTAGGCCCCGTGCGTCTCTATTTGGTTAACACACGCATCCGGAACGCGAAATTACGTGGTTGGCACCGGTGTCCGTGGTAACGCTACCGCTTTTGCGGGGGAATTCAGGTCGCTGGGCGGTGCGTGCGGCTGGCCAGTTCGGTCGCCAGTTTCCGGTCGAGCGTGCGGCAGACGCTGCGCCACCAGTCGTAGCGCTGCCGGTCGCCCGCGAAGAAGGCGCACTCCGCCTCCTCGGCCGCTTTCGCGGCGGCATGCACGCCATGGCGCGAGAAATGCTGCAACGCGGCCTTCATCACGCGGGGATCGGTATCGCTCGCCTGCAGCGCCGGCGCATTGTCGTTCGCGGCGCAGGCACTGGCCCGGCGCGACAGGGCACGGGCGACCGGGGAGGGCGCGACACTGCGCGCGGCTGCATAGTAAAATCGCATAATGTGGTGCCCGACCGTCTTTACGAGAGTACGCCGGGGCGGGCGTCCGCCCCTCTTCAAACGGGGTAGCGCAACAGCCCTAAGGCTTCGCTGCCGGGCAGGGTTTCGAAAAGGTAAACGCGGACTTTATGCGTGCCTAAGGGGCGTCAGCGCGGCGGGGCGATCCAGCGGCCGCTGCTTTCGTATTCCGGCTTCACCGTACCGCTGCCGGGCAGGGCCTGGGCGCGGAACTGCGCATCGCCGCCCGCTTCCTCCACTCGCTGGGTATAATTGGGCGGGGGCGGAGCAGGGGGCCCGGCGACGGCGGTCGGGCTCGCGGCCCGCGCACCCACCGACGCGGCTTCGGCCTCGGCCTTGCGCTTCGCTTCCTCGTAGGCGCGCGCCAGCGCGACCGGGTCCGCCGCATCGACCCCGGCAAGGCTTGCCACGACCGGTGCGGTGTCGCGGGCGCGCGGCAGCGGCTCACCGCCGACATAGGCGGTGCCGAACGCATCGGCCCGGCCGGCCGCCCCGCGCCAGCGATAGAAGCGGTGCGCGCCGATCGTGCCGATATTGTCGAGACTGCCGGCCCAGTAGGGATTGACCCAGGTCGTGTGGTAATGCGTCGCGAGGCCGACCGGCGCGTACACCTCGCCCGACAGCGCCTGGCGCGCCACCATCAGCGCGCGCGCCCACGCGACGCGCGACGGCTTGCGGTCGAGCGATCCGTCGCAGGTGAAGCTGAACTGGCACCCCGTGCGCCGCTCCGACCCCTGGAACACCACGCCGCAGACGGTGCGCGGATAGGCGGGGTGTGCCACGCGGTTCAGCACCACCTGCGCCACCGCCTTCTGCCCGCCCAGGCTTTCGCTCGCCGCCTCGTAATAGACCGCGCTGGCAAGACATTGCAGCGCCCGCGCCTTGTCGAGGCCGGTTCCGCCCGGCGAGAAGGCGCGCGCAGCGGGCCCCGCCGAATGCACCTCGATCGCGCGGGCCGGGTCACCGTTCCAGTGGGCGAGCGGATCGAACGCGCCCGCCGGCTGGTTGGCGATCGCCCGCTGCCCGGCGGCGACCTGCTGCGGAGTGTCCTGCAGGTAATAGAACGCCGCGCCGGGGAAGCTCCACCCGCGCTCCTCGAACGGCATCGGATCGCGCAGCGCGGGCAGGCCGGTCGCATCGATCGCGCGGCTGTCGGGCGACAGCCCCTGCCAGTCGTGCGGCGCGGCCAGCGCCGGCACCGCGAGCGCCGCTGCCAGCGCCAGACCGGCGCGCCATTTCGCGCGGCCCTTCGCCCGCCAGCTCGCCAGTCGCGCGCGGCGTGCCTGGCGGCGCGCGACCCGGTCGGCGAAGGGGAGGGCGGTGGCGGTCAGGGACGGTCCTTCGGGTGAGGGGAATGGCGACGATGCTGCATCGCGGATAGAGGCCCGCCTGCGCGCGCGCGAGCGGATCGCGAAGCGGTGTCCTGTAGCGGAACAGCCGGGCGGCGAGCGTGAAGGAACAGCCTCAACAGGGGGTTAACATGGCCCGGGCTTGCCGCGCGGGAACGGCGCGCCTAAGGGGCGCGGGACGTCACGGGTTGCCCGGCGCGCGATGCGAATCGTCCGGCGGGCCTAAGAGGGAAGAGGGTGCGGTGCCCTCGCTGCCCCCGCAACTGTGACCGGGGAGCGCGTCCCCACAATGCCACTGCCCCCAGCATTGCGACGGGGCGGGAAGGCGGGGGCGCGTTACGATCCGGGAGCCAGGAGACCTGCCTGTGCGTGTCGTTCGGCCGGCGGGCGGGGTGTACCGGTGGCAAGCGGAATGGGGCGTGTTCCGGCGCCTGCTTCCGTCATGGGCGACATCTCGCACATGATGGAGTAATTATGCGTAAATACCTGATTCTCGGCGTTTCCCTCGCGGCGATGGCCGCCCCGGCGTGGGCCGAACAGCCGCCTGCGGAAATCGATGCCGATACCCCCGCCGATCCTTACGCACTGGACGAGGCGCAGATCACCGTCACCGCCACCGGCACGCGGATCGAGCTCGAGGATACCGGCCAGCCCGTCACCGTCATCGGCCGCGACGAGATCGAGAGCGTGCAAGGCCCCGACATCACCCGCGTGCTGCGCCGCGCGCCGGGCGTCACCTTTACCCGCAACGGCCCCCCGGGCGGCTTCACCGGCGTACGCGTGCGCGGCGCGGAGGCGGAGCAGCTGCTGGTGCTGGTCGACGGGGTGCGGCTGAACGATCCGTCCAGCCCCGCCGGCGGGTTCGATTTCGGCAACCTTCTGCCCGGCACGCTCGCGAAGCTCGACCTGACGCGCGGTTCCAATTCCACCATCTGGGGCTCGGACGCGATCGGCGGCGTGCTGGAAGCGACCACCCGCAGCGTGACCGGCGTGGATGCGAGCGCGGAATACGGCGCGCGCGACACCGTCTACAGCAGCGCCGCCGCCGGGCTGGGCGGCGATACCGGCTATCTCGGCCTCGCCGGCGACTATTACCGCACCGACGGCTATTCCTCCGCCGCCAGCGGAACCGAGCCCGACGGGTTCGAGCATTATTCGGTCACCGGGCGCGGACGGTTCTACCTCGGGCCCACGGCGGAGATTTTCGCCACCGGACGCTATGCCCACGGCGATCTCGACGTGGACGGCTATCCGGCGCCCGCCTTCACCTTCGCCGATACGGACGAGAGCCAGCGCACGAAGCAGCTGTCGGGCGCGATCGGGGCGATGCGGGATACAGGGACGCTGTTCCTGAAGGCGTATTACTCCTTCGCCGATACCGACCGCGACAGCTACGCCTCGGATACCGCCGACGCGCCTGCCTATGGGTACAAGGGCCGGTCCGACCGGGTGGACGCGCGCGGCGAATACCGTCTCATCGGCCCGCTCCTGCTCGATTTCGGCGGCAGCTACGAATGGACCTCGTTCGAAAGCACCTACGATGCGCGCCAGAGCACCGGCATCGGCGGCGCCTACGTGCAGGCGGGGATCGAGTTCGGGCCGCTGTCGGCCCATGCCGGGGTGCGCCGCGACGAACACCAGGATTTCGGCGGGGCCACCAGCTTCGGCGCCGACGTCAGCTATGCTCTGCTGCCCGATCTGCGCCTGCGCGCGAGCGTGGGCGAGGGGTTCAAGGCGCCCACGCTCTACCAGCTGCTGTCCGATTACGGGAACGCGGCGCTGGTGCCCGAAAACAGCACCAGCTTCGATCTCGGCCTCGCCTGGGGCAAAAGGTCGGGGCCGGGCTATGCCGCGGTGACGCTGTTCCGGCGCGATACCGACGACCAGATCGACTTCGTCTCCTGCCCCGACCTCACCGGCATCTGCGCCGATCGCCCGTTCGGGACCTACGACAATCTGGGCCGTACCCGGGCGCAGGGTTTCGAGGTGGAACTGGGCAAGGACCTCGGCGCCAATCTCGCGGCGCGCGCGGTCTATTCCTTCATCGATACCGAGAACCGGACGCAGGGCAGCGCGCGGCAGGGCAACGACCTCGCGCGTCGGCCGCGGCACGCGCTGACCGCGTCGCTCGACTGGCGCAGCCCGCTCGCCGGGCTGGTGCTGGGCGGCGATGTGCGCGTGGTCGGCGACAGTTTCGACGATGCGGCGAACGCAGTGCGGCTGGACGGCTACACGCTTACCGACCTGCGAGCGAGCCTGCCGGTGGGCGACCGGTTCGAGCTTTACGGCCGGGTCGAGAACCTGTTCGATACCGATTACCGTACCGTGGCGGGCTACGGCACGGCGGGCCGCTCCGCCTTCGTTGGAGCGCGGCTGAAGCTGTGAGCGTGCGCGGCCGGCTGGCCGTCATGGCGGCGGCGGCGCTGGCGGGGTGTTCCGCCGCGCCGTCGCCCCGCGTGACCGATCCGGGCCATCCCACCATCGTCAGCGTCAACCCGTGCACCGATGCGATCCTGGCGCAGATCGCGCCGCCGGCGCAGGTGCTGGCGCTGTCGCATTACAGCCGCGATCCGCGCGCCGCCTCCATGCCGGTGGCGCAGGCGCGGGCGTTCGGTACCACCGGCGGCACGGTGGAGGAGATCGCGGCGCTCGACCCCGACATGGTTGTGGCGAGCGACTTCATCGCGCCTGCCACGCGCGCCGCGCTGACCGATATGGGGATCCGGGTGGAAACCTTCGGCATCGCGGCGACCGTCGCCGCCAGCGAGGCGCAGGTCGTGCGGTTGGCCCGGCTGGCGGGGCGCGACGCGGCGGGCGCGCGGCTGGTGCGCCGGATGGCGGCGGCGGTCGCCCCGACGCCGGGCGCGCCGCTCCCTACCGTGCTGTGGCAGCCGGGCGGGATCGTGCCGGGCGAGAACACGCTTGCAACCGAACTGATGATGCGCGCCGGCTTTGCCAGCCACTCCGCCGCGCGGGGGCTGCGCCAGGCCGATTACCTCTCGCTCGAACGCCTGCTGGCCGATCCGCCGCGCGTCCTGCTGGTCGCGGGCAATGACCGCGGGCAGCAGCATCCCGCGCTGCGCGCCGTCCCGGGCATGCAGGTCGCACGGTTCGATCCCTCGCTCCTCTATTGCGGCGGCCCGACCGTCATCCGCGCGATGGAGCGGCTGCGGGCGATCCGGGCGGAACTGTCCCCCCTCCCGCTTGCGGGAGGAGTCGGGGGTGGGCATCCAGCGCTATCGGCGAGCCATGAAGCTCACCCCGCTGCGACTGACCTCGCCTTCGGCTCGGCAAGTCTCGCTGCCCCTCCCGTAAACGGGAGGGGTGGATGACCCGCCTTTCGGCCATCCTGCTTGCGCTGCTCGCCATCGTGTTCGCAGGCTCGCTGCTGGCGGGACGGGTGTGGCTCGATCCCGGCAGCACGCCCAACGCCGCGGTCATCCTGGCGCAACTGCGCCTGCCGCGCAGCGTGCTGGCGGTGGTGATCGGCGCGGGCCTCGGCGCGGCGGGCGCGGCGATGCAGGGCTATCTGCGCAATCCGCTCGCCGATCCCGGCCTGTTCGGCATCGCGCCGGGCGCCGCGCTGGGCGCGGTGGCGAGCTTCTGGTTCGGGTTTGCCGCCAACGCCTGGCTGCTGCCGCTGTTCGCGCTGGCCGGCGCGGCGGGGGCGATGGCGCTGCTGGCCGCGATCGCGGGACGCACCGGCGGCATCGCGCTGTTCACCCTCGCCGGGCTGATGATCGCGAGCCTCGCGGGCGCGCTCACCAGTCTCGTCATCAGCCTCGCCCCCAACGCCTTCGCGATGAGCGAGATCGTCACCTGGCTGATGGGCGCGCTGACCGATCGCAGCTGGCGCGAGGTCTGGATCGCCGCGCCGCTGACGCTGGCCGGGATTGCCTGCCTGTGGCGTACCGCCGCCGCGCTCGACGCGATGACGCTGGGCGAGGGCGCGGCCCGCTCGCTGGGGATGGAGCCGCGCCGCACGCTCGGCTGGCTGGTCGCGGGCGTGGGTCTGACCGTCGGCAGCGGGGTCGCGGTGGCGGGGATCATCGGCTTCGTCGGGTTGATGGTGCCGCATATCGTGCGCCCCTTCACCGACCGGTTGCCCAGCTCGCTGCTCTGGCCGAGCGCGCTGGCGGGCGCGTTGCTGGTGCTGCTGGCGGACAGCGCGGTGCGCTTGCTGCCGACCGTCGTCGAGCTGCGCCTCGGCATCCTGCTCAGCCTCTTGGGCGCGCCGTTCTTCTTGTGGCTGCTGCTGCGTATGCGTCGGACCGGCGGGGGCGGGTTCGCATGACGCTCGCCGCGCAAGGCCTCGCCGTGCCCGGTCGGCTGGAGGGCATCGACGCCGTGCTGCGCGCGGGCGAGATCACCGCCATCTGCGGTCCCAACGGGGCGGGCAAGTCGACGCTGCTGCAATGCCTCGCCGGCCTGCTGCTCCCGCGCGCGGGCACGGTGACGCTGGACGGGCGCCCGCTGGCGGAGCTCGCGCCGCGGCTGCGCGGGCAGGCCCTGGGCTATCTGCCGCAGGAGCCGCAGATCGCATGGGACGTCGCGGTCCGGCGGCTGGTCGCGCTCGGCCGTCTGCCGTTCCGCGATGCCGGCGATGGCGTGGTGGACGCGGTGATCGAGCGGCTCGATCTCGCCCGCTTCGCCGCGCGTCCGGTTTCGACACTCTCTGGCGGGGAGCGCGCGCGCGTGCTGCTGGCCCGCGTGCTGGCGGGCACGCCGCGCTGGATTCTCGCCGACGAACCGCTCGCCGCGCTCGACCTGGCGCACCAGCAGGCGATCCTGCGCCATCTGCGCGACGCCGCGCGCGAGGGCGCGGGCGTGGTGATGGTGCTGCACGACCTCGCGTTGGCCCGCAACCACGCCGACCGCGTGCTGGTGCTGGACGAGGGGCGCCTCGCCGCCGATGCCGGACCCGACACCGCGCTGGAGGCGGGACGCGTGGCGCAGGTCTGGCGTACGCCGGTGGCGTGGATCGGCGGGCCGGGCGCCTGGGCACTGGTGCCGGGCGACCCCTCCTGACGCGCGGACCCGGCGCGCGACTGCGCCGCCCTTTGTTGCCCCTGATGCCATGGCCCCGAATGCGAAGCGGGCCGGCCCCACCCGAGGATGGAACCGGCCCGCCGCTGCCTTAGGTTACCTTACGAAACTAGTTCGTTACCGGATCGCCGGCATTCGCCGTGGTCTGCGGTGGCAGCTTGCCGTCGGCATTGGTGCCGGTCGCCTCGCCGCCCGCATCGCCCGCGATCAGGCCGTGGGCCGCCAGCAGCGGCTTCACGTCCGGGTCGCGGCCGGCGAAGGCGCGGTACATCTCGAAATAGTCCTGCGTCCCGCCCTGGCTCAGCACCGTATCGCGGAAATGCTGGCCGTTCTTGCGCGTCAGGCCCCCGTGGTCGAGGAACCACTGGCGGCTGTCGCGGTCCAGCATCGCGGTCCACAGATAGCTGTAATAGCCGGCCGAATAACCGGTCGGGCTGGAGAAGACGTGGTTGAAATAGCTGCTGCGATAGCGCGGCGGGACGAGGTCGATTTCCAGCCCCAGATCGGTCAGCGAGTTGCGCTGGTAGGCGGAAACCTCCTCCGGCGTATCGATCGCCTTCGCCTCGGCGGCGGACAGCGAGTGCCACTTCATGTCGAGCAGCGCGGCCTCCACCGTCTCCCCGAAATCGTAGCCCTGGTTGAACTTCGCCGCGGCCTCGATCTTGTCGATCAGCGCCATCGGGATCGGCTTGCCCGTCTCGTAATGCTTCGCGTAGTTCTGCAGCACTTCGGGATAGGTCGCCCACAGCTCGTTCACCTGGCTGGGATATTCGACGAAGTCGCGAGCGACCGCCGTGCCCGACAGGCTGGGATAGGTCTGGTCGGCGAAGAATCCGTGCAGCGCGTGCCCGAATTCGTGGAACATGGTGTTCACATTGTCGAAGCTGACCAGCTGCGGCTGTCCCGCCGGGGCCTTGGGAATGTTGAGCACGTTGTAGATGACGGGCTTCGTGCCGTAGAGATCGCTCTGCTCCACAAAATTGCTCATCCACGCGCCGCCCCGCTTCGACGGGCGCTGGAACGGATCGAAATAGAACAGGCCCAGTTCCGATCCATCGCTGTCGTAGACGGTGTAGGTCCACACGTCGGGGTGATAGGTCGGGATGTCGGTGCGCCGCTTGAAGGTCAGGCCGTACAGCTTGTTGGCGGCGAAGAAGACGCCGTCTTCCAGCACCTTGTCCATCTGGAAATATTGCTTCACCTCGTTCTCGTCGAGGTCGAAGCGTTCCGCCTTCACCTTGTTGGCGTAGCGGTACCAGTCCCACGGCTGGACCTCGTAATTGCCGCCATCGGCCTTGATCGCCGCATTCAGCATGGCCGCGTCGCGCCGCTGCGTCGCCGCCAGCGCGGGGACCATCTGGTTCATGAAGCCGAGCGCGGTCTTGGGGTTCTTCGCCATGCGATCCCACATCGCGTAGGTCGCCCAGTCGGGTTCGCCGAACAGCGCGGCCTTCTGCGCGCGCAGCGCGGCGATCTTCGCCAGCAGCAGGCGGGTATCGTATTCGGGATTGGTGCCGTCCGCGCGGTGGATGCTCTGCTTGTACAGCCGTTCGCGCACATTGCGGTTTTCGAGGTCGGGCAGCAGCGGCTGCTGCGTCGTGTTCTGCAGCGCGATCGCGAACTTGCCCGGCATGCCCTTTTCCGCCGCGAGGTCGGCCGCGGCCTTGATCTCGCCGTCGCTCAGCCCGGCCAGCTCGGCGCGCGTATCCACGATCAGCGGCTGATCGTTGGTCGCGGCGCGCACGTCCTGGCTGAACTCTGTGGTCAGGGTCGACAGCTCGGTATTGATCGCCTTCACTTGCTCGCGCTGCTGCGCGGTCAGCTCAGCGCCCGCATGGACCATGCCCTTGTAGGTTTCCTCCAGCAGCTTGGCCTGCTCGTTATCCAGGCCCAGCGTGTCGCGCATGTCGTAGACCGCCTTCACCCGGGCGAAGAGCGCGGGGTTGAGCGAGATTGAGTCCGAGTGGGCGGACAACTTCGGGCTGATGTCGGTGTTGATCTGGTCCAGCCGGTCGGTGGTGTTGGAGCCGGTCAGGGCGAAGAACACGGTGGCCACGCGGTTCAGCATCCGGCCCGACTTTTCCAGCGCGACGATGGTGTTGTCGAACGTGGGCGCGGCCGGGTTGTTGGCGATGTTCGCCACCTCCGCCTGCTGGATCGCCATCCCCTGCTCGAACGCGGGGACGTAATCGTCTTCGGAGATTTTCGTGAAATCGGGCGCCTGGAACGGCAGCGTGCTGTCGCTGGCGAAATAGCCCGTGCCTTCGGGAACGGCGACCATGGCGTCCGTCTGGCTGGCGGCGGTATCGGCCCGGGCCATATCGTTCTCCATCGTGGTGGCGCAGGCCGACAGGGCGAGCGCGAGGCTGGTGGTGGCAAGAATACGCGATTTCATGAAGGCTCTCTCCGGAAGAATATGGGTTGCGACCCGGCGTTTGCACGGTGGCGGACACGGTCGATCGATAACGCAGCGCCCTTGAACCCAAGATTGATTGCATTTGCAACCTTTCGCGGGCGGCTTCCGCCCGATCGAGTGGGGCTCGTGAGTTGGGAGGGCGCACGCCGCTACAGCGAGCGCCCGTCCTTTTCGCGCGCCGCGCGCCGGGCCGCCGTCGCCGCCTCGCCCAGCGCCTGATGGTTCACGGTGACGAGGCGCGGGCGCCCACCCTTGCGATCGACCACCAGCCACAGCGATCCCAGTTCGAAGAACGCGCCACGATCGGGCACCACGGTCAGCTGCGACAGGTCGAGCCGCTGGAGCAGCGCGAGCATGCGCGCGTCGAACACGGTGTCGAACGCCCCGTCGACCTCCGCAGGGTCGGTGATCTCGCGCCGCTTGCCGTCGCCATCGATGAAAAGGAGCGGCATGCCTACCTCGCGCAGCAGGCGGGCGCGGTCGCCGCTTTTGGCGGCCTCGCGCAGCGTCTCGATCGCTGCCTCGAACTGGCTGGCGGTAGTGTCGGTGGCGCAGGAGATGGCGCCGCCCTGCGCCTCGTCATGCGCGCGGTCGAACGCGGCGTCGGGATCGTCCTGTTCCTGCCACACGACCAGCAGGCAATCGTCCGGCGTACGGGCGATGCGCGCCGGTGCGCTTTCTCGGGCAGGCTCCGGCGTCGTGGCGGTGGGGGACTGGCGCGCGGGATCGGCGCTCGGCGCATCGGAACAGGCGGTGGTCAGCAATGCCGAGACAACCAGCGCGCTAGCTGTTGACGAGCCTCGGATTCGCATAATTCCCATCCACAAAGATATTCGCGCGGCGTTCGGATCGGTGGACCAGCCCGCCCGCTACTGCGCCATCGGCGGTCGTATAGGTCAGCTCCTGCGCGATGCCATCGTAATCGCCCGCCGCGATCGCGGCGTTGAGGCGCGGGCTGTCCTGCGCGTCGGCGCCGCCTTCGCCGACATTGAAGACGAGGTCGACCAGCGCGTCGTATTCGCGCTGGTACAGCGGCAGATTGCCCACCAGCCGGGTCACCGCTTCCTCCGCCGTACGGATGTCGGCGCGCAGGAACTCAAGCGCCTGTGCCCGGGTGATCCGATCTCCGACGCGCAGCCCGTCCTGCGGCCGGACCAGATGGCCGATCCCCACCGTGGGATAGCCCGCGACGTCGCGATAGACGGTCAGCCGCATGCCTTCCTCCTGCGCCATCGCCTTCAGCAATTCGGGGCTTGCCGACTGGAAGATCGCGGGCTGGCGCGAGAAACGCGGATTGTTCGACACCTCGAGATCGTAGGACCAGCCCGCGACCAGTTCCGCCGCCGATCGGGGCAGCACCTGCTCGGGCACCGTGTTGCCGATCAGCCCCAGCGCCATTGCGCCCGCAACCAGCGGGACGGACGCATCGCGCAGCGTGTCGCCGCCGACCAGCCGGTTGCGCAAGGTCCGGGCACGAAGGCGCAGCCGATCACGCTTGCGCTGCCGCCGGCTGCGCAGCGCATTGCCGCGGCCCCGCTCGTGCTTCGTCGCCTCGCCGCGCGGGATGCGCCCCACGGGCTTGCGTCCCGTCCGTCGAGAGGGGCCGGAAAACCGGTCGGAGAGGCGCGAGGCTATGCCGGGCCTCCGACGCGCGTACCGTGCGCGGTTCGTCGCTCTGCCATCGGCTTTGTCATACGCGGCCCCTGTTTTCGTTGTCGAAATTGCCTGTTCGCTTACCCAACGGACGATGGGGGCGGTCGGTCCTCGGCTCGTCGCGCCTCAGCCACGCAAGACGGACTCCGGGGACGGGGAGCGGCTCTTCCGGCGATCGCTCTTGACGGCGGGGCGGCGCGCGTCATGAATGCGGGGCAATCGAGAACAGATCACAATCGGGGGAATTTTTTCATGCATCATCGTCCGCTGTCCGTCGCCGCGCTGCTCCTTGCCTGCACCTCGCCGCTCGCCGCGCAGGAGGCGCCGATCGTGCAGCCCGGCGCGCCCGGCCAGCAGGGCAAGCAACTGAGCGCGGAGGAAGCCCGCGATCTTGCCGACACGCGCTTCTCGCCCGACGATGTCGCCTTCATGCAGGGGATGATCCACCACCACCAGCAGGCGGTCGACATGGTCGCGCTGGTCGAGGCGCGGACCAATAACGAGACGCTGCGCGCCGCGGCGGATCGCATCCGCGCCTCGCAGTCGGACGAGATCGCCTTCATGCAGAACTGGCTGCGCCAGCGCGGCCAGGCCGTGCCCCAGCCGGGCAAGGCGGGCGACCACGCGGGCCATTCCATGACCGGCGGCGCGATGGCGGGGCACGCGTCGATGCAGGGCATGGCGACGCCCGCGCAGATGCAGGGCATGGCGACGCCCGCGCAGATGCAGGAGCTCGCCACGCTCAAGGGCACGGCCTTCGACCGTATGTTCCTGAACCTGATGATCGCCCACCACGAAGGCGCGATCGACATGGTCGACGACCTTCTCGACCAGCCCGGCTCCGCCTACGACCCGGTCCTGTTCGAATTCACCAACGACGTCACGAACGAACAGCAGTCCGAGATCGACCGGATGAACGTGCTGCTCGCCGGCCTGTCGAACGACGCCCGCGCGCAGCTCGCCGCCGGGCTGACCGATCCCGGCGTCGCGGCGAAGAACATGCGGCTGGTAAAGCACCTGCCCAAGCCCGCGGGCTTCTTCGACCCCGCCAATCCGGGCGGCCTGCAGCCCGAAATCGTGAAGGCCGACGCGGAGGCCGCCAAGACCCCGACCGACGCCGCCTCCAGCGACGGCAAGGAAGGCACGCAGTTCGGCGAACGCTCCTCCCTCCTCAGCTTCGCCAACACCGACATGGCGTTCCAGGGCGACCTGATGGTCGCGGGCAACTATCACGGCTTCAACGTGTACCGGCTGGACAAGGACGGCATCCCCGGCCTCGTCAGCTCGGTCGTGTGTCCGGGCGGGCAGGGCGACATCTCGCTGGTCGGCGACATCCTCATCATGTCGGTTGAACAGACCCGCGGCCGCGTCGATTGCGGGCTGCAGGGGGTGAAGGGCGACGTCAGCGCGGACCGTTTCCGGGGCCTGCGCATCTTCGACATCTCCAACCCCGCCGCGCCGGTCCAGGTCGGCCAGGTGCAGACCTGCCGCGGCAGCCACACCCATTCGGTGGTCGATGCCGACCGCAACCGCATCGTCGTCTACAACAGCGGCACCGCCAGCGTGCGCGACGAGGAGGAGCTGGCGGGCTGTGTCGGCGACGTGCCGGGAGATCAGAACACCGCCCTGTTCAGCATCGATGTGGTCGAGATCCCGCTCGCCGATCCCGGCCAGGCGCGCATCGTCGATCGCCCGCGCGTCTTCGCGGAGGACGGGCAGATCGCCGGCCTGTGGCGCGGCGGCGACCATGGCGAGGGCACGCAGCGCACCAACCGGACCGACCAGTGCCACGACATCACCGTGTTCCCGGCGAAGAAGATCGCGGCGGGCGCGTGCTCGGGCAACGGCATCCTGCTCGACATTTCGGACCCGATGAAGCCGAAGCGGATCGCCGCGGTCAGCGATCCGGGCTTCGCCTACTGGCACTCCGCCACCTTCAACAATGACGGGACCAAGGTGATCTTCACCGACGAGTGGGGCGGCGGCGCCCGTCCGCGGTGCCGTACCTACGACCCACGCGGCTACGGCGCCGACGCGATCTACGACATCGAAGGCAACACGCTGGTCCGGCGCGGCACCTACAAGCTGCCCGCACCGCAGGGCGACATGGAAAACTGCGTCGCGCACAACGGCTCCGCCGTGCCCGTCCCGGGCCGCGATATCTTCGTCCAGGCGTGGTACCAGGGCGGCATCTCGGTGATCGACTTCACCGACAGCGCGAACCCGAAGGAAATCGCCTATTTCGATCGCGGCCCGATCGACGACAAGCAGCTGGTGCTGGGCGGGTTCTGGTCGGCCTATTACTACAACGGCAAGATCTACGGGACCGAGATCGCCCGCGGGCTCGACGTGCTGGCGCTGGAGCCGAGCGAGGAGCTGAGCCAGGCCGAAATCGCCGCCGCAGCCGCCGCGCAATATCCCGGCGGCGTCTTCAACCCGCAGACGCAGTACTCGGTCACCTGGCCGCAGGCGGCGCTCGACGCGGTGGAGAAGGAACGCAAGGGCGGGTGAGGGCGTAACGCCCGCCACCAGAGCGAAATCGCTCGCAGACCGAGCATCCCATCCCACGTCGCCCCGGACCCGATCCGGGGCGGTGCTCCCTCCCGCGCGAGGTTGCAGAAGAGAAAGCTGGGCCCCGGATCAAGTCCGGGGCGACGATGAGGGGATGGCCGCTTGCGACCCCATCTCAGCCATTCAATGCTTGTTCCGCAACCCCGAAAACGGACCTTTATCATGTGACGCTGGATGCGAAAGTTACCTATTTCGCGATCAGTCGCGCTCGCCTTCGCGCGGCGATCTATACCGACAGCCGTGAAAAGCTGGCCAGCGCGATCGGGGGGTCACATTTATGTTAACATACGCTCACTGTAACGTGGCACGCAGGCTGTCATTCGTAACGAGCAGACCACGCCGAACACCGCAGGAAGCCTCGATCCGGCTGATTGGATATGTTCCCTGTTCATCGCCAACCGTAGAGCCTGCGAGTTCGACCCTGCTTCCAAAAGCAATCCTTTCACCGCTGGCGAGCGCGAGTTCGGCGGAGCCGGGCAGCGAAGCCGTCCCGGTTTCGAATACGAGTGGAACGGTATCGCCCTTCATCCGGAGCACAACGCAGTTGCCTTCCAGATCAAGGATACCTTCGGCCCGTGCGAGCGGTCCGGGAGGAGGGGGGATGTAATTAGTCACTTCCGGCCTGTCGAAAAACAGCAGTGTAGGCTTGTCCATCTTCGTCTGCGTCGCTTCCTGCCCATCTGACACTGCAGCATTTGCGCTCGTCGCAGTTGTGTCGCTCGGATCAGTGGAGCAGGCCGTAAGCGCGATTGCGGCGGCTGTAACAAAGCCTTTCATGACGTCCTCCTAGTAGGCCAGACGATAGCCAGCGGCGTAAGCGGCATCGGCGCAAAAATAATACAGCACCGTATCCTCGCCGCCGTTATACGCGTTCTTATCGCAGCCGGTAACGACTCCAGATGCAGTCTGCCACATAAACACCGGCGCTCCGCTATCGCCATACGAGAGCCAAAATCCGACTGTCAGCAAACCATCCCATAGCCGCCCCAATCACCCCGGCCGCCGCATCCTGAACAGACCGTCCTCGCCGATCTCGAAATAGTCTGCCGGGCCGCCGCCGCGCAGGATGGGGCGGGGGCGGGCGGTCTGGTAGATGCCGTCCTCCAGCATCGCGGGGTCGATATGGATGCCGACCGCCTCGCCGATCACCAGCCAGGTGTCGGTTTGCGCGCCGTCCTTGTCCTCCAGCCGGACCAGCTGGGTCAGCTTGCACTCGAAATGCACCGGGCTGCCCGCGACGCGGTGCGGCTCGACCAGCTTGGAGGGCAGCCCCTCCAGCCCCGCGAGGTCGAACTCGTCCACTTCCGGCTCCACCTGCGCCGAGGTGGCGTTCATGGCCTCGGCCTGCGTCCGCGTGGCGAGGTTCCACACGAACTCGCCGGTCGCCTCGATATCGGTCACCGCGTCCTTCTTCCCCACGGAGGAAAACGCGATCAGCGGCGGGCGATAATTGATCAGGTTGAAGAAACTGTAGGGCGAGAGATTGCGCACGCCCGTATCGCTGAGCGTGGAAACCCACCCGATCGGCCGCGGCGCGACGATGGCGTTCAGCGGATCGTGCGGCAGGCGGTGGCCCCGTGCGGGCTCGTAGAAATGATAATCGGCCATGGCCCGGCATGTAGGGCGCCGGGGCCGGGAGGCAAGCGGGCCGCGCCAGCGCGCATCCTTTGCAATCCGCGCCTCGCACCCCACATCGCTGCAACCGGGCGGAACCGCGAGCGGCCTCCGCTCGCTCTTGAACGGCGATGCCGTCCGGCATGCTTGACTTTGCGGAACACAAGGCGAACACGGCCCCTATGGCTCTGACGAAAATTTCCGTGCGCGGCGCGCGCGAGCACAATCTCAAGGGTGTGGACATCGATCTGCCGCGCGACAGCCTGATAGTGATCACGGGGCTGTCGGGCAGCGGCAAGTCCAGCCTCGCCTTCGACACCATCTATGCCGAGGGGCAGCGGCGTTATGTCGAGAGCCTTAGCGCCTATGCGCGCCAGTTCCTCGAGATGATGCAGAAGCCCGATGTCGAGCATATCGAGGGGCTGAGCCCTGCGATCTCGATCGAGCAGAAGACCACCAGCCGCAATCCGCGCTCGACCGTGGCGACAGTGACCGAGATCTACGACTACATGCGCCTGCTGTGGGCACGGGTCGGCATCCCCTACAGCCCCGCGACCGGCCTGCCGATCGAGGCGCAGACCGTCTCCAACATGGTCGACCGCGTGATGGCCCTGCCCGAGGGGACGCGCGCCTA
>CAYNZQ010000027.1:0-15148 GCA_964401795.1 uncultured Citromicrobium sp.
AGGAGCGGCTGGCGAAGCTCGCCGGTGGCGTCGCGGTGATCAAGGTCGGCGGTGCGACCGAAGTCGAGGTGAAGGAGCGCAAGGATCGCGTCGACGACGCGCTGCACGCGACCCGCGCCGCGGTGGAAGAAGGCATCGTCCCGGGCGGCGGTACCGCGCTGCTCTACGCGACCCGGTCGCTGGTCAATCTCGAAGGCGAGAACGACGACCAGACCCGCGGCATCGACATCGTTCGTCGCGCGCTGCAGGCGCCGGTGCGTCAGATCGCCGAGAACGCCGGTCACGACGGCGCGGTCGTTGCGGGCAAGCTGCTCGACGCCAATGACGAGAGCCTGGGCTTCAATGCGCAGACCGACACCTACGAAGACCTGGTGAAGGCCGGCGTCGTCGACCCGACCAAGGTCGTGCGCACCGCGCTGCAGGATGCGGCCTCGGTCGCCGGCCTGCTCATCACCACCGAAGCGGCGGTGAGCGAGATCCCGGAAGAGAAGTCCGGTGGCGGCGGCATGCCCGACATGGGTGGCATGGGCGGAATGGGTGGCATGGGCGGCTTCTGAGCCGACCAGCGTCATCCGGCGTACCAGCCGTAAGACACGTGAAGGGCCCGGTGGAGCGATCCGCCGGGCCCTTTTCTTTTGCGCAGGCGGCCCGGGCGGATGCCGGACCCCACACGCGGCTCGTTGGTTGGGATGATACAGCTTCAACAGATCGAGGAGTACCCGATGAAACTTCCGCAGAATGCCCATGTCGCCCTGGTCGATGGCGAGCGCTTCGTCGTGCTGCGCAATACCGGCCCCCTGTTCGAGCCCAAGCTCGAAGCCGAGGCGACGCCCGAGCTGGAAGGCACCAATTTCAGCGCCGGGGTGCGGCATCAGGACGATGCGGGCCAGCGCAGCGGCGAAACCGACCTCAACGAACTGGCGCATGGTGCCGCAGCCACCGAATGGCTCAACGCCAAGGTGCTGAAGAACGAGATCAGCGACCTGCTGGTCATCGCCGATCCCAAGACGCTGGGCGAGATGCGGCGCCATTATCACAAGGAATTGCAGGCGCGGCTGGTCGGCGAAATCGACAAGGCGCTGACGGGCGAGTCGATCACCACGATCGAGAAGGCCATTACCGCCGCGTAACGCCGGCGCTTCCTCCGCCGGTTACCTATCGCGGAGCAATCGATGAACGACAGCGCGCGGGTCGGGATCCATCCCGGCCCGCGCCTCTCGTTATGGACCGGGCGGATCGGACGCCGGCGGTCGTATCCGGCACGTCGGCCATTTTTGCGTGCGATTCGTCGCGTTTGGCCCGACGCCCGCCGCAATCCGCTGGCCACGGGCGCGCCTTCGCGAGACTGTGCCATCCATCGGGAACGCCGCGAAGCCCCGTGTTAAGGCTTCGCAAACCAGGGGCAGGGTAAATCTACGATCATGGTTAGGAAATTCTTCGCGCTCGCCACCATCGCCGCGTCCATGGCGCTCGGTACCGCGCCCGCCGCGGCGCAGACGACCGAGCTGGAGGCGTCTTTCGACAGCATCCTAGGCACGGACGTTCGCGCCCCGCGCAGCTTCGAGGCGATTTACGACACCGCGCTGGAACGGCGCATCGCCGAGCTGGCGGACGGCTCGCAGGGCCGCATCGGTGTCGCCGCGGTGGACATGGCCACCGGCGAACGCGTCGCCGTTCTGGGCGAACAGCGCTTCCCCATGGCGAGCACCAGCAAGATCGCCATCGCCTGCACCTTTCTGGAAGGGGTGGAGCAGGGCAAGTGGACGCTGAACAGCGAATTTCCGATGCTGTTTCCCGTCAGTTCGGCGAAATATTCCGGCAGCCGCGCCCCGGTCCGCGAAGGCAAGGTGATGCCCGCGATCGACCTGATCGAACAGATGATCACCCGCTCGAACAATTATGCGACCGACGGGCTGCTGCGCGTGGTCGGCGGCCCCGCCGCGGTGAACGACTGGGTGCGCCGCAACGGCATTCGCGAATTCAACCTGTCGCGCGACATCGCCACCCTGGTGCGCGACGACGGGGAGTTCGATCCGGCCTACCAGATCGATCCCCGCGACAGCGCGACCCCGCTGGCGATGATCGACCTGCTGACCGGGCTGCAGGAGGGCCGCTTCCTGTCCGACAAGAGCCGCAAGGTCCTGCTCGGCGCGATGAGCCGGACGCGCACCGGCACCCGCCGCATTCCCAAGCTCATCCCCGCCTCGGCCGAGGTGCTGCACAAGACGGGATCGCTCAACAACACGTCCAGCGATGTCGGCATCATCCGGATGGCGGACGGTCGCTCCATCGCGCTGGCCATCTACGTCACCGGCCAGGGGTCGCGGTCGGCGCGCGAGGCGAAGATCGCCCAGATCGCGCGGGCGCTGTATGACGGCTATGCCGCGCGCAGCCCGGCGACGCATTACACCGCTGCGACCTACGGCGCGCGCTGAGCGCCTTGGGCCGCTCGGGTCGGCCCGCCCCATCCACCGGACATAGAAAAAGGGCGCGGCCATCGACCGCGCCCTTTTCTTTTTCGACCCGCCATCGCGCGATGGCGGAAGCCGGATTAGTCGGCCTGCGCTTCGGCGGTCGACTCGTCCTGCACGGTCGCTTCGGCAGCGGCACCGGCGTTGTCGGCGGCAGCGGCACCGGTCTCAACGGCCTGGCCAGCATCTTCGGCGGCGTTGTCGACGGCTTCGCCAGCGGCGTCCATGTTGGTTTCGGCGTCGGCAGCGGCCGAATCAGCGGTGGTTTCGGCGGCGTCCTGGGTCTTTTCCGAGCACGCACCGAGGCTGAGAGCGGCGCCGGCAACGGCGGCGGCGAGAACGATCTTGCGCATAAAAGCAATTCCTTGTTGTGAGAACCAAGCCACGATCGCGAAACCGCGGCGAAACCCCCTCTCACGGGTCGGCTTCGCGGTCCTGAATAATGGCGAGATTGTGGCAGGGCAAGCGATTTCGCGACGGCCCGCCCTATTTGCCGTGCGCCCCGGGCGAGCACGCAAACAAGTGGCTGTCTTTGCGCGTCCGCGCTGCTAGCAGGTGGCATGGCCGACAAACAGCATCTCTATCTGGTGGACGGCTCCGCCTACATCTTCCGCGCCTATCACCGCCTGCCGCCGCTGACCGATCCCGAAGGGACGCCGGTCGGCGCGGTCTATGGCTATACCACCATGCTGTGGAAGCTGGCGGAGGACCTCGACGAGGCGGAAGGCCCGACGCACCTCGCCGTGATCCTCGACAAGTCGAGCCATTCCTTCCGCAACGATCTGTACGACCAGTACAAGGCGAACCGGCCCGATCCGCCCGAGGACCTGGTGCCGCAATTCCCGCTCATCCGCGATGCGACCCGCGCCTTCTCGCTTCCCTGCATAGAGGAACCGGACGTGGAGGCGGACGACATCATCGCCAGCTACGCCCGCGCCGCGACGCGCAAGGGATGGGACGTCACCATCGTCAGTTCCGACAAGGACCTGATGCAGTTGATCGGCCAGTGCGCCGATCACGAGCTGGAGGAGGGTGTAACCGAAGGCGGGTGCATCGAAATGCTCGACACCATGAAGAACGCCCGCATCGGGCGGGACGAAGTGATCGAGAAATTCGGCGTGCCCCCCGAACTGGTCGGCGACGTGCTCGCGCTGATGGGCGACAGCGTCGACAACATACCCGGGATCTACGGCATCGGGCCCAAGACCGCGTCCAAGCTGATCGCGGAGAACGGCTCGCTGGGCGCGGCGCTCGATTCCGCTGCGGACATGAAGAAGTCCAAGCTGAAGGAGCGCCTGCTGGAGAACCGCGCCGATGCGGAACTCAGCCGCGTGCTGGTGACGCTGAAGGAAGATTGCCCCCTGCCCGTGCCGCTGGAGGACATGGCGCTGGGGCCCGTGCCGCCCGAACCGCTCGCCGCCTTCCTCGAGAAGCACGGCTTCACCAGCCTGCTGCGGCGGCTGGACGCCGGCACCGGCAGCCCGGGCCGCAAGACCGACCTCAATCCCGCAAAGGCGCAGACGAAGGGTGCGGATGCCGCAGCCGACGGCGACCGCCAGCCGCTGCCCGATTTTCCTGCGGTCGATCGCAGCGCCTATGAATGCGTCCAGACGCTCGACCGGCTGGAGGCGTGGGTCGAACGCGCCCTTGCCGCCCGGCTGGTGGCAGTCGATACCGAGACCAGCGCACTCGACGCGATGCAGGCCGACCTTACCGGGGTCAGCCTGGCACTGGGCCCCAACGACGCCTGCTACATCCCCTTCCTGCATTTCGGCGGCGGCGGGAGCAGCGATGACATGTTCGCCGAGCGACCCCAGCAGATCGCCCGCGAAACCGCGCTCGCCGTGCTGAAGCCCCTGCTGGAAAGCGATGCGGTGCTGAAGGTCGGCCAGAACATCAAGTACGACCTCACCATCCTCGCGCGCCACGATATCCACGTCGCCCCGATCGACGACACGATGATCATCAGCTTCGCGCTGGATGCCGGACGCAGCCTAGACGGGATCGGTGGCGGGCACGGCATGGACGAACTGGCGCAGCGCCACCTCGGCCACACCACGCTGACCTTCAAGGAAATCTGCGGAACGGGCAAGAAGGCGATCCCCTTCGGCCAGGTGCCGCTGGACCGCGCCACCGAATATGCGGCGGAGGATGCGGACGTGACCTGGCGCCTACACGCCCATCTCAAGCCGCGGCTGGCGATGGAAGGCGGCACCCGCGTCTACGAACGGGTCGACCGCCCGCTGATCCCGGTGGTGGCCGAGATGGAGCGCCACGGCATCAAGGTCGACCGCGCGCGCCTTGCCGGCCTGTCGGAGGAATTCGCCCGCGAAACCGCGCGTCTCGAAGGCGAGATTCACGAGATCGCGGGCCAGGAATTCGCGGTCGGAAGCCCCAAGCAGCTGGGCGATATCCTGTTCGACAAGATGGGGTACAAGGGCGGGCGCAAGGGCAAGAGCGGCCAGTATTCGACCGACCAGGCGATCCTGGAAAAGCTGTCGGGCCAAGGTGCGCCCATCGCCGACAAGGTGCTGGAATGGCGCCAGCTGGCGAAGCTCAAATCGACCTACACCGACGCGCTGCAACAGGCGATCGACCCCGATACCGGCCGCGTCCACACCAGCTACAGCCTGGTCGGCGCGCAGACCGGACGATTGTCCTCGACCGATCCGAACCTGCAGAACATTCCCATCCGCACCCCCATCGGGCGCCAGATTCGCGAAGCCTTCGTGCCGGACAGCGGAAACGTGCTGCTGGCGGCGGACTATTCGCAGATCGAGCTGCGCCTCGCCGCGCACATGGCCGGTGTCGACGCACTGAAGGAAGCCTTCGCGAATGGCGAGGACATCCACAACCGCACCGCGACCGAGATGTTCGGCGAAGTGACGCGCGACACGCGGGCGCAGGCCAAGACGATCAATTTCGCGATCCTCTACGGCATCAGCCGCTGGGGCCTCGCCGGGCGGCTGGGGGTCGAGGCGGACGAGGCGCAGGCGATGATCGACCGCTATTTCGAGCGCTTCCCGGGCATCCAGCGCTACATCGTGCAGACGCTGGAGCGGGTGCGCGAGTGCGGCTATTCCGAGACGCTGTTCGGTCGCAAGACGTGGTTCCCGCGCATCGGCTCCAAGAACCAGGCCGAACGCCAGGGGAGCGAGCGGGCCGCGATCAACGCTCCGATCCAGGGGACCAGCGCCGACATCATCAAGCGTGCGATGGTCCGGATGGGCCCGGCGCTGGCGGATGCCGGGCTGAAGGACGTGCGCATGCTGCTGCAGGTGCATGACGAACTGGTGTTCGAACTGCCCGAAGGCGACGTTGCGGCCGCCAGCCCGGTGATCGAACGGGTTATGGCGGAAGCCGCCCTGCCCGCCGTCGAACTCACCGTACCGCTGGGGATCGAGATCGGTTCGGGAGCGAGCTGGGACGCGGCGCACTGACGATGGCGATCCGTCCGTCCATGACCGGCCGGTCGACCCGCTGGCTCGTGCTGGCGCTGGTCGCGCTGGCCCTGTTCGCCTCTGTCTGGCTGATCTTCCAGACCGTCTCGGCCGAGCGGGCGGAACGCGCGCAGGTCGCGCGCACCGCGCAGACGATGAACGACCTGCGCGATATCGAGCGGCTGGCGCTGGCGGCGGAAACCGCGCAGCGCGGCTATTACATCACGCTCGACAACCGCTACCTGAAACCGTGGGAAGGCGCCTACGAACGGGCGGGCACCGCGCTCGACCGGCTGCGCAAGCGCGTGGGGCCCGATGCGGGCGAGAAGGAGCTGCGCCTCATCGCGCAGATCGACGCCGCGCTGGGGCAGAAGTTCTCCGAGATCGACGAGACGGTCGCACAGATGCGGGATCGCCGCCTGGCGGACGCGCGCGTGCGCATCCTGACCGGCGACGGGATCGAGGCGATGCAGCGCCTTGAAAGCGCCATCGCGCAGTTCGAGCAGCTGGAGGCGGAAGCGCTGGCGCAGCGGGCGGAAAAGACCGCCCGGGTAGAGGCGCGGATGCTGCCGCTCATCGGAGGGCTCCTCGTCCTGCTGCTGCTCGCCCTGCTGCTCGGCATGCAGATGCTGTCGCGCATCGCGGGTGCCGAGGCGCTGGCGGCGCAGGCCCACGTGCTGGCCGAGGCGCGCGACCGCGCCGACCTGCTGGCGCGCGAGCTCAACCACCGGGTCAAGAACATCTTCGCCATCGTTCTGGCCCTCGTCCAGATGAGCGGGCGCGACACCCCCGAGGCCAAGCCGGCGCTCGAGAAGATCACCAAGCGGATCCGCGCGCTTCTCGCCGCGCACGAGGTGACGCAGGGCCAGCCGGGTAAGCGCCATGCGGCCCTGCGCGACCTGATCGAGGTGACGCTCGCCCCCTATCGCGACGAGGCGGAGCCGCCCGAGCTGACCGGACCCGAGGTGAAGCTGGGCCAGAAACAGGCGACCCCGCTGGGCTTGGTGCTGCACGAATGCGCGACCAATGCGGTCAAATACGGCTGCTGGGCCCATGGCGGCACGCTGTCGGTTCACTGGCGGGTGGACGGATCGCTGGTGCGAATCGAATGGTTCGAGGATTGCGGCAAGCCGGTCCAGGGGTCGGACCGCAAGGGTTTCGGCGGGACGCTGATGGAAGGGTCCGCCCGGCAGCTCGGCGGCAGCATCGAACGCACCTTCACCGGCTCCGGCGTGTCGATCGCGATCGAATTCCCGCTGCACGACGATGCGGATGACGCGATTGAGGGCGACGGCGCTTGATCGCGCGCCCCGCGATCCGATAGGGCCCGCTTCGCATGTTCGACGCTCTCGATCCCCGCAACTGGAACGTCACGCTGGAACAGGCGGCGATCGCCGCGCTGGCGCTGGGCATCGCGATCGCCATCGTGCTCGCGGTCCACTGGGCGGCGTTCTCGCTGTTGCGGCGCCTGACCCGCAACACGCAGACCGAGGCGGACAACCTCATCATTCACAGGTTGGCCGGGCCGACCCGGTGGCTGGGCGTCGCCATCGCCATCGGGCTGGTCGCGCGCCACGATCGGGTCGTCGCGGTCCCGTGGGAAGCGGTCGCCCGTTTCATCGTGCCCGCGCTGGTCGGCTGGCTGGCGCTCGCGGTGGTCCAAGGCGTGGCCGACGGGATGGAGCGGCATCTGGACGAGCGCGAGGACCCCATCGCCGCGCGCAGCCGCAAGACCAAGATCTCGATCTTCAGCCGGGCCGCATCGGTGGTGGTGATCACGCTGACGCTGGCGCTCGTCCTGCTGGGCATTCCCGGCGTCCGGCAGGTCGGCGTCACGCTGATGGCCTCCGCCGGTCTCGCCGCGCTGGCGATCGGCGCGGCCGCGCAGCCGGCGCTCAAATCGCTGATCGGAGGGCTTCAGATGGCGCTGACGGAGCCGATCCGCATCGGCGACATGGTCGCGGTCGACGGGCATGTCGGGCGGGTGGAGGAAATCCGCATGAGCTTCGTCCTCGTTCGGACCTGGGACGAGCGCCTGGTCGTGGTGCCGCCGGTCCGGTTTCTGGAGAACACGTTCGAGAACTGGTCGCGCAGCAGCGAGAAGCTGACCGGGCCGGTTCTGCTCCATCTCGATCCGATTGCCGATGTCACCCCGATCCGCGCGGAGTTCGAGCGCTTCGTCGGCGAGCACGAGCTGTGGGACGGCCGCACCGCCTCCATGCTGATGACCGAGGCCTATCCGGAGAGCATTCAGCTGCGCATGGGCGTGAGCGCGCGGACCATCGGCGAGTTGTGGGACCTGCGCTGCGCGGTGCGCGAGCACATGCTGGCGTGGCTGCGGGCCAACCAGCCGCAGGCGCTGATCCGCCACCGGCTGGAAGTGGAAGCGGCCAACGCCCGCGTCATGACCTGACCGGCGGGGCCGCTGTGCCCCGCCCGCCGGTAAGTCAGCTGTGCTTCTCGTCGCGCGTGGACTGCACCATGCCTTCGTGGATGAAGCCGATCGGCATCGCTTCCGCCGCCCGCTTCTTCAGTTCGCCGCGCATCTTCTTGTACTCGTCCTCCATCTGGACGGTCACCGTCGCGCGCGAATCCTCCAGTGCCTCGGAGAAATCGGACGCGGTCACCTCGCGCACGTCCGCTCCGGCGCGGTGCAGCGCATTGAGCCCCGCCCGGCGCACGACGTCTTCCAGATCGGCGCCGGTGAAGCGTTCGGTCTGCTGCGCGATCGTGCCCAGCGCCACATCCCCGGCCAGCGGCATGGCCGCGGTATGGATGCCGAGGATCTGCTCGCGCCCAGCCTCGTCGGGGGTGCCGACATAGACCAGTTCGTCGAACCGGCCGGGCCGCAGCAGCGCCGGATCGACCAGCGTCGGACGATTGGTCGCGCCGATCACCACCACCGACTGGAGTTCCTCCAGCCCGTCCATCTCGGCCAGGATGGTGTTGACCACGCGGCCGGTCACCTGCGGCTCGCCCGCGCCCGATCCGCGCGCCGGGACCAGGCTGTCGATCTCGTCGATGAAGACGACGCAGGGCGCCACCGCCCGCGCGCGGCGGAACATGCGGGCGATCTGCTGCTCGCTCTCGCCATACCATTTGCTGAGGAGGTCGGAGCTCTTCATGGAAATGAAGTTCGCTTCCGCTTCCTTCGCAACGGCTTTCGCGAGCAGGGTCTTGCCGGTGCCGGGCGGGCCGTAGAGCAGGAAACCCTTGGCCGGCCGGATGCCGAGCCGCGAGAACGCCTCCCGATTTTTGATCGGCAGTTCGATGCCTTCCTTCAGCTTGTCGATCGCCTCGCCCACGCCGCCGATGTCGTCCCAGCTGACATCGGGGACCTGGACCATCACCTCGCGCATGGCGGACGGCTGGATGCGCTTGAGCGCGGACAGGAAATCGTCGCGCCCGACATGCAGATCCTCCAGCACCTCGGGCGGGATCGTCCGCTCGTCGAGGTCGAGACGCGGCATGATCCGCCGCACCGCGTCGATCGCGGCCTCGCGCGCCAGCGCGGCGAGGTCGGCGCCGACGAAGCCGTGCGTGACCTTCGCCAGTTCCTTCAGATCGACCCCCTCGCCCAGCGGCATGCCGCGGGTATGGATCGCCAGGATCTCGCGCCGCCCGTTCTCGTCCGGTACGCCGATCACGATCTCGCGGTCGAACCGGCCGGGCCGGCGCAACGCCTCGTCGATCGCATCGGGACGGTTAGTGGCGGCGATGACGACCACGTTCGCGCGCGCTTCCAGCCCGTCCATCAGCGTCAGCAACTGGGCGACCAGGCGCTTCTCGGCCTCGCCGGGTACCTGGTCGCGCTTGGGCGCGATGGAATCGATCTCGTCGATGAAGATGATCGCGGGCGCGTTCTTGCTAGCGTTCTCGAACACCTCGCGCAGCCGCTTCTCGCTCTCGCCATAGCCCGAACCCATGATTTCGGGTCCGTTGATGATGGAGAAATCGGCATCGCTCTCGTTCGCGACCGCCTGGGCCAGCCGGGTCTTGCCGGTCCCGGGCGGGCCATGCAGCAGCACGCCCTTGGGCGGGTCGACGCCGAGCCGGGTGAACAGTTCGGGATAGCGCAGCGGCAGCTCCACCATCTCGCGCAATTGCTGGATGGTGTCGTCGATGCCCCCGACATCGTCGTAATTGACGACGGCGCGGCCCGACTTGGGCTCCTCGAACTCGGTGCGCAGCTCCACCTCGGTGTTCTCATCGATGTGGACGATGCCCTTGGGCACGGTGGAAACCACGGTCAGGCGGATCTGGGTCAGCGCGTAGGCGGGCGCGTTGAACATGCGCCGCACCTCTGCCGGCATGTTCTGCACCGGCTGCTGGCCGGTCGTCGCGACCAGATCGCCCGCGACCAGCGGCTTGCGGAAGAAATTGCGCTTCAGTGCCTGGGTCGGCCCCTGCAGCCGCATCTCGCGGCTGGCCGGTGCGAACACGACGCGCGTGGCGGGGCGGGACTGGGCCGCCGCGATCTTCACATGCTCGCCCGATCCGGCTTCCGCATTGCCGCGCTGCAAGCCGTCGAGCCGCACCACGGACAGCGCCTGATCCTCGTCATAGGCGCTCATCGCGATGGCCGCGGTGGTCCGCTTGCCGGTGATCTCGACGACGTCGCCCTCGGTCACGCCCAGCGCCTGGAACGCGGAGCGAGGCATGCGCGCGATGCCCTGTCCGCTTTCTTCCTGGCGAGCGGCGGCGACTTGCAATTTCACGATCCGCTCTTGGGTGGCGGCTTCGGTCTCGGCCATGGGAAAAGATGCTCCTCGTGCGTGCTGTGCCGTGCGGCTGGGACGAGGTAGTAAGCGCCCGCCCGTCTTACAAATGGCTGAGCGCGGCCAAGGGTCCGTCTTCCGGCGCGAAACCACGCGTGACGGCGCAATTGCGCGAGGGACAACGGGCGCAAAGAAAAAGGCCCGGCTGGATAAACCGGCCGGGCCTGAAAAGTTTGGGAGAGGATGCCTGAAAGGCCCGTTCCAAATGCCGTCGGGAGCCCGATTGTGCAAGTGCGAAATGATCACCGATTGTTGCGCCTTTTGCAACATCGCGCAAGTATCTGATTGCGCTAGATTTAAGTCGCCATTGTTGGTCGCTCGGTGCTGCATCGCACAATCGCAACCGCGAATCTCGCGTTGGCGAAGGGGCGTCGCCAGGATGACAGCGCGCCCGATCCGCCCTAAGGGCAGGGCACGAAGCCTACCGCGTCTGTTCATCAATTCACGGAAGAACGCCCATGAAAAAGCTCTATCCCGACGCCGCCGCCGCGCTTGACGGCGTGCTTCACGACGGCATGCTGATCGCATCGGGGGGCTTCGGTCTGTGCGGCATTCCCGAACGGCTTCTCACCGCGATCCGCGATGCGGGCGTGAAAGACCTGACCTTCGCCAGCAACAATGCGGGTATCGACAACGAAGGGATCGGGATGCTGCTGCGCACGCGGCAGGTGACAAAGATGATCTCCAGCTATGTCGGCGAGAACAAGGAGTTCGAGCGGCAATTCCTCTCCGGCGAGCTGGAAGTGGAATTCTGCCCGCAGGGAACGCTGGCGGAACGCATGCGCGCGGGCGGCGCGGGCATTCCCGGCTTCTATACCAAGACCGGCGTCGGCACCCAGGTTGCCGAGGGCAAGGAGGTCAAGCAGTTCGAGAATCGCGAAGGGCGAATGGAGGACTTCATCCTGGAGCGCGGCATCTTTGCCGATCTCGCAATCGTGAAGGCGTGGAAGGCGGACGAAACCGGCAACGTCGTGTTTCGCAAGACCGCGCGCAATTTCAACGTGCCCGCCGCGACCTGCGGCAAGGTATGCGTGGTGGAAGTGGAGGAGATCGTCCCCGCGGGCGGGCTCGACCCCGACGACATCCACCTGCCCGGCGTGTTCGTGAACCGCATGATCGTGGGCGCGCCCTACGACAAGAAGATCGAATTCGTGACCACGCGCGAGCGCGAGGCGGCCTGATGAAGGCCGCGCAAGCCATCGCGGTGCTGGCGCTGGCGGCGGCTCTCGCCGGCTGCGTGACGTCGAATGACGGCCTGATGGACGAGGCTCGGGCCGCCGCGCGGACCCCGGTGGGCACCGCGCCCGCTCCGGTCGATCGCGCTCGGACGGCCGATCCGCTCGACCGGGGGGCGCCCGACCCGATGCGCTGGCTCTACGGCTCCGGAGAGGCTGCGGCGGTCTCCATCCAGGCCTATCGCGCGCTCGCCGACTACGCGGTTCGCATGGCGGCGACACGGCCGAGCGTTTCGGTGGTGATGGGCCTGCCCGGGGTGGACGGCGGCGCCGGCAGCGTGACGTGCCGCAATTCCGATGGCTCGGCGAAACCGCCCGCGGTCGTGTTCGACGCGGACGAGACGGCCATCCTCAATCGCGGCTTCGAATACTGGACCGCGCTGGGCCATGGCTACGATGCGGACGCGTGGGCGGACTGGGCCGCCAACGGCGCGCCTTACGTCGCCCCGGTGCCGGGCGCGGTCACCGGCATGCGACGCCTGCGCGATGCGGGCATCGCGGTCGTCTTCAACACCAATCGCGACGCGCGCGACGCCGCCGGCACGGCCGCGGCGCTGGAGGCGGCGGGAGTGGGCCCCGCGATCCATGGCGAGACGCTGTTCCTGAAGGGCGACGATGCCATGGGCGGGCGCAAGGACGGGCGCCGCGCCACCATCGCCGCCCGCTTTTGCGTGCTCGCGCTGGCGGGCGACAATCTGGGCGACTTCGCGGACGTCTTCAACACCGGCGACCTCGCCCCGCAGGCGCGCCGCCAGCTGGCCGGGCGTGGCGCCTTCGCGCAGCTTTGGGGCAATGGCTGGTTCGCGCTTCCCAATCCCGTCTACGGCGACGCCATCAGGGGCAGCATCGGCGAGGTCTTCCCGCCCGACGCCCGCTGGTCCCCGCCGTCCGGCACCGCATCGGCCGAGTGATCCCCGCCCGCTTCTTCCGCAATCCTTCGAACCGCAGGAATACCGACATATGACCGACACCGCCACAGGATGGACCCGCGACGAAATGGCCGCCCGCGCCGCGCAGGAATTGCAGGACGGGTATTACGTCAATCTCGGCATCGGCATCCCGACGCTGGTCGCGAACCATATCCCCGAAGGGATGCAGGTGACGCTGCAGAGCGAGAACGGCATGCTGGGGATCGGCCCCTTCCCCTATGCGGGCGAAGAGGACGCCGACCTCATCAACGCGGGCAAGCAGACCATCAGCGAGCTGCCGCACTCGGCCTATTTCGACAGCGCGACCAGCTTCGCCATGATCCGCGGCGGGCATATCGACCTGACCGTTCTGGGCGCGATGGAAGTGGCGGAAAACGGCGACATCGCCAACTGGATGATTCCCGGCAAGATGATCAAGGGGATGGGCGGCGCGATGGACCTCGTCGCCGGGGTGAAGAAGATCATCGTGGTGATGGACCACACGTCGAAGCACGGCGATCCCAAATTCATCCCCGAATGCACCCTGCCGCTGACAGGGACCAACGTGGTCGACATGATCATTACCAACCTCGCGGTGTTCCAGCGACCGGACCACGACAGCCCGTTCAGGCTCGTCGAACTGGCGCCCGGCGTGACCGAGGAAGAGGTCGCCGCGCAGACCACTGCGCACTACGTTTCCTGATATGTGGCTGGCGGAGCCGCGCGAGCCGAACGCGCCGTTGGCGGGGCTGAAGGTGCTGGAGCTGGCGCGGGTGCTGGCCGGGCCATGGGCGGGCCAGATGCTCGTCGATCTGGGCGCGGACGTGATCAAGGTCGAAAGCCCGGACGGCGACAACACCCGGCAATGGGGCCCGCCCTTCTACGAGCGGGCCGACGGCACGCGCGAGGCGGCCTATTACCACGCCTGCAACCGGGGCAAGCGCGGCATCGTGGCCGACTTTCGCGATGCCGGCGAACTGGCGCGGATCAAGGACCTCGCCGCCGGGGCCGACGTCGTCATCGAGAACTTCCTGCCGGGCAAGCTCGCCCGCTTCGGGCTCGACTACGCCTCGCTTGCGGGGGCGAACCCGGCGCTCGTCTATTGCTCCGTCACCGGCTTCGGCCAGGACGGCCCGCGCCGGGACGAGCCGGGATACGATTTCGTCATTCAGGCGATGAGCGGTTTCATGGCCCTGACCGGGGAGCCCGAGGGCGAACCGATGAAGCACGGGCTCGCGATTTCCGACCTGTTCTGCGGCGTCTATGCGGCGAACGCGATCCAGGCGGCGCTGCTGATGCGCCAGCGCACAGGGCGGGGCCAGCATATCGACATGGCGCTGCTCGACTGTTCGGTGGCGCTGCTTGCCAACCAGGCGCAGGCTCTGTTTGCCAGCGGGCAGAACCCGCCCCGCATGGGCAACCGGCATCTTCAGGTGAGCGCCTATGGCGTCTATCCCGTGGCCGATGGCGAGGTGGTGCTGGCGCCGGGCAACGACGCACTGTTCCGCAAGCTCCTCGCCCTGCTCGATCGGAGCGACCTGCTGGACGACGAACGGTTCGCCACCAATGCGGCGCGGCTCGGCAATCGCGAGGCGCTCGACGCGATGCTGGCGGTCGAGACGAAGGGGTGGCAGCGGGCCGATCTGCTGCGCGCCTGCGCGCAAGCGGGCATTCCGGCGGGGCCCATCAACCAGCTGGACGAGGTTTTCGCCGACCCGCAGGTCCGGGCCCGCGCCATGGCTTTCCCGATGGCGGACGGCCTGACCGGGGTCAGGAGCCCGTTCCGTTTTTCCGATGCGACGCTGGCGCTGGGCCCGCCGTCCCCCCGGCAGGGGGAACATCAGGACGAGATGTGAGGCGAAACGGCGCTAGGGCTCAGCCCAGCGCCGCCTTCAGATCGGCGGCGAGATCGGTGCGTTCCCACGGGAAGTTGTCGCCGGTGACGTCGCGACCGAAATGGCCGTACGCCGCGCTCTGGCGATAGATCGGCTTGTTCAGCCCAAGATGCGTGCGGATGGCGCGCGGGGTCAGCCCGCCGAGCTTGCCGATGGCGCGAATCGCCGCTTCCAGCGCGGTATCCTCGACCGTGCCGGTGCCGTGCGTATCGACATAGAGCGACAGCGGCTCGCTGACGCCAATCGCGTAGGCGACCTGGATCGTGCAGCGCCGGGCAAGCCCCGCCGCGACCACGTTCTTGGCCAGATAGCGGGTGATGTAGGCGGCGGACCGATCGACCTTGGTCGGATCCTTGCCGCTGAATGCGCCGCCCCCGTGCGGCGCCGCGCCGCCATAGGTGTCGACGATGATCTTGCGCCC
>CAYNZQ010000028.1:0-14790 GCA_964401795.1 uncultured Citromicrobium sp.
CCGGTCGCGCCAGTTGAGGTGCCCGCTGGTGATTTCGGGGCTCACCACCAGCACGGTCCTGGCATGGCCAGCGCGGATGTAATCGGCGGCGGTCTGGATGCCGAAGGTGGCGGACGAGCAGGCGACATTCATGTCGAAAGCGAAGCCGTCGATCCCCAGCGCCTGCTGGATCTCGATCGCCATCGCGGGATAGGGACGCTCCATGTTGGAAGCCGCGCACAGGACGGCATCGACGTCCTGTGCGGCGCGCCCGGCAGCGTCGAGCGCCTCCCGGCAGGCGGCGACGCCGATTTCCGCCATCAGGGACAGCTCGTCATTGCCGCGCTCGCGATGGCGCGGCGCCATGATCTGCGGATCCAGGATCGGCGTCTTGTCCATCACGTGCCGGGCCCGAATGCCGCTCGCCTTCTCGATAAAGGCGACGCTGCTTGGCTGCAGCGCTTCCTCGCGCCCGGCGGCGATGGCGGCAGCGTGCTCGGCATTGTGCCGCTCCACATAGGCGTTGAAGCTTTCGACCAGCTCTTCGTTGGTGATCGAGTCCGCCGGCGTGAAGAGGCCGGTGGCGGAGATGACGGGTCTGGCGACCGGCTGCGCGGCGCGCGAAGGATGAGTGGCCATGGTCGGCGTTGCGTAGGCGCAACAGGCGTCAACGGCAAGCTGCGCGCGCAGGGCCCGCGATGCCGTACCGTCAGCTCCCTTTACGCACCCGTCAGATGATGCTCCGCAGCGGCGCAAAACCGCGGGTTACGGGCAAGTCCCACTTGACAAAAAGACAGTGTAAGCGCCCACTCCTCGATAGCGAAAGGCGTCTCGCGACGGATAATTTCGCAACAAGAATACAAATGGGAGAGACATTGATGCGCATTTCTTGCCAGCCGTACGCGCGATGGAAAACCACCCTCTCACTCGGCGCCTCGCTAGCGGCGCTTGCGATACCGGGCATCGCCGCCGCACAGACCGCACCCCAGGAAGACACCATGGCCGAAAGGGCCAGCACCGATCAGGACGAGGGCGATACCGTCATCATCGTCACGGCGCAGGGTCGCCAGCAATCGCTGGCCGATGTCCCCGTAGCGGTTTCCGCCGTTTCCAGCGATCTGCTCGAAAAGGCAGGAACATCCGACATCCGCGAGCTGAACTCGCTCGCGCCTTCGCTCCTCGTCTCCTCCACCGGCAACGAAGCCAACGGGTCCGCCCGTATTCGCGGCGTCGGCACCGTGGGCGACAACCCCGGCCTCGAAAGCTCGGTCCCCGTGTTCATCGATGGCGTCTATCGCTCGCGCTCGGGCAATGCGCTGAGCGAGCTCGGCCCGGTCGACCGGATCGAAATCCTGCGCGGACCGCAAGGCACGCTGGGCGGGCGCAACTCCACCGCCGGGCTCATCAGCATCTACACCGCCCCGCCCGAATTCGACCTCTCGGGCTATGGCAATTTCACTTACGGCAATTACGACACCTACCGGGTCGAGGCGGGCATCAACGTTCCGCTCAGCACCTCGATCGCCGGGCGCGTCGATGGCGTCTATCTGAAGCGGGACGGCTTCTATCACGACGTCGTCAACGATACCGACGTGAACAACAAGGATCGCTGGCTGGTTCGCGGCCAGTTGCTGTTCGAGCCGAACGCCGATCTCTCGGTTCGCCTGATCGCCGATTATTCGAAGAAGGACGAGGCGTGTTGCGCGGCCACCTTCGTGCAGCCCGACTTCGCCCCGCTGGCGCGCGTCAGCCCGGGACTCGATCCGTTCGCCCGTCCGACCGGCGGGCCCGCGCTGACCAGCACGGCGAACCCGATCATCCCCGTTCTCCTGTCGCTCGGGCAGGACCCCCGCGCGCTCAGCCAGAGCACTTTCAACCGCGACATCTACGTGACGCCGGGCCGCAGTTACGAAGGCCAGACGGAAGATTACGGCTTTTCGGGCGAGATCAATTACGATTTCGGCGGCGCCAAGCTGACCTCGATCACCGCCTATCGCGACTATTCGAACTACCAGGGGTCCGACACCGACTATACCCAGGTCGATATCCTGTACCGGGCCCCCAACGAATTCGGTGGCGCGCGCGCATTCAAGACCTTCTCCCAGGAACTGCGGCTGCAGGGCACGGCCTTCGACGACAAGCTTGACTGGCTCGTCGGCGGCTACTTCGCGAATGAGGATCTGGAGGTTAAAGACAACCTGCGGTTCGGGACACAGTACGGCGCGTTCGCAAGCTGCCGTTTGCTGGCAACCATCAGTCCGGCCCTGCCTCGCTCAGCGGCGAGCCCGGGCTGTCTCGTTCCCGACAACCCCCTGCTGCCAGGTGGCACCGCGGGTCTGCTGCGCGGCATCTTCCCCGATCCCGACGGCGCCGGCCCAATCGTCGGCGGACAAGCCTTCATCGACGGTCTGACCGCGCTCAGTTCGATCAGCGATCGCGGAAGCACGGGGGAAATCTACAATCAGAACAGCAAGAACTACGCGCTGTTCACCCACAATATCTTCCACGTGACCGACAAGTTCGATATCACCGTGGGCCTGCGCTACACACACGAGAAGAAGGATTTCGACGCCACCTTCTCCAACGACAACACAGTCTGCCCGGCGGTGAAGGCGCAATTGCTGCCTTATCTCACCGGCGCCCAGCAAACGACGGTGCCGGCCGCGCTCATCGGCGGCATCATCTCGCTTTCCTGCCAAGGCAACTCGACCAGCCAGCTGGACGGCGTGTCCCTGTCCGACAGCATCAGCGAGAACAAGTTCACTGGCACGGGCATCCTGTCCTACAAGGTCACGCCCGACCTGCTCGCCTATGCGAGCTACGCGCGCGGCTACAAGGCGGGCGGGTTCAACCTCGACCGTTCCGCCCTTGGCAATCCGATCTTCCTCAATCCGGCTGCCATCGACACCAACAACCTGAAATTCGCGGCGGAAACGGTGAACGCCTACGAAGCGGGGTTGAAATACGCCAAGGGCGGATTCAGCGCGAGCCTCACAGCGTTCCGGCAGGAGTTCTCGAACTTCCAGCTCAACACCTTCAACGGCTCGGTCTTCCTGGTCCAGAACATCAACGGGTGCGACACCGATCTGAACGGCGGCGATCGCGACGGCAGCGCCGCGACCGGATCCTGCAGCGCCGACGACGTGACGGCGGGTGTCGTCTCGCAAGGCTTCGAGCTGGAAACGAGCATCTCGCCCGCTCGCTACCTGACGACCACCTTGGGCCTTACCTATGCCGACACCAGCTATGAGGACAATCTGGTGGGGTCGGACAGCGGCGCCCCGCTCGATCCGGCGCTGCGCCTGCTGCCGGGCGACAACCTGTCCAACGCGCCGGAGTACATCGTCACCTCATCGCTCAGCTACACCCCGCCGCTCGGCAATAGCGGGTGGAGCGGGCTGTTCTTCGTGAACGCGCGCATGGTGAGCGATTACAACACCGGGTCCGATCTCCTCTACGGCAAGGAGCAGGACGGGTTCGTCGTCGTCAACGGCCGCATCGGCGTGCGCACGCCGGACGAGCGTTTCTCGATCGAAGGCTGGGTCTCCAACCTGTTCGACATCGGCTACACCCAGGTCGCGTTCAACACGCCGTTCACCGCGCCGCAGCAGGTCTATTCGGCCTATCTCGCCGAACCGCGAACCTACGGCATCACCCTGCGCGGCAAGTTCTGACGCGGCGGGGAAACACAGAACAGATACCGGAAGGGCCGCCCGACCTGGCGGCCCTTTTTTCTTGGCGACCGGCGCGAGCAACCGCTTGCGGTCCGCGCCAACATTCGCGCCGCATGAATGCAGGGATGCGGTATGGGCAGGTCATGAAACACGCGGCCGCACCGATTCTCACTTCCGCTGCCGGGACCATGCGATGGCTGGCGGTGGCGCTGGGATGATCCGCCCCGCGACGCCCCGATACGCCGCCTATGTCGCGATTCTGTTCCTGCTGCTCGGCCTGGTCCAGCTGGGCGGCAGCCTGCTGTTCTATCAGGAGATCGGTCGGCAGACCGTGCGCGAGGACCATGCACGGCGCGTGGCGGAACTCCTCGTGGTCAGCGACCGCATGTACGCGCTCGCACCCGAACAGACCGCGCGCAGCATGACCACTCGCCACCTCTCCGCGACCGTTTCCCCTCGCCCGTCGGTTCGGCGGCCGGCGTCGGACGCGGTGCTGAAAAGGATTGCCCGGCAGATCGTCACCTGGGAACCCTCGCTCGCCGGTCGGTCGCTCAACCTGTCGCTGACCGATGCGGGACTCGGCGAGCGCGATCTCGTCGGGTCGATCGCGCTCGGCGACGGGCAGTGGCTCAACTTCCGCTCGCGCGACATCTCCACCATCTGGCCCGTCGCATGGTGGGCGATCGGGCTGACCTTCATCATCAGCGCGCTGTGCCTGGGCTTCGGCCTCCTCGCCCTCCATCTTCTCGGCCGGCCCTTGCGCCGAGTAACCGAGGCCGCGGAAGCGATCGGCCATGGCCGCGAAGTGGTGATTGCGGAAACCGGCCCGCGCGATCTGCGCAAGCTGGCGCAGGCGATGAACACGATGCAGAAACGGATCTTCGCCCTAATCGAAGACCAGGCGAAGGCGTTCGAGGCGATCAGCCACGACCTGCGCACGCCCCTCTCCCGGCAGAAGGCGATCTGCGCGCTGGTGGACGATGCCGAACTCGCCGGCATCCTCGATGGCAGCGTCGTTGAGATGGACGGCCTGCTGAACTCGCTGCAGGATTACCTTCAGGCGCAGCACATGACGGCCAGGCCCGAAAGCCTCGACCTCGTCGCTCTCGTCCGCGACCTGGCCGCCGAATACGGCGACGCGGTATCGCTTGAGGCACCACCGCAGGTGCTGGTTACGATCTTCCGCGAACCGGTCGCCACCGCGACCAGAGCGCTGGTGGAAAACGCCGTGCAATATGGCGAGCGGGCGTGCGTCCGCATCGAACGATGCCGCGCGGGCTGGACGATCGCGATCGAAGACGACGGGCCCGGCATCCCCGAAGAATTTCTGACCCGGATCCTCGAACCGTTCTTCCGCCTCGACGAGGCACGCCAGCGCAACACGCGCGGCTTCGGCCTGGGCATCCCCACCGCCCATCGCCTGATGATGCGCTTCGGCGGGAAGCTGACCTTCGGCGCCGGACGCGCGAAGGGCGTCAGTGCCGTGCTAGAAATTCCGGTTGCGAAGGAATGATCGCGACGCGCGCTGTTCGCGTGGACTGCCACGCGCCGCTAATGATCGAACGTCGACAGCTCGCTTACGCGCGAACCATCGCTTTACCTTTCCGGCTTCGCAAGGCGGCGGTGCATCTGTGCGACCACCTCGTCGGGCAGTATCCCGGCGAAGATGTCCTGCACCTTGTTCATGAAACCGCTCACCTCCTGCGTTTCGCCCTTCAGCAGTGCGGCGTAACCGTCACGGGCGACCTTGGCGGGGTCGGCCTTGCTGTTCGACTTCCCGGCATTGGTGTCCTGCATCCCGGCGCGGTCGAAGAATTCGGTGTCGGTGACTCCGGGCATCAGGCAGGAGATCACCACCTGCGTCCCCTTCAGTTCGTTGGACAAGCCGACGCAAAAATCGTTCACGAATGCTTTCGTCGAATTGTACACCAGCTGGTAGGCGCCGGGCATATCACCCGCAATCGAGCCGGTGGCGAGGATCCGCCCCCGATCAGCCAGCACCATCTGCGCGCCGATCTTGTGAATGAGCGATACGGTGCCTTTCACATTGGTGTCGATGACGTGGGCGATGTCGTGCCACTCCTGTTCGAAGAACGAATGGCCGAGCCCGTGCCCCGCATTGGCTATCAGCGCGTCGACCCGCCGGTCCCCCACCGTTCCGACAACCGTGTCGATGCCGTGCCGGGTACCGAGGTCGACTTGCAGCGTCTCCACCGATGCCGCGCCGCAAGTTTCGACCGCGGACCGCGCGGCGGACAAATCCCGGTCGGCGACAAGCAGCAGGTCGCAGCCGTCTCCCGCCGCGAGCTTTGCCAGTTCGAGCCCGATCCCGCTGGATGCGCCGGTTACGATGACGAAGCCGCTCAGGCTGTCGATCGGGTTCTTGCTCATGCCCTTTCTCCCTCGGCGCTGTCTTGCCCGGGCTTCAGCACGACCTTGGTCCATTCGTCCTGCTCGTCGTGGAAGCACTTGTAGCCGCGCGCGGCATCTTCCAGCGGCAGACGGTGGGAAATGAGGAAGGTCGTATCGAGCGTCCCGTCCTCGATCTTTTCCAGCAGCTGTCTGGTATAGCGCTGGACGTGGGTCTGGCCGGTGCGAACCTGCAGCGCCTTTTCCATCAGCGCGCCGAGCGGAAACTTGTCCGCCATGCCGCCATAGACACCCGGAACCGAGACGCGTCCGCCGGGCCGGACTGCCAGCAAGGCCTGGCGCAGCGCCGCGGCGCGGTCCGCGCCGATCCCGATGGTCTGCTTCGCGTAATCGAGGATGTTGTCGGGGGCGAAGCCGTGCGCTTCCATCCCGACCGCGTCGATCACGGCATCGACCCCGATCCCGCCCGACATCTCCATCAGCGCCTCGCGGACGTCGGTCTTGCGGAAGTCGATGACCTCCGCCCCCATCTGCCTCGCAAGCTCCAGACGATGGGGATACTGGTCGATCGCGATCACCTTGCCCGCCCCCATGACGATGGCGGATTGCACTGCGAACAGACCAACCGGGCCGCAGCCCCACACCGCGACCGTATCGTCGGGCTGGATCTCCGCGTTTTCCGCCCCCATCCAGCCGGTGGGCAGGATGTCGGAAAGAAACAGGACCTTGTCGTCCTCCAGATGGTCGGGAACGACGATGGGCCCGACGTCGGAGAAGGGCACGCGGACATATTCCGCCTGACCGCCCGAATAGCCGCCGGTCAGGTGCGAGTACCCGAACAAGCCTGCCATCGGATGGCCATAGAGCGTGGCCGACATGTCCTGCTTCTCGGCCGGGTTGGAATTGTCGCAGCAGGAATATTGCTGGATCTTGCAATGGAAGCAGCCCCCGCAGCTGATCGTGAACGGGACGACCACGCGCTGCCCCTTCTTCAGCGTGCTGCCTGCCCCCGTTTCGACGACCTCGCCCATGAATTCATGGCCGAGGACATCGCCGGGCCGGACGCCGGGAATGACCCCGTCGTAAAGGTGGAGGTCGCTGCCGCAAATAGCGGTCGAGGTGATCTTCAGGATCGCGTCGCGCGGATTGACGATCTCGGGATCGTCCACTGTTTCCACGCGCACGTCGTGGGTACCGTGCCAGGTCAGGGCTCTCATCAGTTGGTCTCCTGCTGCTTGGCCGCGCGGGTGTTTTCCCTGCGCCGGGCCGAGGTTGCGATTTCGCCGGTTTCCATCAGCATCTTGAAGCGTTTGAGGTCGTGGCGTGCCTGCACCTCGGGCTCGCGCAGGAAAAGCTTGGCCGCCAGGCGCCCGAGCTCGCCCCCGGGCGGGGCATATTCCATGACCAGCGAGACACGGGTGCCGCGATCGCCAGGCGCATCGCGGAATTCGACGCGGCCGCTGGTCGCGATGTCGGACCCTTCGACGGACCGCCAGGCAATGCATTCACCCGCGCGGTCCTCGGTCACTGCGGTTCGGACATCGACCGTGCGGCCCGCCGGGGCCTTGATCGTCCAGACGTGATGATCGCCCTGCGACGCCACGGCCTCGACGTTTTCCATAACGTCGGCGAGGTTGGAGAAGTCGCGCCAGAAATCGTAGAGTTCCTCTCGCGGCTTGCCGATGGTGACGGTCCGTCCCACCAACGCGCCATCGGCCGAGTTCTCGCGCCGCGCGCGCCGGGGTGCATCGTCGCCCCCGCCGGACCTGCGCCGGGAAAGGAAGGTTCCGAAGGCGATACCGCCTACCGTCAGGGTGAGCGCGGCCGCGGCCGCGGCCAGCCCGCCCGTCCCACCGCTGCTATGATTGCGATTGTTCATGTGATTGGCTCCTTTCGCCAAGGGTCTCAGTCCTGCTTCACGCTTTCACGGTCCCAGAAGCGCAGCTTGCCGCATCGTTCGATGAAATCGCTCGCCGCGCTCTTGCCGTTCGAGACGTCGACGAAGCCATCGTCCATCCAGTCCCAGACCCCCGCCACCTCGAACAGCGGCTGCACCGCGGGGACGAAGGCGACGAACTTGGCATGGGCGAAAGCGTCGTTGACGAAATCGATGCTGGGCTTGTCGGTGTTGTAGCGGCGCGCGGATTGTTCGCTCATCACGACAGCGACCGCATCGTAGGTGACCGAGGGTCCGCCATCGATCTTCTCGTCCGCTTCGAGGAGCGATCCGTCCGAAAGCGTGGCCCCGCCTATATGCGGCGCCACGATCTCCACCATGCCGCCCGCACCGCTCGCCGCCTCGCGCAGCGCCGAAACGACATCGGCATCGGCCCCTTCGGCAATGTAGATGCCGAGCTTGCGTCCCCTGAAGCTGCCCGGACCGTTCCTGACGATCGAGAGCGCAGGGCTTTCTGGAAGATCGGTGATTGGCTCACGCGCGGCGGGCACCTTGGCGGGCAGTTCCGTCAGGCCGAGCCCGTCGGCGACCTGCTGCGCCAACCCGCTGTCGATATGTCGCAGGTGCCCGACCATGCGCCGGCGAATGTCCGCACGCTCGCACTTCGACAGTTCGAAGGTGAGTGCGTTCGCCATGTGGGTCTGCTCGACCGGTGTCTGCGATATGTAGAACTGGCGCGCCTGACTGTAGTGATCGGCGAATGTCTCGCTGCGGGCGCGGATCTTGCGGCCCTCGACCGGCGCATCGTAACTGGCGAACCCCTGCGCCGGGCAGCCGCGCGGACCGCGCCGTTCCCCCGTGCCGTCGCCCTCGCCCCAGCTATTGGGCTCGTAATTCGCCCGCCCCTTCGGATTGTGCATCGCCATGTGGCCATCCTGTTGGAAATGGCGCACCGGGCATTTAGGTGCGTTGATCGGCAGGTGGGTGAAGTTGGGCCCGCCCAGACGCTTTAGCTGCGTGTCGAGGTAGCTGAAGTTGCGCCCCTGCAGCAGCGGGTCGTCGGTGAAATCGATGCCCGGCACGATGTTCTGGGTGCAGAAGGCAACCTGCTCGGTTTCGGCGAAGAAATTGTCGACATTGGCATCGAGGGTCAGTGTGCCGATGATCTCGACTGGGACTTGTTCCTCCGGAATGATCTTGGTCGCGTCCAGCACGTCGAATTCGAAACTGTCGGCGAACGCCTCGTCGAAGACCTGAATGCCCAGATCCCATTCGGGAAAGTCGCCTGCGTCGATCGCGTCCCACATGTCGCGGCGATGGAAGTCGGGATCCATCCCGTTGACCTTCAGGGCCTCGTTCCAGATGACCGACTGCAAGCCCAGGCGCGGCTTCCAGTGGAACTTGACGAAGTGCGCCTCGCCTTGCGCGTTGACGAGGCGGAAGGTGTGGACCCCGAACCCTTCCATGAAGCGGAACGAGCGCGGGATGGTCCGGTCGGACATGATCCACATGATCATGTTCATGGATTCGGGACTGAGGCTGACGAAATCCCAGAAATTGTCGTGCGCGGTCTGCGCCTGGGGGAAACCGCGGTCGGGCGCCGGTTTCGCCGCGTGAATCAGGTCCGGAAACTTGATCGCATCCTGGATGAAGAACACCGGGATGTTGTTGCCGACCAGATCCCAGTTGCCTTCCTTGGTGTAGAACTTCGTGGCGAACCCGCGCACGTCGCGCGCCAGATCGGGCGATCCCTTGTTGCCTGCCACGGTGGAAAAACGGGTGAAGGTCGGGGTCTTTTCCCCCACCTCGTTGAAGATCGCAGCCTGCGAATATTCGGGGATCGCCTTTTTCAGTTCGAAGTGCCCGTGGACGCCATAGCCGCGCGCATGCACCACCCGTTCGGGGATCCGCTCATGATCGAAGTGGAAGATCTTCTCGCGCGCGACCTGATCCTCCAGCAGCTGGGGCCCGCGAGGCCCGGCGCTCAACCAGTTCTGATCGTCCGCGACCGGCGCGCCTTGCGCCGTCGTCATTATATCGTCGTCACCGGTCGGCTGCTGGTGGTTCGCCCCGCCTTCGGATAGCTCGAACTCTTTCGCCATGGGTCGCTCCGCTCGTGTTGAGGAATAACCCGACCAACGGAGCGAACCGCAATATGTTGCACGATATTAAAAAAAGAAGGGTAATATAACCTGCGTCATTGATACAGATTACTTTTCATATTTGAAAACGTTCGATGTATTTTTGATCAAATGTGAAATACGTGAGCAACTCTCGTTGAATATGTTGGATAAAATGTCCGCCAGACAAACGCGAGCGAGAAAAAACTTAATATTTGTCAGTTGTTATACCGATTCACGCCGGAACCGTTGGGGGTTGGCTGGACTTGAATTCACGCCAGTGCGGCTTCGAAGCGGCGATGGCCTACCACCAAGCTAACCCGGGAGACGACCATGGCTGGACCCGCCAATCTGACAGACTGCTACACCGAAGAACTCGCCGACCTGTGGTCCGCAAACGACCAGATGGAGAAGGTCGTTCGCGCGCTGGCCGATGCAGCCGGCGACGAGACGCTCGCCAACCGGCTCGACAAGGCGGCCGAAGGTATCGAGCAGCATACCAAGACCATTCGCGCACTGCTGAAGGATTGCGGCGGCGACGAGAAGGAACACTGCAAGGGTATGGAAGGCCTCGTGAAGGAGGCGCGCAAGCACGCGATCGAGGCGGACATCGACGATCCCGACGTTCGCGACGTGGTGATCATCGCCCAGTACCAGCGCATGTGCCATTACGGCATCTGCGGGTTCGGCACGTGCAAGGCCTTCGCAGAGGCTCTGGGCATGTCCGACCACGTGGACAAGCTCGATGCGATCACCGCATCCATCTACGACGCAGACGAGAACATGACCGATCTCGCGGAGCGCAGCGCGAACCTGGAGGCGCGCTGAGCCGATGGCGAGTATCGGCTCGTCGCCCTACCTTCCGACGGGGGAGCCGATAGCGGCGCCCCCGTCCTTTGCCGATGTGATCGCGCGGCCTCCTTTCGCGAAGAAAGTGCTCTGCCTGCGTCAATTCTGCATGATCGCGCAGACGCTCGATTATGCCATAGCCGTTCCCGCCCGGAACGAAGCGCTTTTCCTTGGCCGGATGTTGTCGGCGCTCGCCAGTTCGATGCGCGGCTCGCCCGCTCGCGGGGGCGCGGTATTCGTCGTCAACGATACCCAGGACGCCTCACCCCGGATGATCGAGGCCTGGGCCAGGGACGAGGGCATTCCGGTCGTCTTGCTCGAAACCGTGTTCGCGCCCGAAATTCGCAATGCTCCCCACGTGAGGCGCCTCGCCCTGGACATCGCCGCGCAATTCGCGCCGACGGGCACTTTGCTGACCACCGATGCGGACAGCCATGTCGGCCCGGCCTGGATCGACACCTGTCTCACCGCGATCGCACAGGGCACCGATCTGGCGTGCGAGGACATCCGCCTCGATGAGACGGAACTGGCTGCGCTACCGGACACCGTGCGGCGGGTGGGCGAGCTCGAACGCGCCTATTTCCGCGCGAGCGATGCCCTGTGGCAACGCTGGACCCGGGGCGAAGCCGGCGCGTTCGCCTATCGCGCGTCGGGGGCCAGCATGGCCATGCGGACCGCGGCGTATCTGGAGGCGGGGCGGCTGCCGACACCCGAGAGCGGAGAGGACGGCGCGCTGTGCCGCGCGATGCTGAGCGCCGGCATGCGGGTCTCGCAGATTACCGACACCGGCACGCGTACATCGGCACGGCTGGACGGGCGCGCGCGGCGCGGCTGCGGCGATGCACTGGCGCAACGCGCGCTCCTCGCCGATCCGCCCTGCGATCCCACGCTGGTGACGGTTGCCGAGCTGCGGCACCGCGCACTGCTGTGGAACGCCTCCACGCCTGCGCGGCTGCGAGCCGGGCCAGCCGCCGGCACGTTCCCCGATCGCAATCCGCCGATGCTCGCGAGCGAGGTGGAGCGCGAACTCGCTCACGCGCTCGCCGTCCTGGAACAACACGGGCAACGCCATGCGTCCGTCTGAATACGAGCACATGCTGGCCGCGATCGCGCGCCGCGCCCCGGAAGAAGACCGCCGCGACGGAGACCTGTCGCGCGACATCGACGATCTTCGCAAAAGCGGCTGGCTGACCGTCTGCTTGCCCGGCGATGCCGGTGGCCAGGGTTGGGGAACCGATCCGGAAGGCGCCGAGCCCGCGTTGGCGGCACTTCGCGCGCTCGGCCGGGCCAACCTTTCCGTCGCACGCCTGTTCGAAGGCCATATGAATGCGACGAAGCTGGTGATGGCCTATGGTGCCGCGCCGCTGCGCGCGGAAGTCGCGAGGAGGGTACGGGACGGACTGCTCCTGGGCGTGTGGGGCGCCGACGTGCCCGCCGCTCCCTTGCAGATGGTGGCGGAAGCCGATGCCATCCGATTGCAGGGCGCGAAGAGCTACGCCTCCGGCCTCGGCGTGGTCGGCGCGGCAATCCTGACCGCACCGTCGGAAAACGGAGCCACGCAATTGCTGCTGGTCGAAACGGACGAGCCCGAACGCGCCGACTCCTCATCCTGGAACGCCGCGGGAATGCGTGCGACCCGTTCCGGTCGCTACGACTTCGAAGGGGTTCGTATCGGACCCGATCGACTGATCGGGCGGCCGGGCGATTACGAGCGGGAGCCGCTCTTCGAAGGCGGCGTCTGGCGCTATTGCGCGGCGCATCTCGGTGGGGCGGAGGCTGTCTACACGCTGATGCGGGACGCACTTGTCGCTCGCGATCGCGCGGGCGATCCTCACCAGCAAAGGCGGTTGGTGGTGGCGGCCTGCGCGCTGGAGACGGCGCGGCTGTGGCTGGAGCGGTGCGCGCGAGAGGCCGAGGCACAGGCCGCGCCGCCACGCAAGGCGATCCTGTCCCTCCTCGCACGCGAAGTGACCGAAGACGCCTGCCGTACGGTTCTTGCGCAGGCGCAGGCCGCACTCGGCGTGGGGGCCCATCTGGAAGGATCGGCTATCGAACGGATCGCGCGCGACCTCTCGCTGTTCCTGTGCCAGGCTGGACCCGACGCCAAGCGGGCGCGCGCAGCCGATGCGCTGGTCGCGCACAGCGAGCGGATCGAAACGCTGTGAGCGTCCCCGATCGGGCCGAAGGCAGCATTCTGCGCATGGCCGAGACGGCGCCCCATGTGGGCATCGAAGAGCTTGCCGGGTCCGGTCCCCTGCTGGTGGTGGTACCCCATCCCGACGACGAAACTCTCGGATGCGGAATGGCGATCGCTGCGGCAGCGCGGAACGATCGTCCGATCGTCCTCGCATTGGTGACCGATGGCGAGGGATCGCACCCCGGCTCCGCCCGCTATTCCCCTGCGGTCCTGGCTCGACTGCGTGCATGCGAACTCGAGGCCGCGCTCCGGATCCTGGTTCCCGGTGCAAGCGTGCCGATCGTCCGGCTGAACCTGCCCGACGGATGCAGCCGGCCCGAACCGGCGGCACAGGCGCTCCTCCTCGCCTTCGCAAGGGACCATGATGTGCAATGCGTTTGGTCGACCTGGGTGCGCGATCCACATTGCGATCACCAGACGGCCGCGGTGCTGGCCGCCAAGGTGGCCACCCAGTTGCGCATTGCGCACTGGAGCTTTCCGGTCTGGGGTCGGTTCGGAGAACGGCCCGCGCCTGTCGGACTGCGTCTTTTCGAGGCGGCGAACCTAGCGCCGCTCAAGCGGAAGGCGATGGCCGCCCACGCCTCGCAGACGACCCGCCTGATCGAGGACGATCCGCAAGGGTTCGTCCTGCCCCCCGCCTTGTTCGAGCATTTCGCCGATCACGCCGAGATATTCATCCATGGTTGACGCCATGTCCGACCGGCAACGCGTATTCGAACGATTGTACGAGCGCGATTGCGATCCGTGGGGTCTCGACAGCAGCCCCTACGAGCGGGACAAGCGCGACGCCACGCTGGCCGCGCTGCCGCCCCGCCGGTTCCGGCGCGCGATCGAGATCGGCTGCGCGACCGGTGTCCTGTCGGAACGGCTGCTGGAGACATGCGATCACCTGATCGCGGTCGACATCTCCGCCACGGCACTGAACCGTGCCCGCAACCGGCTCGCAACACGCAGGGCCGTCGAATTCGTGGCGGGCGAAGTCCCGTACGAATGGCCGCCCGGGACCTACGACCTCGTCGTTCTATCCGAAGTTCTCTATTTTCTGGATGCCGGGGAAATTGCCGAAGTCTCACGCCTGAGCCACGACTCGTTGGCTACCGATGGCGTGTGCCTGCTGGTCAACTGGACGGGCGAGAACGACCTGCCGATCGATGGCCATCGCGCCGTCGAAATCTTTCGCGAAAGTGCCGGCTGGGTACCGGGGCCGGCGATCCGACACCCTTCCTACCGGATCGATATTTTCGTATCCGAATAACTCCGCGTCCGAGTTTACTCCCGACTGCGTGGGAACGGTGTAGTGGCGGAGAGGGAGGACTTATTAAGTCGCAACCTAATGATTTGAAATGAAAATTCTTTCAAACTTCCGCCGAACCAAGTCCCACGTCGTAACCCACGTGTCTAAATCCGACGCTTTTTCTCTGTGCGGAATGTCCGTCGTTGTCCAGCAATTTTCGCCGACTTCCAACCCCCGCTTCTAATTACGGCTGACTATCACTTTTGGGGCGAAATGGGTGACGATTTGCTGCCAACGAACGGGCGATGGATACGGCGCGCATGGCTTTGCCATGCCGCCTGCCTTCCGGCGAGGATGGGAGGGGGAGGGAAAACCGATAAATCGATGCCCTGGCGCGGGCCAGCGGGCGTCAGCCCGCCACCCGGGGGCGTCTATTTGCGGTTTCGGGAACGAGAGGGCGAAGCCCTTGG
>CAYNZQ010000029.1:0-14332 GCA_964401795.1 uncultured Citromicrobium sp.
TGACGCTGTCGCCTTCCTTGATGTTGGCGTCCGAGCCGAAGATCACGACGCCGACGTTGTCGGCTTCGAGGTTCAGCGCCATGCCCTGAACGCCGTTGGCGAACTCCACCATCTCGCCGGCCTGCACCTTGTCCAGGCCGTGGATACGGGCGATGCCGTCACCGACGGAGAGGACGGAGCCGACTTCGCTGACTTCGGCCTCTGTGCCGAAGCTGGCGATCTGGTCCTTGATAACCTTGCTGATTTCTGCGGCGCGGATATCCATTTACTAGCCTTTCTGGGCCTATCAGGCGGTTTTCATCGCGTGGGCGAGAGAGTTGAGACGGGTGCGGATCGAGCCGTCGATGCGCTTCGATCCGATGGTGACGACGAGGCCGCCGAGCAGGTCGGGATCGACCTCGGCGCGAAGTTTCACGGTGCGACCCTCGCGCGCGGTCAGTTTCTGCCGCAGCGTTTCGATCTGCGCGTCGGTCAGCGCATGCGCGCTCTTCACTTCGGCGGTCACTTCGCCGCGCTGCGCGGCGGCGATCTGGCGGAAGGCGCGGATCATGCCGGGCAGGTGGCCGAGCCGGCGGTTGTTCGCCAGCACGCCGAGGAAGTTCTGCGTCAGCTCGGTCAGGCCGAGCAGCGCGGCTACGCCCCAGACCGCCTTGCCCGCAGCCTTGCGGCCGATCTCGGGATTGGTGGTGAGAGCCTTGAATTCGGTCGATTCGGTCAGCGCCGCCTGCAGCTTGTCGAGATCGGTCTCGACCGCCGTGACGGTGCCTGCTTCCGATGCGAGCTCGAACAGGGCCACTGCATAGCGGCCTGCCAGGCTAGCCTGAATACCGGCGGAAATCTCCACGCGTCTCTCGTCCTCTAGGGTCGGTAATTACGATGCTGCACTCGTGCCGGATGCGGGTGCATGCAAGCACCCCGGCAAGGTTGGCGCGCGCCTAGCACCGGGTGCCGCACAGCGCAAGTCGGGCCCGGGCCGTCCGCGCGGTGCTATCGCTGGCCTGCCGGGCTCAGTCCCCGGTGCGCGGGCGACAGGAATAGACCAGCCGTTCGTTGGGCTGGCCGGGCAGGTCCGCCAGCACCGCGCCTTGCAGGTCGCCCAGCTTCGCCGCCGCGTCGGGGGCGCCGCATGCCGGAGCCGCGTATTTGGCGCGCAGGTCGCGCGCCTTCAGCATCGCGTCGCGGCCCAGCAGGTATCGATCGCTGACATAGGTGCGCGATTCGGGATCGAAGCGGTTCACCGCCACCGCCTCTTCCTCGTTCGGCACGAAGACGCGCGACCATTCGCCCGCGCGCAGGCCGTATTGTGTCCGCTCGTTGACGCAGCCGCCCGGTTTCCAGTCGAATGCGACCGATTCGGCCGGAGCACCGGTAATGCGGCTGCGTTCGGGGACGAGCGTGCACACCAGCGCCTGTTCGGTATCCGCGCGTCCGGCACCCGCACCGGCGGAACCGCTGCCCACGTCGCTCCCTTCCGCAAGGGCTGTCGCGACGCGCCGGTCGAAGGCGTCCATCCCGGGCCGCGTGACGTAAAGCGCCAGCGCGCCGATCGCGAGCAGGCCGGCGGCGACGAACAGGATCCGCGCCACGCCGTCGGCCGGCGCGGGGAAGGCGCGCGGTTCGTCCGCATCGTCCAGCGGATCGTCGCTGCCCGGGACAGGCACGAGGGTTCCGCCGTCGGAGCGCGGTTCCTCCGGCGAAAGGGCGCGCGGGTGGCGCAGGCGGTCGTAGCCTACGAACCCCAGGCCCAGGCTGGCGAACAGCAGCACCACGGCCAGCGCCAGCCGATCCTCGCGGTCGCCCTGCAGGCCGAGCAGCGCCTGCATCTGCGCCCGCGTGCGCCGGTCCCGCTCCACTTGCGTCTGCGCGGCGAGCTGTTCGCGAGTGAGCTCCGCCTCGCGGGCGCGGCGCTGCGATTCGGCATCGGCCAGTTCGGCCATGGACCGGCACTCGGCGGAATTGACGCGTGGCTCGACCCCGTTGTCGCGCAGGAACGGCAGCAATTCGCGGTCCGACACCGCAAAATAGAATTCCGCGTCGGCCCCATCGGAATCGGAGCCGAAGCTGTTCACCCCCAGCACGCGGCCGCAATTGTCGAGCAGCGGCCCGCCCGAATTTCCGCGCGCGATCGGCGCGGTGTGCAGGATGGTGTCGAATTGCCGGCTCGGCCGCTCGCCCGAGATATAGCCGTGGCTCTTCACCGGGGGCTGGGAGCGGAAGATGTCGCGCATGGTGAGCCCCTGCGCGCGGTCCACGTTCATCGGATAGCCGACCGAGGTGACTTCGCCGCTGCCGCGCGGCGGCGTGCCGCTGAGGGTCAGGGGCGGCAGGCGCAGCGGGCCGGTGATGCGCAGCAGGGCCAGGTCGGCGCGCGCGTCGCGGGCGACCACTTCGGCGTAGCTCGCATCCTCTCCGTCGCTCGGCACGATGCCGATGCGCAGGCCGTCATTGCCCAGCGCCTCGCGCACCACATGGGCGTTGGTCACGATCATGTCCGAGGAGACGGCGAAACCTGTGCCGTGGATGACCGGCAGCATCTCGTCGCCGTTCTGTTCGACCAGCACCACGCGCACCACGCCGCGCGCAGCGGCATCGATATCGGCAGGTTCCGCCCGTGCCCCACCCGGCAGGGCGAGCGCGAGGCAGGCGAGGGCGGCGAGGAGAAGGCGGATCATCCACGCGCTTTTGGCAACAGCCCGCTTTGATCGCAAGCGGCGGGATGCGGGAGGGCGCACCCTGCGCTACATCAGGGGGCATGAGCAAAGGCAGCATCACCGACGAACAGGCATGGGACGCCGTCATGCGGCGCGACCGCGCCTACGACGGTCGCTTCGTTACCGGCGTGCTCACCACCGGCATCTATTGCCGTCCGTCCTGTGCGGCGCGCCATCCCGCCCGCGCGAACGTGCGGTTCTTCCCCGGCGGCGAAGCGGCGCGGGCGGCGGGCCTGCGCGCCTGCAAGCGTTGCCGCCCGGACGAAGTCACGCGGGACGAGGCGGCGGTAATGGCCGCGATTGCTGCCATCCGCCGGGGCGGCAGTGCGCAGCTCGCCCAACTGGGGCAGCTTACCGGCTATTCGCCGACCCATTTCCAGCGCGTGTTCAAGCGCGCGACCGGCCTCTCGCCCGCAGGCTATGCCCGGGCGCTGCGGCAGGAGCGCGCGGGACAGGCGCTGGCCGCGGCGCCCAGCGTGACCGAGGCAATCTACGCGGCGGGCTATTCGACGCCCTCGCGGTTCTACGACGAGACGAAAGGGAGACTGGGCATGACGCCGAGCGTGTGGGCCGATGGCGGCAGGGGTGCGACGATCCACTGGGCGGTGGTCGCGACCAGCATGGGTTCCATGCTCGTCGCCGCGACCGACAAGGGCGTGTGCCGCCTTTCTTTCGGGGAGGACGAGACGGACCTGCGCAACCGCTTCCCCAAGGCGGACCTGATCGAGGGTGGGGACGCGTTCGCACGGCTGCTGGAACAAGTCGTCGCATCGGTCGAGACACCGGGCAAAAGCGCGCATATTCCGCTCGACGTGAAAGGCACCGCCTTTCAGGAAGCCTGCTGGCAGGCGTTGCGCGAAATCCCGCCCGGCGAAACGCGCACCTACGCGCAGATCGCGGCGGCGGCGGGCAACCCCCGGGCGGTGCGCGCCGCGGGCAGCGCAAACGCCCGCAACAACGTCGCCGTCCTGATCCCGTGCCACCGTGTCGTCCGGACCGGCGGCGACCTCGGCGGCTATGCCTACGGGCAGGATATCAAGCGCGAATTATTGCGGAGAGAAGCCGAGAGCTGACTTGTCCTCGCGCGGTTGCCGGTCCAGACCTCGCGACCGGCGACGGACACCGACGTCGGGCAAAGGGGGGCGTTAGATGACGGGGATGAACGAAGAGGCGGCGGCCCGGGAAACCGATACGGTCAGGGCCGCACACAGGTCTCTCGGCGTGAGAATTTTCGAATTCCCGCTGGTCGCGATGCTGGTGGGGATCGTGGTCCTCGTCATCGTGGTCGGGATCGCGGGCGCGGCGATGGTCCAGCTTGGCGCGCCGGAGAGCGAACTGCTCGCCAACGCGGTCCCCGTCGCGATCGAGACGGTGCTGCTGTTCGGCGCCTACAAGCTGATCATCGCCCGGCTGGGAGAGCGGCCGCGCGACGACCTGCCGCTCGACCGCAGCATGAACGATCTGTGGCGCGGGGCGCTGTGGGCGGGCGCGCTGATGAGCGCGATCGTCGGCGTCGCGGCGCTGCTCGGCGGGTATCGCCTGCTCGGCTGGGGCAGCGGCGACAGCTGGGAGATGATCTTCATCTTCGCCGGCGTGCACGCGGCGTTTTTCGAGGAGATGCTGTTTCGCGGGGTCATCTTCCGCTTCCTGGAAGAATTCGGCGGCAGCTGGTTCGCGCTGCTCGCCAGCGCGCTGCTGTTCGGCCTCGTCCATATCAGCAACGACAACGCGACCCTGTTCTCCTCCGTCGCGATCGCGGTGGAGGCGGGGATCCTGCTTGGCGGCGCCTACATGGTGACGCGCAACCTGTGGCTCGCGATGGGCATCCACTTCGGCTGGAACGTGGTGCAGGGCTACGTCTGGGACGTACCGGTGTCGGGCCATGCGGTGGACGGCTTGGTGGAGGCACAGCCGGCGGGCGCGGACCTCATCTCGGGCGGGATGTTCGGGCTGGAGGCTTCGCTCGTCGCGCTGGTCCTCGCCACCGCCGCCGGATTGTGGCTGGTGTGGATCGCCGCGCGCCGCGGCCATGTCGTGCAACCCTGGTGGGTGCGCCGCCGCACGGCGCGTGACGCGCACCCCGCCTAGTCGGCGCGCGCCCAGCTCCCGTCCGCCGGGGTCAGCGTGTCGAGAAACGCCTGCGCGCTGTCGCGATAGGCCTGCTGTTTATCCTCCCCCATGCGGTCCCAGGTCGCATAGACCCGGCCGACCCGGTGGTTCTGTTCCAGCCGGTCGCGGTGCCGGTCCATGAAATGCCAGTACAGCGCATTGAACGGACACGCGCCTTCGCCGGTCTTCTTGGAGACGCTGTAGGCGCAGTCCTTGCAGTAATCGGACATCTTGTTGATGTAATTGCCGCTAGCCGCATAGGGCTTGCTCGCCAGCTTGCCGCCGTCGGCATAGAGGATCATCGCCGCCACATTGGGTAGCTCCACCCATTGATAGGCGTCGGCATAGACCACCAGGTACCAGTCCTGCACCTCGCGGGGAGATATTCCCGCCAGCAGCGCGAAATTGCCCAGCACCATCAGGCGCTGGATGTGATGCGCGTGGGCGTTGTCCCGGGTCGAGCGGATGCAGTCGGCAAGACAGCGCATGTCGGTCTCGCCGGTCCAGTAGAACTCGGGCAGGCCGCGCTGCGCGTTGAGCGCGTTGGCCGTCTCCAGATGCGGCATGTGGTACCAGTAGAACCCGCGCACATATTCGCGCCAGCCGATGATCTGGCGGATGAAACCCTCGACCGAATTGATCGGCGCGTCACCGTCCGCGTAGGCTTTCGCCGCGCGCTCGCACAGGTCGAGCGGGTCGAGCAGACCGAGGTTGAGGCTGGTCGAGAGCATCGAGTGATAAAGGTCGTCCCGCCCGTGGACCATCGCGTCCTGATAGGGGCCGAATTTCGTCAGCCGCTCGGCGAAGAACGCGTCCGCCGCCTTTTCCGCCTGGTCGCGCGTGACCGGCCAGCCGAAGCTTTCGAGCGAGCCGAAATGGTTGCCGAATTTTTCCTCGACCAGATCCATGCATTCGCGCGTGATGGCATCGGGTTCGAAGGTGGGCCGTTCGGGCGGGTCCATGTTCTCGTCCGGGCTCTCGCGGTTCTCCTTGTCGAAGTTCCACGCATCGCCCACAGGTTTTCCACCGTCCATCAACAGCCCAGTGCGCTTGCGCATTTCGCGGTAGAAATTTTCCATCCGCAGCGTGTCGCGCTCTTCCGCCCATTCGCGAAATTCGGCGATCGAACACAGGAACCGGTCGTCCGGCATGATGTCGACCGTGCAGTCGAACCGGCCCGGCCACTCCTCGATCTGCTGCTGGACGCGCCACTCGCCCGCCTCGACCACGTGGATCGCGCGCGGCGCGTGCCGCTCCACCGCACGTGCGACCTCGCCCGTAAAGCTGCCCGAATTGTCGGCATCGGTCAGCTGGATGTAGTCGACGGTCCAGCCGGCATCCTCCAACTCGGCTGCGAAGTGCCGCATCGCGGAAAAGATCAGGACGATCTTCTGCTTGTGGTGTTTGACGTAGGTCGCCTCGTCCCACACCTCCATCATCAGAATGACGGTATCGTCCTTCGTGCGCCCCCGCAGGCTGGCAAGCGTGCGGGTCAACTGATCGCCGAGGACGGGGACGAGAACGGGGCCGGGCATTGCCGCAACAATGCTCCGGCCCCGCAACGGTGCCCGGCGATTTCGTCTAGAGTTCGGCGATGGCCTGCTGCGCCGCGTCCATGCCGCTCGCGATGGCATCGGGACCGAAGCCGGTCTTTTCCACTCGCACGAAATGCAGATCGTCCACCCCGATGAAGCCGAAGAAGGTCTGCAGGAGGCTCTCCTGGTTCTCCGCGATCTGGTCGGTCGAATAGGCGCCGCCGCGGGTGGAGGCGATCACCACCTTGCGTCCGCCGGCGAGGCCCTGCGGACCGTTCTCGGAATAGGAAAAGGTGACGCCCGGCACGCCGAGCCGATCGAGCCACGCCTTGAGCTGGCTCGGAATGGTGAAATTGTACATCGGCGCACCGATGACGACCACGTCGGATGCGAGGAATTCGTCCAGCACCGCGCGCTCGCCGGGATAGGCGCGGGCGACCGCCTCGGCATGGGTTTCGGGCGGCGTGCGGACCGCGGCCGTGGTGACGGGATCGAGATGCGGCACCGGATCGCTGGCGAGATCGCGCGCGATCACCGTGGCATCGGGATTGGCCTGCCGGAAATGCTCCACGATCTGCGCGGTCAGCGCGCGGCTGACCGATTGCTCGCCGGTCGTCGCGCTGTCGATATGTAGAATTTGCACTCGCTGATCTCCATAGTTACTGTTCGGAACCTGGAGGCCATATGGATACTATCGCTGAACCCTCGCAAGAAGGCACTTCGCTGTCCGATAGGAACACGAATGTGACCCATGGCGCGACCTTGCGGGTGCCCGACGCGCCGAGCTGCGGGGCGATCAACGACCTGCTCTCGCGCGTGGGGGACAAGTGGACCGTGCGCGTCGTGATGGCGCTGGCCGAACGGCCCCTGCGGTTCAACGCCCTGCGGCGAGAGATCGATACCATATCCCAACGCATGCTGACCCGCACGCTGCGCGCGCTGGAACGCGACGGCATGGTCAGCCGGACGGTGACGCCCTGCGTGCCGCCGCGCGTGGACTATGCCCTGACCGAACTGGGGCGCTCGCTCAGCGTGCCGGTCGCCATGCTGGGCAAGTGGGCAATGGACCACCGCGCGCAGGTCGAAAGCGCGCGGGCGGATTTCGACGCCCGCGGGTAACGCGCCCCTCACACGAAGCTGTAGGGATCGATGTCCACGCTCACCCGCACGCCGCGCGGCAGGTCGAGCGGGCCGAGCCATGCGCGGATCGCATCCTGCACCCTGGCGGAGCGGCGCGCGTTGATCAGCAGGCGATAGCGATAGCGGCCGCGCAGCAGTGCCAAAGGTGCGGGCGCGGGGCCGAGCACGGCGATATCCTCCAGCCGGGGCGCGGTGCCGCCGATGGCGCGGGCGGCGTCGCGGGCCTCCGCCTCGTCCTCGCTCGACACGATGATCGCGGCCCAGCGGCCGAAGGGCGGGGCACCGGCATGGCGGCGCGCCTCGGTCTCCGCTTCGTAGAAGGCGTCACGGTCGCCGGCGGCAAGGGCGGCGATGACCGGCGCGTCGGGGCGGCGGGTCTGGATCAGCACCTCGCCCGGCTTGGAACCGCGACCCGCGCGTCCCGCGACCTGCGCCACCTGCTGGTAGGTCCGCTCGGCCGCGCGCAGATCACCGCCCTCGAGGCCTAGATCGGCATCGACCACGCCCACCAGCGTCAGTTCGGGGAAATGGAACCCCTTGGTCACCAATTGCGTGCCGACGATCACGTCGATCGCGCCGCTTTCCGCCATTTCGACGAACTCTGCCGCGCGTTCCGGGCTGCCAAGCGTATCGCTGGTGACGACCGCGACCCGGGCCTCGGGCAGTATCTCCGCGACCTCGTCCGCGATCCGTTCAACCCCCGGGCCGCAGGCGACGAGGCAGTCGGGCTCGCCGCATTCGGGACAGGTCGCGGGCGGCTCCGTCTCGTGGCCGCAATGGTGGCAAGCGAGCCGCCGGGAAAAGCGGTGCTCGACCAGCCACGCACTGCAATTGGGGCATTCGAAGCGAAAACCGCAATTGCGGCACAGCGTCAGCGGGGCATAACCGCGCCGGTTGAGGAACAGCAGCGACTGTTCACCGCGCGCGAGCCGTTCGGCCACCGCGTCCGCCAGCCGCGGGGCGAGCCAGCGGCCCCGGTCCGGCTTCTCCTCGGTCAGGTTGACGAGGTCGATCGCGGGCAATTGCGCGCCGCCGAACCGGCTGGGCAGGTCGAGCTTACGATAGACGCCGCTTTCCGCCATCTGCAGGCTTTCGAGCGCCGGGGTTGCGCTGGCGAGGACCACCGGCACCTTCTCGAACGCGCCGCGCATCACGGCGACGTCGCGCGCATTGTAGCGCACCCCGTCGTCCTGCTTGAAACTGATCTCGTGCGCCTCGTCGACCACGATGAGGCCGAGATCGGCATAGGGCAGGAACAGGGCCGAGCGCGCGCCCACCACCACCTGCGCCTCGCCGCCGGCGATGGCGCGCCAAGCGCGCCGGCGCTCGGTCGATTTGAGGCTGGAGTGCCACACGATCGGCGCCGCGCCGAAGCGCTCCTCGAACCGGCGCAGGAAATTCTCGGTCAGCGCGATCTCGGGCAGCAAGACCAGCACCTGCCGTTTCTCGCGCAGCGCTGCGGCCATGGGCTCGAAATAGGTTTCCGTCTTGCCCGATCCGGTAACCCCGTCGAGCAGGATGGGCGCAAAGGCGCGCGCGGCGACGGCGGCGACGATCTCGTCCGCGACCGCGCCTTGCTGCGGCGACAGGACCGGCTGGGCATAGTCGGGATTCGCGCGGGGGTAGGGGCGATCGATGTCGACCTCGACCGGCTCCAGCACGCCCTGGTTGACCAGACCGCGCAGGACGCCGTCGGAAACGCCCGCGATCTCCGCCAGTTCGCGGATCGTCGCCTGCTCCCCCTCCAGCGCGGCCATGGCGAGTTCGCGCTGGGGCGTCATGCGTTCGGGCATGCCGCCGGACAGGCGATATTCGACCATGGTGGCCGGACCCTTCAGCGCGCCGCCGCTTGCCAGGACCATGCGCGCGACCGCGCTCGGCGGCGCGCAGTAATATTCCGCGGTCCATTCGATCAGGCGCCGCAAAGCGGGGCGAAGCGGCGGGACCGGCAGCAGTTCGGCCAGCGGGCGCAGCTTCGCCTCCGGCACCGGCTCGCCCGGCAGCACGCCGTCGTCCCACACCACGCCCGTGATCCGGCGCGGCCCGAGCGGGGCGAGCACGACGCTGCCGGGCTCGACCGGCATGCCGTCGGGCACGCGGTAATCCAGCGCGCCGAGCGCGGCGTTGAAGACGAGGACGCGGACGCGGTTCATTCGCGCGTCAATATGAGGGGCGCATGGCCACCCCCGCAAGGAGCATGGAGAACATAATGACCCGAAGTCTGACCGATCGCGTGCCGCGCCGCGCATTCCTGGGAACGATGGCGACCGCGAGCGGCGGCGTGTTGCTGGCGGGCTGCGCGACCGGCGGGTTCGGGCGCTACACGCTGACCGACGCGGTGCGCGATCTGCTGTTCCTGTCGAGCGAGCGCGCTTTCGCCCGCCTGACGCGGCCCGATGGCTTCTGGGACCGACAGGTCGCGCAGGTCGGGTTCGACCGCCTGCTGGGCACGCGCGGGGGCGTGCTGTCGGCCATCCTCACCTCCGGCCCGTTCAGGGCGCGCCTGCAGGATGCGTTCGCCGGGTTCGCGCTCGATGCCAGCGCGCGGGCCGCCCCGGTGGTGACCGATGCGGTGCGCGTGGTGGGCATAAGCGGGGCGATCGATCTCGTCACCGGCGGGCCGACGGCGGCGACGTCGTTCCTGCGGGCGGGCTTGGACGATCGCCTGGTCGAGGTGATGGTGCCCGAACTGGCGCAGGCCCTGCGCGTGTCGCGCGATCCGGTCGTGGGCCGCGCGCTTTCCAGCCTGACGGGTGTCGATTTGGGCGGGATCGCGACCGGCATCGCCGACACCGTCGACGACACCATCTGGACCGAGATCGGGCGCGAGGAAGCCGCCATCCGGGCCGATCCGCGCAGCACCCGCAACCCCGATCTCATCGCCGTGCTGACCGGCGGCGGCTTGCTTCAGAAGCGGTAGGTCAGCCCGACCTGCGGGACGTGGGTGCGCCGGTCCGCACCGTCGCGCGGGCGCAGGACGAACAGATAGCCTGCCGCGAGTTCCAGGTTCTCGCGCGCCCGGTAGGTCAGGCCGGCGCCGAACCGCCACTGGTCGATCCGCTGCGGCCCGCCGCGTTCGGGGGCCCGCAGCTGGTACAACAGTTCGGCAGAAGCACCCGCGGTCAGGTTCTTCGCGATGGGTTGACGCAGTTGCACGCGCTGCCGCAGGCGCAGAGCCATGTGGTCGGCGTCGTCGAAGAACCGCTCTTCCAGGCGCGTACGCATGGCGAACGGGCCGATGCTGTAGCTCGCCTGCTCGTAGGGGCGTACCTCGGTCTTGCCGCCCCGGTCGTGGATTTCCGCGCCGCCACCCAGAGCGAGACGCGGTGCCACGGCGCGTTCGACCGTCGCGGCGACGATATATTCCTCCGGTCCGGCCTGCCGTCGCTGTTCCACCTTGAACTGCAGGTTGGTATCGGGCGCGATCATGCCCTTGGTGCCGAGCTCCAGCCAGAATTGCGAATCGTCGGCGTGCGCCACGCTCGGTTGCAAAAGGCCGGCGGCGGCGGCAAGGGTCGTGGCACAAACGCGGGTTTGCAGCGGTTTCATGATGACACCCGTTCCTTCCTGCGGAGCGCCTTTCGCGATTATTTATGACCCGTATATGACAGGAAACTGACAGCCATGAAGTTCTTCGCCGACACGGCCGAAATCGCCGAGATCCGCGAGCTTGCCGAAACCGGCCTGCTCGACGGTGTGACCACCAATCCTAGCCTGATCGCCAAGTCGGGTCGTGACTTCATGGAAGTGACGAAGGAAATCTGCGACCTGGTCGACGGGCCCGTCAGTGCCGAGGTCGTCGCGCTCGATCATCCCACGATGATGAAAGAGGCGGAGGTCCTGCGCAAGATCGCGGACAATGTCTGCATCAAGGTGCCGCTGACGATGGAAGGGTTGAAAACCTGCAAGGCGCTGACCGCGGATGGCACGATGGTCAACGTCACGCTGTGCTTCTCCGCCAATCAGGCGCTGCTCGCGGCGAAGGCGGGGGCGACCTTCGTCTCGCCCTTCCTCGGTCGCCACGACGACAACGGCGCGAACGGGCTGGAACTGATCCGCGACATCCGCACGATCTACGACAATTACGCCTACGAGACCGAAATACTCGCCGCGAGCATCCGCCATGCGACCCACGTGCTGGAATGCGCGCTGATCGGGGCGGACGTGATGACCGCGCCGCCCAAGGTGATCCACGGGCTGGTCAAGCATGTGCTGACCGACAAGGGGATCGAGGGCTTCCTCGCCGACTGGTCGAAGACCGGCCAGTCGATCCTGTAAGCATCCCGCGACTTGTCCGAAGAAACGCCTCTCGATCGCTTCAAGCGCGCCCTCACCGGCGGGGCACGGGCCCTCGCGCGCGAGCGTGAGGTCGATGTCGCCTGGGCCGCGGACAGCCCGGCGGCGAGCGGCAATACGTTCCGCGTGCCCCTGCCCGGACGCAACCTGCCCGCGGGGCAGGTGCAGGAGGCGCGCGGCTTCGCCGACAGCTTCGCGCTGCGCCTGCGCCATCACGACGAGGGGTTGCACCGCAAGGGCGCCCCGACCGAACCGGTCGCGCGCGCGGTGTACGACGCGATCGAGCAGGTTCGCTACGAGGCGCTCGGTGCCAACAATTACAGTGGGATAGGCGCCAATCTTGATGCGGCGACCGAGCTGCGCGTGGCGAGCGATCCGATCGTGCGGGCCCAGAACGAGAGCGAGGTGCCGCTCCAGACCGCGATCTCGCTGATGCTGCGCGAGGAACTGACCGGCCAGCCTGTGCCGGAACGCGCGCGCGCCGGCGTCGAGATGGTGCGCGAATTCGTGGAGGCACGCACCGGCGGCGACTTCGAGGGGCTGGCCGAGCGGCTGTCCGACCAGACCGCGTTCCAGTCGCTCGCGCTCGACATGCTGCGCCATCTCGAACTCACCCTGCCCGAAGAGGCGCCCGACGACGGGGGCGAGGGCGGCGACGAGGACGAGGGCGAAACCCCCGAGGACGACGGCGAGGACGAGACCGAGGGCGGCGACCGCAACGAACCCAGCAGCGCCGAAATGGCGGGCGAGGCCGGCGACGAGGGCGAGGGCGAGGACGGCGAGAGCGAGCTTTCGGGCGAGGAGGACATGGCCGAAGGCGAGCCGGGCGAGGACGGGGAGGAGGGCATGATGCCCGTGCGCCCCAACCGCCCATGGACCGACGAGCCGGAGAATTTCGACTACCGCGCCTACACCACCGCCTTCGACGAGGTGGTGGAAGCGCCCGAACTGTGCGACGCGGCGGAGCTCGATCGCTTGCGCCAGTATCTCGACAGTCAGCTGACCGGGCTGCAATCGGTCGTCACCCGGCTCGCCAACCGGCTCCAGCGCCGGCTGATGGCGCAGCAGAGCCGCAGCTGGGACTTCGACCAGGAAGAGGGGCTGCTCGATGCCGCACGGCTGGCCCGCGTGGTCATCAGCCCGGGCCACTCGCTCAGCTACAAGCGCGAGCGGGATACCGAGTTCAAGGATACCGTCGTCAGCCTGCTGATCGACAATTCGGGGTCCATGCGCGGTCGCCCGATCAGCATCGCCGCGATCAGCGCCGACATCCTCGCCCGCACGCTGGAACGCTGCGGCGTGAAGGTGGAGATCCTGGGCTTCACCACCCGCGCGTGGAAGGGCGGCCAGGCGCGCGAGAAATGGCTCGCCGACGGCAAGCCGCAGCATCCCGGCCGCCTCAACGATCTGCGGCACATCATCTACAAGAAGGCGGACGAGCCGTGGCGCCGGGCGCACCGCAATCTCGGCCTGATGATGCGCGAAGGGCTGCTGAAGGAAAACATCGACGGCGAGGCGCTGCTGTGGGCGCACAACCGCCTGATCGCCCGGCCGGAGGACCGCCGCATCATGATGGTCATCTCCGACGGCGCGCCGGTCGACGATTCGACGCTGAGCGTGAACAGCGCGGGCTATCTCGAAAGCCATCTGCGCCGCGTGATCGAATGGATCGAGAAGCAGAGCCCGGTCCAGCTCGTCGCGATCGGCATCGGCCACGACGTCACCCGCTATTACCGCCGCGCGGTCACGATCATGGATGTGGAGCAACTGGGCGGCACGATCATCGAGCAGCTGGCCGACCTGTTCGAGGGGGAAGGATGACCGACCTGCGCCTTTTCAACTCGCTGACCCGCCAGCTGGAAACCTTCAACCCCGTCCATCCGGGCGAGGCGCGGGTCTACAGCTGCGGGCCCACGGTCTACAACTACCCGCATATCGGCAATATGCGCGCCTACGTCTTCGCCGACGTCCTGGGGCGCACGCTGAGCTGGAAGGGGTACAAGCTTACCCACATCATCAACATCACCGATGTCGGGCACCTGACGGACGATGCCGATGCGGGCGAGGACAAGCTGGAAAAGGCGGCGGCCCAATCGAAAAAGGAAGGGCGTGCGCAGTCGATCTGGGACATCGCGCACCATTACACCGAGGCGTTCTGGGCCGATGTGAAGGCGCTCAACATCCGGCAACCCGCGCAATGGTCGGTCGCGACCGACTACATCGGCGAGATGATCGATTTCGCGCGAAGTATCGCGGACAAGCACTGCTACCGGCTCGATTCCGGTCTTTATTTCGATACTTCGACCGTCGCCGATTACGGACGGCTGGCGCGCGCGGTGACGGAGGAGGGCGAGGGCCGGATCGAGGCGGTCGAGGGCAAGCGCAACGCCGCCGATTTCGCGATCTGGCGCACCACCCCGCCGGGCGAGACGCGCCAGATGGAATGGGATTCGCCCTGGGGCCGCGGCGCGCCGGGCTGGCACCTGGAATGCAGCGTGATGGGCGGCAAGCTGCTCGGCTTCCCGTTCGACATCCACACCG
>CAYNZQ010000030.1:0-13912 GCA_964401795.1 uncultured Citromicrobium sp.
CCCGCGACCAGCGCGATCAGCATGGCCGAAGCCTATCTGGGCGACCAGAAGCGCATCCTGCCCTGCGCCGCCCATGTCGAGGGCAAGTACGACGTCGACGGCCTGTATGTCGGCGTCCCGGCGGTGATCGGCGCGAACGGCATCGAGGACGTGATCGAGATCGCGCTGTCCGACGAGGAGAAGAAGAACCTCAAGGTCAGCACCGACGCGGTCGAGGAACTGCTCGAAGCCTGCAAGGGCATCGACGAGAGCCTGAAGTAGGTTCGCACACGAACAGGCGGCGCCCCGGCATGACGCCGGGGTTTCGCACCCCATGGTGCGGCCGGGACGGTAAAGGATTTCGGCTTGGCCCGGGATCGCAAAAGGACGAAATCGAATGAGCATCCTCGTAGACAAGAACACCAAGGTCATCACTCAAGGGATGACCGGCGACACCGGCACCTTCCACACCCAGCAGGCGCTCGATTACGGCACCCAGATGGTGGCGGGCGTGACCCCGGGCAAAGGCGGCACGACGCATATCGGCCTGCCCAATTTCGACACGGTGAAGGAGGCGAAGGACGCCACCGGCGCCACCGCGAGCTGCATCTACGTGCCGCCGCCCTTCGCCGCGGACGCGATCTGCGAGGCGATCGATGCCGAGATCGAACTGATCGTGTGCATCACCGAAGGCATCCCGGTGCTCGACATGGTCCGCGCCAAGGCCGCGCTGGAAGGCTCCAAGTCGCGCCTCATCGGGCCGAACTGCCCCGGCGTTCTGACGCCGAACGAGTGCAAGATCGGCATCATGCCCGGCTCGATCTTCAAGAAGGGCAGCGTCGGCGTCGTCAGCCGCTCGGGCACGCTGACCTATGAAGCCGTGCACCAGACGACCAATGCGGGCCTTGGCCAGACGACCGCGGTTGGCATCGGCGGCGATCCGGTCAACGGCACCAACTTCATCGACGTGCTCGACCTGTTCCTCGACGATCCGGAAACCGAGAGCATGATCATGATCGGCGAAATCGGCGGCAGCGCCGAGGAAGAAGCCGCTCAGTTCCTCGCGGAGCAGAAGAAGAAGGGTCGCTGGAAGCCGACCGTCGGCTTCATCGCGGGCCGCACGGCACCTCCGGGCCGCCGCATGGGCCACGCGGGCGCGATCGTCTCGGGCGGCCAGGGCGGCGCGGACGACAAGATCGCGGCGATGGAAGCCGCCGGGATCAGGGTCGCCGACAGCCCCAGCGAACTGGGCACCACGCTGGCCGCGTTGCTGAAAGAAAACGCGTAACCCCGTTGCGTGAGCCCCAGCGAAAGCTGGGGCCTCCTACCACGCGGAGGAACGCTTGCGAGAGGGCTTCGTCTATCTTCTGACGAACCGGAAAAACGGAGTTCTCTACATCGGAGTGACGGACGATCTTGCGACGCGTGTGGAACAGCATCGAACCGGGCAACTGGCGGGCTTTGCAAAGAAATACCAATGTCGTCGCCTCGTGTGGTTCGAAAGGTTCGATAATATTCACGATGCTCGCGTCGTCGAGCGGCGAATGAAGGCTTGGAAACGCGACTGGAAGATCGAGCTTATAGAGAGGGCCAATCCCGATTGGTCCGATTTGAGCGCGAGCTTGGTCTAGGGCGTACTTGACGGAAGGAGGTCCCCGCTTTCGCTGGGACTCAGATGTGACGTGACGATGGGTAACGAAAACCAGTCTTTCCTGCCGGAACTCGGCGATCAGGATGCCGCGCAGGCGGGGCCCAGCTGGGCCAACCCGCGCTGGCCGCTGACCGACGTTTCGGCCGAAAGCGACCTGACGCAGGCGATGGACCCGACCGCGATGAAGGCGGCGGTGAAGCAAGCGGTCGAAAAGGCGGGCAAGCCGGCCGACCAGGCGAGCATCACGCAGGCCGCCGAAGACGCGATCCGTGCGATGCTGCTGATCCGCACCTTCCGCGTGCGCGGGCACCTTGCTTCCGATCTCGACCCGCTCGGCCTGTCGAAGCGCGAGCTGCCCGACGACCTCAAGCTCGAATGGCATTTCCCGCCCGAGGCGATGGATCACGAGATCTTCGTGGGCGGCAACCTCGGCCTCGAATGGACCACCCCGCGTGAGCTGTACCAGTGCCTCAAGGCCAATTACTGCGGCAAGGTCGGCCTCGAATACATGCACATCTCCGACGTGGAGGAGCGCCGCTTCCTGCAGGAACGGTTCGAGAGCCCGGACGAGACGATCCAGTTCACCGACGAGGGTAAGCGCGCGATCCTGTCCGCCGTCATCCGCGGCGAACAGTTCGAGAATTTCCTCGGCAAGAAATATGTCGGGACGAAGCGCTTCGGCCTCGACGGCGGCGAGAGCATGATCCCCGCGCTGGAGGCGGTGATCAAGTATGGCGGCCAGATGGGCGTGCGCGAGATCATTTACGGCATGGCGCACCGCGGCCGGCTGAACGTGCTCGCGAACGTGATGGCCAAGCCCTACAAGGTCATCTTCCACGAATTCCAGGGCGGCAGCGCGAACCCCGACGATGTCGGCGGATCGGGCGATGTGAAATACCACCTCGGCACCAGCACCGACCGCGAATTCGACGGGATCCAGGTGCATATGAGCCTCGTCCCCAATCCCAGCCACCTGGAGGCGGTGGACCCCGTCGTGCTGGGCAAGACCCGCGCGCAGCAGGCGATCCGCGACGATCTGAAGAAGCACGAGCAGGTGCTGCCGGTGCTGATCCACGGCGATGCGGCGTTCGCCGGCCAGGGTATCGTGTGGGAGTGCCTCGGCTTTTCCGGCGTGCGTGGCTACAATACCGGCGGTTGCATCCACTTCGTGATCAATAACCAGATCGGTTTCACGACCAGCCCGCAATTCGCCAGATCGTCCCCCTACCCCAGCGACGTCGCGAAGGGCGTGCAGGCCCCGATCCTGCACGTGAACGGCGACGATCCGGAAGCGGTGACCTTCGCCTGCAAGCTGGCGATCGAATACCGCCAGCGTTTCGGCCGCGACATCGTGATCGACATGTGGTGCTATCGCCGCTTCGGCCACAACGAGGGCGATGAGCCGAGCTTCACCCAGCCGCTGATGTACGACCGGATCAAGAAGCACCCGAAGGTCAGCGTGCTCTATTCCGACCGGCTGAAGGACGAGAAGGTGATCGACGGCGCGTTCGTCGGCACCTACGAGAAGGACTTCACCGCGCACCTGTCGGACGAATTCGACGCGGCCGACAGCTACAAGCCCAACGCCGCCGACTGGTTCGGCGGGCGTTGGTCGGGCCTCAACAAGCCCGCCGACGAGGAAACCGCGCGCCGCAACGTCGAAAGCGCGATCCCCAAGAAGCTGTTCGAAAGCCTCGGCCGCACGCTGACCGAGGTGCCCGAGGGGCTGACCATCCACAAGACGCTGAACCGCGTGCTGGATGCCAAGCGCGAGATGTTCGCCAAGGGCGAAGGCATCGACTGGGCGACGGCGGAGGCGCTCGCTTTCGGCAGCCTCGTCACCGAAGGGTTCGGCGTGCGCCTGTCGGGCCAGGATTCGGGTCGCGGCACCTTCAGCCAGCGGCATGCGGTGTGGGTCGACCAGACCGACGAGCACAAGCACATCCCGCTCGCCACGCTGCCGCACGGCAAGTTCGAGGTCTACGACAGCCCGCTGTCCGAATACGGCGTGCTCGGCTTCGAATACGGCTTCGCGCTGGCCGATCCCAAGACGCTGGTCCTGTGGGAAGCGCAGTTCGGCGATTTCGCCAACGGCGCGCAGATCATGATCGACCAGTTCATCGCCAGCGGCGAGGTGAAGTGGCTGCGCGCCAACGGCCTCGTCATGCTGCTGCCCCACGGATACGAGGGCCAGGGGCCGGAACACTCCTCCGCCCGGCTCGAGCGGTTCCTGCAGCTGTGCGCGAACGACAACATCCAGGTCTGCAACATCACCAGCCCGGCGAACTATTTCCACGTGCTTCGCCGCCAGATGCTGCGCAGCTTCCGCAAGCCGCTGGTCATCATGACGCCCAAGAGCCTGCTGCGCCATCCGCTGGCGAAAAGCAGCGCCGAGGAGTTCATGGGCGAGCAGCACTTCATGCGGATCAAGTCCGACACGAAGACGATCGCGGACGACAAGGTCCGGCGCCTGGTGCTGTGCAGCGGCAAGGTCGCCTACGACCTGATGGAGAAGCGCGATGCCGAGGGGCTGGAGGACGTTTCCATCGTCCGGATCGAGCAGCTCTATCCCTTCCCCGGCGACCCGCTGGCGGTCCGGCTGGAGCGGATGAAGAACCTCGAAACCGTGGTCTGGTGCCAGGAAGAGCCCAAGAACAACGGTGCGTGGTTCTTCGTCGACGGGCTGATCGAACAGGCGCTCGACAAGGCAGGGCACGGGGGCAAGCGCCCCTGCTATGCCGGTCGCGAAGTCGCGGCGAGCCCGGCGACGGGCCTCGCCAACCGGCACAAGGTACAACAGGAATCGCTGGTTCAGGTCGCACTCGGCCTGGCCGATGGCGGCGTGGCGGCACGCGAATGTCGCATCGAAGACGAAACTAACAGGAAGGCGAAGGGCTGACGCATGGCAACCGAAATCAAGGTCCCCCAGCTCGGTGAATCGGTCACCGAAGGCACGATCGCCGAATGGCTGAAGCAGCCCGGCGATGCGGTCGCGGTGGACGAACCCATCGCCAGCCTCGAAACCGACAAGGTGTCGGTCGAGGTGCCCTCGCCCGTCGCGGGCGTGCTGAAGGATCATGTCGCGAACGAAGGCGACACGGTCGAGGTCGGCGCGGTCATCGCGACGGTCGAGGAAGGCGCCGAGGCGAAGAGCGGCGGCGGAGACAGCACCCCCGCGCCCTCGCCCGCCCCGGCTGCGAAGGACGACACGTCCGGCGCCGCGGCGAAGCCCGAGAATGCCGGGCAGCAGGCCCCCTCGGGCGCGGCGGTGGATGGCGACGGCACGCAGGCGCTCTCGCCCGCGGTGCGCCGCGCGGTGCTGGAACACGGGGTCGATCCCTCGACCGTCAAGGGCACCGGCAAGGACGGGCGCCTGACCAAGGAAGACGTGATCGCCGCCGCCAAGGCGAAGGGCGACACTTCGGCGCCGAGCCAGAGCGCGCCGGCCCCCACCCCGACGACCGGCGGCGAGCGGCGCGAGGAGCGGGTCAAGATGACCCGCATGCGCCAGACCATCGCCAAGCGCCTGAAGGGCGCGCAGGACAACGCCGCGCTGCTCACCACCTTCAACGATTGCGACATGACCGCGGTCATGGAAGCGCGCGAGAAGTACAAGGACCTGTTCGCCAAGAAGCACGACATCAAGCTGGGCTTCATGGGCTTCTTCGCGAAGGCCGCCTGCCTCGCGCTGAAGGACGTCCCGTCGGCCAACGCCTATATCGAAGGCGACGAGATCGTCTATCACGACTATGTCGACATCTCGGTCGCGGTCAGCGCGCCCAACGGCCTGGTCGTGCCAGTCGTGCGCGATGCCGACAAGAAGGGCTTTGCCCGGATCGAGAAGGACATCGCCGATTTCGGCAGCCGCGCCCGCGAAGGCACGCTGACGATGGACGACATGAAGGGCGGCACCTTCACCATTTCCAATGGCGGCGTGTTCGGATCGCTGATGTCGACCCCGATCATCAACCCGCCGCAGAGCGCGGTGCTGGGCCTCCACCGGATCGAGGACCGGCCGGTGGTGGTGAACGGCGAGATCGTGATCCGTCCGATGATGTATATCGCGCTGTCCTACGACCACCGCCTGATCGACGGGCGCGAGGCCGTGACCACGCTGAAGATCATCAAGGAGGCGATCGAGGATCCGACCCGGATGCTGATCGACTTGTAAGTTTCCTGCCACCCTTCGTCATCCCCGCGCAGGCGGGGATCCAGCTTCGAAGGGTGCAATCTGGATCCCCGCCTGCGCGGGGATGATGCGAGAAGAGCTATGAGCAACGAATTCGACTACGACGTCCTCGTCATCGGTGCCGGCCCGGGCGGCTATGTCGCCGCGATCCGCGCGGCGCAGCTGGGGCTCAAGACCGCCTGCGCCGAAGGGCGCGAGACGCTGGGCGGAACCTGCCTCAATGTCGGGTGCATCCCGTCCAAGGCGCTGCTCCACGCCAGCGAGTATTTCGATGCCGCATCGAACGGTACGATGAAGCAGATGGGGATCGACGTGACCCCCAAGCTCGATCTCGACCAGATGCATGCGCAGCGCCGCGACGCGGTGGACGGCCTGACAAAGGGCGTCGCCTTCCTGTTCAAGAAGAACAAGGTCGACTGGCTGAACGGCTATGCCACCTTCAAGGACGCGCACACGGTCGAGGTGAACGGCGAGACCAAGACGGCGAAGAACATCGTCATCGCCACCGGCTCCTCCGTGACGCCGCTGCCGGGCGTGGAGGTCGACAACGACAACCACGTGGTGGTCGATTCCACCGGCGCGCTGGAACTGCCCGAAGTACCCAAGAAAATGGTCGTGATCGGCGCAGGCGTGATCGGGCTCGAACTGGGCAGCGTGTGGCGCCGCTTGGGGGCCGAGGTGACCTGCGTCGAATTTCTCGACCAGGTCCTGCCCGGCATGGACGGTGACGTGCGCAAGGAAGCGAACAAGATCTTCAAGAAGCAGGGGATCGAGTTCAAGCTGTCGACCAAGGTCACCGGTGTGACCGTCGACGGCAAGAAGGCGACCCTGACGCTGGAACCGGCCGCGGGCGGCGAGGAGGAGACGATGGAGGCCGATTGCGTGCTCGTTTCCATCGGGCGCCGGCCGAACACCGACGGACTCGGCCTCGACGCGATCGGGCTGGAAACGAACAAGCGCGGCCAGATCGAAACCGACCACGATTTCCGCACCAAGGTCGACGGGGTGTGGGCGATCGGCGACGTGATCCCCGGCCCGATGCTGGCGCACAAGGCCGAGGACGAAGGCATCGCGGTGGCGGAGAACATCGCGGGCCAGACCGGCATCGTGAACCACGCCGTAATCCCCAGCGTCGTCTATACCTGGCCCGAAATCGCGGGCGTCGGCCTGACCGAGGAAGAGGCGAAGGAAACCGGCAAGGTGAAAACCTCCAAGTTCCCGATGATGGCCAACAGCCGTGCCAAGACCAATCACGAGCCCGACGGTTTCGTGAAGGTCATCGCCGATGCGGAAACCGATCGCGTGCTGGGCGTTTGGTGCATCGCCAGCGTCGCCGGCACGATGATCGCCGAGGCCGCGGTGGCGATGGAATTCGGCGCCACCAGCGAGGATATCGCCTATACCTGCCACGCCCACCCCACCCACGCCGAGGCGCTGAAGGAAGCGGCGATGGGCGTGATGGGCAAGCCGATCCATATCTGAGGCGCGGGCGATGGCGAGCGTGCCTCCGTTCCACCTCGCCTTTCCCGTCCACGACCTCGCGGCGGCGCGGGTGTTTTACGGCGGCCTGCTCGGCTGTCCGGAAGGGCGATCGTGCGAGGAGTGGATCGATTTCGATTTCCACGGGCACCAGATCGTCGCGCATCTGAGCCCCTCTGCGGTCGCGGCGCAGGCGGCGGCGCACAATGCGGTGGACGGGCATGATGTGCCCGTCCCCCATTTCGGCCTGGTCCTGACCATGGACGAGTGGCGCGCGCTGGCCGAGCGCCTGACCGCCGCCGGGGTCGAATTCGCCATCGCCCCGACCGTGCGCTTCGCCGGGCAGGCGGGCGAGCAGGCGACCATGTTCTTCCGCGATCCCATCGGCAACGCGCTGGAAATCAAGGCGATGGCCGACCCGGCGAACCTCTTCGCAAAGAACTGAACCCCGTCGTAACGGTTGCATCCCCTCTCGCAGTGTATTACCCGAACAATACACACGGGAGGGAGATACTATGAACCGTTTCGCAATCGGGCTCGCCGCATTGGCGGCCATCGCAGTCCCCGCGCACGCGCAGAGCGAGGCCGACATCGCGCGCTTCGCGGACGCCGAAGCGCAGAGCGGGCAATTCATGGGCGCGGTGCTGGTCGCGCGCGACGGAACGGTCCTGTTCGATCGCGGCTATGGCGATGCGAACCTCGAATGGTCGGTTCCCAACGACGGCGCGACGAAGTTCCGCATCGGTTCGGTGACGAAGCATTTCACGGCGGTCGCCACGCTGCTGCTGCGCGACCGGGGCATGCTGACGCTGGACGCGCCGGTCTCCACCTATCTGCCCGACGCCCCGCCCGCGTGGGAAAAGGTGACAGTCCGCAACCTGCTCACCCACACCTCGGGCATCGTCAATTTCACCGGGCTGGATGCCTTCGACGCCGCCAAGGTGCGGCCGACCGCGGATGACGAGCCGATCGCACTGTTCCGCGACGCGCCGCTGGAGTTCGCGCCGGGGTTGAAATACGACTATTCGAATTCCAACTACGTCGTCCTCACCCGCATTATCGAACGACTGAGCGGGCAATCCTACGCCGATTTCGTGCGCGCCAACCTGTTCGAACCGGCGGGGATGGCGGATACCGCCTATGACGACCAGCGCGCGATCGTGATGCGCCGCGCCGCGGGCTACGTTCCGGGTGCGGACGGCCCCGTCAACGCGCCCTATGTCGACATGTCGTGGCCGCTCGGCGCAGGCGGGCTCCATTCGACCACTCGCGACCTGCTGAAGTGGGAGCGCGCGCTGTTCGGCGGCAAGCTGCTGCCCGCGGCGAGCATGAAGGACCTGCTGACTGTGGCGCGCGACGACTACGCGCTCGGCCTGCTGGTACGCACGGAGGGCGATACGACCACGATCTCGCACAGCGGCGGGATCGAGGGCTTCAACAGCTGGCTCGGCTACGATCCGGATCGCAAGGTCACGGTAGCCGTGCTCGCCAACCTCAACGGTCCCTCCGCAGATCGCCTCGGCACCTCGCTGATGCGGCTGGCGCAGGGGCGCGCGGCGCAGCCGGTGACGGTGCGCAAGGAAACCACCCTGCCCGCCGAACTGCTGGCCGACTATCCCGCGACCTACCGCTTCGCCCCGACCTTCGCCATCGCCATCCGGCGCGAGGGCGACCACCTGACCGCGCAGGCAACCGGCCAGCCCGAATTTCGCCTTTACGCCGAAGGGAAGGACCGCTTCTTCCTGAAGGTGGTCGATGCCGCCATCGCGTTCACGCGCGACGACAGCGGAAAGGTGACCGGTCTCACCCTGTTCCAGAACGGCCAGGAAATGCCGGCGCTGCGAGAATAGCCGCAGCGCCGCGCGGCATCAGATCCGGTCGGGATAGACCGGATCGATATCGACCGGGATGTCGCCCATCGCCGCGATTGCCGTCTTCGCGTGATCATCCAGTTTCGCGTAGCGAGCGAAGAACGCCTTGGTCCCGGCATAGTCGCCCCGCGCCTGCAGCATCAGCTGGTCGTGGAGCAGATCGGTAAGACCGCTTTCCAGCTTCGGATAGTCGATCACGAAGCGGTCGGCGGCATCGTCCCAGCGGAACGCGCCCTTCTCCTTCAGATAGCCGTATTGCAGCGCCGCGCCCTTGCCGTGCGCTTCTTCCGTTCCGAAGCGGACCGCGCGGAAGATGCCGGTGAAGTACGAGGCGAGCAGCTGCTGCTTCTCGCTAGTGGGAATTTCGCCCCGCTCCATCATGTAGAGCACGTTGTAGGCGCCCATCACGTCGGCCTTCGATTCCTCCAGCGCGGAATACTGGTCCTTCAGTTCCGCGCTGACCGTGGTCTTGCGCCCGTCGACGGTGATGCTGCCCGGCCCCAGGCTGTGCGACAGCTCGTGGAACAGCGTCTCCAGCTCCATGTACTTCTTCGCCACCAGCCCCGCCTGATCGGGCTTCAGCACCACGCCCGCCATCGGCTTCAGGATGCGATCGTATTTCGCGCCCAGCACGTTGGCGAGGATCACCTTCTTGGCGCCCTTCGCCTCGCGCACCCGCTCGTCATTGGGCAGGTTGAAGGCGATGGTCTGCACGCCCGGCACGTTGTCGCCCCCGCCATGCACCTGATCGGCGACCGAGATCGGGCTTTCCGAACCGCGCTCGAAATTCTTGTAGCGATCCTCGATCGGCAGGTTCTTTTCCATGTCGCGTAGATAGTTCTTGTACTTCGCCAGCGCCGCGCTCTCTTCCGGATTGCGCAGGGTGACGAAGCTCTCGAACGCGGTCTTGGTGCCGTAGAGGCGGTCGGTGTAGACCTCGTAGGGCCCGATCGCGACCTCGATCGGCGTGTCCTTCAGGTCCATCCAGGCGAGTTCGCTCTGGTAGTAATCGTCGGTCAGGAAAGCCTTCGCGCCCAGGGTCAGGAATGTCTTCAGGCTGGGATTGCTGGTGCGCGCCGCCGCCTGTTCCAGCAGCGCGGCGGCAGGCTTCAGCCACTGCGCATAGGCGACCGAATAGGGGATCGCCTTCAACGCGTCGCCATCGCGCCGGACCACGGTGTAGGGGCTGGTCAGCGCGTCCTTCTGATCGGGATGCGCGGCAAGATAGGCGTCGAATTCCGCGCGCGTCAGGTCGGTGGGATAGAAGCCGGCGCCTTCGGGCATGGCGTCGGTGCCGTAGAAGGGATGCAATTCCGCGATCTCGTCCCACGGTCCGAAATTGCGATCGAACATCGCCAGCAGCCGGTCGCGGTCGGCGCGGCGGATGCGCGAGATGGCGGTTCGGATCTGCGGATTGTCGGCGTAGCGCTGGCGCAGGTAGATCTCGCTCATCAGGTTCGATGCCTGGTTAAGGAGGTTCACCACGTCCCGCTCCTCCGCCGAAAGGTAGGACGTATCGGGCGTCATCCGGATTTCGGCCAGCTTCGCATATTGCGCATCCAGATCGTACGGCGCCTCCGCCGGAGCGGGCGCGCTCGCGACGTCGCCGCTGCCCGTCATGGGCGCGCTGCACGCTGCGGTGGCGAGGAGAAGCGGGAGGATGGCTTTGCGCATGGAGACGGTCGTCCTTCGTGTGAATGGCGTGAAACCGGTCTAGCCGGTGGCGGGAATGAAGTCACGGTAGGGGCCGGTAAAGAACAGGCCGCGGCCCGGCGGGTGGTCTGGCGCGCGCAACGCGCCTAAGCGGGCGCGCATGATTCGCATGTCCTTCGGATAGTCCCCATGCCCGATGCAGAAACCGTGCTGACCCCGTTGCTCGACTGGCTCGATCTGGCCGGCGTGGCGGTGTTCGCGCTGTCGGGCGCGCTGATCGCCGCGCGCGAGAAGCAGACCTTCGTCACCATGGCATTCTTCGCGCTGGTGACGGGCGTGGGCGGCGGCACGATCCGCGACCTGCTGATCGATGCGCCGGTGTTCTGGATCCACGATCCCTGGGTCGCCGCCGTGACGCTGATCGTGGCGCTCGCGGTGTGGTTCACGCCGACCCGCTTCTGGAGCGGGCATTTGCTCGATTACGCCGACGGGCTGGGCCTCACCGCCTATGCGGTGCTGGGCACGGCGAAGGCGCTGACTTACGGCTTGCCGCCGATCCCCGCGACCATGATGGGCGTGGTCACCGGCTGTGTCGGCGGCATCATCCGCGACGTGGTGGCGGGCCGCCCGTCGATCCTGATGCGGCCCGAACTCTACGTTACCGCGTCCGCCCTGTCGGCGGCGCTGTGTTCGCTGGGGACGGCGCTCGACTTCTCGCGCGCGGTCACCTGGACCGGCGCGACGGCGGCGGGCTACGCGCTGCGCAGCGCGGCGATCCGCTTCAACCTGTCCCTGCCCGCCTATCACGAACGCGCAGCCGCCAACGACGAGGATCAGTCCCCCGCATAGCCGGGGGGCGGACCGCCGGGGTAGGTACTACCCGCATACGGGTCCTGCGCGTAGGGATCGTCGGACGCATAGGGATCGTCGCTATACGGGTCGGACGCATAGGGGTCCGCGGCGCGATCGGGCGAAGGCAAACCGACTTGGGCGCGGGCCGCGCGGTAGTCGCGATCGGCGAGCTGGCCGCCCGCCGCCCCCTGCTGCCCGTAAGGCGTATCGTACGCCCCCTCGGGTCGCAGATAGCCGTAGTCGACGCGGTCGATCCGGCCATCGGCGCCGACCGTGCAGGTGAAGCGGTCGCCATTGTGGATACGGCCGCTGACCGCCCAGCCTTCGCCATAGCGCCCGACATCGTCGATCGATTGCACGCGGTTCTCGCGCCCGACGGCGTGCGAGCAGAGCTGCGCCGCGCGGTCGGCATCGTCGTCCCGGTAATCCGGGCGACGGTCGTCCCTCGGCTTCTGGCTCACCGTGGTCAGCGCGGCGAGCCCGCCGATGATAGCGACGCCTGCCAGGATGCCGCCGATACCGATGCCATCGTCACGATCGCGGTGCCGGCGATGCCCGCGCCAGCGGCGGTCGTAGGACTGCACCTCGCCCGCGGCGGCACCGGCGGTCGCGGAGGCGAAGCTCGCGGGCGTGGGGGCAAGCGGGAAGTCGACCGCAGAAGCGGCCACGGGCGCGACCGCCATCGAAGCGGCGGCGATACCGGCTAACAGGGATGGAAGTCGTGCCATGGCGAAGCCCTTTCGGCGCGTAGAGTGAAAAAGAATGGGGGGTTCGGCCTGACTTGCGGCTGAACCGCCCCGGTGGTGGAATGGATCGCGTCCGGATCAGCCGAGGCCGCGAATACCCTTGTAGTCGAGCCCGACCACGCGGCCGCGACTGATGTCGCAGGTGAACCGACCCTTGTCGTAGCCGCGCCCGCGATTGTAGCGGCCATAGCCCCCGCGGTCGTTCACCGCGATGCGACCACGCACGCGCCAGCCATAGCGGGTATCGTCAACGCGGTTCACATCGATCACATTGGCGCGGTAGCCGTAGCGAGCGGCATTGCCCTCGGCGGCGCGGACGCAGCGGTCCACTGCCGCGCGCGGGTTGCCCCGGCTTCGATAATAGTTGGCGCGATAACGCGGATCGTAGCGATTATCGCCGCGATAGCGGTCGCGGTCGTTGCCGATCGAACTCGCAATGGCGGCGATCCCGCCCAGGACGACCGCGCCGGCGATGATCTCGCCCACGCCGATCCCGTCGTCGCGATCGTAGCGGTCGCGCGCCATGGCGGGGGCCGCGGAAGTAACCGTCATCGCAGCCGCGGCGACGGTTCCGAGCAGGGCTTTCGAAACGGTTTTCATGAAGAATGCTCCTTGGATCGACAAGGCAGGATCGCCTCGGTTGATCCCCTTATGGAGCACCCGCAATGAGGTGACGCTGAATTGTGGGGACAGCCACCGTTCAGCTAATCAAGCACTTTTCTGAATATCGAAACCGGCGCGAAGCCAATGAAAAGGGCCGCGAGTTTCCCCGCGGCCCTTCGAAACCCTAGGAGGTCGGAGGCGCTCAGGCGTCCTCGTACTCTTCTTCCTCGTTCATGACCGGGCCCGAATCCTGGCCCTTCGCGTCCTCGTCGCGGTCGACGAATTCGATCACCGCCATCTGCGCGGCGTCGCTGCCGCGATAGCCGGCCTTGATCACGCGGGTGTAACCGCCGTCGCGGTCCGAATACCGCTCCGCCAGGATGTCGAACAGCTTCTTCAGCTGGGTTTCGTCGCCCAGACGGCTCATCGCGAGCCGACGGTTGGACAGGCCGCCACGCTTGGCGAGCGTGATCAGCTTCTCGACATAGGGGCGCAGTTCCTTCGCCTTGGGGGCGGTGGTCAGGATTTGCTCGTGCTTGATCAACGCGGCCGACATGTTGCGGAACATGGCGGTGCGGTGGCCCGACTTGCGGTTCAGCTTACGCTGGCGAATACCGTGACGCATAACTCGTAATCCTTCGTTCGATAGGGGCCCGTATCAGGTAGCCCAGAGCTGGTGACCGTTGCGGGCCGTCACCTTCGCCTTTCGTGAGCCCCCGCGAAGGCGGGGGTCCCTGGCCGCTGGCAGATCGCCGGCGGATGGAGGTCCCCGCCTTCGCGGGGACTCCCGTATTCCTCAGCCCAGCAGCTCCTGTTCGAGCTTCTTGGCCATTTCCTCGATGTTCTCGGGCGGCCAGCCCGGGATGTCCATGCCGAGGCGCAGGCCCAT
>CAYNZQ010000031.1:0-12254 GCA_964401795.1 uncultured Citromicrobium sp.
AGCCGCGGCCACGGGTTCTCGCCGGTCAGATAGCTGCCCATCATCATCATCCGCGCATCCCAGAAGAACAGGATGTCGAAGCCGGAGACGAGCAGATCGTTGGGATAATGCTTGGCGAGCAGCGCGGTCTCGTCCGGCCAGCCGAGCGTGGCGAAGGGCCACAGCGCCGAGGAGAACCACGTGTCGAGCACGTCGGAATCTTGACGTAGCCGCACAGTTATCTCGTCGTAATCCTGATTTAGCCCTACTTCTCCATCGGCAACCACAGAGAGCTTTTTGCCCTCTAAGTTGCCTTTCGAAGCATAAAACTCCCTTGCTTGCGCAATCGCATCTTCTTCATTTTCCGCGACGAAATGCGGAAGGGGCGATTTCGGATCATGGCCCCTTTCGTTGACTGGTTTGGAAAAATCCAGCCACTCAACAGGCGGTCCCTCCCAAGCCGGAATCCGGTGCCCCCACCACAGCTGGCGCGACACGCACCACGGCTGGATGTTCTCCATCCAGTTGAAGAAGGTCTTCTCCCACGTCCCGGGCACGATCTCGACCGCGCCGCTTCTGACCGCCTCGATCGGTGCGGCGGCGAGCTTTTCGGCATCGACATACCACTGGTCGGTCAGCCACGGCTCTATCTCCACCCCGCCGCGATCGCCGAAGGGGGTGGCGATGGTGCGCGGCTCGGCGTCGTGTTCGACCGGCTCGCCGTCCTTGCCCTTCGCGACGTGCGGGACGAGGTGGCCGGCCTCCTTCATCATCGCGACGATGCGGGCACGCGCCTCGAACCGCTCCAGCCCGATCAGCTCGGCGGGGACGAGCCCGTCGGCGGTCTGCACCACGCGCGCATCGCCGTCGAACATGTTGAGCATGTCGGCAGGCGCGATGCCGGCGCGCTTGCCGACCTCGAAATCGTTGAAGTCGTGGCCCGGCGTGATCTTGACCGCGCCCGAGCCCAGTTCCGGATCGGCGTGCTCGTCAGCGACGATGGGAATCTCGCGCCCGGTGATGGGCTGGCGCACCTTCGCCCCGCGCGCGACGAGATCGCGGTAGCGCTCGTCCTCCGGGTGGACCGCCACCGCCATGTCAGCAAGCATGGTTTCGGGCCGGGTGGTCGAGACGCGAATCTCGCCGCTGCCGTCGGCCAGCGGATAGGCGAAGGTCCAGAAGCTGCCCTTCACGTCGCGGGTTTCCACCTCGAGGTCGGAAATCGCGGTCTTGAGCGCCGGGTCCCAGTTCACCAGCCGCTTGTCGCGATAGATCAGCCCGTCATTGTAGAGCCGGACGAACACCCCGGTCACCGCGTCGGAGAAATGCGGGTCCATCGTGAACTGTTCTCTCGACCAGTCCATCGAACAGCCCAGGCGCCGCAGCTGGCCGGTGATGGCGCCGCCGCTTTCCTCCTTCCACTCCCACACCTTCGCCACGAAATCCTCGCGCGAATAATTGGTGCGCTTGTCCTGCCGCACCGCCAGCTGGCGTTCGACCACCATCTGCGTCGCGATGCCGGCGTGGTCCATGCCGACCACCCACAGCGCGTCCTTGCCGCGCAGCCGCTCGTACCGGATCACGATGTCCTGCAGCGTGTTGTCGAGCGCGTGGCCGATATGCAGGCTGCCGGTGACGTTGGGCGGCGGGTTCACGATGGTGAACGCCTCCGCGTCCGGACGTTCCGGCCGGAACAGGCCGGTATTCTCCCAATGCGCGTACCAGCGGGCCTCGATGGCGGCGGGATCGAAGGTGGTGGGAAGGGCGGTCTGGGTCATCTGCGCGCCTTTGCCAGCCACGTTGCAGCTTGTGAAGCACGGTGTTTGCCCGCATATGGGGCGCGGCATGGCACAGGGTCCGCACTACAGCGTCGAGGACGGGGACGGCGGTCGCAAGGTGTTGCGGCTGACGGGGCCGTATCTCGTCTCCAGCATCGGCGCGGTCGACCAGGATCTGACTGCGATCGAGGAACCGCTGGCGCGCGTCGACCTGTCCGACGTCAGCGAGATCGATACGGTGGGCGCCTGGCTCGCCTGCTCCATCGCGCGCCGTAACGAGGCCGAGATCACCGGCGCGGACGAACGGGCCCAGCGCCTGCTGAAGGCGGTCGGCGACAGCCTGAACGAAGCGGATGTGGAGCCCGAACGGCTGCGGCTGTTCCAGCGCGTCACCGACACCACCGGCGACAAGGTGGTGGAAATGGGGCGCGGGGTGCGCACGATCGTAGGCTTCCTGGGCCAGATCCTGCTGTCCACCGCCACGCTGATCCGCCACCCGCGCCGCTTCCGCACGAAAGCGCTCGTCAGCCAGTTCGAAAGCGTCGGCGTCAACGCGCTGCCCATCATCGGGCTGATGAGCTTCCTCATCGGTATCGTCATCGCGCAACAGGGCGCGGTGCAGCTGGCGCAGTTCGGTGCCGAGACGCTGACCGTGAACCTGGTCGGCCGCATCACCTTGCGCGAACTGGGCGTGCTGATGACCGCGATCATGGTCGCGGGCCGATCGGGCAGCGCCTTCGCCGCGCAGCTGGGGACGATGAAGCTGACCGAAGAGATTGACGCGATGCGCACCATCGGCATCTCCCCGATCGAGGCGCTAGTGATCCCGCGCATCGCGGCCTGCACCTTCATGATGATCCTGCTGGGCTTCTACGCCTCCGCCATGGCGATCATCGGCGGCGCGGTGATCGGCGATCTGATGCTGGGCATCCCGTTCCTCAATTTCCTCCAGCGCATCCAGGAGGTCGTGCCGACCTACGATCTGTGGGTGGGGCTGGTGAAGGCGCCGGTGTTCGGCCTGATCGTGGCGCTGACCGGCTGCTATCAGGGCATGCAGGTGGAAGGCAATTCGGAACAGGTCGGACTGCGCACGACCAAGGCAGTGGTGCAGGCGATCTTCGCGGTGATCGTGCTCGACGCGTTCTTCGCGGTGTTCTTCACCAAGGTGGGCTGGGCATGAGCGAGGCGACCACCGACGCTTCCGAAGAACGCGTGCTGGGCAAGCACGAGCGGTTTCGCGGCGAGTACCCGATCGAGATCGAAGGCGTGACCAACGCGTTCGGCGACCAGGTGGTGCACGAGAACCTGTCGCTGAAGGTGCGGCGGGGAGAGATCCTGGGCGTGGTCGGCGGGTCGGGCACCGGCAAGTCGGTGCTGATGCGCTCCGTCATCGGCCTGCAGACGCCCAGCGAAGGCGAAATCAGGGTGTTCGGCCGCTCCATCACCGGGGCCGATCCCGACCAGGCGCTGGGCGTGCGCAACCGCTGGGGCGTCCTGTTCCAGGGCGGGGCGCTGTTCTCGACCCTGACCGTAGGCGAGAACGTGCAGGTCCCGCTCAAGCAGTTCTATCCCGACATCGAGCCCGAGGTGATGCGCGACATCGCGCGCTACAAGGTGGTGATGAGCGGCCTGCCCGAAGACGCGGCGGCGAAATATCCCAGCGAGCTGTCGGGCGGCATGAAGAAGCGCGCGGGGCTCGCCCGGGCGCTGGCGCTCGACCCCGAACTGCTGTTTCTGGACGAGCCGACCGCCGGGCTCGATCCGATCGGCGCGGCGGCGTTCGACCGGCTGACGCGCGAACTGAAGGAAACGCTGGGCCTGACGGTGTTTCTCATCACGCACGATCTCGATACGCTGTACGAGATCTGCGACCGGGTGGCGGTGCTGGCGGACAAGCAGGTGATCGCGGTGGGGACGATCCCGGAACTGCTGGAAACCGATCATCCCTGGATAGACGAATATTTCAACGGCCCGCGCGGCCGGGCGGCGCTGTCGAGCAAGGAACGCGGGGCGGCACTCGACCATTCCCCCGCCCAAGGGGCATAGGAACGTCATGGAAACGAGAGCAAATCATGTCTGGGTAGGTGCCGTATCGCTGGTGATACTGGCATGCCTGGCGCTCTTCATCGTGTGGATCGCCCGGCTGGGCCAGGGCGACCAGAAGGATTACGACATCTTCTTCAAGCAGTCGGTGGAAGGCCTGGCCAAGGGTTCGCAGGTCTCCTTCGCGGGCGTGCCGGTGGGGCAGGTGCGCGAAATCCGCCTGTGGGAAGCCGACCCCGAATTCGTCCGCGTGCGCATCGCGGTGAAGGAAGAGGTGCCGGTGCTGGTCGGGACCACCGCCACCATCCAGAGCTCTTTTACCGGCGTGTCGACCATCCTGCTCGACGGGGCGCGCAAGGGTCGCCCGGCGATCACCTGCGAAACCACCGCCTGCCCCGAAAACGTGCCGGTGATCCCGCCCAAGGCGGGCGGTTTCGGCCAGATCCTGGCCAATGCCCCGCTGCTGCTGGAACGGCTGGCGACGCTGACCGAGCGGCTGACCGTGCTGCTGTCGGATCGCAACCAGGCCTCCATCGCGGGCATTCTCGAGAACACCGACAAGATGACGGCGAGCCTCGCCGCGGCGAGCCCGCAGATCGAAGGGACACTGGCCGAATTGCAGGTGACGCTGCGCGAGGCGGGCGAGACGCTCGATTCGTTCCAGAAGGTCACCGAGAGCACCGACAAGCTGTTGAACGAGCAGGGCGGGGAGCTGGCCGCGCAATTGCGCCAGACGCTCGATTCCGCCGGCAAGGCGGCGCAATCGCTGCAGGCGACGCTGGACGAGACGCAGCCCGCGGCGCGCAAGATCAACGAAGAGACGATCCCCGCCGCCACCGCCGCCATCCGCGACCTGCAGGCGACCAGCAAGGCGCTGCGCCAGGTCACCGAACGGATCGAGAGCGAAGGCGCGGGCAGCCTGATCGGCAGCGAGAAGCTGCCCGACTACGAGCCCAAGTGAAGGTGAGGACGACTGCCATGACCAAATTCGCACGCTTCCTCCCCCCGGTGGCCCTGGCGCTGACGCTGTCGGCCTGCATCAGCTTCGGCAGCGAACCGCCGCCCAGCCTGCTGACGCTGACCCCGGAACGCGCGCCCGTCGCCGGAACCGGGGCCAGCGGCAGCGCCACGGGCGCGATCGCGGTGACCGGGTTCGATGCGCCCAAGAGCATCGCGGTGTCGCGCGTGCCGGTGCAGATGGATGCCAGCAACATCGCCTATCTGAAGGATGCGCAATGGGTCGACCGGCCCACGCGGCTGTTCCAGACGCTGCTGGCCGAAACGCTGCGCAACCGATCCGACCGGCTGGTGATCGACGGCAGCGATCCCGCCGTGGCACCGCAGACGCAGGTGCGCGGCACGCTGGTCGCGTTCGGTTACGACGCGCCATCGTCCTCGGTCGTGGTTCGGGTCGACGCGGTGGTCGCGGGCAAGGGCGAGGCACTGCGCACCCGCCGCTTCGAAAGCACGATCCCCGGCGTCGCGGCGGAAGCGACCCCGGTGGGCACCGCGCTGAACGAGGCGGCGAACGACGTGGCGCAGCAGATCGCCGACTGGGTCGGCTGACCCGACCCGGACGAACTAGTCCGTCCCGTTCCGCGCGGCCCAGCGGATCGCGTTGGTCAGGATGCGGCGGTATCGCGGATCGTCGTATGCCTCGGGCGTGTGGCCCAGCGCACTGTAGACGACCCGGCCCGGCGCGCGCGGATTGGTCCAGATGACGGGGTGGCGCCCCATCGCCAGCCGGTCTTCCAGCCGATAGCTTCCCTCGTCGATCGACGCGACGACCTCCATACCGGCCGCGGCGGGGTCGCTTTCGAACGAATACCACTCGTCCGCCGGGCTCCACGGCGTGCCGATGCCGGCCAGCAGGGGATGGTCGGGACGCTCGGGCACGAACCGCGCGGGCTGGATCTGGTCGGTCCCGCCGGGGTGGCCGATAAAGGTCGTGCCGATGATCGTTCGGGCATACCAAGGCGTGGTGTGGCTGTCGTCGCCCGCCGCGTGCAGCGCGACGATCCCGCCGCCGCGGGCGAGGAAGCGCGAAAACGCGCCCTCCTGCTCGCGCGTCAGGAAATCGCCGCTGGTGCTGTTGAGGACGACCACCGAGAAATGGCGCAACTGCTCGTCGTTGAAGACCGCGCCGTTTTCGGTGGTGAAGCTCTGGTGCCCGAGGTCGCGTGCGATCCCGGCCAGCACCGCGTTGGAATGCGGGATATGTTCGATATGGCGCCAGCCATTGGTCTTGGACACGATCAGAACCGCGTCCTCCAGCCCGTCCGGCAAGCGGGGCGCGACATGGTCCAGCGTCGGCGCGGGTCGGTGCGGATCGGGGGCAGGGGCGAGGGCGGGGGCGGCTGGCGTCCCCAGCAGCAACAGCAGCGTGACGATGGCCTGAAACACGAAAGCTCTCCCCGATCTCATTCCCCCGGCGCGCGCGGGGGTGCGCGTGCGGCAGCTACCCCTCTTCTTCGCGCCCCTGTGCGGCAAGCGCGAAGCGCGTCGCCAGCGCGAAGCGGTCCGCCCGGTCGGCGCGGCGCGCGGCGGCCTCGGCATCCTCGCCCCACAGCTCCGCCTGCCAGTCTTCCTCCAGGTTGGCCGCGTTCCACAGCGCGAGCACGTCCGCGCCGGGCTCCAGCGCGGCGAGCGCGACCGCCAGCGAGGCGGTGAGCGAGGCCATCTGCAGCAGTCCGGCCTGGACCAGCGGATCGAAGCGTTCCAGCCGGGTGCGCAGCGTCGCCATCGCCTGTGCGCCCTGCGGACGGTGCATCACCCCGCTGGCGCGTTCCATGCGGACGCCCTCGCGCTGCTCGAACGCCGTCAGCAGCGGTTCCCACACCTCCTCCTGGCGGCCGAACAGCGGCTCGTCGGGATCGGCGCGATAGCACAGCGTGTCGGTTTCGGCGAAGGCGAGCAACTTCGCCACCGCGTCGTCCTCCCCGGTGGCCAGCCGGTCGATCGCGAAATCGGCCATATCGCGAAAGGGCAGGGTGGTGCGATCGACCCGCTCGCCCTGCGCGCGCCATTCCTGCGCCAGCGCAGCGGCCAGCGTGCGCGACGCGACCACTTGGGCGCGACCGCCCTGTGTCTTGACCGGGCGCCCGTCCAGCGCGACCTGATAGCCGCCGGGAACGGCGTCGACCGACACCTCGCTCCAGAACCGTTTCATCGGCGGCCTCCGCGCCAGTGGCGCACCAGCAGCAGCGGCAGGAAGAAGAACCCGGCGGTCCCGGCGATGAACAGGATGCCGCCCAGCGCCTGGTCGCCCTTTGCGGCGTGGCCGATGATCGCGGCGCCGTAGACCGCGGCGACGACGCAGGCGAGCCGCACCAATTGCAGGAGCCAGTAGCGGCCGGCGACCGCGCCGCGATCATCCATCGATCAACGCCCGCAGTTCCGCCGCCGTCTGCGCCACGCCGACCGCGCCCGCATCCAGCAGCGCGGCGGGCGTGTGATAGCCCCAGCCGACCCCGATGGCGCGTACGCCCGCCGCCCCTGCCATCTCCATGTCGAAGATGGTGTCGCCGATCATGACGCTGTCGCCCGGCTGCGCGAGACATTCGTCCATCGCCGCCGCCAGCATCGCGGGGTCGGGCTTCGACGGGTGAAAATCGGCCGCCTGCAGGCTGTCGAAGAGGGGGGTGAGGCCGTGCGTCGCCATGCAGGCGCGCAGGCCCCGGTCGGATTTGCCCGTGGCCACCGCCAGCGCCCAGCCATCCGCCTGCAGCGCGCGCAGCAGCTGCGCCATGCCGGGATAGAGCGGCTCGGACATGCGCCCTTCCTCGCGCGCGGCGCGGAACGCGACCTTGTAGGCTTCTACCGCCTGGCGGCGCTGTTCCTCGGGCGCGTCGGGGACGAGCTGGCGCAGCGCCATCGGCAGGCTGAGGCCGACGATCTGCCGTACCGCATGGCGGTCGGGCACCGGCAGCCCGGCGTCCGCGAAAGCGAGCTCCATCGCGTCGCACACCGCGCCCTGGCCATCGACCAGCGTGCCGTCGCAATCGAACACGGCCAGCCGCACGCGCATGTCGCCCGCGCTCATCAGCCGCGGCCCTTGGGCGGCCCCTTCGCAGGTCCGCGGGCGGGCCCCTTCGCCGGGCCCTTGCGCCGGGCGCCGCCGGGCGATTTCTTGCCCAGCTTGCCCTTGGGCGCGGCGCTGCCGCGCGTGCGCCGTTCGCCGCGCATGGACTTGCGCACCTGTTTGAAATGCGCGCGGGCGGCCTGCTTCTTTTCCGCCTTGGTCCGCTCCACCGGTTCGTCGCGTAGCGGCTGAGCGTCGCTGAGCGCGGGGTCGAAGCCCAGATGTTCCATGCTGGCGGCGAAATGTTCGGGCAGGTCGGCCGTCACGTCCAGCTGCCCGCCGCCGTCGATCTTCGGCTGGCTGATGACGAGGCGCCGCGCGTGGAGGTGCATCTTGCGGCTGATCGCGCCGGTCAGGAAGGCGTCCTGCCCGCCATACTTGCCGTCGCCCACGATGGGATGGCCGATCGCCGCCATGTGGACGCGCAGCTGATGGGTGCGGCCGGTCATCGGCTCCAGCTCCACCCAGGCGGCCTTGTTGCCCGCCCGCTCGACCACGCGGTAGCGGGTGACGGCGCGCTGGCCGCCTTCCTCGTCGACATGCATCTTCTCGCCGCCGGTGCCCGGCTGCTTGGCGAGCGGCGCGTCGATGGTGCCTTCGTGGATGTCGGGCACGCCGACCACCAGCGCCCAGTAGATCTTCTTCGCGCTGCGGCCCGCGAACCGCTTCGAATAGCTCGCCGCGGCGCCGGGCGTGCGCGCGATCAGCAGCACCCCGCTGGTATCCTTGTCCAGCCGGTGAACCAGCCGTGGGCGCGGTTCGTCGTCGCGGTGATAGGCGTCGAGCAGGCCGTCGACATGGCGGTGCGTCTTGGTCCCGCCCTGAGTGGCAAGGCCGGGCGGTTTGTTGAGGACGATCGCGCTTTCGGTGCGGCGCATCACCATCCCCTCGGCCAGCGCGATCTCGTCGGGCGAAAGCTCCCGCCGGGTCTTCGCCTTGCGGCGCGTATCCTCGCCGCCCGGGGGAATGCGCAGCACCTGGCCCGCGCTCAGCCGGTCGTCGACCTTCACCCGCGCGCCATCGACGCGCAACTGCCCGGTACGCGCCCAGCGACTGACCGTGCCGAAGCCGACCTGGGGCAGGTTGCGTTTGAACCAGCGATCGAGGCGGATGCCGTCGTCGTCGGGGGCGACCGCGAACTGGCGGACTTCGTCAGACATTGCGATCATCCCGGTTGTGTCGTTGGGTCATGCCGTCACCCGCATCGCGATGAGGCCGATGTAGAGGCCGACGAGGCCGGCGAGAAGCGATACCGCCGCATAGGTCAGTGCGGTGGCGGGCTGGCCGCGTTCGATCAGAAGCATCAGTTCGAGGCTGAAGCTGGAAAAGGTGGTGAACCCGCCCAGCAGCCCGACCCCCACCAGGATGCGCCATACCTCGCCCTGCGCGCTGCCGTGGCGGGCGAGGAAACCCGCCAGCAGGCCCATGGCGAGGCTGCCGATCACGTTCGCCGCCAGCGTCGCCCAGGGAAACGCGGTGACCACGCCGGGTCCCAGCCAGCCGGTCATCGCCCGGCCGAGGTGGTAGCGCAGCACGGCGCCCGCGCCGCCTCCGGCGAAAACCAGCGCGGTCGCGGTGAGGGGTGTGGTGGCGGTCATCTCTGCCTGCGCTCCATAACCCTGCGCGCCGCTGTGGCAAGCCTGCCCGCCGTTATCGGCCGGGGGGTGGAGAGTGGCGCGCGCGGGGGAAGGCGCCCGGTGCGAACACCTTGCCTTGCAACGGCTTTGGAGCTAAGGAGACCCCCGATGGCGCCCGGCCGGAACGGTTACGGGCGCATTTTCGTTGGAATATCGAAGGTTACCCCGCCACTGGCGAATCGATGGCGGGCTCTGGCCGAACGCATTTGGAAGGTAGTGGATTACATGCAGATCATCGTTCGCGAAAACAATGTCGACCAGGCCCTGCGCGCGCTCAAGAAGAAGCTGCAGCGCGAGGGGGTGTATCGCGAAATGAAGCTGCGCCGCCACTACGAGAAGCCGAGCGAGAAGCGCGCCCGGGAAAAGGCCGCCGCCGTGCGCCGCGCCCGCAAGATGGAGCGCAAGCGGCTGGAGCGCGACGGCGCGCTGTAAGACACGCGCTTGCGCACGACGCCCGGCTTGAAGATCGGGCCGAGACACGCCAAAGGGCGCGGATGGGCTGAACGCCATCCGCGCCCTTTGCATTTCTGCCGCAGGGCACCGCAGACACAGGACCCGTATCGATGACCGAAATTACCCGCGTACCGCTCCGGCCCATTGCCAAGGGCTCGCTCGCCAAGCTGTGGATCGGCGTCGTGCTGGCGCTGCTGATCGCGGCCGGGGTCGCCTGGGCCGCCGCGCCGCAGGGCGTCAAGGTGACCGAACTGCAGGCCGGCAATGGCGCCGCGCCGCAGATGGGCGATGTCGTCTTCATCGACTATGTCGGCACGCTGCCGGACGGGACCACTTTCGACAAGTCGCAGCCGTCGCCGTTCCCGCCGGGCATCCTGCCCCCGGGCACGCCGATGCTGCTCGAAGAAGGGCAGATGATCCCCGGCTTCCTGGAAGGGATGCAGCGCACGGAGAAGGGCGGCAAGTACCGGATCGAGATCCCCGCCGACCTCGCCTATGGCGACAGTCCGCCCGCCGGCGCGCCGATCCCGCCGGGCAGCGACCTGACCTTCGAAGTGACGGTCAACGATTTCATGAGCCGCGAGGACGCGGAGCGCCGCGTCCAGATGCTGCAGCAGATGATGATGCAGCAGCAGCAGGGCGGTGCCGAAGGTTCGGGCGCTCCCGCGCCGGCCGCGCCGGGCAACTGAGCGAGGGGCCTCGGCATGTCGGTGGACAAGGCAACGGTGGCGAAGATCGCCTCGCTCGCGCGCATCCGGATGGAGGATGCGGAGCTCGAACGCATGGTGCCCGAACTCAACAACATCCTCGGCTGGGTGGAGCAGCTTGGCGAAGTCGATGTGAGCGAGGTCGAGCCGATGACCGCGGTCGTCCCGCAGGCCCAGCGCCTGCGCGAGGACGCGGTCGATGCCGATCCGCTGACCGGCGGCGGCGTGCGCGACAAGGTGCTGGCGAACGCGCCGGTGGCCGAACACGGCTTCTTCGGCGTGCCGAAGGTGATCGAGTGACCACGGCATCCGTCGTTCCCGCGCAGGCGGGGATCCAGCGCGGTCTGCGCCGCGCTCCGTTCCACTGGACCCCCGCCCGTGCGGGGGTGACGAGGTAACAATGACCGACCTGACTGAACTGGGTGTCAAGGCGATCCGCGATGGCGTCGCGACCGGCGATTTCACCGCGCGCGAGGTGGCCGAGGCGTTCAACGCCAATGTCGCGGCGGCGCAGGACGCGCTCAACGCCTTCATCGTCGCCACGCCGGAAAAGGCGCTCGCCGCCGCCGATGCGGTCGATGCGGCGCGCGCCGAGGCGAAGCCGCTGGGCAAGATGGCCGGCGTGCCGATCGGCATGAAGGACCTGTTCGCCACCGACGGGGTGCAGACCACCGCGGCGAGCCACATCCTCGAAGGGTTCGTGCCGCCTTACGAAAGCACGGTGTCGCAGAATTTGTGGAACGCGGGCGCGGGGATGCTGGGCAAGCTCAATCTCGACCAGTTCGCGATGGGTTCCTCCAACGAGACGAGCTATTTCGGCAACGTCAATTCGCCGTGGCGGGCCAGGAAGCAGGGCGGAGCCGCCAGCAACGCCGCGCTGGCTCCGGGCGGCAGTTCCGGCGGGTCGTCCGCGGCGGTCGCTGCGCGGCTCGCGCCCGCAGCGACGGGCACCGACACCGGCGGCTCGATCCGCCAGCCCGCCGCCTTTACCGGCATCACCGGGATCAAGCCGACCTATGGCCGCTGCTCGCGCTGGGGCGTGGTCGCCTTCGCCAGCAGCCTCGACCAGGCCGGGCCGATGGCGCGCGACGTCACCGATTGCGCGATCATGCTGGAGGCGATGGCGGGCTTCGATCCCAAGGATTCGACCAGCCTCGACATGCCTGTGCCCGATTGGGAAGCGGGCCTGAACCCCGACCTGTCGGGCAAGCGCGTCGGCATCCCGCGCGAATATCGCATGGACGGCACCGATCAGGCGATCCTCGACAGCTGGGAACGCGGCAAGGAATGGCTGCGCGACGCCGGCGCCGAGATCGTCGACATCAGGCTGCCGCATACGAAGTATGCGCTGCCCGCCTATTACATCATCGCGCCCGCCGAAGCGTCGAGCAATCTCGCCCGCTACGACGGGGTGCGTTACGGCCTGCGCGACCTGCCCGAAGGGGCGGGTTTGCAGGACATGTACGCCGCGACCCGCGCCGACGGTTTCGGCGACGAGGTGAAGCGCCGCATCCTGATCGGCACCTATGTGCTGAGCGCGGGCTTCTACGACGCCTATTACACGCAGGCGCAGAAG
>CAYNZQ010000032.1:0-11975 GCA_964401795.1 uncultured Citromicrobium sp.
CGCCGCCCCCGTGCGGCGCCGCGCCGCCATAGGTGTCGACGATGATCTTGCGCCCGGTCAGCCCGGCGTCGCCGTCCGGTCCGCCGATCTCGAACGTGCCGGTGGGGTTGATGTGCCACACGGTCTCGTCCGACAGGAACCCGTCGGGCAGGACATCGGCCACAACGCCCTTCACATAGGCGCGCAGTTCGGCCTCCTTCTCGCCCTCGTCATAGCCCGGCTTGTGCTGCGTGCTGACGACCACGGCGGTGCAGGCCACCGGCTTGTGATCCTCGTAGCGCAGCGTGATCTGGCTCTTGCTGTCGGGTTCGAGGAAGGGCGCGGCGCCGCTCTTGCGGTCCTGCGCCATGCGGTGGAGCACCTTGTGGCTATAGTCGAGCGTCGCCGGCATGAGGTCGGGCGTCTCGTCGCAGGCGAACCCGAACATGATGCCCTGGTCGCCGGCGCCTTCGTCCTTGTTCGAGCCGTCGCTGCCCGCATCGACGCCTTGCGCGATATGCACGCTCTGGCCGTGGAGGTGGTTGGAGAAGGTCAGCGTTTCCCAGTGGAAGCCGTCCTGTTCGTAGCCGATGTCGCGCACCACGCCGCGCACCGTCTGTTCGATCTCGTCTTCGATGCCGGGCGCCCAGTTGCCCTCGGCATCCATGATCCCCTGGCCGCGGATCTCGCCCGCCAGCACCACGCGCTGAGTCGTCGTCAGCGTCTCGCAGGCGACGCGCGCCTCGGGATCCTTCGCCAGGAAGAGATCGACGATGGCATCGGAAATCTGGTCCGACACCTTGTCCGGGTGGCCTTCGGAAACGCTTTCGGACGTGAAGATGTAACTGGCGCGCATGAAACCTCTCGCGGCGGATATAAAGAAAGCTTTATGTCCGCGCGCTGTTAGCGCGGCCACCGGCGCATGGCAACCAGCGAGCCGGCAAGAAGAACCACTACCCATGCAAGCGCCAGCACGTTGCCGAAGCGGGCGAAGAGCGTGGGCGCACGTGCCGCGGGGACGAACCCGTCCATCCGCCCCATCGCGTGCTGGCCCAGATGCGTCCGCACCACGCCGCGGGCGTCGATCACGCCGCTGATCCCCGTGGTGGTGGAGCGCAGGACCGGCAGCCCTTCCTCGATCGCGCGCATGCGTGCCTGCGCGAAATGCTGCGGCGGGCCCCAGGCCCCGAACCAGCCGTCGTTCGACGGATTGAAGATGTAGGCGGGACGATCCGCGCCATCGACCACCTGCCCCGAGAACACGATCTCGTAGCAGATCTGCACCCCGGCACGGCCATAGGCGTCCAGATCGACCGTGCGCGGCCCCGGCCCCGGAATGAAATCGAACGCACCGGCGACCAGTCGCGAGGCGCCGAGCGGCTCCAGCAGCCAGCGCAGCGGCAGGTACTCGCCATAGGGAACGAGATGCGCCTTGCTATAGCTGCCCACGATTTGGCCGGCGGCATCGACCGCGGTGACCGAATTGTACGCGCCGACCGCGCGTTGCGCCTCGGGATCGATTTCCAGATCGACCGCGCCCGTCAGCAGCACGCTTTGCGGGCCGATGACCTGGCCCAGCCGCTTGCGGGCGAATTCCGGGTCGCGGCCCGCCGTGGTCTCGTCGTAATAGCGCTGCGGATAGCCCGCGCGCAGGTAGTCGGGCAGGCCGCTTTCGGGCCATAGCACGATGCGCGGCCCCTCGCCCTGTTTGCGGACGGAAAGCCCCGCCAGCGTGATGAAGGCGGGCTCGTATTCGCGCGGATCGTTCAACTCCGCCTGATCGAGATCGGGCTGGACCAGGGTGTAGCGCAGATCGCTGTTCCGGGCCGCGGGGGCGGGCAGATACATGCCCAGCACCAGCGCCGCCATGACGCCCGCGGCCCACAGCCAGCGCCCCCGAAAGATCGCCGCGAACAGGCCAAAGCCTGCTAGCACGACAAGGCCCGAGAGCGCGTAGGTTCCCGTAACCGGCAGGAGCGCGGCAATACCGGGCCGGTCCATCGGGCCCAGCAACATCAGGCTGAGCGGACCCCAGGCATAGCCGGTGAACACCCAGCTGCGCAGCCACTCGGCAACGACCCAGAACCCGGCGAAGGCCAGCGCGAAGGGTAGCGCGCGGGCATGGCCGAACAATCGGCGGGCCAGCGCCGCCGCCAGCGCGGGATAGACCGCGAGATAAAGGGAAAGCAGCGGAACCGCGAGCCAGCCGAGGAAGGCCGGCATGTTCGTCTGATGGGTGAACGCGGTGGCGATCCAGTTGTCCGTCACCGTGAAATGCGCGACGCCGAACAGCCACCCGCGCCACGCCGCACTGCGCGTGGTCTCGCTGCGATAGACGATGTGCGTCGCACCGCCGACCGCCAGCAGGGCCACCGGCCACAGCTGGAGCGGCGGGAAACCGGTCGCGGCGATCGCGCCCAGCACCAGCATGGCCAGTGCCGGGAAGCGCAGCAGCGCCCGGTCGATCACGCGTGCGACGGAATTACCGACCATTACGGCCGATCCCTCAGCCGACCGCGCTCAACCGCCCTTCGTCACCGGCATCCTCGCCCTCGGCCGCATTGCGGCTGCGACGGGGCTTGCGTGCAGGGGCCTCGCCTTCGCTGCCGATCGACGGCGGAAGCACGGCAGCATCGATTTCGCCCTCGACACCCTTCTCGCCTTCCTTGGCGCGGGGGGTACGCGGCTTGCGGGCCTTACGCGGCTTCTCTTCCGGCTCGTCGTCGCTATCGCCGCCGCGGTCGGAGCGATTGTCGTCGCCGCCATCGTCCTCGTCGCGATTGCGGCGCGTGCGGCGGCGACCGGACTGGTCCTCGCCCTCGTCGCGGCGCTGGCGCGCGGGACGGCGGGCGCTGCGACGATCGTCTTCATCGTCGTCGCTGTCGCTGTCGTCGTTCGCCTGATCGCGATCGTCGCGCCGCGAACGCTGCTCGTCCTGGCGCGCCTTGTTGTCGGCGATCACGCGGAAATAATGGTCGGCGAATTGCAGGTAGTATTCGGCCTGCACGCGGTCGCCATTGTGCTGGGCGTCCTGTGCCAGCTTCTTGTACTTGTCGAGCAATTGGGGGGCATTGCCGCGCGCCCGATTGTCGATGCGGTTCTGGTTGCTGCCGCCACCCTGGTTGCGATTACCACGGCCGCGACGACGGTTATTGCGATTGTTGTTGTTCAAGGAAATCAATTCCCCACACTCGGGCTCGTGAAAAGGGGTGCCCGTCCCGACCCCTCGCCGCGCCGGCACCGTGCTCGGTCCGCGGCCATCATCCTGCGCAGGTACCGGGCGCCCTGGCGTCCGTATCTTGCGCAAATGTTGGATCAAGACCGCAAGGCGCCTCGGCGCCCATCTGCCGGTCTTGACACGGAAATAGCGCGCCTACCCCGCTTTGCCAAGTCCCCACCGCAAAATCAGCGCGCGATCCCTGTGGGCAAGGTCGCGCGCGACCTCCACCGCGGCGCCGCTGGCGCGGGCCAGATCGCCCACCGCGCCAGCCTGCGCGGCGCCGATTTCCAGCACCGCCACGCCGTGCGGGCGCAGCAACGCCCGCAGCCGGGGCACCAGCAGGCGGTAATCGTCCAGCCCCTCCGGCCCCGCGAACAACGCGCCGCCCGGCTCGTGATCGCGCACCGAGGGATCAAGCGGCGCGTCCGTTTCCACATAGGGCGGGTTGGCAACGAGAAGGTCGAAGGTGCCGAGATCGTCCGCCCATCCCTCCACCGTCCAATCCCGGCGCATGATCTGCGCCGCACCTTCCGGAACAAGGGCGGCCGCGTTCGCCCGCGCCACCGCGACCGCCGCGGGCGAGCGATCGATGCCGAACCCGCCGGCACCCGGACATTCGGCGAGGATCGTCAGCAGGAGCGCGCCGGACCCGGTCCCGAGGTCGAGCACCCGCGCCGGCCGGGGCACCGCCTCCAGCGCGGCCGCGACCACCGCCTCGCTGTCGGCGCGCGGGATCAGCACGTCGGGCGTGACCTCGAAGGTGCGGCCGTAGAATTCCTGCTCGCCCAGGATATAGGCGACCGGCTCGTGCCCGGCGCGTCGCTCGACCAGGGCGGCGAACGCCGCGGGCACTGCCGCGCGCGAGTGATGGAGCAGCATGGCCGACCGCGTCACGCCCAGCGCGTGCGCCATAAGCAATTCGGCATCCAGCCGCGCGGTGTCGGAGGTTTCGGAAAGGCGCGCCGTCGCCTCGCGCAGCGCTTCGGCGACGGCGGTCACGAATCCAGCGCGGCGAGCCGCTTCGCCTCGTCCTCCGCGATCAGCGCGTCGACCAGTTCGGCAAGGCCCGGTCCGGCGATGATCTCGGGCAGCTTGTGCAGGGTCAGCCCGATCCGGTGGTCGGTCACGCGCCCCTGCGGGTAGTTGTAGGTGCGGATGCGCTCGGACCGGTCGCCCGAACCGACCATCGCCTTGCGCGCCTCGGCTTCCGCGCCTTGCGTCGCCTCGCGCTGCTGCTCGTAGAGGCGCGCGCGCAGCACCTGCATCGCCTTCTCGCGGTTCTTGTGCTGGCTGCGCCCGTCCTGGCAGGTGACGACGAGCCCGGTCGGCAGGTGCGTGATGCGGATCGCACTGTCGGTGGTGTTGACGTGCTGCCCGCCCGCGCCGCTCGCGCGGTAGGTGTCGATCTTGAGGTCGCCTGTATCGATCTGGACATCGACCTCGTCGGGTTCGGGCAGGACCGCGACGGTCGCCGCGCTGGTGTGGATGCGCCCGCCGCTTTCGGTTTCGGGCACGCGCTGGACCCGGTGGACGCCGCTTTCGAACTTCAGCTTCGCGAACACGCCGGTCCCGGTGACGTTGGCGACGATTTCCTTGAAGCCGCCGACTTCGCTCGCGCTCATGCTGACAGGCTCCACCTTCCAGCCCTGCTCGCCCGCGAAGCGTTCGTACATGCGATAGAGGTCGCCCGCGAACAGCGCCGCCTCGTCCCCGCCGGTGCCGGCGCGGATTTCCAGCATGGCGGGCTTCGCATCGGCGCTGTCGCGCGGCAGCATGGCGAGCGCCAGCTGCCGCTCCTTCTCGGGCAGCGTGCGGCGGATCGCGGCAAGCTCCTCCTCCGCCATGGCCTTCATTTCGGGATCGGCGAGCATCTCCTCCAGTCCCGCGATCTCTTCGCGCGCGCTGCGCACCTCGGCCGCGACCCGCGCCACCGGCTCGAGCTCGGCATAGTCGCGCGACGCGGTGACGAATTCTTCGCCCTCGAGAGTGCCCGAGGCCAACCGCGCCTCGATCTCGGCGAAGCGGTGGGCGATCTGGTCGAGGCGTTCTGCGGGTATTTGCACTGGTTTCTCTGATCGCGTCATCCCGGACTTGATCCGGGATCGGGCTTGTCTGGGCGTGGCACCGGAGGGAAAGCACCACCCCGGATCATGTCCGGGGTGACATTTTATCTTACGCTCTTGGTTTCGCATCCAAACCTGGCAGGCCGGCCATTACAAGCTTCTGGTGAGTTTGTTCATCGCAGCGGACCAACATGTTGGGAATGCCATCCTTATAGTCATACGAAATTAGCGCATCGGCTCCACTCTTGGTCGCTTTATCGAACCGCTTGCGCTTGCTTCCTGTCGCCCAGACCTCCGCGCTCAAGCCATGACTACGAAACGTCGAGGCCGCTCTTAGCGCCGGCTCTAGCAAATCATCATGTTCAACCACCAAAGCGATATCGTAACGCTCTGCACTAGGCTCTCCCACCAGCATCGCCAGCCGCTCGATTCCCGCGGCCCAGCCGACCGCGGGGGTCGCCGGGCCGCCGAGGCTCTGCATCAGCCCGTCGTAGCGGCCGCCGCCCAGCACCGTGCTCTGGCTGCCGAGCTTCGCCGCGGCGTCGCTGCCCGCGTCGGGGACGAATTCGAACGCGGTGTGGCGATAGTAGTCGAGGCCGCGCACGAGGCTCTCGGCGCGCTGCCATTTCACGCCCGCGGCATCGAGGCCGCTCGTGACCTGGTCGAAGAACGCACGCGCCTCGTCGGACAGGAACTGGTCGATCTTCGGCGCATCGGCGACGAAGCGCTGGTCGCGCCGGTCCTTCGAATCCAGAATCCGCAGCGGGTTCTTCTCCAGCCGCTCCTGCGAATCTTCGGACAGCTCGTCCTTTACGCCGCGGAAATGCTCGACCAGCGCGGCGCGCCATGCCTCGCGGCTGTCGCCGTCGCCCAGCGTGTTGAGGTGCAGGGTGACGCCTTCGATGCCCAGCTCGCGCAGCAACTGGTCGGCCATTGCGAGCAGTTCCACGTCCGCCTGCGGTTCCGCCGCGCCGATGATCTCGGCATCGATCTGGTGGAACTGGCGATAGCGGCCCTTCTGCGGGCGCTCGTACCGGAACAGCGGCCCGTGCGTCGCCAGCTTCAGCGGCGCGTGCTGCTGCCAGCCATTGGTCAGGTAGGCGCGCGCAATCCCGGCGGTGAATTCGGGCCGCAGCGTCAGCGAATCGCCGCCGCGATCCTCGAACGAATACATTTCCTTCGACACGATATCGGTCGTCTCGCCGATCGAGCGGGCGAAGACCTCGGTCTTCTCGAAGACCGGCATCTCCGCGCGGCGGAAGCGGTAGAGCTTGCGCACGCGCTCGAACGTCTCGACCACGAAGGCGAACGCTTCCGCCTGTGCGCCGAAGATGTCCTGCGTGCCGCGGATCGCCTGGGGTGTGTTCTTGCTCATCCGCGCGCATCTAGCGCGCACCGGCACGAAGCGAAAGCGGGATACAGTGTTGCACGTGTGCGCCGAACCGCGCATGAGATGCGCCCATGAAGCATCTCACACGCAGCACCGCCATCGCCGGTGCCATCGCCGCCCTTGCGCTCGCCACCCCCGTTTCGGCCCAGGATGTTCGCCCCGCGAACAATTCCGCGCCGGTACAGCAGCAGCTGGCCGACCAGACCCCGCTGCCCAGCGACACGGCGTGGCCGGGCGGCACCATCGCGCTCGACATCGATGCGACCGATACGCAGCGCGGCGTCTATCGCGTGACCGAGACGATTCCCGTGACCGGCGGGACGCGGGAACTGCACCTGCTGTTCCCCGAATGGCTGCCGGGCAACCACGCGGCGCGCGGGCCCATCAACCTCGTCAGCGCGTTCCGCTTCACCTCCGGCGGGAAGACGCTGGAATGGACCCGCAATCCGCTCGACGTGTACGAGATCATCGTTGCCGTGCCCGAAGGCGCGAAGAACGTGGTCGCCAATTTCGTCCACACCTCGCCCGTCGATGGCAGCGAGGGGCGCATCACGATGACGCCCGAAATGCTGAACCTGCAGTGGGAGAAGATGAGCTTCTACCCCGCGGGCCACTACACCCGCCGCATCGCGATCAAGCCGACGGTGAAATTCCCGGGCGGCTGGACCGCCTTCACCGCGCTCGACGGACAGAAGAGCAGCGGCAACACCGTGACCTGGCAGACCGTCGATTACGAAACGCTGGTCGATTCGCCGGTTTTCGCGGGCAAGTACGCCAAGCAGTGGAAGCTGGACCCCAACGTCACGCTCGACACCATCGCGGACAAGCCCAAGCAGCTCGACTTGGCCCCGGAAAACCTCGCCAGGTTCGAGAAGCTGATCGACGAGTCCGATGCGCTGTTCGGCGCGCGGCATTACGATCACTACTCCATCCTGCTGGCGATGACCGACAAGCTGGGCGGCATCGGGCTGGAGCATCACCGTTCGGCCGAGAACTCCTACGAGCCGACCTCGCTGACCGACTGGGACGCGATGGACTGGAGCCACAACGTCGTCTCCCACGAGCTGGTGCATAGCTGGAACGGCAAGTATCGCCGCCCCGCGGACCTCTGGACCCCGGATTACCGCACCCCGATGCAGGATACGCTGCTGTGGGTCTACGAAGGGCAGACGCAGTTCTGGGGCTGGGTCCTCGCCGCGCGCAGCGGCCTGCAGAAGAAACAGACCTTCCTCGACGCGTTCGCGACCTATGCCGCCAACTATTCCGAAGGCCAGCCGGGCCGTGCCTATCGTTCGGTCGAGGACACGACCCACGACCCGATCATCAATGCGCGCGCGCCGATCCCGTATTCCTCGCTCAACCGTAGCGAGGACTACTACGTCGAGGGCGCGCTGACCTGGCTGGAGGCGGACCAGATCATCCGCCAGGGCACCGACGGAGCGAAGGGGCTGGACGATTTCGCCAAGGCGTTCTTCGGCCTGCGCGACGGCGACTGGGGCGAACTGCCCTACGACTTCGACGAGGTCGTGAGCACACTCAACGGCATCTATCCCTACGACTGGGCGAATTTCCTGAAGACCCGGCTGTACGAACCCAACCAGCCCGCACCGGTGCGCGGCCTGAACATGGCCGGGTACAAGCTGGTGTGGAAGGAAGAGCCCAACAGCTACGACGCCGGGCGCATGGGCGGGTACGGCTACACCAACCTCATGTACTCGCTGGGCGTGAATCTGTCCGATAGCGGTACCGTCACCTCCACCCTGTGGGACGGGCCGGCCTTCGATGCCGGGCTGGTCGACGGCAGCCAGATTCTGGCCGTCAACGGCACCGCCTATTCGAAGGACGTCATCATGGACGCGATCACCGCGGCCAAGGGCACCAAGACCCCGATCGAGCTGATGGTGAAGCGCGGCGACGTCTATCGCACCGTCGCGATCGATTACCACGACGGCCTGCGCTATCCCTGGCTGGAGCCGACCGGCACCGGCGAACAGGGCCTCGACCGGCTGCTGAAGCCGCGCACGGACGGATAAGGGCGATCCGCGGCACCGCCGGCGCGGTGCTGCATCGCACAAAAGCCATTGCGATGCGCGCGGGGCCTGCCTAGGGCCCTGCGCGCATCACCGTTTCAGCAAACCGAAAAAAGACCCCACAACATGCGCATCGACCTGATCCCGACCGGCCCCAACCCGCCCGAAGAACTGAACGTCGTCATCGAGGTCCCCACCGGGGGCGAGCCGGTGAAGTACGAATTCGACAAGGAATCGGGCGCGCTGTTCGTGGACCGCATCCTCCACACGCCGATGCGCTATCCCGCCAATTACGGCTTCGTTCCGCATACGCTGTCGCCCGACGGCGATCCGCTCGACGCGCTGGTGATCGCGCGCAGCCCGTTCATCCCGGGTTGCGTCGTGCGTGCGCGCCCGATCGGCGTCCTCAACCTGGAGGACGAACACGGCGGCGACGAGAAGCTGGTCTGCGTGCCGATCGACACGACCTTCCCCTATTATTCGGATGTCGCCGAGACGAAGGACCTGCCGAGCATCATCTTCCAGCAGATCGAGCACTTCTTCACCCATTACAAGGATCTGGAGAAGGAGAAGTGGGTGCGGATCGGCAATTGGGGCGATGCCGCCGATGCGCGCCGCGTCGTGCTCGAAGCGATCGAGCTCGCGAAGACCGAGGCGGCCAAGAAGGCCGGCTGAGCCGCTATTCGATCGGCCGTCCGGTATCGAGCAGGTCCTTCTCCTGGGCCGGACCGCGCCGTTCCGCCTCCACCATGCCGGCGATCTCGTCGTCGGGCCTGACGTCCTCCACCGGCTGCGCCGCGGCCGGCGGTGACGGCGGCGGGCCGGCGGGCGGCGGGGCCTCGCCGGCAGCGCCCAGCGGCAGGCTGGCGGAGCGCGGATCGAACCGCAGGCGATAGATCGGTTCGGGCAGGCGGAAACCGGCCTCCTCCAGCGCGTTCTTCACCGCCGGGATCGCCTGGCTGCGCGCCTTGAAGAAATCCGCCTCGCGCTGGTCGATCCAGGCGAGGAAGCGGATCACGACGTTGGAATCGCCCACTTCCTCGATCCGCGCCTCGGGCGGCGGCTCTGCGAGGACGAAGGGCAGAGCGGCCAGCCTTTCGCGGCCCAGCCGCCCCGCCGCGCGCGCATCATCGTCCGCATCCACCCCGAGCGAGAAGTCGAAGCGCCGCTGCGGGTTACGCGTGTAATTCAGGATGACGGCCTTGAAGACGGTGGCGTTGGGGATGCGCAGATGGTTGCCGTCCAGCGTCATCAGCACCGTCGCGCGGCTGGTCAGGCGGATCACGCGCCCTTCGAGATCGTCGATCAGCACGTGGTCGTTCGCGCGGAACGGCTGGCGCACGCTGAGCATGATCGAGGCGACGTAATTCTCGATCAGGTCGCGCATGGCGAAGCCCAGCGCGATGCCGATCACCCCCGCCCCGCCGAGCACGGCGCCGAGCAGAGCCCCCGCCCCGACCATGTCGAGCGCCACCACCACGCCCAGCAGCACGAAGACGAAGCGCACCGCGCTGCCGATCAGTTCGGCGAGGAAGCCGTTGGGCGCGATCCGGTGCCACAATCGCCCGAAACCGCCCAGCAGATACCCGATGAAGGCGATTCCCAGCGCCACGGCCAGCGCAAGGCCGATGAGCGGCAGCATCGCCACGAAACCGGCGAGCCGGTCCGACAGCGCGCCGATCGTGTCGAGCCCGCCGCCCAGCGAGGCGTCGCGCACGATGGCGTTCTCCACCGTGACCACCCCTTCCACGCGGGCCGCGATCGCTTCCGCCCGCTCGATCTGGGCGGGATCGGCAACGCTGCCGCGCAACGTCACCACGCCGTCGCTGGCGCTGACGGTCACGTCGGAGAAGGCGGGCAATTCGGCGAAGATACCACGCAGGCGGCGGGCGATCGCCGCGTCGGATCGACCGTCGCTCGCCACGTCGATGGCGGGCGCGGCGGGTGCCGGTGTCTGCGATGCCGGAGCGACCGACTCCGGCAACTGGGCGTGCGAGGGTGAGGAAAGGCCCGCCAACCATAGACAGGCGGCGCCCAATGCGAGCAGGATCGTGCGAAAAGGAAGCGCCGTCATACCCGGGGTCAAGCGCTGGGAGGCAGCGCCGGTTCCGGCTCAGGCGAGGGTGAAGGCGATCTTGAAGGCGAGCGTGATGAGGAACGGCAGGCCGATCGCCAGCGCCCACAGGGCGATCGCGTCGTGCACGAACGGCCCCTTCAGCGCCGGGTCGGCTGCCGCGTCATCGTCCAGCCGTGCCCAGCGCCGCTCGAACGCGCGGCAGGCGGGAATGATGGCGGCGACGAGGATGATCAGCGCGATGTAAGGGAGCATGGAAGGCAGCCCTTCCGCCATCGCCTGGACGGTCACGAAAATCTGCAGGCCGGTATAGACCAGCAGCGCGCTCGCCACGTGATTGCTCATCGTGCGGCGCCAGTCGCGCGTAGCAGCATCGCTCGCGTGCTTGTGCCCTGTGGCACCGTGCGCCGGTCGATCCATGGCTCTCTCCCACCTGTTATGGAGTGCAATTATTCCAGAGTGGGCGCCCGCGCGCAAGTTTGTAACTTTACATCCGTCATGCACGGACCTTGCCAGCAACGATCGAGAGGGGTGTAACGCGCCGCCCTCGATGCTAGAGAAAGAGGCATGACCGCTCTCGACGCCCCGATAGACACTCCCGCAGCCCAGGATGTGGAAAAGGGCGCCGCCCCGCCCATCCCGCAGGGCGGGCTGGAAGTCGTGTCCATCGCCAAGAGCTACGACAAGCGCAGCGTGCTGACCGATATCTCCCTGTCGGTGGGCAAGGGCGAGGTGCTCGGCCTGCTCGGCCCCAACGGCGCGGGCAAGACGACCTGCTTCTATTCGATCATGGGTCTGGTGAAGCCCGATTCGGGCCGCATCCTGATGGATGGGGAAGACGTCACCAAGCTGCCGATGTATCGCCGCGCGATCCTGGGCCTGGGCTATCTGCCGCAGGAAACCAGCATCTTTCGGGGCATGACGGTGGAACAGAACATCAATTGCGTGCTCGAAATGGTCGAGCCCGACGACGAAACGCGCGCCGCGGAACTCGACCGGCTGCTGGACGAATTCGGCCTCACCCGCTTGCGCACCAGCCCCGCGATGGCGCTGTCGGGCGGCGAGCGGCGCCGGTGCGAGATCGCCCGCGCGCTGGCGGCGAAACCGTCGATCATGCTGCTGGACGAGCCGTTCGCCGGGATCGACCCGCTCTCGATCAGCGATATCCGCGACCTGGTCAAGGATCTGAAGACCCGCGGCATCGGCGTGCTCATCACCG
>CAYNZQ010000033.1:0-10773 GCA_964401795.1 uncultured Citromicrobium sp.
ATCTCAACGATCTGCGCATGCAGCTCAACCAGATGCAGAAGATGGGCGGCCTCGGCATGCTGGCGGGCATGATGCCCGGCATGAAGAAGGCGAAGGCCGCGATGGCGGGCAGCGGGATGGACGACCGCGTGCTGCTGCACATGGATGCCATCATCGGCTCCATGACCGCGAAGGAGCGCGCCAACCCCGCGCTGATGAACGCCCGGCGCAAGAAGCGCGTCGCGGCAGGCTCCGGCACGCAGGTGCAGGACGTCAATAAGCTGCTGAAGATGCACCAGGAAATGGCGCGCGCGATGAAGCAGATCAAGAAGATGGGCGGGCTGAAGGGCCTCGCCGCCATGTTCGGCAAGGGCGGAATGCCCGGAATGGGCGGCGCGGGCGGCGGCGGCATGCCCGGCCTGCCCGGCGGCGGCGACGCGGATGCGATGTCGGCCGATCTCGCCCGGATGATAAACAAACCCAAGAAATGATTTCAGACGTTTAGAATCGAAAGGTAACACACAATGGCAATTTCCCTTCGTCTTTCGCGTGGTGGCGCCAAGAAGCGTCCCTATTACCGCATCGTGGCCGCCGACAGCCGCAAGCCGCGCGACGGCGCCTATCTGGAGCAGATCGGCACCTACAACCCGCTGCTGGCCAAGGACGACGAGAAGCGCGTCCAGCTGAACGAGGATCGTGCGCGTTACTGGCTGGGCGTCGGCGCGCAGCCGAGCGACCGCGTCGCCCGCTTCCTCGACGCCGCCGGGATCAAGGAGCGCGCCGCACGCAACAACCCGAACAAGGCCGAGCCGGGCGAGAAGGCCAAGGAACGCGCCGAGGAGAAGGCCACCAAGGCTGCCGAGGCCGAGGAAGCCAAGAAGGCCGCCGAAGCTGAAGCGAACGCCCCGGCCGAGGAAGCGCCCGCTGCCGACGAAGGCGCCGCGGAAGAAACCGCCGCCACCGCCGAGGAAGGCGAGAAGGCCGAAGGTTGAGCCTGGCCATGCCGGACAGACCCGTCACCCTCGCGGCGATCATCGGCGCGCATGGCGTGACGGGCGAGGTCCGGCTGAAGCTGTTCGGCGAGGACGGCGTCGCCTCGCTGAAGCCGCACAAGAGCTTCAACGACGGCGCGCTGACGGTGTCCAGGATTCGCGACGACGGGAAGGGCGGGGCGATCGCCCGGTTTGCCGAAGTCGCGGATCGCACCGCGGCCGAGGCGCTGCGCGGCACGGCGCTGACCGTCTCGCGCGACGTCCTGCCCCCGCTGGAAGACGGCGAGTTCTACCACGCCGACCTGATCGGCCTGCCAGTGGTGACCGATGCGGGTGTCGCGCTCGGCACCGTGGCGGACGTCGCCAATTTCGGCGCGACCGACATCGTGGAGATCGCACGGCCCGACGCCAGGCCGTTGCTGGTGCCGCTGATCGATGCCGCCGTGCCCGAATGGAACGCGGAGCGTCTGGTGGTCGCCGCCGCCTTCGCCGAGGACTGACGCTCTCGGAACGGCAGGCGGTCGCAATGCCTTAATGGAGCATGCGACCTTTTCACTTTACTGCCGCGATCGCCACCCTCGTACTCGGCCTGGTCGCTTGCGCGGGCTCGAACGATAGCCCGACCCGAACCGATCGCGCCGCGCCCGACCGGACGGCGCCTTCACCCACCGATAAGGCACGCGCGCTCACGGTGGAGGGGCGGATCGAGCAGGGCGTGGAATGCCCGGTGCTGCATACGCCCGACGGCGCGATCTATGCGCTGGCCGATCTCGCGGGGCACCGCCGCGGCGATTACGTAGCGGTGACCGGCACTCTCGCCGATACGAGCATCTGCCAGCAGGGCGAGGGCACGATCGCGCCCACCCGAATCGTGGCGAAGGATCCGCCAGCCCGCGATCGCGACCCGGCGCGGGCCGGCGGGATCGCGGTGACGAGCGACTACGTCCAGGGGGAATGGGTCGCCAAGGGGGTAGACGCCGATTGCGCCGATCCCGACTTCTCGATCACGCGGAACCGCGCAGGTGGCAGCATCATCCGCACCGAACTCAACGGCACGAACGCGACCGGCTACGTCGCGGTCGGGGATACGCCCGCCTTTCACTGGGACGAGGGGGTGGCGACCATGCCGATCGAAACGCGCGGCCCCGACGGGCTGGCGGTGCTGCCGGGGCAGGACGGACCGGCGGCGACGCTCGGCAATGCGCGGATCGAGGGAGACGGCGTGGTCTTCGTCCGGTGCGCGACCCGGCCCGCGCCGTGAGCCACGCCTTAGCGGGCACTCAACGCCGCAGGGGCCGCTGCTGCGCCAGATGATTGCGGATGGTCGTGGCCGCGACCCCGGCCTGACCCATCGCGTGGCTGATCTGATCCAGGCCGAGCACCACGTCTCCCGCCGCGAACAGGCCGGGGACGGTGGTCTCGAGATGGTCGTCGACGGTCAGGCAGCCTTCTTCCGTTGCCTCGGCGCCCAGTTCCACCGCCAGTTCGGAACGGATGTGGGAGCCGAGCGCGGGATAGACGCTGTCGAAAGACTCCCAGCCGTTCGCGGTTTCGACCGCCAGCCGCTCCTCTTCGATGCGGTAGTTTCCGCAGGGGCCGTCGCGCATGGCGATCCCGGCTTCGGCGAGCTGGCTGCGGCAATCGTCGTCCAGATCGTGCGCGACGTCGGGCGAGATCAGTGTGACGTCGCGGGTGTAGCCGCGCAGGAACAGGGCCTCGCGCGTGCCGTGGCCGCCGGTGCCGATCACGCCGACGCGCCGGTCCGTCACCTCGTAGCCGTCGCACACCGGGCAATAGCGCAGCAGCCCGCGGGCGAGCGCCGCGTCGTGCAGCGCATCGTCCATTCCCGGCGGATGGCGGTTGAACACGCCGGTCGCCAGCAGCACGGATCGCGCGGCGAAGCTCTCACCGTCGGTCTCGACCCGGAAGTGGCCGTCTTCCTGCGCCAGCCCGGTGACCCGGCGCTCCTCGCGCACGGCGCCGAACCGCCGCGCCTGCCGCCGCATCCGGTCGAGCAGGTCGGGCCCCGCGATCCCCTCCGGAAAACCGGCATGGTTGTGCGTGCGCGGGATCAGCGCGGCGCGGCTGGTGCCGCAATCGAACAGGCGGATATCGAGGTGGTAGCGCGCCAGATAGATCGCTGCGGTCAGCCCCGCCGGTCCCGCCCCGATGATGATGCAATCGTCCATCCTCGCCCAACGCGCGGGATGGCATTGCGCTCCGGTGCGGGCTAAGCGGCGCGGCATGACCTTCGCCGCGACCGTCCTGACCTTGTATCCGGAGATGTTTCCCGGGCCGCTCGGCGTGTCGCTGGCCGGCCGGGCCCTGCGCGAGGGGGCGTGGTCGCTCGACGCGGTGCAGATCCGCGATTTCGCGACCGACCGGCACCGCACCGTGGACGACACGCCCGCGGGCGGCGGGGCCGGCATGGTGCTGAAGCCCGACATCCTGGCCGCGGCGATCGACCATGCGCGCGCCGCGCAGCCGGATGCGCCGGTGCTCGCCATGACCCCGCGCGGCCGGCCGATCACGCAGGCGCGCATCCGCGAGCTGGCGGCGGGGCCCGGGGTCACGCTCCTGTGCGGCCGGTTCGAGGGATTCGACGAGCGGATCTTCGCCGGACGGCAGGTGGAGGAAGTCAGCCTGGCCGACATCGTCCTGTCGGGCGGCGAACCCGCGGCGCTGGCCATACTCGACGCTTGCATTCGCCTGCTTCCCGGCGTAATGGGCGCGGCTTCTAGCGGGGTCGAGGAGTCCTTCGAGGAAGGGCTGCTCGAATACCCGCACTACACCCGACCTCCGGAATGGGAAGGGCGCACGATCCCTGAAGTGCTGCGATCGGGGGATCATGCGAAGATCGCGGCGTGGCGCAAGCAACGCAGCGAAGATGACACACGGTCACGCAGGCCGGACCTTTGGGAGCGCCACGGTGGCGCTCGGGACCAGTCTGCCTCTGGCGCGCGGCACGAAGATAGGGACCAGGGCCAATGAACCTGATTCAGCAACTCGAAGCCGAGGCGATTGCCAATCTCGGCAAGGATATCCCCGATTTCCGCCCGGGCGACACGCTGCGCGTCGGCGTGCGCGTCGTCGAAGGCAGCCGCGAGCGCGTGCAGAACTTCGAAGGTGTGTGCATCGCGCGTTCGAACCGCGCGATGGGCAGCAATTTCACCGTGCGCAAGATCAGCTTCGGCGAGGGCGTGGAACGCGTCTTCCCGCTCTATTCGCCGATCATCGATTCGATCACCGTGGTCCGCCGCGGCGTCGTGCGCCGGGCGAAGCTGTATTACCTGCGCGGCCGCACCGGCAAGCGCGCCCGCATCGCGGAGCGTCGCGACAACCGTCCGACCGACGCGTAAGCATTTCCACCCTTGGACGGGTGAGACGGGGGCGGCCTTTCGGGGCCGCCCTTTTCTTTTGTCCGCCATTGATGCATCGCGAGGCGCGAGAGGCACCACGTGCCTTTCCCACAATCAACCGAGAGGGTCTGCCTTGCTATGCGCCACACACTTCTTGCCGCCGCGGCGGTTCTGCTCCTGCCCGTACCACTCGCCGCGCAGGACGGGGCGATGAGCGGCGATTCGCCCGCGATGCAGGTGCAGCAACAGGGCAACCTCACGTTCCAGCGCGTGTTCGGCAGCCCGAGCCTCAGCGGCTCCACCCCGCGCGCCACGCGCCTGTCGCCCGACGGACGCTGGCTGACCGTGCTGCGCCCGCGCGAGGACGAGAAGGAACGCTACGACCTGTGGGGCTACGACCGCGAGGCGGGCACCTGGTCGATGCTGGTCGATTCGAAGAAGCTGGGCAGCGGCCGCGAACTGTCCGAAGCGGAAAAGATGCAGCGCGAGCGCGCGCGCATCGGCAGCCTGAAGGGCATCGTCAGCTATCAGTGGACGCCCGACGGCAAGGCGATCCTGGTGCCGCTGGAAGGCGACCTCTATCTGGCGCAGCCCGGCGGCACGGTGCAGCGCCTGACCAATAGCGAGACGGGCGAGCTCAACCCCGCGATCAGCCCGGCGGGCGGCTACCTCTCCTACGTCGCGGACCGGCACCTGATGGTCGGCCCGGTGGGCGGCGAGACGCGGGCGGTGACGCCGGACGAGGCGAACGAGAACGTCCACTGGGGCGAGGCGGAATTCGTCGCGCAGGAGGAACTCGACCGATCGACCGGGTACTGGTGGAGCCCGGACGATCGCCGCATCGCGGTCCAGCGGTTCGACGAAAGCCGCGTCGGCGTGGTCACCCGTGCCGCCATCGGGGCGACCGGGACCAAGGTGTTCGACCAGCGCTATCCCGCGGCCGGCACCCCCAATGCGGTGGTCGATCTCTACGTCATGAACCCGGACGGGTCCGGTAAGGTGAAGGTCGATCTGGGCAAGAACGACGACATCTACCTCGCCCGCGTCGACTGGGCCCCCGATGGCGAGACGCTGTATGTCCAGCGCCTCGATCGCAAGCAGACGAAGATCGATGTGCTGAAGGTCGATCCCGCGACCGGCAAGTCCAGCGTGCTGTTCACCGAGAAGGCGGCGCTGCCCGATTACTGGATCAACCTTACCAGCAATTACAAATGGTTGAAGGACGGTTCTCTCATCTGGTGGTCAGAGCGCAACGGCTACGGCCAGCTCTACCGCCTCGCCAATGGCAAGTGGACGCAGCTGACCGGCAAGGGGCGGAATGCGGACTGGGTCGTGACCGATCTGGTCGGTGTCGACCAGCAGTCGGGGACGCTGTTCTTCACCGGCACGAAGGACGATCCGCTGGCGACGCAGATCTACTCGGTCGACTATCGCAACCCCGGCACGCCCAAGCGGCTGACCGATCCCGCCTTCGTCAACCAGGCATCGATGGACGATCAGGGCCGCACGCTGCTGATCAGCCGGTCGAACGACACGCAGCCGCCGCAGACCTATCTCGCCGACCAGTCGGGCACGGAACTGGCATGGGTGGAGCAGAACCGGCTTGACGCCGATCACCCCTATGCCCCCTATGTCGCGAGCCACGAGCAGGCGAAATACGGCACGCTGAAAACACGCGACGGCGCGACGCTGCACTGGAAGATGATTGCGCCCGATATGCTGCCGGGCAAGCGCTATCCCGTATTCTTCAGCCATTACGGCGGCCCGCACGCGCAGGTGGTGACGAAGGGCTGGGACGGCGCGCTGCCGCAGGCGATCGTCGACCGCGGCTATATCTATTTCGAGATCGACAACCGCGGCAGCGCCAATCGCGGCACGAAGTTCGAACAGCCGATCTACCGCGCAATGGGCAGCGTCGAGGTGTCCGACCAGAAGCAGGGCGCGCTATATCTGAAGTCGCTCGACTTCGTCGATCCGGACAAGATCGCGATCTACGGCTGGTCCTATGGCGGCTACATGACGCTGAAGATGCTGGAGGCCGATCCCGGCCTCTACGCCGCGGGGATTGCCGGGGCCCCGGTGACGAAGTGGGAGCTGTACGACACCGCCTACACCGAACGGTACATGGGTACGCCGCAGGACGACGCGGAAGCCTACGCGAAGTCGGACGCGCTGGCGGATGCCGGCAAGATCGCCGATCCCATGCTGCTGATTCACGGCATGGCGGACGACAACGTCGTGTTCGAGAATTCGACCGCGCTGATCGCGGCGATGCAGCAGGCCGAGGTGCCGTTCGACATGATGCTGTATCCGGGCCAGACTCATGCCGTCGGCGGACCGCAGATCAGCCCGCATCTGTGGAACACCATCTTCCGCTTCCTGCACGATAACGGGGTGACGCCGCCCGAGTGAGCGAAGCGCGCTGACCGTCCACAGCGACGAGGGGGGAGGCGAGCGCTGGATCTCGATCGCCGGGCTGCTCGGCGCGATCGCCTCTGCCATCGTGCTCGTGCTTCCGCTTCTTCGCGGTGGTCTAGGGCGGCGCGAAGGAGGGATTGCTTGCGGGCGGGCCATGCGCACCCTAGGTCGGCGCGCGAAGACACACAGGAGTTGTAAAGCGAATGGGTTACCGCGTGGCCGTAGTGGGCGCGACCGGCAATGTCGGGCGCGAAGTGATGCAGATCCTGGCGGAGCGCGCCTTCCCGGTGGACGAGGTCGCCGCGGTCGCCAGCAGCCGCTCGATCGGGACCGAGGTCGAATACGGCGACAGCGGCAAGATGCTCAAATGCAAGAATATCGAGCATTTTGATTTCGCCGGCTGGGACATCGCGATCTTCGCGGCGGGCAGCGGCCCGGCTAAGGAATACGCGCCCAAGGCGGCGGCGGCAGGGTGCGTCGTGATCGACAACAGCTCGCTCTATCGCATGGACCCCGACGTGCCGCTGATCGTGCCCGAGGTGAACCCCGATGCGATCGACGGCTATGTGAAGAAGAACATCATCGCCAACCCCAACTGCTCGACCGCGCAGCTGGTCGTGGCGCTGAAGCCGCTGCACGATGCCGCGACGATCAAGCGCGTGGTGGTGAGCACCTACCAGTCGGTTTCCGGCGCGGGCAAGGCGGGGATGGACGAGCTGTTCGAGCAATCGCGCGCGATCTTCGTCGGCGACCCGGTCGAACCGAAGAAGTTCACCAAGCAGATCGCCTTCAACGTCATTCCCCACATCGACGTCTTCATGGACGACGGCTCGACCAAGGAAGAGTGGAAGATGGTGGTCGAGACCAAGAAGATCCTCGACCCGAAGATCAAGCTGAACGCCACATGCGTGCGGGTGCCGGTGTTCGTCGGCCATGCCGAAGCGGTGAACATCGAGTTCGAGAACGAGCTGACAGCGGACCAGGCGATGGACATCCTGCGCGAGGCGCCGGGATGCATGCTCGTCGACAAGCGCGAGGACGGCGGATACGTCACGCCGGTGGAAAGCGCGGGCGACGGCGCGACCTATATCAGCCGCGTGCGCGAGGATCCGACGGTGGAAAACGGCCTGACGCTGTGGTGCGTCAGCGACAATTTGCGCAAGGGCGCCGCGCTGAATGCGGTGCAGATCGCCGAATTACTCGGCCGGCGGCACCTGAAGAAGGGGTAGGAACCATGCGGATCGGCATTGCGACCCTCGCGGCTCTTGGCCTTGCGCTGGCGGCGTGCCAGCCCGCGGCCGATCCTGCGGCGAACGACAGCGGCGCGGCCCAGGGCGACACCGCCGAAGCGCCCGAGGCCGACGCGGTGACGCTGCGCGGCGATGGCCTCGCGGCGGGTGCGGAAAGCTTCTATTTCGGCGCGGGCCGCAGTGAGGTCGAGGCTGGCGTCACCCGCGCGCTGGGCGAGCCGACCGAGCGGAGCGAGAACGCCGAATGCGGGGCGGGGCCGATGCAGTTCACGGTCTATCCCGGCGATCTCCATCTCAATTTCCAGAACGGCAAGCTGGTCGGCTGGCTGGTGCAGGACGGCCAGTCCTCCCCCACCATCCGCACCGCGCAAGGGATCGGTATCGGCACGCCCGCGGACAAGGCACAGGCGACTATCGCTGCAAAACCGGTGGAAGGCTCGACGCTCGACGGCGAATTCGCGGCGGCGGGCGACATCGGCGGCTTTTTCGGCGAGGTGGACGGCGCCCGGCGCGTGACCGGCCTTTTCGCCGGGACGAACTGCTTCTTTCGATGAGCGGCGCGGTCGCCACCGAACGCTTCGCCAGTTTCGACGGGGTCGAGCTGGCCCTGCATCGCCTCGGGGCGGGCCGGCCCGTGCTGCTGCTGCACGGCCTGTTCTCCAGCGCCGAGATGAACTGGATCAAGTGGGGGCACGCGCAGCGGCTCGCCGACGCAGGGTTCGACGTCGCGATGCTCGATTTCCGGGTTCATGGTGAGAGCGCCGCGCCGCATGACGCGGCGGCCTATCCCGAAAACGTGCTCGTGCGCGATACCGTCGCCACGATCGAGCATCTGGGGTGGCGGGACTACGCGCTCGGCGGTTTCTCGCTGGGCGCGCGCACGTCCTTGCACGGGGTGGCGCAGGGCCTGCTGGCCCCTGAGCGCCTGATCGTAGGCGGCATGGGCACCGCCGGGCTGGGGGCGTGGAGCACCCGGTCCGCGTTCTTCCGCCGGGTCATCGACGAATTCGACACCATCGGGCGCGACGACCCGGCCTTTTTCTCTCGCCAGTTCCTGAAATCGCAAGGGGTGGACCGGGTCGCGGCGCGGCTGCTGCTGGGCACCCTGCCGGACATGGATCTTGCCGAACTGGACCGGGTAACCATGCCGACGCTGGTGGTCTGCGGGGACGACGACCAGGACAACGGATCCGCCGAGGATCTTGCCCGGCGGCTGCCCGATGCGACCTATTCCGAGGTGCCCGGCACCCACATGTCGAGCGTGACGAAGCCCGAACTGGGCGCTGCCATCGCGGAATGGCTGGCGGCTTGATTAAGCGGCGGAGGCGGGGCAAACCCGGCGCAACCCGAACCGGTTGATCGAGAGAGGCTCCACCCCATGAAATTCGCGCCCGTCGCACTGTCTTCCATCGCCCTGTCCGCCGTCGCCATCACACTTGCGACCCCCGCGGCCGCCCAGACCGCGGTGCAGACCCCGATGGAGGACGCCGCGAGCGAAGTCGCCGCCAGCTATCCGATGACCCCGGAAGGCGCAAAGCAATGGGTCGCCGCGGTGGAGAAGGACCTGTTCGACTTTTCCGTCGACGCGGCGCGCACGCAATGGGTCAACGCGACCTATATCACCGACGATACGGATGCGCTGGCGGCGAAAAGCGGTGCGGAAGGGACCGAGAAATCGGTGACCTACGCGCTGGAGGCGGCCAAATACGCCGAGGTCCCGGGGCTGGACGCGGATGTGAAGCGCAAGCTCGACATCCTGCGCAACGGCATCGTCCTGCCGGCGCCCACGACCGAGGGTGCGGCGGACGAACTGGCCGAGATCGCGACCGGCCTGCAATCGGAATACGGCAAGGGGAAGGGGACCCTCGACGGCAAGCCGATCTCGGGCTCCGACATCGAGGCGGAGATGGGCAATCTGGACCATACGCCCGCCGAGTTTCAGGAGATGTGGACCAGCTGGCACGACAATGTCGGCGCGCCGATGAAGGACGATTACGCCCGCATGGTGGAAATCGCCAACCAGGGCGCGGAGGAGCTGGGATTTGCCGATGTGGGCGCCATGTGGCGTTCGGGCTACGACATGCCGGCGGACGATTTCACCGCCGAGACGGAGCGACTGTGGCAGGAGGTGAAGCCGCTTTACATGGCGCTCCACACCTATGTCCGCGGCCGGCTGAATGCCAAGTACGGCGACGCGGTGCAGCCCAAGACGGGCCCGATCCGCGCCGACCTGCTGGGCAATATGTGGGCGCAGGAATGGGGCAACATCTACCCCCTCGTCGCGCCGGAAGGGGCAGGCGACCTCGGCTACGATATCGGCGACCTGCTGAAGGCGAAGGGCAAGGGGCCACTCGACATGGTGCGCGCGGGCGAGGGCTTCTACAGTTCGCTCGGTTTCGAAAAACTGCCCGAAACCTTCTGGCAACGCAGCCTTTTTACCAAGCCCGCCGACCGCGAAGTGGTGTGCCACGCCAGCGCCTGGGACGTCGATAATATCGACGATATCCGCATCAAGATGTGCATCAAGGTGAACGCGGACGATTTCGTCACGATCCACCACGAACTGGGCCACAACTATTACCAGCGGGCCTACAACCAGCAGCCCTACCTCTACCTCAACGGCGCCAACGACGGCTTCCACGAGGCGATCGGCGACTTCGTCGCGCTGTCGATCACGCCCGAATATCTCGTCCAGATCGGCCTGCTCGACCGCAAGGACGTGCCGAGCGCGGACAAGGATATCGGCCTGCTGCTGCGTCAGGCGATGGACAAGGT
>CAYNZQ010000034.1:0-10658 GCA_964401795.1 uncultured Citromicrobium sp.
CAAGGCCGCGCTTGCGCCCGCGGCACATCAGGTTGGTCATCGCCGACAGCGTCATGCGGCGGCTGTCCTCCGCCATCTCGCCGCCCTGCGAGGGGGCGAACATCTGCGCCTCGTCCACCACCACCAGCGCGGGGTACCAATGCGCGCGCGGGGCATCGAACAGCGCGTTCAGGAACTGGGCGGCGCAACGGATCTGCTGTTCGACCTCCAGCCCCTCCAGCGCCAGCACCACCGAGGCGCGGTGCGCGCGGATGCGGCCCGCCAGCGCCTCTATCTCCGCCGGGGAATAGGCCGCGGCGTCGATCACCACATGGTCGAAGGCATCGGCGAGCGAGGCGAAATCGCCCTCCGGGTCGATCACCACCTGCTGCACCAGTCCGGCGCTTTCCTCCAGGATACGGCGCAGCAGATGCGACTTGCCCGAACCGCTGTTGCCCTGGACCAGCAGGCGGGTCGCGAGCAGCTCCTCGACGTCGAACTGAACCGGCTGCCCGGTCGAATCGTGGCCGATGGTGATGCGCGTACCCATGCGGGCGACGATAGAGGGCGCGGGCGCCATCGCAAAAGGGCGCGGTCACGAGTTTTCCCGATTCGCCGCCCGGGCCCGCATTTCCCCTTCACCAGCCCCGCCCCGCCCGCTACGCCGGGCGATGGAGGAGAGGTTGCTTATGAAAACCGTGTGGCGGATCGGGCTGGGCGTGCTCGCCCTCGTCGTGGTGGTGGTGATCGGGCTGATGGTGTGGGAACCGTTCGCCGCCGTCAGGGGCACCGCGCCCCGGGCCGACCGGACCTATACCGCGGAGATCGTGCGCGACGAATTCGGCGTGCCGCACATCTACGGGAAGACCGATGCCGACGTCGCCTACGGCGTCGCCGTGGCCCACGCGCAGGACGATTTCTTTACCCTGCAGGATGTCGTCGCGATGAGCCGCGGGCGCTATGGCGCGATCGCGGGCGAGGAAGGCGCGCAGGTCGATTTCCTCTATCACCTGCTGGACGCGCGCGGGGTCGCCGACCGCAACTGGGCGCAGGTCCCCGCCGATACGCGGGCGCTGTTCGACGCCTATGCCGCCGGTCTCAACGATTACGCCGCCGCGCATCGCGGCCAGCTGAAGCTCGCGCGGCTGTTCCCCGTCGATGGCAAGGATATCGCGGCGGGCTTCGCGCTGCGCCAGCCGCTGTTTTTCGGGCTCGGCGGCGTGATCGGGCCGCTGGTCGCGGGCGATCCGATGAACCCCGAACACGGACCGGCCATCCCCGGGGCGACGCCGCAACCGCCCGTGGGCGACGCGCCGCCGATCATGGATCAGCCGCAGGGCCGCCGCACCGCGCCGGTCGCCAGCCGCGTCGCCACGCCGGTCGCGCTGGGCGAGGAAGCGGCGATGGCTGGGTCCAACGCCTTTGCCGTCGCGCCCGGCAAGGCGGGCGGTCCGACCACGCTGATCTCGAACTCGCATCAGCCATGGCGCGGGGGCGTGGCATGGTACGAGCTGGTGGTAGAGAGCGGTGAGGGCTGGCACTACGCCGGGGCGACTTTCCCCGGCGCGCCCTACCCCTTCCTCGGCCATAACGAGCATCTGGGCTGGACCAACACGGTCAACACGCCCGACATGGTCGACGTCTACCGGCTGGTGCTGGACGAGAGCGGCACGCGCTATCGCCTGGACGGCAAGTGGGTGCCGCTGCAGCACGAGACGGTCACCCTGCCGGTGAAGCTGGGCCCGCTGGTGCTGCCCGTGCGCAAGGACATCTGGCGTTCGGTCCACGGGCCGGTGATAAAGAACAAACGGGGCGCCTTCGCCATCCGCTATGGCGGGATCGGGCAGCTGGGCCAGCTCGACGCCTATTACCGCCTCAACAAGGCCAAGACCTACGACGAATGGCGCACGATCCTGGCGCGCATGGCGATCCCCAGCACGAACTTCATCTACGGGGACGAGGCGGGCAACATCGCCTATGTCTACAACGCCGCCATCCCCGACCGGCCGGCGACGCTGGACGGCAAGCCGATCGACTGGCGCGGTATCCTGCCGGGCGACGACAGCCGGCTGATCTGGCAGCGCAGCGTCCCCTTCGATGCGCTGCCGCAATATCACGATCCGGCCAGCGGATGGCTGTTCAACGCCAACAACACGCCCTTCGTCGCCGCGGGCCCGGGCAGCGACCTTTCGCCCGACAGCGTGCCGCCGCAGATGGGGGTGGAACTGAAGATGACCAACCGGGCCCGGCGCGCGTGGAAACTGATGAGCGAGGCGCCCCTGCTCGACCGCGCGAACCTGCGCCGGATCAAGTACGACACCGGGTACGAGCCGGCCGGCTACATCGCGCAGATGATGGCCGATGTCGCCGCGCTCCGGCCAGAAACCCGCGAATTGCAGGCGGCACAGCGCCTGATGCTGCAATGGGACGGAACCGCGGACGATGTCGGGCGCGCCGATGCGATCGCGCTGCTGATGATCCGGCCCTTCATGGCCTCCAGCTACAACAACGAACCGTGGCCCGACGCGGCGAAGGAACTGCAGCGGTCCGCCGATCACCTGATGCGCGTCTTCGGCCGGCTCGACCCCCCGATGAGCCTGCTGCTGCGGCTGCGCCAGCCGGTCGGGCCGTACGCGGTCGACCTGCCGCTCGACGGCGGGTCCGACACGCTGCGCGCCTCCACCCTGTGGGACATCGATCCCGACGGCAAGCTGAGCGTGAAGCACGGCGACAGTTTCATCCAGTGGGTGGAATGGCAGCCGGGCGAGCGGGTTTCCTCGCGGTCCATCCAGCCGTTCGGCGCGGCGACCACCCGGCCCGACAGCCCGCATTATTCCGACCAGGCGACGCTGTTCGTGCAGCACCGCCTGAAACCGGTGCGGTTCTGGCGCGACGACGTGCTGGCCAACGCGCATTCGCGGCTTGTCGTATCGAGCGCGCGGTAGGATAAAGCCGCTGCAATCTGGGGAGAATCACCGATGTTGAAGACCACCGCCGTCAGCCTGCTCGCGATATCGCTGGCCGGGTGCGCCACCATGGACGATGCCCGCATGGCCGACACCGCGGGGGCCGCCGACGCCGCCGCGCCGATGGCTGACGGCACGGCCGACACCCTCGGGGAGCCCGCTCCCGTCTCCGCGCTCGTGGACGAGGTGTCGATCCCCTATGAAAGTTTCAAGCTCGACAACGGGCTGACCGTGCTGGTGCACGAGGACCGCAAGGCGCCGATCGTGGGCGTTTCGGTGTGGTACAAGGTCGGCTCCAAGAACGAGCCCGAGGGCAAGACCGGCTTTGCCCACCTGTTCGAACACCTGATGTTCAACGGGTCGGAAAACTCCCCCGGCGATTTCTTCGAACCGCTGCAACAGGTCGGCGCGACCGATTTCAACGGCACCACCTGGTTCGACCGCACCAATTATTTCGAGACCGTGCCGACCGGCGCGCTCGACCGCGCGCTGTTCCTGGAAAGCGACCGCATGGGCTATCTGCTCGGCGCGGTGACGCAGGAGAAGCTCGATAACCAGATCGGCGTCGTCCAGAACGAGAAGCGGCAGGGCGACAATCAGCCCTACGGCCTCGTCGAGTACGAGCAGTTCGAGAACCTCTATCCGGTGGGCCATCCCTATCATCACTCCACCATCGGTTCGATGGAGGACCTGTCGAGCGCCACGCTGGACGACGTGAAGGGCTGGTTCCGCGATCACTACGCCCCCAACAACGCGGTGCTGGTGCTGGCCGGCGACATCGACCTCGCCACCGCGAAGGAGAAGGTGACGCACTGGTTCGGCGCGATCCCCTCCGGCCCTGCGGTGAAGCCGGTGGCCGCGCCCGTCCCGACGCTGGACGCGGCGAAAACAAAGACCATCCAGGACCGGATCGCGACCCCGCGCATCTACCGTATGTGGGCGGTGCCGGGCCTGAACGATCCGGAATTCCTGCCGCTGTCGATGGGCACCAGCGTGCTGGGCGGTCTCGCCAGCTCGCGCCTCGACGATGCGCTGGTGCGGGGCAAGGAACTCGCCGTGCGCGTGTCCGCCAGCCCGCAGATCTTCGCTCAGGCCGGCCAGGTCGTCATCTACGCCGACGCGAAGCCCGGCGTGACCGAGGAACAGCTGGCAACCGCGCTCGACGCGGAAATCGCCAAGTTCCTGGCCGAGGGCCCGACGGCGGACGAATTGCAGCGCGCGACGACCGACTTTGCGGCCAGCCAGATCCGCGGCCTCGAAAAGGTCGGCGGCTTCTCCGGCAAGGCGCCGACGCTGGCCGAGGGGCTGCTCTACCAGGGCGATCCCGCGGCCTACAAAGAAACGCTGGAGCGCGCCGCCGCGATGACCCCGGCCCGCGTTCGCGACGTGACCGCCAAATGGCTCTCGCGCCCTGCCTTCGCGCTGACCGTGCAGCCGGGCGACCGGACCGAGGGCGGCGAGAAGCGTGGCGGCTGGTCGGTCGTCGGCAAGACCGGCGGCTGGTCCTTCGCGCCCGATGATGGCGGGCTGGCCGGTCCGGCGTTCTACGCCGCGCCGGGCACGATGCCCGGCGGCGCGCGCACCGCAGAGGCCGATCGCAGCCAGCTGCCCGCGGTCGCGCCGCTGGCCCCGCTCGATTTCCCCGAGATCCAGCGCGCGACGCTGTCGAACGGGATGCAGGTCTATTTCGCACGCCGCGACGCGGTGCCGGTGGTGACCATGCGCGTCGCCTTCGATGCGGGCTATGCCGCGGATCCCAAGGATGCGCTGGGCCTGCAATCGCTGATGCTGGCGGCGATGGATGAAGGGACCGACGATCTCACCGCCAGCGAACTCGCCACGCAGAAGGAGCGGCTGGGCGTCAACCTATACGGCACGGCGGATCTCGACACGACCGCCTTCGGCCTCGATGCGCTGACTCCCAATCTCGATCCCTCGGTCGCGCTGCTGGCCGATTACATCCGCAATCCCGCCTTCCGCCCCGCCGATCTGGAGCGGGTGCGGACCCAGCAGGTGACGCGGATCAAGAACGAACTGAACGAGCCGGGCCAGATCGCCAGCCGCGCGTTGCAGCCGATCATCTACGGCGCGAACCATCCCTACGGCATCGCGCCCAGCGGGACCGGCGATCTGGGCGTGGTGCAGAACCTGACCCGCGCGCAGCTGCAATCGTTCCACGACACCTGGCTGCGGCCCGATGCGGCGCGCGTCTACGTGGTCGGGGACACCACGCTCGACGCGGTGAAGGCATCGCTCGAAAAGAGTTTCGGCGACTGGAAGGCACCGGCCACCCCCGCGCCGACCAAGAATTTCGACGCGCCCGTCCCGCCGCAGAAATCGCGCATCATCCTGATCGACCGGCCGCAATCGCCGCAATCGGTCATCGTCGCAGGGCGTGTGCTGGACGAACGCGGGACCGACGATCTGGTCGCGCTGCGCGCCGCGAACGAGGTGTTCGGCGGCAGCTTCCTGTCGCGCATCAACATGAACCTGCGCGAGACGAAGGGCTGGTCCTACGGCGTCGGCAGCCGCGTCGGCAGCCCGGTCGACCGGACCAGCTTCCTGATCTACGCACCCGTCCAGGCGGACCGGACCGGCGATTCCATCGTCGAGCTGCGCAAGGACCTCGCCTCCTACACCGGCGGCAAGAACGGCGTGACTGCGGAAGAGCTGACGCGCCTCATCAACGGCAATGTCCGCGAACTGCCGGGCCAGTTCGAAACCAGCGGCGAGGTGCTGAACGGCATCGTCAACATCGTCCAGTTCGACCGGCCCGACGATTACTACGAAACGCTGGCGGCGAAGTACAAGGGGCTGACCGCGGCCCAGCTCGACCAGGTGGCGAAGTCCGATTTCCTCGGCAACGATCTCGTCTTCGTGGTCGTGGGCGATGCGTCCAAGGTGCGGCCGCAGCTCGAGAAGATCGGCCTCCCGATCGAGGAACGCGCGGCCCCCGCCGTTCGTTGACATCCATGTAAGTAAGCGCGAGGAAAGCCCGCCGCGGCTTTCCCCGCGAGACCGACCGAATTCATCAAGGAGTTATCGAATGTCCGTTGCAGGAACCTACGAAACCGTCGTCAAGAGCCCGATGGGCGATCAGAAGGGCACCTTCACCGTCGTCCCCGGCGACGATGGCAAGACCTTCACCGGCTCCATGGCCGGCGGCATGGGCTCGATGGACGTGAAAGACGGCACCATCGATGGCGACACGCTGAACTGGAAGATGGACATGACCGTCCCGATGCCGATGACGCTGGACTGCACCGCCGACGTCAAAGGCGACCAGCTGACCGGCAAGGTCAATGCCGGCGCGTTCGGCGACATGCCGCTGACGGGCGAGCGCACCAGCTGACGGCCGGACCGCACACGATAAAAGGAGGGGCGTCGGGAGCGATTCCGGCGCCCCTTTCGTTGGGATGGCGGGTCGCACGCAGCGGAAAAGGTTTCTTGCATGAGCGATGAGGAAGGCCGGCGGCGCGGTCGCGCGGTGCCGAGCGGGCGAGCCAGCCGGTTGGGCGTGTTCGGCCGGCTTGCAGGCGGGCTGGCCGGGGGTATCGCGGCGGAAGGCGCGCGGCGGCTGGCACGCGGGGAGCGGCCGCGCATGCGCGATCTCGTCCTGACCCCCGGCAACGCGGCGCGCATGGCGGATCGCCTGTCGCACCTGCGGGGCGCGGCGATGAAGATGGGCCAGATGATCAGCATGGACGCAGGCGACATGCTGCCGTCCGAACTGGCCGAAATCCTGGCGCGAGTGCGCGACCAGGCGCACCGCATGCCGCCGCGCCAGCTGCGCGACGTGCTGAACCGCGAATGGGGCGAGGGATGGCGGGCGCGCTTTTCCGCTTTCGACGCGACCCCGATCGCCGCCGCCTCCATCGGCCAGGTCCACCGCGCCACCACGCAGGACGGGCGCGAACTGGCGATCAAGGTGCAATATCCCGGTGTACGCCAGAGCATCGATTCCGATGTCGACAATGTCGCCACGCTGCTGCGCGTTTCCGGCCTGCTACCCAAGGGCCTCGACCTGTCGCCGTTACTGGCCGAGGCGAAGCGGCAATTGCACGAGGAGGCGGATTACGAGCGCGAGGGCGCGCAGATGATGCGGTACCGCGCGCTGCTGGCGCAGGAGGAGGACAGCTATCTGGTCCCCGCCATCGCGCCGGATTTCTCCACTGCGAGCGTGCTGGCGATGGATTTCCTGCCCGGCCGCCCGGTAGAGACGCTGGAGGATGCGCCACAGGCGGAACGCGACCGCGTTATCGCCAGCATCATCGCGCTGGTCCTCCGCGAACTGTTCGAATTCGGCGTGATGCAGACCGATCCGAACTTCGCCAATTTCCGCTACCAGCCCGAAACCGGGCGGCTGGTGCTGCTCGATTTCGGGGCGACCCGCGATGTCTCCGCGGACGTTGCCGGGGCCTATCGCCGCCTGCTGGCGGCGGGCCTGGCGCAAGACCGCGATGCGGTGCGCACCGCCGCGGTGGAGGCGGGCTTCGTCGGGCCCGGCGTGCTGGAGCATCACCGCCCTGCCCTCGACCGCATCATCGACATCATCGTGACCGAGATGAGCCGCGAGGGGCCGTTCGATTTCGGCGACCGCGCCTTCGTCGGCACGATCCGCGACCTCGGCATGGACATGGCCGCCGACCGCGCGACCTGGCACATCCCGCCGATCGAGACGCTGTTCGTGCAGCGCAAGATCAGCGGCACCGCGCTGCTGGGCGCGCGGCTGAAGGCCCGGGTCGATGTGCGCGCCATGGCGGCGCAATGGGTCGCGCGCGGCTGACGCTCCGCGTTCTAGCGCACCGAGAAGTCGAAGATGCGCGCGGTCATCGCGCCCATGCCCGCCCCGCCCGTGCCGCCGCCGGTCCGGGCGGAGTAGATGAACCCGTACTCGCCATCCTCCAGGTCGACCTGCGGCTGCACGCGGAAGACGCCCGGGGCGATCCGGTCGTAGTCGAACCCGATCTGGTCCTTCTCCATCACCCCCGATTTCGCACCGCCGATGTTGAAGGACCCGACCTTCACCTCGCGCCGGTCCTTCTTCACCTTGAACTTCACCAGGCTGAATTCGGCGGGAGAGGTCACCGCGCCGGTGGCCCAGAAGCTGTCGCGCGCACCGCCCGACAGCGAGCCGTTGGCCTGGTCGAAATAGAAATAGAACACCGGCCGCGCGACCGTGGCGGCGGTGCGCGCCTGCCCGTTGGGGATCACGGTCTTGAAGCTCATCGAAGCGAGCCCGCCCGTCAGCGCGTATCCCAGCAGCCCACCCGATTTGGTCTGGTTGCTGGTGGTCGCGTCGATCATTTCCATCTTCGGATCGGCCAGCCAGTCCTTCAGGATATAGACCCCGGTCGCGTGCGGGACCGCGGGGTCGGGGCTGTCGAACGAAGCGGTCGCGCCGGTGGCGACCGATCCGGCGGAGCGCGCCTCGATCATGGCGGCGATCACGCCCGACGAGACGCCCGCCTGCTTCAGCGCGATCAGCGCGTCGGTCGATACGTCGAACTGCGTCGCGGAGGCGTGGATCTTGGCAACGATCGCCTCCTCGCCCAGCCCGACCTGCGTCAGTTGCACGACCGCGGAATTGTCCAGCGTCTCGGCAGCAGCGGGCGCGGCGACCGCCATAAGCCCCGCCAGAATCCAGGAATATCGCATCGTCGTCCCCCCCCATGTCATCGATCCCCGCACCGATGTAATTCGGTCGGGCGCGACTGGGAAGGACTTTGACGAAGCCCGGATCAGCCCAGCTTCGCCTTCAGCAGCTGGTTGACCACCGCGGGGTTGGCCTTGCCCTGCATCGCCTTCATCGTCTGGCCGACGAAGAAGCCGAACAGCTTGTCCTTGCCGCCGCGATATTCCTCCACCTTGTCGGAATTGGCGGCCAGGATCTCGTCGATCTTCGCCTCGATCGCGCCCGTATCGCTGACCTGCTTCAGCCCCTCGGCATCGGCGATCTCTTCGGGGTGGCGGCCGGTCCTGAGGACGATCTCGTAGATCTCCTTCGCCTGCCCGCCCGAGATTTCGCCCGCATCCTGCATCTTCAGGATGGCAGCCTGCGCCTGCGCGCTCGCATGGGCGGGGTTCGCCTCCTCGCCCAGCGACTTCATCACGCCCGGCGCGACCGAGAGCGACCAGTTGGCGACCTGCGTCGCGACCTCGGCCTCCGGCTTGCCAAGCGCCGTGGCGGTTTCGGCCAGCAGCATCTCGAACCGCTCGAACGTCTCGACCTCGGCGGTCAATTCGCGCGCGTTGTAGTCGGTCAGACCCAGCGCGCCGGTATAGCGCGCACGCTTCGCATCGGGCAGTTCGGGCAGGCTCGCCCGGCATTCGGCGAGGAAATCCTCGTCCAGTTCCAGCGGCAGCAGGTCTGGATCGGGGAAATAGCGATAATCGTGCGCGTCTTCCTTGCTCCGCATGGTTCGCGTCGTCCCGGTGCCGGGATCGAACAGGCGCGTTTCCTGGTCCACGCTGCCGCCGTTTTCCAGCACATCGACCTGCCGGTTCGCCTCGTATTCGACGACCTGCATGACGAAGCGCACGGAGTTCACGTTCTTCGTCTCGGTCCGGGTGCCGAATTCCTCGCCCGGACGGCGCACGCTGACATTCACGTCCGCGCGCATGGAGCCTTCCTCCATGTTGCCGTCGCACGATCCGACATAGCGCAGGATGGAGCGCAGCTTGCGGACATAGGCGCCCGCCTCGGCCGGGCTGCGCATGTCGGGCCGGCTGACGATTTCCATCAGCGCGACGCCACTGCGGTTGAGGTCGACATAGGACATGGTGGGATGCTGGTCGTGCATCAGCTTGCCCGCGTCCTGCTCGACATGGATGCGCTCGATCCCGATGACCTTGTCCTGCGGGATTCCGGCCTTCTCGTCCGCGTCGATCGTCAGCTGCCCTTCGCCCACGATGGGGTGGTAGAGCTGGCTGATCTGGTAACCCTGCGGCAGATCGGCGTAGAAGTAGTTCTTGCGGTCGAACCGGCTCCACGCGTTGATCTGCGCCTCGATCGCCATGCCGGTGCGCACCGCCTGGCGGATGCATTCGCGGTTCGGCACCGGCAGCATGCCGGGCATGGCGGCGTCGACCAGCGATACCTGCGAGTTGGGCTCCGCCCCGAAGGCGGTGCTGGCGCCGGAGAACAGCTTGGCCTTGCTGGTGACCTGCGCATGGACCTCGAGGCCGATCACGACCTCCCACTCGCCCGTTGCGCCCTGGATGCGGTAAGTGCTCATTTCCACTCTCACGTCATCCCAGCGTCGGCTGGGATCTTTCACAGTCACGTCCGACCAGGCGGACAGCGATCCCGGCTTTCGCCGGGATGACGGCGGCTACCACCACTTTTCCGGCTTCGCGTCGAACCCGGCGCGGCTCTCGATCGCCAGCCCGGCGTTCAGCACGCCCTGCTCGTCGAACGGCTTGCCCACGATCTGGAGGCCCAGCGGCAGGCCGTCCTCGTTCAGCATCGCGGGCACGCTCATCGCGGGCAGACCGGCGAGGCTGGCGGGCACGGCGAACACATCGTTCAGGTACATCGCCAGCGGATCGTCGCTCTTCTCGCCCAGCGGGAAGCTCGCCGTGGGCGTGGTCGGCGCGAGGATGACGTCGCAATCCGCCCAGGCACGCTCGAAATCGCGGGCGACCAGCGCGCGGACCTTCTGCGCCTGCGTGTAATAGGCGTCGTAGAAGCCCGCGCTCAGCACATAGGTG
>CAYNZQ010000035.1:0-9586 GCA_964401795.1 uncultured Citromicrobium sp.
ACACGCGGATCCAGAGGCGCCCCTGGCGCTTCATGTGACGCGTGATCGCACGGCGCGCGGCCTCGATCTGGCGGGCGGTGATCCGCTCCGGCTCCAGCGCCTTCAGGCCGTAGGACCCGAAGTTCAGGTCGGTGCCACCCTTGGCCTCGCCCTTGATGCGGCCCTTGAACGCCTTGCGGTACTTGGTTCGTTTCGGTTGCAGCATTGCTCTATCCTACACTCAACGCGCCGGGCGCACGCCGGACGTCTGCGATTCCATCATCAGACGATCCTGCGCGGTCGGATCGTGACCCAGGATCTCGCCCTTGAAGACCCAGACCTTGATCCCGATGATGCCGTACGAGGTCAGCGCCTCGGCTTCGGCATAGTCGATGTTCGCGCGCAGCGTGTGCAGCGGAACGCGACCTTCGCGATACTGTTCGACGCGGGCGATTTCCGCCCCGCCCAGACGACCGCCGCACACGATCTTGATGCCTTCGGCACCCAGACGCATGGCGGACTGCATCGCGCGCTTCATCGCCCGGCGGAACGCCACGCGGCGGATCAGCTGGTCGGCGATACCCTGCGCAACGAGCTTCGCATCGACTTCCGGCTTGCGGATCTCGACGATGTTCAGCTTGATCTCGCTCGCCGTCATGGTGGCCAGCTTGATGCGCAGCTTCTCGATGTCGGCGCCCTTCTTGCCGATGATGACGCCGGGGCGCGCCGCGTAGATCGAGATGCGGCACAGCTTGGCCGGACGCTCGATCACCACCTTCGAGATCGCGGCCTGCGGCAGCGTCGCGACGATGTACTTGCGGATTTCGATGTCTTCCTTGAGCAACTGTGCATAGTCACGCCCTTCGGCGTACCAGCGGCTGTCCCAGGTGCGGTTGATCTGCAGACGCAGACCGATCGGATTGCTCTTCTGACCCATCTTATGCGTCCTCGACTTCGCGCACGACGATGCGCAGGCGGCTGAAGGGCTTCAGGATGCGGGTCGACTTGCCGCGACCGCGCGTGTGAAACCGCTTCATCGTGATCGACTTGCCCACGCTCGCTTCGGCGACGACCAGTGCGTCGACATCGAGATCGTGGTTGTTTTCGGCGTTGGCGATCGCGGAAGCGAGCACCTTGCTCGCGTCGCGTGCCATCGCCTTCTTCGAGAAGGCGAGGATGTTCAACGCCTCTTCGGCCTTCTTGCCACGGATGAGCTCGGCGACGAGGTTCAGCTTCTGCGCGGACCCACGGATGGTGGTGCCCACGGCCAGCGCCTCGTTGTCAGCCACGCGGCGGGGGGATTTTGCCTTACCCATTAGCGCTTGCCCTTCTTGTCGGCGGCGTGGCCCGGGAAGGTGCGCGTGGGCGCGAATTCGCCGAGCTTGTGGCCGACCATCTCTTCCGAAACGGAGACGGGGATGAATTTGTGACCGTTGTAGACGTTGAACGTCAGGCCGACGAAGTCGGGCAGGATCGTGCTGCGGCGCGACCAGGTCCTGATCGGCTTGTTGCTGCTCGCTTCCTGTGCGTCCTGCGCCTTCTTCAGAAGGCTGAGTTCGACGAACGGACCTTTCCAGACGGAACGTGCCATGTCCGAATTACCTCTTCTTCTTGGCGTGGCGCGAACGGATGATCATCTTGTCCGTCTGCTTGTTGTTGCGGGTGCGGGCGCCCTTGGTCGGCTTGCCCCACGGGGTCACCGGATGACGACCGCCCGAGGTGCGGCCTTCACCACCACCGTGCGGGTGATCGACCGGGTTCTTCGCGACACCGCGGGTCAGCGGGCGCTTGCCCTTCCAGCGGGTGCGGCCGGCCTTGGCGAAGTTCTGGTTCTGGTTGTCGGGGTTCGACACCGCACCGACCGTGCCCATGCAATCGGCGCGCAGGTAACGCTGCTCGCCGGAGTTGAGACGGACGATGACCATGCCGCGATCGCGACCGACCAGCTGAACGTAGGCGCCTGCCGACCGGGCGATCTGCCCGCCCTTGCCCGGCTTCATCTCCACATTGTGGATGATGGTGCCGACCGGCATGTTGCCCAGCGGCATCGCATTGCCCGGCTTGGTGTCGACCTTCTCGCCAGCAATCACCTTGTCGCCGACGGCAAGCCGCTGCGGTGCGATGATGTAGGCCAGTTCTTCGTCGGCATACTTGATCAGCGCGATGAAGGCGGTGCGGTTGGGATCGTATTCGATCCGCTCCACCGTACCCTCGACGTCCCACTTGCGACGCTTGAAGTCGATGTAGCGATACTTCTGCTTGTGGCCGCCCGCGATGCCGCGCGAAGTCACGTGGCCCTTGTTGTTGCGGCCACCCGTCTTGCGCTTGCCTTCGGTAAGCGCCTTGACCGGCTTGCCCTTGTAGAGCCCGGACTTGTCGACCAGGATCAGGCCGCGACGGGCCGGACTGGTCGGCTTGTAGTTCTTGAGTGCCATGGTTCTGTCCTAGCTCCTCAGATGCCGCTCGTGACGTCGATCGACTCGCCGTCCTTGAGCGTCACGATCGCCTTCTTCACGTCGGTGCGCTTGTAGGGCTTGCCCTTCCAGCGCTTGGTCTTGCCCTTCACCACGATGGTGTTCACGCCAGCGACCTTCTTGTCGTAGATCGCCTCGACCGCTTCCTTGATCTGCGGCTTGGTCGCGCTGTTGGCGACCTTGAACACGACCGCGTTGTGTTCGCTCGCGAGCGTCGACTTCTCGGTGATGTGCGGCGCGATGATCACGTCGTAGTGCCGCGCGTCGATTTCCTGCTTCTTAGCCATTGAAGCGCGCCTCCAGCTTTTCGACCGCGTCCTTGGTGAGGACCAGCGTGTCGTGCTTCAGGATGTCGTAGACGTTGGCGCCCATCGCCGGCATCACGTTGATGCCGGGCAGGTTGCCCGCTGCCAGACGGAAGCTGTCGTTCACGGCGTCACCGTCGATGAAGAGCACCTTGCCGTTGTAACCCGCCTTGTCGAACTGCCCCTTGAGAGCCTTGGTCTTGGGGTCCTTCAGCTCGAGGCTGTCGACCACGACCAGGCCATCCTTGGCCTTACTCGACAGCGCCATGCGCAGGCCGAGCGAGCGGATCTTCTTGTTCAGCGAAGGGTCGAAGTCACGCTTGCGCGCGCCGTGAGCCTTACCGCCACCGATGAAGATCGGAGCGCCGCGATCGCCGTGGCGAGCGCCGCCCGAACCCTTCTGCTTGCCGAACTTCTTGCCGGTGCGCGCCACATCCGAACGCTCGCGCGTCGGGCGTGCCGTCGCACGGCGGTTCCACAGCTGCCAGGTGACGACGCGGTGGAGGATGTCGGCGCGCGGCTCGAGGCCGAACACGTCATCGTTCAGCTCGATGTCGCCCGACGCCTTCCCGTCGATTTTCTGGACCTTCACCTTCACGGCTCAGCCCTCCTTGTTCTCGCCATCGCCCTTGTCGGGGGACGGCGTGGTGTTGTTGTCTTCGGCGGCACCGGTATCGGCATCCGCACCAGCATCCTGCTGCTGCAGAAGCGCTTCCTGCTGCTCGGCGGACACCTCTTCGTGCACTTCGTGCTCGGCGCCGGTCTCGACCAGGCCGGGATCGGCTTCTTCGTGCGCGAATTCGCTGGCGTTGCGGCGCATCACGCCCGGGAACGGCAGATCGTCCGGCATCGCGACCTTCACGGCATCGCGAACCAGCATCCAGCTGTTCTTGGCGCCGGGGACCGAACCCTTCACGAACAGCAGGCCGCGGTCGGCGTCGGTACGCACGATCTCGAGGTTCTGCTGGGTGCGCTGACGGTCGCCCATGTGGCCGGCCATCTTCTTGTTCTTGAAGACGCGGCCCGGATCCTGGCGGTTACCGGTCGAACCGTGCGAACGGTGCGAGAGCGAGACGCCGTGCGTCGCGCGCAGACCGCCGAAGTTCCAGCGCTTCATGGCGCCGGCGAAGCCCTTGCCCTGCGTGTAGCCCGTCACGTCGACCTTCTGGCCGGCGATGAAGTGGTCCGCACTGATGAAGGCGCCGACGGGGAGCAGGCCCTCGTCGTTCTCGACGCGGAATTCCGCGACCTTCATCTTCAGCCCGACTTCGGCCTTGCCGAAGGCTTCGCGCTGCGGCTTGTTCACGTTCTTTTGCTTGGCAGTGCCCGAACCCACCGCGAGGGCGAAATAGCCGTCACGGTCTGCGGTACGGTGCGACACGACCTGGCAATCCTCCAGCGCGAGAACGGTAACCGGCACGTGCCGACCGTCCTCCTGGAAGAGGCGGGTCATCCCGACTTTCTTTGCGATCACGCCTGTGCGCATCGTCAAAACTCCTCGACAGAGGCACGCGAGGCCCATCCGCGCGTGCATGCTTTGGCCCGAATTGTGATGCATCGCCCCGTCCGGGCCAAAATGCTCTTTCCCCAGGAAGGGTAGGAGCGAGACGGGGGACGCAGCCCGGATCAGATCCGGCGGTATCCCTATGTCTTGCCGGTCCGCGATGGGATCGGCGGGGCCGTAGAGAACCCCGAAACTTCCCCGGTCGTTTAGCGTCCGACCGGGAGGACCTGGACCGCCGCCTGCGCCGCGGCCCGAAACCGAAAACCGCTCAGGCGAGCTTGATTTCGACGTTCACGCCCGCGGCGAGATCGAGCTTCATGAGCGCGTCGACCGTCTGGGCGTTCGGCTGCACGATGTCCAGCAGCCGCTTGTAGGTACGCACCTCGAACTGCTCGCGCGACTTCTTGTCGATGTGCGGACCGCGGTTCACGGTGAACTTCTCGATACGCGTCGGCATGGGAATGGGGCCACGAATAAGCGCACCGGTACGACGGGCGGTCTCTGCAATCTCGCCGGTTGCCTGGTCGAGAACGCGATGATCGAACGCCTTGAGGCGAATGCGGATATTCTGAGCTTCCATTACCTACACCGATGCGAAAGAGCCAAAACGACCCGTTGCCGGGCCATCAAAAAAAGAAAGGCCCACCCGCTTTCCGGTAATCCGGAGAGGGCGGCCCTCCTGAAATTTCGTTGCGACGGAGACGAATCCCCGCGTCAGGCGCCGCATATACGAATCCCTCGCCCCACTGGCAACCCCGAATTTCCAACATTTCGGGCGTGGACGCGACAGGTCGGGCGTTCGGACGTCCCCGCCCTCCGTACGGCCGCGCAGAACAAAGAAAAAGGCCCGGCCCCCTTGTCGGGAACCGGGCCTTTTCAACTCGCTGATGCGAAGATCAGTTGGTGATCTTGGCAACCACGCCCGAGCCGACGGTACGGCCGCCTTCGCGGATCGCGAAGCGCAGACCTTCGTCCATGGCGATCGGCGCGATCAGCTTGACCGAAATGGTCACGTTGTCGCCCGGCATCACCATCTCGGTGCCCTCGGGGAGGATGACCTCGCCGGTGACGTCCGTGGTGCGGAAGTAGAACTGCGGCCGGTAGTTGGCGAAGAACGGCGTGTGACGGCCGCCTTCGTCCTTCGACAGGACGTAGACCTCGGCGCTGAACTCGGTGTGCGGCGTGACCGAACCCGGCTTCGCCAGGACCTGACCACGCTCCACGCCTTCACGCGCGACGCCGCGGATCAGGGCACCGATGTTGTCGCCCGCTTCGCCGCGATCGAGCAGCTTGCGGAACATCTCGACGCCGGTGACGGTCGTCTTGGTGGTGTCCTTGATACCGACGATCTCGACTTCGTCGCCGACGTTCACGATGCCGGTCTCGACGCGGCCGGTGACCACGGTGCCACGACCGGAGATCGAGAACACGTCCTCGATCGGCATCAGGAACGCCTGATCGACCGGACGCTCGGGCTGCGGGATGTAGTCGTCCACCGCCTTCATCAGGGCGATGATCGATTCCTTGCCGATGTTGTCGTCACGGCCTTCGAGAGCGGCCAGGGCCGAACCCTTGACGATGGGAATGTCGTCCCCGTCGAAGCCGTACTCGGACAGCAGCTCGCGCACTTCCAGCTCGACCAGCTCGAGGATTTCCTCGTCGTCGACCTGGTCGACCTTGTTCATGTACACGACCAGCGCCGGCACACCGACCTGACGGGCGAGCAGGATGTGCTCGCGGGTCTGGGGCATGGGGCCGTCGGCGGCGTTCACGACCAGGATCGCGCCGTCCATCTGGGCGGCACCGGTGATCATGTTCTTCACGTAGTCGGCGTGACCCGGGCAGTCGACGTGCGCGTAGTGGCGCGCTTCGGTCTCGTACTCGACGTGCGCGGTCGAGATGGTGATGCCGCGCTCACGCTCTTCGGGAGCCTTGTCGATGTTCGCGAAATCGACCGCCGCGCCGCCGTACGTCTCGGCCATCACCTTGGTGATCGCCGCGGTCAGCGTGGTCTTGCCGTGATCGACGTGGCCGATCGTGCCGATGTTGCAGTGCGGCTTGTTCCGCTCGAATTTTTCCTTCGCCATTTTACTCTTAACCTCTGTCTGTCAGATATGAATTTCACCGGGAGAGGATCGGCGCCCCAGGCCCGAAGGCCCTTGTGAAGGCGCCGCCCCTACTCGCTTGCCTTGCCTTAGGCAAGCTTCTCCTTGACTTCGGCCGCGACGTTCGCCGGAACCTCGTCGTAGTGCGAGAACTGCATCGTGTACTGCGCACGACCCTGGGTGAAGGACCGCAGTTCGTTCACGTAGCCGAACATGTTCGCGAGCGGAACGTTCGCCTCGACCGCCTGGGCATTGCCCCGGCTGTCGGTGCCCTGGATCTGCCCGCGCCGGCTGTTGAGGTCGCCGATCACGTCGCCGAGATAATCCTCGGGCGTCACGACCTCGACCTTCATGATCGGTTCGAGCAGCTTGATCCCGGCCTTCTGCGCACCTTCGCGCATCGCACCGCGGCCCGTGATCTCGAACGCGACCGTGCTGGAGTCGACGTCGTGATACTTGCCGTCGATCAGCTCGATGGTGAAGTCGATGATCGGGAAGCCGACCAGATAGCCGCTCTCGGCCTGCTCGCGCATGCCCTTCTCGACCGACGGGATGTATTCGCGCGGAATGTTGCCGCCCTTGATCTGGTCGTCGAAGATGATGCCCTGGCCCCGTTCGCCGGGGATCAGGCGCACCTTCGCCTCGCCGAACTGACCCGAACCACCAGACTGCTTCTTGTGGGTGTAGGTCACCTCGACTTCGCGGGCGAGCGATTCGCGGTATGCCACCTGCGGCGCGCCGACATTCGCCTCGACCTTGAACTCGCGCTTCATGCGATCGACCAGGATGTCGAGGTGAAGCTCGCCCATGCCCTTGATGATCGTCTGGCCCGATTCGTGATCGGTGCTGACGCGGAACGACGGATCCTCGGCGGCCAGGCGGTTGAGCGCGACGCCCATCTTTTCCTGGTCGGCCTTGGTCTTGGGCTCCACCGACAGCTCGATCACCGGCTCGGGGAATTCCATCCGCTCGAGGATGATCGGCTTGGCCGGATCGCACAGCGTGTCGCCGGTGGTGGTGTCCTTCATGCCCGCCAGCGCGACGATGTCGCCGGCGAATGCTTCTTCGATGTCCTCACGGTTGTTGGAGTGCATCAGCAGCATGCGGCCGATCTTTTCCTTCTTGTCCTTCACGCTGTTCAGGACCTGGCCCTTGGAGAGCTTGCCCGAATAGATGCGGGTGAAGGTGAGCGAGCCGACGAACGGATCGTTCATGATCTTGAAGGCGAGCGCGGCGAACGGCTCGTCGTCGGACGACGGGCGCGTTTCTTCGACGTCGCTATCGGGCAGCACGCCCTTGATCGCGGGCACGTCGAGCGGGCTCGGCATGTAGTCGACCACGGCGTCGAGCAGGGGCTGCACGCCCTTGTTCTTGAACGCCGAACCACACAGCACGGGCACGAAGTCGCGCGCCATGGTGCCCTTGCGGATGAGCCGCTTGAGCGTCGCCGCGTCGGGCTCGTTACCCTCGAGGTACTGTTCCATGACCTCGTCGTCCTGTTCGACGGCGGTCTCGATCAGCTTCTCGCGGTATTCGGCCGCCTTGTCGGCGAGATCGGCGGGGATATCGACGTAGTTGAACGTCGCGCCCAGACCGTCGTTTTCCCACACGATGCCGCGGTTGTTGACGAGGTCGACCACGCCCTGGAGGTCGCTTTCCGCACCGATCGGCAGGTAAAGCACCAGCGGGGTCGCGCCGAGGCGATCGATGATCGACTGCACGCAGTAATAGAAATCCGCGCCGGTCCGGTCGAGCTTGTTGATGAAGCACATGCGCGGCACGCCGTACTTGTCGGCCTGCCGCCAGACGGTCTCGGACTGCGGCTCCACGCCGGCCACGCCGTCGAACACCGCGACCGCACCGTCGAGCACGCGCAGGCTGCGTTCGACCTCGATGGTGAAGTCGACGTGCCCGGGGGTATCGATGATGTTGATCCGGTGCTTCTCGCCCTTGCCGTCCTCGTTCTGCCAGAACGTGGTCGTCGCGGCGGACGTGATCGTGATCCCGCGCTCCTGCTCCTGCTCCATCCAGTCCATCGTCGCGGCGCCGTCATGGACTTCGCCGATCTTGTAGGACTTGCCGGTGTAATAGAGGATACGCTCGGTCGTGGTGGTCTTGCCGGCATCGATGTGCGCCATGATGCCGATATTGCGATAGCGCTCCAGCGGATAGTCGCGGGCCATTGTCAATTCCTCGAGAGGGTCAAAAGTAAGGGGGCGGCTCTTTCGAAGCTGCACCCCATATGGGGTTTTGTGTGACCGGATAAAGACGCGCCGCCGCAAGGCCGGCGCGCCTCACCCGATTAGCCCTACCAGCGGTAGTGCGAGAAGGCGCGGTTCGCGTCCGCCATGCGGTGCGTGTCTTCGCGCTTCTTGACCGCGTTGCCGCGATTGTTCGCCGCGTCCATCAGCTCGCCCGACAGGCGCGCCGCCATGGTCGTTTCCGGACGACCGCGCGCGGCCGAGATCAGCCAGCGGATCGCGAGCGCCTGCGCACGCTCGGGGCGGACTTCCACAGGCACCTGATAGGTCGCACCGCCGACGCGGCGGCTGCGCACTTCGACCTGCGGCTTGATGTTGTCGAGCGCGGTGTGGAACAGCTCGACCGGGTTGGCCTTGGCCTTGGTCTCGACCGTGTCGAGCGCGCCATAGACGATCTTCTCGGCAACGGCCTTCTTACCGTCGAGCATCAGGTTGTTCATGAACTTCGACAGCACCAGATCCTTGAACTTGGGATCGGGCAGGATTTCGCGCTTCTCTGGGCGACGACGACGTGACATTTTTTAAAACTCCAAACTCGGGAGCGAAGCGACCTCTTCAACCGTCACCCCCGCGAAGGCGGGGGCCCAGATAAGGTCTGCTGCTCCTGACAGACTTCCGAAACACCCGGCCACTTCCCGAACCTGGGCCCCTGCCTGCGCAGGGGCGACGAGAGTGGGGGTGAAAGCCAATTACTTCGGCCGCTTGGCGCCGTACTTGGAACGGCTCTTGCGGCGATCCTTGACGCCCTGCGTGTCGAGCACGCCGCGCAGCACGTGGTAGCGCACGCCGGGAAGGTCGCGCACACGCCCGCCGCGGATCAGCACCACGGAGTGCTCCTGCAGGTTGTGCCCTTCGCCGGGGATGTAGGTGATGACCTCGCGCTGGTTGGTCAGGCGGACCTTCGCAACCTTGCGCAGCGCCGAGTTCGGCTTCTTCGGGGTCGTCGTATAGACACGGG
>CAYNZQ010000036.1:0-9155 GCA_964401795.1 uncultured Citromicrobium sp.
TTCAGCGCCTGGACGAATTCGACCATGAAGCGTTCGGCGCTGCAGTAGAAGATGCGCGCCCGCGGATGGTTGGCGAGGTACTGGTGGCCGATAGCATGCAGCAGGTGCGTCTTGCCCTGGCCCGTCGCACCCTTGAGATAGAGCGGGCTGAACTGCGGCTTCTCGTTCGCTGCCATACGCTGCGCCGCATTGCAGGCGAGGATGTTGGCTTCGCCGGTGATGAAGGCGCCGAAGGTGAGCGCGGCATCCAGCCCCACGGGGGAGGTGAAGCCCGTTTCGGCCATCGCACCCACGCCATGCACGGTGGACGGAAAATCGCCGCCGTCATTGGCCGGTCGGCGACCGTCCGCCATCGCCAGTTCGGAAAACTTGCGCCGCCCCGGGTGCACCTGGATGCGCACGGTGCGCACTTCGCTGCGCGCGATCTTCCATGCAAGGCTGAGCCGGTCGGCGAAGCGATCCTGCACCCAGTTGGCGGAAAATTCGGTCGGCAGGTACAGATCGAGCGTGCCGGTTTCCTTGCAGAATCCGCCCAGCTGGATCGGCTTGATCCACTGGCTGTGCAACTGGTGGCCCAGATCCTTGCGCAGGCCCTGGCTGATGTCCGACCAGTCTGCTGCAAGGTTCACCGCTTCGATATCTTCCATCCGTTCGCCCTTCGCGTCCCGCGCAGTGATGTTCTGATTGCCCATCGTCATTCGCTCCACTGCCTACCCCTCCGGAGAAGCGCGCTTCCCGGCGAACCAAATTTCTGCAGACAAAGCATTCCTGTCCCCCGGACCGCATGATCCGGGGACGCCCCCCTCTGTCGGCTCTCGATGTGCTGCCCGGACTGACCATGTCCCGGCGAGAGGGGGAGTTAAAACGCCCTTCGCCGATTCGCTCAAGAGGCTGGGATGTAATTTAGATGAAATATAGCAGTTGACTCGGTCCGACCCCGCAGGGGACCGTTCAAGGTCTTATTTTAGCGGGACTTTTACTCATTCGGCCCTGCGAATCGCGAGAAAAGCGCGACTCCTCGTCCGGGCATTGCGGGCCGGTTTGCGACACGCAAAAGGAGAGCGCGCCGGACCCGGTCCGACGCGCTCTTACAAGCATCGCGATTTGTCATGCGCCCGCCATGCGGCGGACGAAGAAGATCAGAGTGCGGAGACCCGCTTGGTCAGCCGGCTCATCTTCCGCGCCGCGGTGTTCTTGTGCAGAACGCCGCGCGAAACGCCACGGGCCAGCTCGGGCTGCGCATCCTTGAGCGCGGCCTCGGCTTCCTTGCGGTCGCCGCCCGCGATCGCCGTTTCCACCTTCTTCAGGAAGGAGCGGATGCGGCTCATCCGCGCGCCGTTGATCTCTGCGCGGTTGGCGTTGCGACGGATGCGCTTCTTGGCTTGCGGCGTATTGGCCATAATCTGTATCTATCCCGAATGCTGGCAAGGGCCGAAGCCACCTGCATCAAATCCCGTAAGGTCCAATGAAAGACGGCGACGGATCGCCGGAAAGCGCGCCACATAGGGGCGATCGGGCGAATCGTCAAGGAAGTGTCGCTAGCGCTGGCAGCGCGGGCAGTACCACGTGCTGCGCCCGCCCTGCACGATGCGGCGCACCGTCCCGCCATCGTCGCGGTGGCACGCGCCCCCTTCCCGCCCGTAGACGTCGAACCGGGTGGCAAAATAGCCCAGCTCGCCATCCGGGCGGGCGTAATCGCGCAATGTCGATCCGCCGTCGCGAATCGATTGTTCCAGCACCTCGCGGATCGCCGGGACCAGCCGGCGCAGCGCGGGGCGGGAGACGCCGCCCCCGGCCTTGCGCGGATCGATCCGCGCGCGCCACAGCGCTTCGCACACATAGATGTTGCCCAGCCCTGCGACGATCCGCTGGTCGAGCAGGCACAGCTTCATCGCCTGCCTGCGCCCGGCGAGCGCGGCGTGCAGATGCTCCGCGCTCAGCCCGTCGCCCAGCGGTTCGGGGCCCATGGCGGCGAAACTGGGCCAGGCGTCCAGCGTGTCGGTCGCGACGAGGTCGACCCAGCCGAACCGGCGCGGATCGCACAGCGCGAATCGATGCCCGGCGGTTTCGAGCAGGAGGTGGTCGTGCCGATCGGGCTCCTGCGGGTCGATCCGCCACCGCCCGCTCATGCCGAGATGGAAGATCACGGTCCGGTCGCGGTCGGTATGGATCAGCCCGAACTTGGCCCGGCGGCCAAGGCCGGTGACCCGCGCGCCGGTCAGCCCCTGCACCAGGTCGAGCGGAAACGGGCGGCGCATGTCGGGGCGGTTGAGCTGGACCCGCGTGATGCGCTCGCCATCGAGGAACCGGGCAAGGCCGCGGACCGTGGTTTCGACTTCGGGCAGTTCGGGCATCGCGAACTCAGCCGTCGTGATCCGCGCGCCCGAAATCGGGGCGGCCGTCGTCCTGGCCTTGCTCCACGATGGAGCGGCGGATCGCCCGCGTGCGGGTGAACAGGTCGAACAGCGTGTCGCCGTCGCCGTTGCGGATCGCGCGTTGCAGCGCGGTCAGATCTTCGGTGAAGCGGCCCAGCATCTCCAGCACCGCCTCGCGATTGGCGAGGAAGACGTCGCGCCACATCGTGGGATCGCTCGCTGCGATGCGGGTGAAGTCGCGAAACCCGCCGGCGGAATATTTGATTACCTCGCCCCGGGTCACCTCCTCCAGGTCGCTCGCCGTGCCGACGATGGTGTAGGCGATGAGGTGGGGCAGGTGGCTGGTGACGGCCAGCACGCGATCGTGATGGACCGCGTCCATGATCTCCACCCGGGCGCCCAGCGCCTCCCACAGGACGGAAAGGTCGGCGATCGCTTGCTCGGGGGCCTCGGCATCCGGCGTCAGGATACACCAGCGGTTGCGGAACAGATGAGCAAAGCCAGCATCGGGCCCGCTGCGTTCGGTCCCGGCGACCGGGTGGGCGGGAATCACGGTCCGGCCGGGCAGGGCGCGGCGCAGCGCCTCGCCCACGCTGGCCTTGGAAGAGCCGACGTCGCTGACGATCGCGCGTTCGGGCAGGGACGAGGCGATGGCGCGGGCGGCGGCCTCCATCGCGCCGACGGGTACGCACAGGATGACGAGGTCGGCGTCTTCCACCGCCTCTGCCGCGCTGTCGTGGACGATCGCGACGAGGCCCCGCTCGGCGGCGCGTGCGCGCACGGCGGGATCGGCATCGAAGCCCACGGTCGCGACGTTCGGCAGGCTCTCGCGCAAGGCGAGGCCGATGGAGCCTCCGAGGAGCCCCAGCCCGACGATCGCGACGCGTTCGATCACGCCGCCTGCGCCATGGTGCGCAGTGTTTGCGCGATCGCGTCCATGTCCTCGCGCGCGCCGATGGTGATGCGCAGCGCCTGCGGCAGGCCCTGGCCCGGCAGATGGCGCACGGCGTAGCCCGCCTCGGCCAGCCCGTCGCGCGCCGCCTCCGCCGTCAGCGCGCCTTCGAACAGCACCAGCACGAAATTGGCGGCGCTGGCGACCGGGCGAATGCCGTGATTGCCGAGCGCCGCCATCGCATCGGTGAAGCGCGCCCGCTCCGCCGCGTTGTGGTCGCGCGAACGCTCGACGAAGGTGGTGTCTTCGATCGCCGCCAGCGCGGCGGCCTGTCCGCCGGCGGTCACGTTGAAGGGGCCGCGGATGCGGTTGAGCGCGTCGACCAGATGCGGCGCACCCGTGGCCCAGCCGATCCGTTCACCGGCAAGGCCGTGGATCTTGGAAAAGGTGCGGGTGACAATGACGTTGTCGTGCCGCGCCGCCAGTGCCAGCCCGCCATCGTCCTGCTCGAGATATTCGGCATAGGCCTGGTCGAGCACGAACAGCACGTCCGCCGGCAGGCCCGCATGGAGCCGGGCGACCTCCGCGCCGGTCAGCACGGTGCCGGTCGGGTTGTTGGGATTGGCGAGAAAGACGACGCGCGTCCGCTCCCCGACCGCGGCCAGCAGCGTGTCGACGTCGGTCCCGAATGCCTTCGCCTCGGCCTCCACCGGCCGCGCGCCGCAGCGGCGCGCGGCGATCGGGTAGACGGCGAAGCTGTATTGCGTGAACAACACCTCGTCGCCCGGACCGGCGAAGGCCTGCGCGGCGAGGTTGAGCAGTTCGTCGGAACCGGTGCCGCACACGATGCGTGCCGGATCGATGCCGTGCGCGGCGCCGATCGCCGCGCGCAGCGCCGCCGCATCGGGATCGGGATAGCGCGCCGGATCGCGCGGCCGGGCCAGCGCCTCGCGCGCGGCCCCGCAGCAGCCCAGCGGGTTCTCGTTCGCCGACAGCTTGATCAGTTCGCGCCCGCCCGCACCGGTCGAGCGGCCAGGGACGTACGGGTGGATCGCCTCGATCCAGGGCTTCATGACAGGACGGGTCTGCATCGTGCGGCGGCATTTAGCGGCTGCGCGGTGCGATTGACAGCCCGCACGTTCGCCCGCAAGCGAGGCCGATCATGGCGCCCGACTTCCGCCCCCGGACCTGCTCGCTCCCCGGACCGCTGCCGCTCGACAGCGGGCAGGCGCTCGATCGTGTCGAGATCGCGTACGAAACCTACGGCACGCTGAATGCGGCGCGCAGCAATGCCATCCTCGTCTGCCACGCGCTGACCGGCGACCAGTATCTGGCAAGCACGCACCCGATCACCGGCAAGCCCGGCTGGTGGGAACGGATGGTCGGGCCGGGCAAGCCAATCGACACCGACCGGTTTCACGTCATCTGTGCCAACGTCATCGGCAGCTGCCTGGGCAGTACCGGGCCTGCCAGCGCGGCGGCGGACGGCGCGCCTTACGCCATGCGGTTCCCGGTCATCACCGTGCGCGACATGGTGCGCGGGCTCGTGGGCCTGCTGGATGCGCTGGAGATCGAGCGGCTGCATGCGGTGGTCGGCGGGTCGATGGGCGGGATGCAGGCGCTGAGCCTGGCCGCCAACTGGCCGGAGCGCGCCGGGCGGGTGCTGGTGATCGCGTCCACCAGCCGCCATTCGGCGCAGAACATCGCCTTTCACGAGCTGGGGCGGCAGGCGATCATGGCCGATCCCAACTGGCGCGGCGGCGACTATTACGCAGGCGGCGCCGCGCCCGATGCGGGTCTCGCCGTGGCGCGCATGGCGGCGCACATCACCTATCTTTCGGAAGACGGGCTGACCGAGAAGTTCGGTCGCCGGTTGCAGGACCGCGAGGCGAAGAGTTTCGGGTTCGAGGCCGATTTCCAGGTCGAGAGCTATCTGCGCTATCAGGGCAGCGGGTTCACCCGGCGCTTCGATGCCAATTCCTACCTATATATCACGCGGGCGATGGACTATTTCGACCTTGCCGAGGAGCACGGGGGGCGTCTCGCCGATGCCTTCGCCGGCAACACCGCGCGCTTCTGCCTGGTGAGTTTCGACAGCGACTGGCTCTATCCCACCGCCGAGAGCCGGCATATCGTCCACGCGCTGAACGCGGCCGGGGCGGAAGCGAGCTTCGTCGAGCTGTCGTCTCCCTTCGGGCACGACAGCTTCCTGCTCGACGTGCCCGCGCTCGACCGGGTGGTGGCAGGGTTCATCGAATGAGCGCGCCGCACGATCTTCGGCCCGACCTCGCCGCGATCCTCGAACGGGTCGATCCGGGCACCCGCGCGCTGGACGTGGGCTGCGGCGACGGGGCGCTGATGGCGGCGCTCAGGGCCAAGGGCGTCGACGCGCGGGGAATCGAGATCGACGCAGGGCTGGTTGCGACCTGCGTCGGGCAGGGCCTGTCGGTCGTGCAGGGCGATGCCGACCGCGACCTGAGCTTCTATCCCGACGGCGCGTTCGACTACGCGATTTTGAGCCAGACGCTGCAGACCGCCGCGCGGCCCGACCGGATGCTGGCGGAGCTGCTGCGCGTGGGGGCGCGCGCCTTCGTCTCCTTCCCCAATTTCGCGCACTGGCGGATGCGCTGGGCGCTGCTGCGCCACGGCCGCATGCCGGTGACGCGGCATTTGCCGGTGACGTGGTACGAAACGCAGAACATCCACCATGTCACCGTGCGCGATTTTCGCGAGCTGGCGCGCGGCATGGACGCGCGGATCGAGCGCGAATGGTTCTTCACCGGCGAGAGCCCGGTGGGCGGGACGGGCGCGAACTGGCGGGCGGAATACGCGCTGTTCGAGGTCAGCGCCGCCCGCTGAATCACATGTGGTATTCCACCGTCCGCAGCAATTCGCGCCGCCGCCGACGGTTGCGGATCTGCTCGGTCCGGATGCTGGCGGGCTGGACGCGCCCGCCCTGCGGCCCCGACCAGTTGAAATGGAAGGTACGCCGCGCGCCGACCGGCAGGTGTTCGGGGGCGTAGAACGCGACCACGATCAGGTCGAGCCGTTCCACTTGGGAAGGTTCGACATCGAGATCCTCGTGCGCGTTCAGCATCGCGCTCAGGATCTGGTCGAAATGCCCGATATCGAGATAGGCCCCGGTGCTGAGGCTGCCCTGGCCCATGCGCGAGCGGGGATCGGCGCCCAGATCCTCCGGCAATTCGCGCAGGTCGGTCAGCGGCAGCTCGATCCGCTTGTCGCCGACATGCAGGATGCCGATGAGGCTGGTGACGTAAAGCGCCTGGCTGCTCATATTGGTGACCAGACACCGGCTGCGCATGCCCCGGCCCGCAGCGCGGGTGATGAGGATGGAGGACCGGCGGGCGGCCCGGAACTGCACGAACAGCAATTGCAGGTAAGTGCCCCAGATCAGCAGCATGAGCACGCTGGTAAGGGCGGTGATCGCACCGCCGTGCTCTGCGAGGGTCTGCCACATGGCTGGCGCCCCTTGCACGCACGCTCGTGCAAGTCCAGCCGCGGCAGGGTGACGAAGGTGACACGGCGTCGCCTTCGGCGGTGTTACGCAAGCACCCGAAATAGAACGACATTATCGCGCTTATCCGGCCCGGACGGACAGGTGGGGTGCGGCGAAATCGTGGCTGCGAGAGCTGCGACGATGAGAAGGAGCGCCGCCGCCCTAGCCGCGCGCTGCCGAGTAGGAAATGCCTGTCTGCCCCCGGTCGCTCCCGCTCCGGCTCCCGCGTCGTCTCGCCTTCGGGATCAGGCCTTCAGCCGCTCCGCGTGCCAGGCGACGTGTTCGGCAAGGAAGGTGGAGATGAAGTAGTAGGAGTGATCGTACCCCTCCTGCATGCGGATTTCGGCGTCGATCCCGGCGGTCTCGCACGCGGTGCGCAGCAGGTCGGGGCGCAGCTGGCCTTCCTCCAGGAAATTGTCCGCCGTGCCCTGGTCGACCAGCAGGTCGGGCAGGGTGGCGCCGCCTTCGATCAGCGCCACGGCGTCGTACGGTGCCCAGGCCGCGCGATCTTCGCCGAGATAGGCGGAAAACGCCTTTTGGCCCCACGGCACCCGGCTCGGCGCGCATATCGGCGCGAAGGCGCTGACCGAGCGGAACCAGCCCGGATTGCGCAATGCGAAGGTGAGCGCGCCATGTCCGCCCATCGAATGGCCGGTGACCGACTGGCGATCCATGTCGACCGGGAAATGCCGTTCGATCAGCGCGGGTAGCTCGCGTTCCACGTAGGAGCGCATGCGGAATGTCTCGCTCCACGGTTCGCGCGCCGCGTCGACGTAGAAGCCTGCCCCCTGGCCCATGTCGTAGCCGTCGGCATCGGGCACGCCGTCCCCGCGCGGACTGGTGTCGGGCGCGACGAAGACGATGCCGTGCCGCGCGCAGGCCGCGCGATATTCGCCCTTCTCCGTCACGTTCGCGTGGGTGCAGGTCAGCCCGGACAGGTAATAGAGCACCGGCAGCTTCGCGCCCGGCGCATGATCGGGGACGAAGACCGAGAAGGTCATCTCGGTCCCCGTTTCCCGGCTGTCGCGCGAATAGACGCCCTGCGTGCCGCCGTGGCTCCTGTTCTCGCTGACGGTTTTCATCATGCGGCGCGATGGATGCCGCAGATCTTGTGACCGTCCGGATCGCGGAAATAGCACAGGTACATCGAACCCATGCCCGCCTCGCGCAGGCCCGGAGGGCCCTCGATCGAGGTCGCGCCGTTCGCCACCGCCACGTCGTGGAACTCGGTGACCTGTTCGGGAGAGTCGCATTTGAAGCCGATGGTCATGCCGTTGGCGCATTCGGCGGGTTCGTCGTTGATCGGCTGGGTCAGCGCGAACACGTCGCCGTCGTGCATGTAGAAATAACGGACGTGCCCGCTGGCCGCGACGTTCTTCATCGGTTCGCGCACGCCGAGCACGGCCAGCACGGTATCGTAGAACGCCTTCGACTTCTCGATGTCGTTCGACCCGATCATGATGTGATTGAGCATTTCGGTTTCTCTCCGTTGTTGGGCGAACTGCCTCAGTAGATCACGACGCCGCGGATGCTCTCGCCCTTTTCCATCAGGTCGAAGCCGTGATTGATCTCGTCGAGGCTGAAGCGGTGGGTGATCAGCGGATCGATCTGGATCCGGTCGTCCATGTACCAGTCGACGATCTTCGGCACGTCGGTACGGCCCCTCGCGCCGCCGAAGGCGGTGCCGCGCCAGTTGCGACCGGTGACGAGCTGGAACGGGCGTGTCTCGATCGTGGCGCCGGCTTCCGCCACGCCGATGATCACGCTGGTACCCCAGCCCTTGTGGCAGCATTCCAGCGCCTGGCGCATGACGTTGGTGTTGCCGATGCACTCGAAACTGTAATCGACCCCGCCGCCCGTCATCTCGACGATCTTCGCCACGACGTCGTCCGTTTCCTTCGCGTTGACGAAATGGGTCATGCCGAACTTGCGGCCCCATTCCTCGCGATCGGGGTTGAGGTCGACGCCGATGATCATCCCTGCGCCCGACAGCTTCGCGCCCTGGATGACGTTGAGGCCGATCCCGCCCAGGCCGAACACCGCGACGGTATCGCCCGGCCGCACGTCGGCGGTGTTGACGACCGCGCCGACGCCCGTGGTGACGCCGCACCCGACATAGCAGGTGGTGTCGAACGGCGCGTCCTTGCGGATCTTCGCCACCGCGATTTCGGGCAGGACGGTGAAGTTCGAGAAGGTCGACGTGCCCATGTAGTGATGGATCGCCTGCCCCTTGTACGAAAAGCGGCTGGTCCCGTCGGGCATCAGCCCCTTGCCCTGCGTTTCGCGGATCGCGCTGCACAGGTTCGTCTTGCCCGACAGGCACATCTTACACTGGCGGCATTCGGGGGTGTAGAGCGGGATGACGTGATCG
>CAYNZQ010000037.1:0-8754 GCA_964401795.1 uncultured Citromicrobium sp.
CGCAGCGTCCACTGGGGCAAGGGCACGGGCAATTTCCTCGGCCGGATCGACGTCGTGCGCGACGCGCAGAAGACCGACGCGGCGCAAAGCTTCAAGGGCCTGCTGCTGGAACGCGGGGCGAGCGTGAACGCCGTGCCGCAGCTGGAGATCTTCGCCGACGACGTGAAGTGCGAACACGGCGCCAGCGTCGGCCAGCTGGACGAGATGGCGCGTTATTACATGGCGGCCCGTGGCCTCAGCCCCGAACAGTCGCGCAAGCTGCTGGTCCAGGCCTTCATCGGCGACGCCTTCGTCGCGCTGGCGGACGAGGACGAGCGCGAGCGGTTGATGGGACTCGCGCTGTCGCGGCTGGAACAGCAGCTGTGAATGCGAGCGCGCTCCTGACCCGCAAGGCGGACTTTCCCGGCATGGCGATGCCCGACGGCGCGCCGTGGCACTATCTCGACACCGCGGCGACGGCGCAGAAACCGCGCGCGGTGATCGACGCGATGGCGCGCGCGCTGGGCGAGGATTACGCCACCGTGCACCGCGGGGTCTATTCGCGCTCGGCCAACATGACGCTGGGGTACGAGGCGGCGCGGCGCCGCGTCGCCGAATTCATCGGCGCGAAGAGCGAGGACGAGATCGTGTTCGTGCGCGGCGCGACCGAAGGCCTCAACCTCGTCGCGCAAAGCTGGGGCGAGGCGAATATCGGTGCGGGCGATCGCATCATGCTTTCCGTGCTGGAGCATCATTCCAACATCGTGCCGTGGCAATTGCTGGCGGAGCGGACCGGGGCTGAGATCGACGTGTGTCCGCTGACCGGGGACGGGCGGATCGACCTCGACGCGCTGGAAGACATGCTGACCGAGCGGCACAGGATCGTGGCGCTGGCGCATATCTCCAACGTGCTGGGGTCGAAACTCGACGCGCGCCGCGCCGCCGATCTCGCACATGGCGTGGGGGCCCGGCTGCTGCTCGACGGGTGCCAAGCGGCCCCGCGCACCCCGCTCGACATGGCCGCGCTCGATTGCGACTTCTACGTCTTTTCCGGGCACAAGCTTTACGGCCCGACCGGGATCGGGGCGCTGTGGGCGCGGGCGGAGATCCTGGAAGGCATGCCCCCATGGCAGGGCGGCGGCGCCATGATCGATGCCGTCACCTTCGAAGGGTCGACCTACGCGAAGCCGCCGCAGCGGTTCGAGGCCGGAACGCCGATGATCACCGAGGCGATCGCGCTCCATGCCGCGATAGACTACGTCGCGGCGGCCGATCTCGCCGCGGTCGAACGGCACGAGGCGGCCCTGGTCGCCGAAGCGCGCGAAGCGCTGTCGCGGTTCAATTCGGTGCGCCTGTTCGGGCCCGAGGACAGCGCGGGAATCATTTCCTTCGCGATGGAGGGGGTTCACCCGCACGACCTCGGCACCATATTGGACGAAGAGAATGTGGCGATCCGCGCGGGCCATCACTGCGCGCAGCCGCTGATGGCGCATCTGGGCGTTCCGGCCACGGCACGCGCCAGTTTCGGCCTCTACAGCGACGCCGACGACATCGCCGCCCTGGTGCGCGGGATCGAGCGCACGCAGAAGATTTTCGCCTAGGAAGGCACGAGTATGAGCGAAGACCAGGACAGCAAGGATTTCATCGCGGCTCCCGCGCCCAACGAGCAGGTGCTGGCGGATACGCCGCCCAAGCCGCCCCGCGCGCGGGTGCAGGACGCGGTCGATCCCGACACGCAAAGCGGAGGCGAGACCGCGCGTGAGACGATGGAGCGCAAGCGCGACTATCTCGAGGGGTTCCTGCAGAAGAAGCCTGCCGAAGCCAAGGCAAGCGAGCCCGGTGGCCAGCTGTACGAGGCGGTGGTCGAGGCGCTGAAGGAAATCTACGACCCGGAAATTCCGGTCAATATCTACGATCTGGGCCTCATCTACGGGGTCGAGGTGTCGGACGAGGCGGACGTGGTCGTGACGATGACGCTGACCACGCCGCACTGCCCGGTGGCGGAAACCATGCCGGGCGAGGTCGAACTGCGCGCCGCATCCGTGCCCGGCGTGCGCGATGCGGAGGTCAACCTGGTCTGGGACCCGCCCTGGGGCCCCAACAAGATGACCGACGAGGCGCGCCTCGAACTGGGAATGCTGTAATGACCCAAACGACCCTTCGCGAACGACCCGCTGCGGTCACGCTGACGCGGGCCGCCGAACAGCGCGTCGCCGACCTGATGGCGCAGGCACCCGACGATGCCATCGGCGTACGCCTGTCGACGCCGCGCCGCGGATGCTCGGGCCTCGCCTATTCGGTGGATTATGTGTCCGAGGAAGCGAAGTTCGACGAGAAGATCGTCACCCCCGGCGGCGTGTTCTACATCGACGGGGCCAGCGTCCTTTACCTCGTCGGCAGCACGATGGACTGGCGCGAGGACGATTTCACCGCCGGTTTCGTGTTCGAAAACCCCAACGCCAAGGGCGCGTGCGGGTGCGGCGAAAGCTTCATGGTTTGACCACGTCCATGCTGCGTAATCTGGGCCGCATCGCCATCGCGATCGCGCTGTTCCTGGCGATCGCGTGGCTGGCAGAGGTTCTGGGCTGGTTCGACCTGTTCGATGCGCCGCTGAGCGGTGCGATCGGCTTCGCCCTGGCCGGGATCGCCTGTCTCGTCGTCGCCCGCCGCGCCGCGCGCGAGGGCGGCGAAGACCGCAGCTAACGCTTCAGCGCCGCGACGCAGGCGGCGCGATCCACATCCAGCCCGTCGCTCGACCGGCGCGCATCGACATAGGTCGCGGTCGGTTCCGCTCCCGGTGACAGCGGGTAGAGAAAGATGTCGAGCACGCACGCCTCGCCGGTGAACTGCAGCTTGCGCGCGTCGCCCTCGATCACGTTGAGGCGCGCCGGACCGAACAGGTTCTGCAATTGCGCGCTCGTTTCCCCGATCACGCCCTCCAGCCCGGCGGCGCGCATGATTTTCGGCTTGCGGAAACCGCCGGCCGGCGGCGTCGGCGGCTTGGTCGGGGGGACCGCGGTGGGTCGCACCGCGCCGCCCTGGGTGCTGGCATTTCCCGGCCGCGCGGTGCCCGATCCTTGCGGAACGGTGGCGCAGCCGGCCAGCAGCAGACCGGCGGCGAGCGCGGGGAAGAGGGGGCGGATCATCGTTTTCGTCCGTGAATCAAATGGGTGGCGGCAGCGGCACCGATAACCGGCGCGAGCAGGTTGAGGAAGGGGATGGCGAGCAGGGCCGCGATCACTCCGCCGAGTAAAAAGCGCGTTCCACCGCTAACCGGGGCGGGCGTATCCGGCGCAGGGCGGTGCGGCAGCCACACCATCGCGGTGAGCTCGCGTCCCAGCAGCCACGCATTCGCGACCCAGAACAGCAGCACCGTTCCCACCCCCGTCACCAGCAGCGCGAGCGCGACGGGCGCGATGGCGAGGTTGACCAGCAGTGCCCGGCCCGTGCCCTTCAACCCTTCGCGCAGGGACACGGCGCAGGAGGGATCGCGCGCTTGCGCCGCGGCGGCGGGATAATGCCGCCGCTCCACCGCGCGGACCACGTCCTCGGCGAAGAGCTGGATCACCGCCAGGGCCACCACGCGAAACAGCAGCCAGCCGCCGATCACCACGGCCAATACGGTCAGGAGGCCCGCCACCGCGCCCTCGTACCCCGCGATCCAGCGCGCGAAGAGGTGCTGGAGCCCGGCGTAAAGCGCGATCGCGGCGATCGCGAAGCCCGCCAGCGTCGCCAGCACGGACTTGCCGAGCACGCGCAGGATGGCCGGATCGCCGAGCTGGCCGACGGCACGCGCAAGGGAAGCGGGAAGGGAGAGCATGGTCGCTCTGCTTGTCAGGGCCGCGCCGCACCCTGTCAATCGCGGCATCGATGGCGGTGGCCACCGTTCCCCGCCGCCCGGCGCGAAGGCTTGGCCCCGCCGCGCTTTGCCGCTAGGCGCGGCCCTTTCCCGTTCCTCTCCCGATTTCTCCAGAACAAAGGCCGCCCATGACCCAGCCCACCCACGACGTGATCGCCATCGGCAATGCCATCGTCGACGTCCTCGCGCCCTGCAAGGACGAGGATATCGAGCGGCTGGGCCTCGCCAAGGGCGGGATGTCGCTGGTCGATACCGCGCGGGCGGAAGAGCTTTACAAGGCGATGGGGCCGGCGCGCGAGATTTCGGGCGGATCGGCGGCGAACACGCTGGCGGGCTGCGCCGCGCTCGGCCTCAAATGCCAGTTCATCGGCCAAGTCGCCGACGATCAGCTGGGCGCGGTCTTCCGCCACGATATCGAGGCGGTCGGCGTCACCTTCGCCACGCCCGCGCGCGAGGCAGAGCCGCCGACCGCGCGCTGCCTGATCTTCGTCACGCCCGATGGCGAGCGCACGATGAACACCTTCCTCGGCGCGAGCCAGTATCTCCCCGCGGCGGCGCTGGACGAAGCCGCCATCGCCGATGCCGCGATCCTCTATCTCGAAGGCTATCTGTGGGATCCGGAGGAACCGCGCAGCGCGATGCGCCGCGCGATCGAGGTCGCACGCAATGCCGGGCGCAAAGTCGCCTTCACTGCCAGCGAAAGCTTCGTGATCGAGCGCCACGGCGACGACTTCCGCGCCCTGCTCGACGACGGGCTGATCGACATCCTGTTCGTCAACGAGCACGAGCTGGCGACGCTGACCGGTCACAGCGATTTCGAAGCCGGCCTCGCCGCGGTGAAGGACAAGCTGCAAGTGCTGGTCGCCACGCGCAGCGCCGCCGGCGCCGTGGCCGTGGCGGGCGACTCCCGCGCCGAAGTCGCCGCCGAGCCGATCGACAAGGTCGTCGACACCACCGGTGCGGGCGACCTCTTCGCCGCCGGCTTCCTCTCCGGCCACGCGCGCGGCGCCAGCCTGGAAGAATGCCTCACCCGCGGCGCCGTCGCCGCGGCCGAGATCATCAGCCACTGGGGCCCGCGCCCCGAAGCCGACCTGCAGGAACTGGTGGCGAAGCGGCTGGGTTGACGTAAACCACGAGGCGATTCGCTCACTTTTCCCTTGGCCCAGCCCTGTGGATAATTGGTTTTCCACAGGTCAGATTTAAGCGCGTTCGGGGCTTTCGTAAGTCAGGGTTAACCGCGAGTCGCGGCGAGGGGATCATGCGGCAATTTAGGGTCTGTGGGGATTCACAAGTGGCGGGGGATGTGATTCACACTGCGGATGGATCGAGATGTTCTGACGGACGCCCAGTGGGCGAAGATCGAGCCGCATTGTCTGGGCAAGCCGACCGACCCTGGACGTAGCGGGAGGAACAACCGGCTGTTTATGGAGGCGGTGCTGTGGATTGCGCGCACGGGCAGTCCGTGGCGCGATCTGCCGGAGCGGTTCGGCAATTGGAGTACAGTGTTCCGGCGTTTCCGCGATTGGCGCGAAGCCGATGTTTTCAGGCGCATATTCGACGCGCTGTTGGATGAGCCGGACCTGGAATACGCCATGGTCGATGCCACGATCGTCAAGGTCCACCGTCACGGTCAGGGCGCAAAAGGGGGACTCAGAGCCAGGCCATCGGCCGCTCCAAAGGCGGCATGACGACCAAGATCCTCGCGCTCACTGACGCGCTGGGCAATCTGGTGCGCTTCCGGCTCATGCCCGGCCAGCGCTACGACAGCGTCGAGGTGCCGCCGCTAATCGACAGCATCGCGTTCGACGGGCTGATCGCCGACAAAGCGTTCGACAGCAACGCGCTCGTGGCCGAGTTAAACGAGCGCGGCGCCAGGATCGTCATCTCGCAGCATCCCGCCCGCGCGCAGAAGCTCAAGATCGACGCCAGCATCTATGCCTGGCGGCACCTGATCGAGAACTTCTTCTGCAAGCTCAAGGAGTTCAAGCGCATCGCCATGCGCGCCTGCAAAACCGACCGCAGCTTCGAGGCCATGATCTACCTCGCCGCCGCCGTCATCAACTCACGATGAATCCCCACAGGCCCTAGATCAATCCCCGGTATCCACACCCTCCACAAGGCGGTGTGGGTTGCTCGACGTCGGAGCGCCCCACATAATCGATCTCGGACAAAGAAAGGGTCGATTCCCGCCTGCGAGAACCGACCCGATCTTTCGCTGGGATGACCTGAGGCCGTCCAGCGCAGTGCTCTTCAGGAGCGATTGCACAGTGTGTGGTTGCTTGCACCCGGTCAAGGCCTCTTAGACCATAGGAGCCAGAATTATGGCCAAGGTAAGCGCGTGGCATTCGATAAAGTCGAATGTCCACCACAACGATACGAACTGTAATACAGGTAACAATATCGAGACTGAGAACCGTCGTTCGGGCACGGGCGGTAAGCCGCTGTGCTCGGAGTGCAAGAGCCTCTGAATTCGATGAAACTTTAGACCTACCGGCTAACCCCAATGCGGTTTGGCCGGTAGGTTATCCCTTCTCCCGCGCCACTTCGCGCCAGCCTATATCCTGCCGGCAGAAGCCGGAAGGGAAGGTGATCGCGTCGACCGCGGCGTAGGCGGCGGCTTGGGCCTCCGACACGCTGTCGCCCGTCGCGGTGACGTTGAGGACGCGGCCGCCGCTGGCGGTCAGGGCGCCCCCGGCATCGCGCCGGGTCCCCGCGTGGAAGACCTTCGCCCCGTCGGCCTCGGCCCGGCCGAGATCGATCGCGCCGCCTTTTTCCGGCGTGCCGGGATAGCCCTTCGCCGCCATCACCACGGTCAGCGCGGTGTCGCCGGACAGCTTCGCGTCCTCGTAATCGGCGAGCGTCCCGTTCGCGCAGGCGAGCATCAGGTCGCCCAGATCCTCCTCCAGCCGCATCATCAGCACCTGGCATTCGGGGTCGCCGAAGCGGCAATTGTATTCGATGAGCTGCGGCCCTTCGGCGGTCAGCATCAACCCGGCGTAGAGCACGCCCGAATAGGGCACGCCCTCGGCGCGGAGCGTATCGACCGTGGGCCGCACAATCCGCTCCATCGCGTCGGCTTCCAGCCCCGGCGTCAGCACCGGGGCGGGGCTGTAGGCCCCCATGCCGCCGGTATTGGGTCCGGTGTCGCCCTCGCCCACCCGCTTGTGGTCCTGCGCGGAGCCGATGGGCAGGATCGCGGTGCCGTCGGTCAGCGCGAAGAAGCTCGCTTCTTCCCCGACCAGGAACTGTTCGATCACGACCTCGCTGCCCGCGTCCCCGAACGCACCGCCGAACATGGAGACGAGCGCCTCCTGCGCTTCTCCGCGCGTTTCGGCGATCACCACGCCCTTGCCCGCGGCGAGCCCGTCCGCCTTCAGCACGAACGGCGCCTCGAAATCGTCGAGCGCGGCCAGCGCGTCCTCCAGCGAGCGAGCCTGGACGTAGGCCGCGGTGGGAATGCCCGCCCGCGCGCACAGCGCCTTGGTGAAGCCCTTGCTCCCTTCCAGCTGCGCGGCGGCTTTCGATGGGCCGAACACGGGAATGCCCGCCCCGCGCAGATCGTCGGCCAGCCCCGCCACCAGCGGCGCTTCCGGCCCCACCACCACCAGGCCGATCGCGTGCTCGCGGCAGAATGCCAGTACCGCGGGATGATCCGCTATGGCAAGCTCGACGCAGGCCGCGTGGTCTGCAATGCCCGGGTTGCCCGGCGCGGCGTAGAGCGTATCGCCCTCGCCCGACAGCAGCCGGGATTGCGCCAGCTTCCACGCCAGCGCATGTTCGCGCCCGCCCGACCCGATCAGCAGGATATTCATGGCAGACCCCTATAGCGATACCGACAGTGACGGCCTCGTAGCGAAGGCGCGCGCGGGCGACAACGCCGAGCCGCTGACGGTCAGCGCGTTGTCGGCGGCGCTGAAGCGTACGGTGGAGGACCGCTTCGGCCACGTCCGCCTGCGGGGCGAGCTGTCCGGGGTGAAACGCGCCGCCTCCGGCCACCTCTACTGCTGTTTGAAGGACGAGAAGGCGGTGATCGACGGGGTCATGTGGCGCGGCAATGCGGCCACTCTCGCTTTCCTGCCGGAGGACGGGCTGGAGGTGATCGCCAGCGGCAGGCTGACGACCTATCCCGGCCGCTCCAAGTACCAGATCGTGGTCGATCGGCTGGAGCTGGCGGGCGAGGGCGCGCTGCTGGCACTCCTCGAAAAGACCAAGGCGCGGCTGGAGGCGGAGGGGCTGTTCGCGCCCGCTCGCAAGCGGCAGCTGCCGTTCCTGCCGCGTACCATCGGCGTCGTGACCAGCCCCACCGGCGCGGTCATTCGCGACATCCTCCACCGGCTCGCCGACCGTTTCCCCAGCCACGTGCTGGTGTGGCCGGTGCTGGTGCAGGGGCAGGGCGCGGCGCAGCAGGTGGCGAGCGCGGTGCGCGGCTTCGGGGCCATCGAGCCGAGCGGCAAGGTACCGCGGCCCGACCTGCTGATCGTCGCGCGCGGCGGCGGCTCGATCGAGGATCTGTGGTCCTTCAACGAGGAGGCGGTGGTGCGCGCCATTGCCGAATCGCCGATCCCGGTCATCAGCGCGGTCGGGCACGAAACCGACACGACGCTGGCCGACTACGCTGCCGATCGCCGCGCGCCGACCCCGACCGCAGCGGCGGAGATCGCGGTCCCGGTGCGGGCCGAGCTGGCCGCGACGCTCGCGGATTTCGGCGCGCGCAAGAAACGCGCGATCCTGCGCCCGGTGCAATTGGGGCGGGAGCGGCTGGCGGCGCGGGCCGATCGCCTGCCCCGGATCGAGGCACTGCTCCAGCCGCAGGCGCAGCGGCTCGACGACGGGGCGGACCGGCTGCGGCGGGCCTTGCGCGACCGGGCGCAGGCCGCGCGCGAGTCGCTGCTGGCCGATAGCGCGCGCCTGTCCCC
>CAYNZQ010000038.1:0-8577 GCA_964401795.1 uncultured Citromicrobium sp.
GCGCAGGAAACCGATTTCGATACCTTCCTGAAGGCGGATATCCGGGTCGGGACGATCGTCGCGGCGGAAGATTTTCCCGAAGCGCGCAAGCCCGCCTACCGCCTGCGGATCGATTTCGGGCCCGCGATCGGTGAGCGCAAGAGTTCGGCGCAGATTACCGCGAACTACACGCGCGAGGAGCTGGTCGGGCGACAGGTGGCGGCGGTGGTGAACTTTCCGCCGCGCCAGATCGGGCCGATGCTGTCGGAAGTGCTGACGCTCGGCTTCGCGGACGAGGCGGGCGAAGTCGTGCTGTTCGCGCCCGACCGCCCCGTGCCCAACGGTTCGCGCCTGTTCTGAACGCGGGGTCAGTGCGCCTGCAGCTGCTCGTCGAGAAAGGCTGCGACATCCGCCAGATCGACGTCGCGCGCGACATAGGCGTCGCCGATCGCGCGCAGCAGGATGAAGGGGAGCGTGCCCGCGGCCATTTTCTTGTCGTGCATCATGTGCGCGACCAGCCGCTCGCCATCGCATGCAAGGCCTAGCGCGGCGATCTCTGCCGGAAGGCCGGCGGCGTCCACCGCGCGGGTCACGGCCTGCGCCGCCTCGTCCGCCAGATGGCCGCGCCGGGCGGAATAGCGCGCCGCCAGCACCATGCCGAGCGCGACCGCCTCGCCATGCAGCACGCGGTCGGAAAAATCCGTTTCGGCCTCCAGCGCATGACCGAAGGTATGGCCCAGATTGAGCAGCGCGCGCGCATCCTGCGTCTCGCGCTCGTCCCGCGCCACGATCGCCGCCTTGGCAGCGACGCTGGTGGCGACGGCCCGTTCCAGCGCGGCGCCTTCCCGTTCGAGAACGGCGGGTGCGTTTTCCCGCAGCCAGGCGAAGAACGCCGCATCGCCCAGCACGCCGTATTTCAGGACTTCGGCATAGCCGGCGCGCAGTTCGCGGGGCGGCAGGGTGGCGAGGGTGGAAAGATCCGCCACCACCAGCGCCGGCTGGTGGAACGCGCCGACGAGGTTCTTGCCCGCGGCGGTATTGATCGCGGTCTTGCCGCCGACGCTGCTATCGACCTGCGCCAGCAGGGTGGTGGGCACCTGGACGAACCCGCATCCCCGCTTCAGGATGGCGCAGGCGAACCCGGTCAGGTCACCGACCACGCCGCCGCCGAACGCCACGACATGGTCGGCGCGGGTCACGCCGCGATCGAGCAGCCAGTCCGTCAGGTGCGCGAGGCGTGCCCAGCTCTTCGATGCCTCGCCCGGTTCGACATCGTACCACGCGGCCGCAAGGCCGACGGCGGCGAGGGCGGCATCGAGACGCGCACCGTGATGCGCGCGCGCATTGCGATCCGCCACGACGGGCACGGGCCGCGTCACATCGTAGGTCTTGAGGAACGGGGCGGCGATGGCGCCGAATTCGTCCAGCAGGCGGGCGGCGATCCGGACCTCGTAGGCACGCCCGGCCAGCGCGACCGGGATTACAGCCATCGCTCGATCGCCCCGAGGATGGTCAACGCGGTGTCGAGATGGGGGCCGGGGCGGCTCTGCACCCGGATCGGCGCCTCGCCGTAGAACGGCGCGCGATCGCGATGCAGCTCGGTCAGGATTTCGGCCGGATCGCCGCGTTGCAGCAGGGGCCGGGTCGGGCGGCGCGCGGTCCGTTCGACCAGAATGTCGACCTCGCAATCGATCCACACCGCGATGGCCCGGTCGAGCACCAGTGCCCGCGTCTCGTCATTGACGAAGGCTCCGCCGCCGGTCGCGATGACGCCGTGGCGTTCCTCGATCAGGCGGGCGATCACGCGCCGTTCCCCGTCGCGGAAATACGCCTCGCCGAACTGGTCGAAGATTTCGGGAATCGTCTGCTGCGCGGCGGCCTCTATCTCCGCATCGGCATCGACGAAGGAGAAGTTCAGGAGGTCGGCCAGCTTTCGCCCGACGGTGGATTTGCCCACCCCCATCAGCCCGACCAGCACGATCGGGCGGTCGATCCGCCGGGCGACGGCGGCGATTTCCCGGTCGGTGAATTTGGCGGATACAGGCTCCATTGCCGCCGGGCGTAGAGATGCGCTAGGGCAAACGCAATAAAGCCCTGCTATCGATGGAAACGGAATACTCTATGCGCCGGCGCAACATCCTCATCGGCGTGTTGCTTGCGCTTCTTGCCCTGCTTGTCTGGGCGTGGTGGGACGGCGGCGAAGAACCGCTGCGCCCGATCGCGCAGACCGTATCGGTGCCGGAGGCGAGGGGATGACCACCGTGATGAAAACCCTTCTTGTCGCAGGGGCGGGGATGCTCGCCCTGTCGTCCACGCTGGTCGTGGCGCAGGACGCGCCCGAATCGCTGCTGCCGGACCTGTATTCGCAGCCCGCGCCCAGCCCGACGCCGACCCCGCGGTCCAGCCCGACGCCCGCGCCGCGCCCCGCCGGTACGCCCGGCCCCGCGCCCACCGCGACCTCCTCCCCCGTGATCCAGCAATTGCCGGGAAGCGGGAGCACCGCCGCCGCGCCGCCGCCGCGCCCCGAAGGCGCGCTGACCTTGCGCGAATTACAGGCGCTCGATCCGGACGAGCTGGACGAACTGCTCGGCCTGAGGCCCAAATCCGACATTCCGCCCGCCGCGCGCCGTTCCATGGAACGGGTCGGCATCATCGGGCCGGACGAAGGCGGAGTGCCGGTCGGCTCGCTCGGCAATCAGCCCGCCGCGCTGGTGCGCGCCGCGCTGGCGGGAACCAGGGGGCCGCTGGTGTCGCGCTGGGGCCACATCCTGCTGCGCCGCGTGCTGGCGAGCCGGCTCGCCGCGCCGGCCGACATGGACCCCGCCGAATTCGCCGGGCTGCGTGCCGGGCTGCTCAACCGGATGGGCGAATTTCCCGCAGCCCGGGCGCTGGCGCAGGATGTCGATACCGTCGACTGGAGCCCCGCGCTGGCCGACGCGGCGGTCACCGCCTACCTCGCCAGCGGAGACATTCTGGGAACTTGCCCGCTGGCGCGCTTCCGCAGCGATATTCGTCAGGATGTGCAATGGCGCATGCTGCGCAACGTATGCGCCGCCTATGCGGGCGAGGGGGCGCGGTCGCGCGCCAACCTGAAACGGATCCAGCGCGGTGACGCGGTGGAGAACATCGACGTGCTCCTGGCTCAGCGCTTTGCCGGGGCGGCGGGGCAGAGCCGCAGCGCGGTGAACCTGGAATGGGACGGGGTCGACGAACTGACCCCGTGGCGATTCGCCTTCGCCAGCGCGCTCGGCACCGAGATACCCGAGCGGCTGCTCGACGATCCGGACAGGTACCTCCTGCAGGCCGGGGCCATCTCCCCCGCCTTGTCTCCGGAACAGCGCGTGCCGGGCATGCTCGCGGCGACCGAGGCCGGGGTCTTCTCTGCCACCGCGCTGATCGACCTGTATTCGGAATACTATGCCACAAACGGCACGGAAGGCGCGCTGGGCACGCGGGCGACGCAATTGCGCAACGCCTATGTCGCACCCGATCCGCAGCAGCGGGTCGCCGCGATCGGCCGGGTCTGGGGCACGGGCGAGATGGACTATGCCGCGCGCGTGCTGACCGCTTATGCCGCCGCCCGGATCCCGCCTTCCGCCGATCTTGCGGACCGGGCGGGGCCGCTGATCGGATCGATGCTGGCCGCCGGGCTCGATCGCGACGCGATGGAATGGGGCCGGGTCGTGCCGGAAGGCAGCGAAGGCTGGGCTCTGCTGGCGCTGGCGCAGCCCGAGCGGCGCGATCGGGTGAGCGAGGGCGCCGTGCGCAGCTTCACCGACACCGACGAGAGCGCGGGGCGGCGCAAGAGCCAGTTCCTCGTCGCGGGTCTGGCCGGACTGGGCCGGCTGGACGACGGCGCGAGCCGCAACCTTTCGGGCGACCTCGGCATGACGCTTGGCGGGGAAACCCGCTGGGCCAGCCTGATCGACCGCGCGGCAGCGGTGAACAACCCGGCGCTGGTCGCGTTGCTGGCGGGCGTCGGCATGCAGGGCAGCGGCTGGGGCAAGATGACCCCGCGCCAGCTCTATCATATCGTCTCGGCGCTCGATCGGGTCGGCCTGAATGCCGAAGCGCGCATGATCGCCGCCGAGGCGGTCTATCGCGGCTGAGCAGGCCGGTTCGATGGGCGGCGGCGGCGCGGTCGAGGATTTCCTCGCCATGCTGGCGACAGAGCGCGGCGCGGCGGCGAACACCATCGCCGCCTATCGCCGCGATCTGGAAGGCGCGCAGGCCATCGTCGGCCCGCTGACGGCCGCGTCGCGCGAAACCCTGGCCGGGCTCGGGCAGGCGTGGTCCGCGCTCGCGCCCGCAACGGTCGCCCGCAAAGCCTCAGCCCTGCGCCAGTTCTACGGTTTCCTGATCGACGAAGGGGTGCGGAGCGACGATCCGTGCGGAGCGTTGCCGCGCCCGGCGACGCGCCGGCCGCTGCCGAAAATCCTGTCTCACGGCCAGATCGATGCGCTGTTTGAAACCGCGGAGGCCGAGGCGGCGGGCGACCGTCCGCAGGCGGTGCGCACGCTGGCCTTGCTGGAAATGCTTTATGGCTCCGGCCTGCGCGCGACCGAGCTCGTCTCGCTGCCTCTGGCGGCGGTTCCGCGCGATGCACCCTTCCTGACCGTGACCGGCAAGGGCGGGCAGGCGCGGATGGTCCCCGTCGGGCGCCGCGCTGGGCAGGCGCTCGCGCGGTGGATCGCCGTTCGCGACGGGGCGGACGGCCGCGGCGGCGCTTTCCTGTTTCCCTCGCGCGGCGGGCACCTCACACGGGTGCGCCTGTTCCAGTTGCTGAAGGGGCTGGCGGCGCGCGCCGATATCGATCCTGCCAAAGTCAGCCCCCACGTCCTGCGCCATGCCTTTGCCACCCATCTGCTGGAAGGCGGGGCGGACCTGCGCATGCTGCAGACGCTGCTGGGCCACGCCGACATCGCGACCACGCAGATCTACACCCATGTAGACGCCGCGCGCCTGGTCGCATTGGTGAACGAGCGACATCCGCTTGCCGAACGCGGCGCGGGCGGTTAGCGCGAGCGCCATGAACGCCTATCTCGAATTCGAGAAACCCGTCGCCGAACTGGAAACCCGCATCGCCGAACTGCGCGCTGCGGCAGAAGGTGACGATGTCGATATCTCCAACGAGCTGCAGCGGCTGGAGCTGAAAAGCGCCGACATGCTCGCGTCGATCTATGCCGGGCTCAGCCCGTGGCAGAAGACGCAGGTCGCCCGCCATCCCAAGCGGCCGCACTTCCGCGACTTCGTGGCGCACGGGTTCGAGGAATTCGTGCCTCTGGGCGGCGACCGCAATTACGGCGAGGACGAAGCGATCCTCGGCGGCTTCGCGACGCTCGACGGGCGCCGCGTGATGCTGATCGGGCACGAGAAGGGGCACGACACGCAAAGCCGGCTGCGCCATAATTTCGGCATGGGCAAGCCCGAGGGCTATCGCAAGGCGATCCGCCTGATGGAACTGGCGGACCGTTTCGGCCTGCCGGTGGTCACGCTGGTCGATACCTCCGGCGCCTTTCCCGGCGTCGAGGCGGAGGAGCGCGGCCAGGCAGAAGCGATCGCCCGCGCGACCGAGGCGTGCCTTGCGCTGTCCGTCCCAATGGTGGCGACCATCGTGGGCGAAGGCGGGTCGGGGGGCGCGGTCGCGCTCGCCAGCGCGGAACGGGTCCTGATGTTCGAACACGCGGTCTATTCCGTGATTTCGCCCGAAGGCTGCGCCTCGATCCTGTGGCGTACTGCGGAAAAGGCGCCCGACGCCGCGCAGGCGATGAAGGTGACGGCGCAGGACCTCGAACGCCTGAAGGTGATCGATCGCATCGTGGCGGAGCCCGTGGGCGGTGCGCATCGCGATCCGCAGGCGGCGATCACGGCGCTGACCGGTGCGATCGGCGAGGAACTGGACGCGCTTACTAGGCGCGCGCCGCAGGATCTGCGCCGTCTGCGCGAGGAACGGTTCCTGCAAATCGGGGAGTAGCCGGACGGCGTTGTCCGGATGACCTTGTTCCGATGACCCTGTCCCGGTGTCGCCGGAACCGTGAGCGCCGATCTGCGCTGTCTCTTGCGAGAGGCCGCAGGTGGGGCCCGCACTGCGGGTAAGAATGGCCTCTCGTCATTCGAGGGAGTTTTTCATGCCGTTTCGCAAGACCGTTTCCGTCGTGGCGCTCGCCACCGCACTGTCCGCCTGCGCCGCACTGCCCGGGGGCGCTGCCAACGTGCCCAGCGCGTCTGCGCCCATCACCCCGCAGGAGGCGCAGGTCGGCGCCGAGGCGAACCCCGAATTGCTGCAGCAGTTCGGTGGCCGGATGACCGGTTCCACCGCCAGTTACGTGGAAGGGGTGGGCAAGAACATCGCGGTCTATTCCGGTCTCGGCAATGCGCGCGAGGATTTTACCGTCGCGCTGCTCAACAGTCCCGTGAACAACGCCTTCGCGATCCCCGGCGGCTACATCTATACCACGCGCCAGCTCGTCGGGCTGATGAACAACGAGGCGGAGCTGGCGGGGGTGCTGGGCCATGAGGTCGGCCACGTCGCGGCCCGCCACGCGCAGCGGCGCCAGGCACAGGCGCAGCAGAACGCCTTCCTCGGCGCGATCGGATCGCTGCTGTCGCAAGTTCTCCTGGGCAATGACGGGCTGGGCGGTCTGCTGTCACAGGGGTCGCAGCAGGTCGCGCAGCTGGTCACGCTGAAATATTCGCGCGAGCAGGAAACGCAGGCCGATCAACTGGGCATCACCTATCTCAGCCGCGCGGGCTACGACCCGATAGCGATGAGCACGGTGCTGTACAGCCTCGCATTGCAGAACAATCTGGACGCGGCGCTGAAGGGGCAGAACGCCTCCCTGCCCGAATGGGCCTCCACCCACCCCGATCCCGCCAGCCGCGTGCAGGCCGCCCGCGCGCAGGCGCAGGGCATGCCGGGCACGATGACCAATCGCGACACCTTCCTCGACCGGATCGACGGCCTGCTCTACGGCGACGATCCCCAGCAGGGCGTGATCGAGGGCAGCACCTTCATCCAGCCGCAATTGCGGCTCGCGTTCCAGGCACCCAACGGCTTCACCATGGTGAACAGCACGCAGGCGGTGTCGATCACCGGGCAGAGCGGCCAGGCGCAACTGACTTTCGCGCCGTACAATGGCAGCCTCGATCGCTATGTCGGGTCGGTGTTCGCGCAGCTCGGCGGGCAGCAGACGGCGCTGCGGCCGGGCGCGATCCAGCGCACCACGGTCAACGGCATCCCGGCGGCCTACGGCGTGGCGCGGGCCAGCACCCAGAGCGGGCAGGTCGACGTGGTGGTCTTCGCCTACGAATTCGCCAACGACCGCGCCTATCACTTCACCGCGATCGCGCCGGCGGGGCGCAGCGGCGTGTTCGACCCGATGTTCCAGTCGATGCGCCGGATCAGCGCCGCGCAGGCCGCCAACGTGGTGGCGCGCCGGATCGATGTCGTAACAGTGGGCAGCGGCGACACGGTCGCCTCGCTGGCGCGCCGGATGGCCTATTCGAACGCGCAGGAACAGCGGTTCCGGGTGCTCAACGGACTGGGCCCGTCCGATACGCTGCGCCCCGGCCAGCGCGTGAAGATCGTGGTCCGCACGAACTGAGCGGACACGAAAAAGGCGGCGGGATCGCTCCCGCCGCCCATAGAACCTACTATGTCCTATCAGGTAGGATTGTTGGTGCTTTCGCGACCGTTGCCGGTGGTGCCCTGCGCCGTATCGAGATTGCTCGAAACGTTATTGAACGTATCGGAAAGCTCGCCACCGAGCGAGTTCATGGCGGCGATCGCGGCGACGGCGATGAGGGCGGCGATCAGGCCGTATTCGATGGCGGTCGCGCCCTGCTCGTCGCGGAAAAGCTTGTTGAAAAAGGTCATCTATAGTCTCCTGGTGGTAGTCTTCGATACCCGACTCGCCCAAGACACCCGCCTGACCGAGTAGAGCCAGAACTAGGGAACATTCCTTGAAAAAGTCCTAAGTGGCCGCGCTGTGCGGGTCGCCATGGCCGAAGCGAGAGGCCGATCGTGAATTCACCAGACCTGGCGCCGCTCCTCGTCGCGGCCGCGGCCGTACTCGACGACGAGGGGCGGGTCCTGATGCACCGCCGCCCAGCCGGTAAGCACCATGGCGGCCTGTGGGAGTTTCCGGGCGGCAAGGTCGAGCCGGGCGAGAGGGCGGAGGGCGCGCTCCTGCGCGAAATGGCGGAGGAAACCGGCCTCGCGCTCGATCCCACCGCTGTCCTTCCCCTCGGTTTTGCCACCACTTGCGGACCCGGGGCCGCCGCAAATCCGTCTCGGCAGATCGTGCTCCTGCTTTACGCTTGCACGCGCTATGACGGCGACCCGGTCGCGCATGAGGGCGGAACGCTGCGCTGGGTCGCGCCGTGCGACATTCCCGCGCTCGACCTCGCGCCCGCGGATCGCGACCTCGTCGAGCGGGTGGTTCTGCGGACTGTGTGAACATTCGTGGCGAACGCCCCTTGCCAAGCCAGATTCCCCCTTCTATGTGCCCCCCTCCACGGGCGCCCGTAGCTCAGCTGGATAGAGTACCTGACTACGAATCAGGTGGTCGGAGGTTCGAATCCTTCCGGGCGCGCCAA
>CAYNZQ010000039.1:0-8492 GCA_964401795.1 uncultured Citromicrobium sp.
GTGCTGGAGCGGGTCGGCACCCATTTCGAATCGCGCGCCAAGACGCGTTTTTCCAACGAGGCGAACCTGCACGCCGCGGTGTGCGAGGCGGATCTCGTCATCGGCGCAGTGCTGATCCCCGGCGCCGCCGCGCCCAAGCTGATCACCCGCGACCTGCTCGGCGACATGCTCGCGGGCGCGGTGCTGGTCGACGTTGCCATCGACCAGGGCGGCTGCTTCGAAACGAGCAAGCCGACCACGCATGACGACCCGACCTACGTCGTCGACGGCATCGTGCATTACTGCGTCGCCAACATGCCGGGCGCGGTGGCGCGCACCAGCACCTACGCGCTCAACAACGTGACCCTGCCCCACGCGCTGGAAATCGCCAACCGGGGCTGGAAGGGCGCGATGCAGGACAATCCGCACCTCGCGCAGGGCCTCAACGTCCATGCGGGCGAAGTGACCTACGAGGCGGTGGCGAAGGAACTCGGCTACGAATTCCGCAGCGTCGAGGATATTCTCGGCAGCTAACCGACGAAGGGCGCCGCGATCTCGGCACGCACCCGCTGGGGCCGCATCGTCTCGCGGTCCAGCATCGCCCAGGTGGTCAGCGCGCGCACCAGCACCTTGCCGTCCGCATCGTGGAAATCGACGCGGCGGTCGAACCGTGCGCCTTTTGGCTCGCCGGGGATGAAGGTGGTCGCGGTCACGCTCTCGCCCGCCCGGATATTGCCGCGGTAGTCGATCTCGTGCCGCAGCACGACCCAGATGTAGGCGTCGCGATCCTCCGCCCGGGCGACCGCATTCCAGTGCGCGGTCGCGATATCCTGAATCCACTGGACCCAGACCGCGTTGTTCACATGGCCGAGCTCGTCGATGTGGTCGGGGGTGGCGGTGAAAGTCTGGGCGAAGGGAGCGCTCATCCCTCCACCCCCATCTGCCACAGGATGAAGGCGAACTCCTCCGCCGTTTCGCGCAAGCTCTCGAACCGGCCCGACTTGCCGCCGTGCCCTGCGCCCATATTGGTTTTCAGGATCAGCGCGTTGTCGTCGGTCTTCAGCTCGCGCAGGCGGGCGACCCATTTGGCGGGTTCCCAATAGGTGACGCGCGGGTCGTTCAGCCCGGCGGTCACCATGATCGGCGGATAGGCCTGCGCGCGCACGTTGTCGTAGGGGGAATAGCTGCGGATGAGCTCGAACGCGGCGGCGTCCTCGATCGGGTTGCCCCATTCGGGCCATTCGCCCGGGGTCAGCGGCAGCGAGGCGTCCAGCATCGTTGCCAGCACGTCCACGAACGGCACGTGCGCGACCACCGCGCCCCACAATTCGGGGTCGGAATTGACCACCGCGCCCATCAGCTCCCCGCCCGCCGATCCGCCCGAGATCGAGATGCGGCCCGCCTCGGTCAGCCCGCGCGCGATCAGGCCCTTCGCCACGTCGACGAAATCGGTGAAGGTGTTGGTGCGCGCCTCGCGCTTGCCCGCGCGGTACCACGCCCGGCCCAGGTCGTCCCCGCCGCGCACATGCGCGATGGCATAGGCGAAGCCGCGATCGACCAGGCTCAGCCGGCTGGTTGAAAAGCCGGGCGGGATGGCGATACCGTAGGCGCCGTAGCCGTAGAGATGCAGCGGCCCGGGGCTTGTCCGGTCCCGCCGATAGAGGATCGACACCGGGATCGGTGTGCCGTCGCGCGCGGCGATCTCGACCCGCTCGGTCGCGTAGAGATCGGCGTCGTAGCCCGACGGGATTTCCTGCACCTTGAGCGTTTCGAGCCGTTCCTCCGCCACGTGGTAGTCGTAGGTCGTCGCCGGGCTGACCATGCTTTCGTAGCCCAGCCGCAGTACGGTCTGGTCGAATTCGGGATTGTTGCCGAGCCCGGCGCTGTAGCTTGCCTCCGGAAAGGCGACCGGGCGAACGCGGTCCGGGTCGGCGTAGTCGCGGATCTCGATCCGGTCGAGCCCGCCGACGCGGCCCTCGACCACATAGAAATCGCGGAACAGGGCGAGGTCGGTCAGGTAGAATTCGTCCGAACCCGCAATCAGCGTTTCCCACGCGCCGGGCGCCGACAGCGGCGCGGTGGCGAGGCGGAAATTCTCATGGGTGTCGTTGGTCAGCACGAACAGGCGGTCCTCGGCCCACGGCCCGGTGCCGGCGGGCAGAATGTCGACATCGTATTCGACCCCAGCTTCGCGCGCGCGGACCAGCACGGGCTCCGCCAGCGGATCGGCGGCGGGGATCAGGCGGACCTCGCTCGTCTCGTGGTCCGAAGTCGAGACGATCAGCCAGCTTTCGTCCGCCGACAGTCCCGATCCGACCCTGAACCCGTCATCGTCCTCGTGATAAAGCTCTGTGTCCTGCGACAGCGGTGTGCCGAGGCGATGGAGTCGCGCATTGTCGGTGCGCCACTGTTCGTTCGCCAGCGAATAGACCAGTGCGGTGTCGTTCGCGCACCAGACGAGCGCCGACAGCGTACCCGGAATCTCGTCTAGGAGGTGCTCGCCCGTCTCCAGATCCTTGATCCGGGCGGTGAACCGTTCCGACCCGTTGTCGTCCACTGCGTAGGCGAGCAGGCGGCCCGACCGGCTTACGGAAATCGCGCCGAGGCGGAAATACTCCTTTCCCTCGGCCAGCGCGGGTTCGTCCAGCACCAGCTGTGCCTCGCCGCCCGCGACGGGCCGGCGCCACCACTTCTTGTACTGCGCGCCTTCCTCGTATTCGACCCAGTAGAGCCAGTCGCCGTCCTTCTGCGGGACCGAGGTGTCGGCTTCCTTGATGCGCCCCCGCATCTCGGCGAAAAGCGCGTCGATCCGCCCCTGCTGGCCCGCCATCTGGGCTTCGAACCACGCGTTCTCGGCGTTGAGATAGTCGAGGATCGCAGGGCTCTTCACCTCCGGATAGCCGGGATCGCGCAGCCAGGCGTACTCGTCGCTGACGGTGATGCCGTGATGGGTGAAGGTGGACGGCTTCTTCGGGGCCCGCGGGGGCTGCGTTGCGTTATCGGTCATGCGTCGAGCGATTTAGGCGTTTGGCGCGCGGTCACAAGCACTCTCGTCCCGCACGCGGCACGCCGCACCCGCGCAAGACTGGCGTTTTCGACGCGGATACCTACATGAACGGAACGACAGATACGCGATTACGACAAGAGGGACCGCCCATGCTGATGCAGACCCACGAAGCCCGCCTTTCCGCCCTGCGCGAGGAACTGAAACGCCGCGACCTTGCCGGGTTCGTGGTCCCGATCAGCGACGAGCACATGAGCGAATATGTCGGCGACTACGCCCAGCGGCTCGCCTGGCTGACCGGCTTCGGCGGCTCGGCGGGCAGCGCGGCGGTCCTGCGTGACCGTGCGGCGATCTTCGTCGACGGGCGCTACACCGTGCAGGTGCGCGATCAGGTCGACGAACGCCTGTTCGAATACCAGTCGGTCCCCGCCACCAGCCCGGCGGCGTGGCTGTCCGAACATGTCGGCGAGGGCGATCGCATCGGCTACGACCCGTGGCTCCACACGCACGGCTGGGCGAAGGCCGCCGCCGCGCAACTGGCCGAGGTCGGGGCCGAGCTGGTCCCGGTCGAAGGTAACCCGATCGACGCGGTATGGCAGGATCGCCCCGCGCCGAGCGCGGCCACCGCGAGCATCCAGTCGGACGAGCATGCAGGCCGTTCCAGCGCCGACAAGCGCGGCGAGATCGCCCGCTGGCTGAAGGACAAGAAGCTCGACGCGGCGGTGATCTCCGCGCTCGATTCCATCGCCTGGGTGCTCAACATCCGGGGCGAGGACGTGACCCACACGCCCGTCGCGCTGTCCTATCTCGTCGCCAATCAGGACGGCACGGCGCAGCTGTTCATCGCGCCCGAAAAGGTGACGCCCGAACTGCAGCGCCACCTCGGCAACGCGGTCACCATCCGCGACCGCGCCGACTTCGAGCCGGCCCTGCGCGAACAGCGCGGCAAGCGGGTGGCGGTCGACCCGGAGTTCGGGGTCGCCGCGATCTTCCAGGCGCTGGAGGACGGCGGCGCCACGCCCGTCTCCGTGCGCGACCCCGCGATCCTGGCCAAGGCGATCAAGAATTCGGCCGAGGCGCAGGGGCACCGCGACGCGCAGGCGCGCGATGGTGCCGCCGTCGCCCGCTTCCTGTCCTGGATCGAGCGCGAGGCCCCTTCGGGCGAGGTCGACGAACTGGCCGCGGTCGCCAAGCTCCTGTCCTTCCGCGAGAGCACGGGCGCTTTGCGCGACACCAGCTTCGACACCATCTCGGCCGCGTCGGGGCACGCCGCGCTGCCGCATTACCGGGTGGACGAGGACAGCAACATCCCGATCCCGCCCGGCAGCATCTATCTGTGCGATTCGGGCGGTCAGTACCAGGACGGCACCACCGACATCACCCGCACCGTGTGGGTCGGCCCGGGCGAACCCAGCGCGGAGCAGAAGGATCGCTTCACCCGCGTGCTGAAGGGCCATATCGCGATCGCGCTGGCGGTCTTCCCCGATGGCACGTCGGGCGGCGCGCTGGACGCGCTGGCGCGGCAATATCTGTGGGCGGCGGGCGTCGATTACGCGCACGGCACCGGCCACGGCGTCGGCAGCTTCCTTGCCGTGCACGAGGGGCCGCAGCGCATCGCCAAGCCGGCGGGCGGCTTTCCCGGCACCGGCGAACCGCTGCGCGAGGGCATGATCCTCTCGAACGAGCCGGGCTATTACAAGGCGGGCGAATTCGGCATCCGGATCGAGAACCTGATCCTGATCGAGAAGCGCGACATTCCCGGCGCCGACGAGGGGACCTGGCTGGGGTTCGAGAACCTGACCTGGGTGCCGATCGACCGCATGCTGATCGCGACCGACCTGCTGACCCCGACCGAGATCGCGTGGCTGGACGAATACCACGCCCGCACGCGCGAACTGCTGGCACCCCAGCTCGACGGGGAAGCCCTCGACTGGCTGGAACGGCACACCCGCCCGCTCTTGCAGGAGTGACTTTGTTCGCATAATGTTCCGTATCGGGTCGCGAGTCGCCAGCAAGGGAGCATTCGCGATGATCGGATACGTGACGCTCGGGACCAACGATCTCGAGAAAAATGCCGGGTTCTACGACGCGCTTGCCGCCGAAATGGGGGTGGGCCGGATGATGGAATTCGACCAGTTCATCGCCTGGGGCGAGCCGGGCGGCGCTGCGGGAATCGCGCTGACCAGGCCGTTCGACGGGCAGGCGGCGAGTGTCGGGAACGGGACGATGGTGGCGCTGGAGGCGAGGGATCGGGCGCAGGTCGACCGGCTGCATGCCATTGCGCTGCAGCACGGCGGCAGCGACGAGGGTGCGCCCGGCCCCCGCGGCGGAGGCGGGTTCTACGCCGCCTATTTCCGCGATCCCGACGGCAACAAACTCAACGCCTTCTGCATGGGCGCGGGCGACGACGCATGAGCGGGCCGCTCGATCTGTCGCAGCGGCCGATCCATTTGGGCCGGGGTGCGACCGCCCTGCCGCAGCCGCCCTTCACCGGCATGGACTGGTACGCCGCCTATAGCGAGCGCACCGCCGCCGACGGAGCGGAAGGGCGGCTGGTGTCGTGGCACCGCTTCACCGAAAGCTGGGACGTGTGGGAAATGCACCCTGCGGGCAGCGAGGTGGTGCTGTGCGTCGAAGGCACGATGGACCTGATCCGGGAAGAACCGGACGGCACGCAGCAGCGGGCGACCCTGCGGCCCGGCCAGTATGCGATCAATCCGCCCGGCATCTGGCATACCGCCGATGTGGAGGCGCCGGCCGCCGCGGTCTTCATCACCGCGGGCGAGGGAACGCAGCACCGCCCCCGGTGAACCGGGCGCGCGCTTGCGGCGCGATGAACGCGGGGCCGCGCCCGATACAATTCGCGACAATTGCGGCCCGCTGCGGCAAACTGGTGCGACACGGACAGCCTATACCGGCATTCGTGAGTGGCAGCGTCGTGGCCGGTGGCCCCCTCCTTCCTTCGCCCCGCCGCGGCGCTGCGCTCCTCTTTTTCAAGGAGTTTACTATGACCAAGATAATGACCACCGGGCGCACCCTCGCGCTGGTCGCCGCCCTGGCGGCGACGGGCACTGCGGGCATCGCCATCGCGCAGCCGGGCCAGCGCGCCGACAAGGACGTGACCCGCGCCGACGTGGAAACCCGCACCGCCAAGGCGTTCCAGCGAATGGACGCCAATGGCGACGGCAAGCTCGATCAGGCCGATCGCGAAGCGATGCGCGCCAGGATGTTCGACCGGATGGACGCCGACGGCAACGGTTCCATCAGCCGGGCCGAATTCGATGCCGCCCACCAGAACCGCCGGGCGATGCGCGGGCAGCGCGCCGACAACGGCCCGGCCGACGGGACGCGGATGGGCCGCCATCATCGCGGCGGGCACCATGGTATGCGCGGCATGGGCGTGATGAAGCGCGCCGATGCGAACAATGACGGCGCAGTCAGCCAGGCCGAATTCACCGCCGCGCGCCTCGCACGGTTCGAACGGATGGATGCGGACGGCAACGGGACGGTGACCGTCGCCGAACGCAAGGCCGCGCGCGAGAAGATGCGCGCGCTGCGCAAGGACCGCCGGACCGCCGCCGATGCGGGTTGATCGGCGCGAAACCGACGGGCAGGTCGCGGCGTTGGTCTGCGCATGAGCGAGGACGGCGCGCCCCACATCCTGCTTGTCGATGACGAGGCAAGCCTGCGCGAACCCCTGGCCGACTATCTCGTCGGCCAGGGTTTTCGCGTGTCCGCCGCGGAAAGCGCCGCTGCCGCCCGCACCCAGCTGGCGCAGGAGCGGCCCGATATCGCCCTGCTCGACATCATGATGCCGGGCGAGGACGGCCTGTCGCTGACCCGCCATCTGGTTGAATCGCGCAACCTGCCCGTCATCCTGCTGACGGCGCGGGGCGAGGCGACCGACCGCATCGTCGGGCTGGAGATCGGGGCCGACGATTACGTCGCCAAGCCGTTCGAGCCGCGCGAGCTGGTCGCCCGCATCCGGTCCGTCCTGCGCCGCGCGGGCCGCGCCGCCCAGACCCCGGAAGACGACTGGGACTACGCCTTCGAAGGCTGGCGGCTCGATCCGCTGAAGCGGCGCCTGATAGATCCCGACGGCACGCTGGTGCCGATCTCCACGGCCGAATTCCGCATGCTGTGTGCCTTTCTCGACCATCCACGCCAGGTGCTCGATCGCGACCGCCTGCTCGACATGGTGCAGGGTCGCGAGGCGCACCTGTTCGACCGTGCGGTGGACAACCAGGTCAGCCGGCTGCGGCGCAAGCTGGAGGAGGACAGCCGCAATCCCCGCTTCATCCAGACGGTGCGCGGCGGCGGCTATCGCTTCGCCGCGGAGGTCCGCCGCCTGGCGGGTGGCGAGGGCTGACCGCGATGCGCCGGTTCTGGCCGCGCAGCCTGCTGGGGCAGGTGCTGGTTTCGGCCGCGCTCGCGCTGCTGGTGGCGCAGGCGATTTCCGCCGCGCTTGCCCTGCGGGCCGGTTCCCAGATGCGCGAGGAGGCGCTGCTGAACGGCGCCGCATTCCGCTTCGTCGCCGCTTACGAAGGCGCGCGCGCACCCGCCGCCGATGCGTCCGCCGATCCGGGGCGTCGATTTCGCGAGAACCGGCGTGGCCGGCGACACTGGGGGATCGTCCGGACCGACGCCCTGCCCGCCCTGTTCGCCGATGCCGAGAGCGACGACGCGGCCCGGCGCCTGCGCGCGATCCTGACCGGTCAGGGCATGCCCGTGGCCGAGGTGCGCACCGCGCGCTCCCCCCGGCGCATCGTGCTGGACGCGCGGGAGGACGCCCGGCCGGTCCCGCCCCGCGTCCGGCGCGAGCGCGCGCGGGTGGAACGCTGGTTCTATGCCGCGGTGCGTCTTTCGGGCCGGCGCGACTGGGCGCTCGCCCGCATTCCGGTGGAGCCGCGCCCGCGCGGGACGCTGGCGGCGATCCTCCTCCAGACCGCGATCATCTATGTCGTGCTGGTCGGCGGGCTCGCGCTGCTGCTGCGGCGCGCGACCCGGCCGCTGGCGCGCCTGACCCGGCGGGTGGAGCGATTCGGCCGCACGGTCCCGGCAGAGCCCCCGCTAGCCCCCGAGGGGCCCGAGGACATCGCCCGCCTGATCGACGCGCATAACGGCATGGAACAGCGGATCGCGGCCCTGCTCGACGAGAAGGACGTGATGCTCGGCGCGATCGGCCACGACCTGAAGACGCCGCTCGCCGCGCTGCGGGTGCGGATGGAAAGCGTGCCCGACAGCGCGCAACGCGCACGCATGGTCGAGGGGATCGAGGACATCACCCGCTCGCTCGACGACATCCTCTCGCTCGCTCGCATCGGCCGCGCGGGCTCGCCGCCCGAAGCGGTCCGGCTGGACGCACTCGTCGGTTCGGTGGTCGAGGAATACGAGGACATGGAGCGCCCGGTTACGCTGGCGCAGTGCGTCCGCGTGACCGCCCGCATCCACGAGACCTGGCTGCGCCGCGCGCTGCGCAACCTGATCGAGAATGCGCTGCGCTATGGCG
>CAYNZQ010000040.1:0-8301 GCA_964401795.1 uncultured Citromicrobium sp.
CCTCGATGTTCTCGGGCGGCCAGCCCGGGATGTCCATGCCGAGGCGCAGGCCCATGCTGGAGAGAACTTCCTTGATCTCGTTCAGCGACTTGCGGCCGAAGTTCGGCGTGCGCAGCATCTCGGCCTCGGTCTTCTGGACCAGGTCGCCGATATAGATGATGTTGTCGTTCTTGAGGCAGTTGGCCGAACGCACCGACAGTTCCAGTTCGTCGACCTTCTTGAGGAGGTAGCGGTTGAGCTGGTTCGCATCCGATTCCTGCGGCTCGGCGGCGACGCCGATCATCGCGCTCTGCGGCTGCGGGATGCCGTCCTCGAAGTGGACGAACAGCGTCAGCTGGTCCTGCAGGATCCGCGCGGCATAGGCCACCGCGTCCTCGGGCGTGACGGTGCCGTCGGTCTCGACCGTCAGGTTCAGCTTGTCGTAGTCGAGTTCCTGCCCGACGCGGGCGTTGTCGACCTTGTAGCTGACCTGGCGCACGGGGGAATACAGGCTGTCGACCGGGATCAGGCCGATCGGCGCGTCGGCCGGACGGTTGGCGACCGCGGGGACATAGCCCTTACCGACGTCGGCGGTCAGTTCCATGTTGAGGTTGGCGCCTTCGTCGAGATGGCAGATCACGAGATCCTTGTTCATCACCTCGATGTCGCCCGACACGGCGATGTCGCCCGCCTTGACTTCGCCCGGACCGGTCTTCGACAGCTGCAGGCGCTTGGGGCCTTCGCCTTCCATCTTGAGCGAGATCTGCTTCACGTTGAGGACGATGTCGGTCACGTCTTCGCGCACGCCCGCGAGGCTGCTGAATTCGTGCAGCACGTTCTCGATCTTGATCGAGGTGATCGCGGCGCCCTGAAGGCTGGAAAGCAGCACGCGGCGCAGCGCGTTGCCGAGCGTCAGGCCGAAACCGCGCTCCAGCGGCTCGGCGACGAAGGTCGTCTTGCGCTTCTTGTCACCGCCGTCCTTGATTTCGAGCTGCGTCGGCTTCTTGAGTTCCTGCCAGTTCTTCGTGTTGACGGACATGGGATTCCCCTGGTGTTCGAAATTCGGGCGGACCGGCGCGCTGGCCTTGCGCGTCCGGCCCGATTGAGAACGGTGGCACCGCTAAGGCAGTGCCACCGGGCAGGTATGGCTCAGACGCGGCGACGCTTGGACGGACGCACGCCGTTGTGCGGGATCGGCGTCACGTCGCGGATCGAGGTGATCGTGAAGCCCACCGCGGCGAGACCGCGCAGCGCGCTCTCGCGGCCGGAGCCGGGGCCCTTGACCTCGACCTCGAGCGTGCGGACGCCGTGTTCGGCGGCCTTCTTGCCCGCATCGTCCGCGGCAACCTGCGCGGCATAGGGCGTCGACTTGCGGCTGCCCTTGAAGCCCATCATGCCGGCGCTGGACCAGCTGATCGCATTGCCCTGCGCATCGGTGATGGTGATCATGGTGTTGTTGAAGCTGGCGTTCACGTGCGCGACGCCGCTGGAAATGTTTTTCCGCTCGCGGCGCCGGATGCGGCCTGGTTCGCGTGCCATTGGTAGTTCCCCTTAAGGAAGAAAGATCGAGAGAGCCGAAGGAAGCGCTGAGCGCTTACTTCTTCTTGCCGGCGATGGGCTTCGCCTTACCCTTGCGGGTGCGCGCATTGGTGTGCGTGCGCTGTCCGCGAACGGGCAGTCCAGCACGATGGCGCAGGCCACGATAGGAACGCAGGTCCATCAGACGCTTGATGTTCATCGCGGTCTGACGGCGAAGGTCACCTTCCACCGTGTGCTCTTCGTCGATCGTCTCACGGATCCGCAGCACTTCCTCGTCGGTGAGGTCCTGCACGCGGGTCTTGTGATCGATGCCGAGCTTGTCGGCGATCTCGACCGCCTTGGTACGGCCGATTCCGTGAATATAGGTAAGCGCGATGATCACGCGCTTGTTGGTGGGGATATTGACCCCGGCAATACGAGCCACTTACTTCTCCATGCTCCACAGGGGGACGCTACGGGCCGCGGAACCGCGGGCGGCGCCCCCTATCTCATCGCTGATACTCATCGGATCGCCGCGGGAACGAACGGAGGCCGGAAACGCTAGCCTCGAACCCCGGATGGTGAAGAACCAAAAGTCCGGTTGGCGTGCCAGTGTCTTGCAGCCTGCCGGACTCACGTCTCGCAACAATCGAATGAACGGCGCGCTTAGGATGATTCGCCATCTCCGTCAACCAGGGGATGCGCGAGTGCGTGCGCAGGACCGATATGGGTCCCGCGTCGGCCGTTTCAACCCTCTACTGCGCACGCCCCGCCCTGTCAAAACCGGCGCGGCGTAGGCGCCCCGGCGTCAGGGAAAATTGGCCGTAAAGGCGCCGCCGTCCATCAGCAGGTTCTGCCCGGTGATAAAGCCTGCGTGCGTGCTGGCGAGGAAGGCGCAGGCCGCGCCGAACTCGTCCGGATCGCCCAGCCTGCCGACCGGCTGCGCCGCCGCGCGCTCCGCCCGGACCGTATCCTCGCTGCGGCCCGAACCCCCGGCGATGCGCGCGATGATGGCGTCCTGCCGATCGGTATCGAAATTGCCCGGCAGCAGGTTGTTGATCGTCACCCCCCGGCCTGCAACCTGCCGCGCCACGCCCGACAGGAACGCGGTGAGCCCGGCGCGCGCACCGGAGGACAGGTCGAGCTTCTCCACCGCACTCAGCACGCTGGTGGAGGTGATGTTGACGATCCGCCCGAACCCGCGCGCCTCCATTCCGTCCACCACCGCCTGGATCATCGCTATGGGTGCGACCATGTTGGTGCGCACCCCGGCGAGGATGTCGTCCTCGTCCAGCTCGCGAAAATCGGCGAGCGGGGGACCGCCGGCATTGTTGACGAGGATGTCCGCCGCCCCGCCCGCCGCGTCGATCAACGCCGCGCGCGTTTCGGCCCGGGTCACGTCGCCCGCGACGGGAACGATGCGCCCCGCGCCGTCGCTCTCGCCTGCCAGGTCCTCGGCCGCGCGGGCGAGTTTCGCCTCGTCGCGCCCGTTGATGACCACGGTGCAGCCCGCGCGCGCGAGGTGCATGGCGCACGCCCTGCCCAGCCCCGCGCTGGAGGCGCATACGATCGCGGTCCGGCCCGCTATCCCAAGATCCATGTCCGCTTCCTCAATCCTTGCCCTTGCGCCCCATCGCGTCGACCGCGTCGAGGACGTTGTCGGCGCCGATCGCCGGCGTTGCGGCGGCCTGTTCCTCTTTGGTGTCCGCTTCCCCGGTTTCGGGGGCGTCGGGCCCTGCCTCGGCGCCCTCTCCTTCCACGCGGCCGCCCAGCTTTTTCGCCAGGCCATTCAGCTGCGCGCTCATCACCGCGTCGACCGCCTTGGCGATGTTGGCGGTGTCGTAGCGGGTCGGCCCCCCGACCACGTATTCCCACAAGATGCGGGTGCCGTTCTCGACCGGCTTCAGGGTGATCGTCAGCACGCCCGTCGCCGGCTCGCTCTGCAGCGGGCCCAGCCCGCCGCGCATGCGCAGTGCCTGGCGCGGAACCGCCTGAAGCACGGTCATGTGCTGGACGCTGCCGGCGAGGCCGATCGCGCCGTCCTCGTCGCGCGCCGGGATGCGTTCGCAAAAGCAGCCGCCCCCCTGCGGCGTGATCGTCATGTTGGCGGCATCGCCCGACCAGCTGTGCGCGTCGCTCCACCACTCGCCGGGAGAGATCAGCGCGAGCCACACCGCCTGCGGATCGGCCGATACCACCGCGCTGTCGCGGGTGACGAACAAGTCGCCGTCCTGCTGCACGACCTCCGCGCGAAGCGGCGTCGCGCCGCCGACGACCGCGCAACCGGCCAGCGCCAGCGCACCGATGCAATGTTTCATGTCGAGCTGTCCCCCTTTCGCCCCTGTCACGGCGCACCCTAGGCGAAGCGGGCGCCGGAGGGAAAGGGGTCAGATCAGGCCAGCAGGCGGTCGATACTGCCTGCGACGCTGTCGATCGAGGCCATCCCGTCGACCCGGCTGACAAGCCCGCGTTCCTCGTAATAGGGCAGGATGGGCGCCGTCTTGGCGCGGTATTCCTGCATCCGGGTGCGGACCGTTTCCTCGTTGTCGTCGGGACGCCGCTTGAACTCGGTCGAGCCGCAGCGGTCGCACACCCCCTCCGTCGCAGGGCGATTGTGGCGGTCGTGATAACCGGCCCCGCACTGCGCGCAGGTGTAGCGCCCGGTGATCCGGTCGACCAAAGCGTCCTCGTCCACCTCCAGCTCGATCACGCGGTCGAGCTTGCGCCCGTGTTTGTCGAGCAGCGCGTCGAGCGTCTCGGCCTGCGCGCGGGTGCGCGGATACCCGTCGAAAATAGCGCCGGTGCCGGGATCGAGCGCGGTGAGTTCCGCGTCGATCAGTTCGGAGACGATCTCGTCGGAGACGAGCTCGCCCCGGTCCATCACCGCCTTCGCCTTCAGCCCGACGGGGGTCCCCGCCCGGACCGCGGCGCGCAGCATGTCGCCGGTGGACAGCTGCACCATGCCGCGTTGTTCGACGAGGCGCGTGGCCTGCGTGCCCTTGCCCGCTCCCGGCGGACCCAGAAGGATGATGTTCATGCGGCGCTCCCCTTATCGCCCGGGCGCGTGCTAGCGCAGCCGTCCCTTCAGTTTCGCCTTCTTGATCAGGTCGCCGTACTGGTGCGCCAGCAGGTGCGACTGGATCTGGCTGATCGTATCGACCGTCACGTTCACCACGATAAGCAGGCTGGTGCCGCCCAGGAACAGCGGGATACCCGTCTGCGCGATGACGTATTCCGGCAGGCAGCAGACCACGGTGAGGTAGATCGCGCCGACCACGGTGATTCGGGTCAGGACGTAATCGAGATACTCGCTGGTCCGCTTGCCCGGCCGGATGCCGGGGATGAAGCCGCCGTTCTTCTTCAGATTGTCCGCCGTCTCTTCCGGATTGAACACGACCGCGGTGTAGAAGAAGCAGAAGAACACGATGCCGATCGCGTACAGCAGCATGTAAAGCGGCTGTCCGTGCTGCAGGTACTGGTTGAGCGTCTGCAGCAGCTGCCCCCCGGTGCTGTTGATGTCTATCGAGTTCTGCGCGAACTGGCTGATCGTCAGCGGCAGCAGCAGCAGCGAGCTGGCGAAGATCGGGGGGATGACGCCCGCGGTATTCAGCTTCAGCGGAAGGTGGCTGCGATCGGCCTGCATCATGCCGCGTTGCGTGGCGCGCTTGGGATACTGAATCAGCAACCGTCGCTGCGCCCGCTCCATGTAGCAGATGAACAGGATGAGCCCGACGATCATGGCCACGAAGCCGATGATCAGGAACGAGCTGATCGTGCCCTTCGAATAGCTCGCGAACATGTTGCTGGTGAAGTTCGGGAATTGCGCGACGATGCCGGCCATGATGATCAGCGAAACGCCGTTGCCGATCCCGCGGCTGGTGATCTGCTCGCCCAGCCACAGCAGGAACATGGTGCCGCCGATCAGGCTGATGACGGCGACGACGCGGAACATGAGGCCCGGATCGATGACCGCCTGCATGCCGCTCTGCGCGCCGTAGCTTTCCAGGCCGGAGGCAAGGAACCACCCCTGGATCGCGCACAGGAACACGGTGCCGTAGCGGGTGTACTGGTTGAGCTTCTGCCGCCCGGTCGCGCCCTCTTTCTTCAGCGCGGTCAGCGCTGGGTGAAGCGAAGCGGCCATCTGCACCACGATCGACGCGGTGATGTAGGGCATCACGCCGAGCGCGATGAGACTCATGCGCTCCAGACTGCCGCCCGAAAAAGTGTTGAACAGGTCCAGGATCCCGCCGCGCGTCTGATCGTAGAGCTGCGAGAGGATCATCGGATTCACGCCCGGCAGCGGTACGAAGCTGAGGAAGCGGAACACGATCAGGGCGCCGACCGTGAACCAGATACGGTTCTTCAGCTCGGTTGCCTTGGAGAAATTGGCGAGACTCATATTGCTCGCGATATTGTCGGCGCGTGATGCCATGGGACTCGATCTATCCTAGACTTTTCGCCGGTCCCTCCCGGCGTCGGGGGGACACATAGGGACGGGTGGGCCCGATGTCGAACCCGGCCCGCCCCTTTTGCGTGAATTAAGCGTCGGCTTTTTCGGTTTTCGGCTTCTTGGGCGCCAGCACCTCGACCGAACCGCCGGCCTTCTCGACCGCCTCGATCGCGCCCTTGCTGGCACCGGCGACGACGAACTTGGCCTTCGCCTTCAGCTCGCCCTTGCCCAGCAGCCGCACGCCGTCCTTGCCGCCACGGGCGAGGCCGGCGGCCTTCAGCGCCGCGTGGTCGATGTCGTTCTTCGCATCCAGCTTGCCCGCGTCGATGAACTTCTGGACCATGCCCAGGTTCACTTCGGCGTAATCCTTTGCGAAGATGTTGTTGAAGCCGCGCTTCGGCAGACGCATGTGCAGCGGCATCTGGCCGCCTTCGAAGCCGTTGATGGACACGCCCTCGCGGCTCTTCTGGCCCTTCTGCCCGCGCGCCGCGGTCTTGCCCTTGCCCGAACCGATGCCCCGGCCCACGCGCATGCGGGACTTGCGGGCACCATCGTTGTCGCGGATGTCGTTCAGTTTCATGTCTTGCACTCGCTTTCGCTTTGTTTCGCGCCGGATGTCGCCATCCGATAGAAAGACAGGCTGTCCCGTGCGGGCCCAGCCTGTCCGGGTGAGATCTGCGTTGCCTCGAGGACCGTGACCGTCGCACCGCGCCCACGCGGGACGGCGGACAGTTGCGGGTGGTGCCTTATCTGACGCATGACATCCGTCAATGCGTGATCGAGGGTTTCCCCCTCGGCCCACCGGGTGGCGAACCACCCCATGGCCACTTTTTCATCCGATCCTTCCTGTGGGAGGGGGAAATTCTCCCCCTCCAGGAAAAACCGGAAGCGGTTCACTCGACCACTTCCACCATGTGGGGCAGCTTGGCGATCGCGCCGCGAACTTCGGGGGTGTCCTCCAGTTCGACGGTGCGATGCATCTTGCCCAGGCCCAGCCCGACCAGAATCTTCTTCTGCGAACCGGGACGGCGGATCGGGCTACCGATCTGCTTGATCTTGATCTTGGCCATCAGTGTTACTCCACCAGAGCCGCGGCGTCGGCTTCTGCCTCGGCCCGTTCTGCATCGGTGTTCGAACCGCCACGGCCCAGCAGGTCCGCGACCTTCTTGCCGCGACGCTGCGCGACCGACTTCGGCGACGTCTGATTGGTCAGCGCGTCGAAGGTGGCGCGGATCATGTTGTAGGGGTTGGACGTACCGACCGACTTGGTCACGACGTCCGCCACGCCCAGGCTCTCGAACACGGCGCGCATCGGACCGCCGGCGATGATGCCGGTACCCGGAGGCGCCGCGCGAACGGTCACCTTGCCGGCACCGAAACGGCCCTTGCCGTCATGGTGCAGGGTGCGACCTTCCTTGAGCGGAACGCGAACCATCTTCTTGCGCGCCGAGGCCGAGGCCTTGGTGATCGCCTCGGGCACTTCGCGTGCCTTGCCGTGACCGAAGCCGACCCGGCCCGAGCCGTCGCCCACCACGACCAACGCCGCGAAGCCGAAGCGCTTGCCGCCCTTCACCGTCTTCGAGACGCGGTTGATGTGGACGAGCTTCTCGATGATGCCGTCGTCTTCTTCCTCGCGCCGGCCGCGACCACCGTCACGCCCGCCACGACCGCGACCGCGACCACCGTCACGCCCGCCGTCGCGACCGCCACGGCCACGGCCGCCCCGGTCGCCACGTTCGCGCGGCTGGCCCTCGGCGCCCTGTGCGGCGCTCTGGTTGTCGGCCGCCTCGGAAGGAGTGTCGGCGATCGCCGGCTCTTCCTTCTTGGTCTCGGGACCGCTCTCGGCCGAAGCCGCATGATCGATGTCGACACCGGAATCGGCCCGCGCCTTCGCGACCTCGGGGGTCATCGCAGGCTGCTCGGCAGCGTTCTCTTCGGGTTTCTTTTCGTCAGCCATACTCAGAACTCCAGCCCGCCTTCGCGGGCGGCGTCGGCCAGCGCCTTCACGCGGCCATGGAACAGGAAGCCACCGCGATCGAACACGACGGTGGTAACGCCCGCCTTCTTGGCGGCAGCGGCGATGTCCTTGCCGACCTGGGTCGCGGCGTCGACATTCGCGCCCGTGCCCTTGCCGCCCAGCGTCGATGCCGAAGCGATCGTCTTGCCCGCGGCATCGTCGATGACCTGGGCGTAGATGTGCTGGCCGGTGCGGTGCACCGACAGGCGCGGCTTGCCCGAGGCGTGGGACTTGAGCGCCGTGCGCACGCGGCGGCGGCGGCGTTCGAAGAGGGAAAGTTTCGCCATCTTACTTCTTCTTCCCTTCCTTGCGGAAGATATACTCGCCCTGGTACTTG
>CAYNZQ010000041.1:0-7626 GCA_964401795.1 uncultured Citromicrobium sp.
CGCCGATTGCAGCGCGACGTACATGTCCGCGACCTTGGCCTGCATCAGCTGGAAGCTGCCGATCGGTTTGCCGAACTGGGTCCGCTCGCGCAGATAGGGGATCACGGTGTCGAGGCAGGCCTGCATCACGCCCAGCTGCAACCCGGCGAGGACCACGCGCTCGTAATCGAGCCCGCTCATCAGCACCCCGACCCCGCCATTGACCGGTCCCATCACGCGGTCCTCGGGCAGGAAGCAGTCGTCGAACACCAGTTCCGCCGTGGGGCTGCCGCGCATGCCGACCTTCTCGATCTTCTGCCCGATCGAGAAGCCTTCGTCGTCCTTTTCGACCAGGAAGGCGGTGATGCCGCGCGATCCGGCGTCGCTGTCGGTCTTGGCATAGACCACCAGCGTGTCGGCATAGGGCGCGTTGGTGATCCAGAACTTGGTGCCGTTGAGCCGGTAACCGCCGTCGACGGTCTCGGCCTTGGTCTTCATCGAGACAACGTCCGACCCGGCGCTCGCCTCGCTCATAGCGAGGCTGCCGACATGTTCGCCGCTGACCAGCTGGGGCAGGTATTTCGCCTTCTGCTCGTCGCTGCCCCAGCGGGCGATCTGGTTGATGCAGAGGTTGGAGTGCGCGCCGTAGCTGAGGCCGACCGAGGCGCTCGCCCGGCTGACCTCCTCCACCGCTATGACGTGCTCAAGATACCCGAGCCCCAGTCCGCCATCGGCCTCCGCCACGGTGATGCCGTGCAGGCCCAGTTCGCCCATCGGCTGCCACAGGTCGCGCGGGAACCAGTCCTCGCGATCGACCTTCTCGGCCAGCGGGGCGATCTGTTCGTCGGCGAAGCGCGCCGTCGTCTCGCGGATCATGTCCGCCGTCTCGCCAAGCTGGAAATCGAAATCTGGGGTCGCGCGCATAGCTGGTCCTGCCATCTGGATGGGTCGGGGTCTTCGGCTGGCCGCATAGCGAAGCGAGCGAGCGCGAGCAAACCCGCGGACGGACGCCGCGGGCCACGCGAAGCCGAACTTGACCGCATGTCACCGAAAACAAGTTGATAATGGGAGCCGGGCGCTTACGTTCCGCCAAGCAGGAGGGTCTGTACACTTGGATAGCGGCGACAGCCACGAAACGGCGACGGACCTGGCCATGGTCTGCTCGGAAGACGAACGTCTCGACGTCATCGCGTCCTTCGGGCTCGATGCGCTCGACGGCGATGGCGAGCTCGATCACGATGCGAACTTCGCGGCCCGGCTGTGCGACACGCCGATCGCGTTCGTCAGCATCGTGGAGGCGGACCGGCAGCGCTTCCTCGCAGCCTTTGGCTCCGACCTTTCGGAAACGCCTCGCTCCGTCAGCTTCTGCGCGCACGCCATGCTCGAAAACGAGCTGATGGTGGTGCCCGACGCGACCGAGGATGCGCGCTTCGCCGACAATCCGCTGGTCACGGGCGGACCCGGCATCCGTTTCTACGCCGGCGCCGCGCTCAAGACGGAAGAGGGCACGCCCATCGGTTCGCTGTGCGTGATGGACACGGCGCCGCGGCCGGACGGGCTCACCGCCTTCCAGCGCGACGGCCTCGCCGTGCTGGGCCGCGCGGTGATGCGGCGCCTCTATTGCCAGCGTGCCGACCTCGCGAGCGAGCGCCTGATCGAAAGCCAGCGCGCGCAGTTCATGCGGATGGCCGAATTCATGCCGGTGATGGCGTGGTCGACCGATCCGCGGGGCAAGTTCCTTTACGGCAACCGCGCCTTTCACGACTTCGCCGGGCCGAATGGTCCCACGGACAAGCGTTTCACCCCGCACCCCGAAGATGCGGACAAGTGGGAAAAGGCGCGCGCCACCTGCATCGCCACCGGCGAGGCCTGGAGCGACGAATTGCGACTCCTGCGCGAAGACGGGGTCTATCGCTGGGTGCTGATGCAGGCGCTCCCATTGCTCGACGGGCACGGGAAGGTCGAACAATGGTTCGCCACCGCGACCGACATCGACGAAGGGCATCGCCTGTCGGAAAGCCGCGATCTGATGGCGCGCGAGCTGGCGCACCGGATCAAGAACATCTTCGCGGTCATCACCGGCCTCGTTTCCATGCGCGCGCGCGGCAAGAGCGACGTGCAGGAGTTTTCCGAGCAGCTGATCCAGACGATCCACGCGCTGGGCCGGGCGCAGGATTTCGTCCGGCCGCTGACGGAGGAGCGGGGCGAGGATCTGCGCGGGCTGCTCGACGTGCTGATGGCGCCCTATGCGGAAGGCGAGCGGCACCAGGTCGAGGTCGAGGGCGTGACCGCGCCCATCGGGATGCGCGCGGCGACCCCGATCGCGCTGATCTTCCACGAGCTGGCGACCAACTCCGCCAAATACGGCGCGCTGTCGAAGGAAGGCGGAACGGTCCGCATCACCCTGACCGAAGGCAAGGACACGATCGGGATCGTGTGGACCGAAAGCGGCGGGCCCGACGTCAGCGAACCCGCCAGCGAGGGGTTCGGCACGCGGCTGCTGCGCATGAGCGTGGAATCGCAGCTCGACGGATCGATCAAGCGCGAATGGAACGACAGCGGGCTGGTCGTGCGGCTGGTCCTGCCGCGCCAGTCGATCGCCGGCTGAGGCACGCGAGCCCTTGCAGGCTCGCTTCCGGACGCGTCAGAGACCCAGGTTCAGGCGCCGGCTGACGGTATAATCCACTGCCGATACGAGCAGCAGGCTGACGTTCCAGCGCAGCCGGTTGAGCAGCGTGTTGTTGGCGCGGTGGCTTTCGCGGGTGATGGCGCGCGATGCGGGCAGATGCTGGGCAACGAAGGCGCGCATCCGCTCCGCAAAGGCGGCATCTTCCACCCGCAGCATGATTTCGAGATTGATGTAGAGGCTGCGCACGTCGAAATTGGCGCTGCCCAGATAGACCGCGTCGTCGATGACCAGCAGCTTCGTGTGCATCTTGCAGGCGGTAAATTCGTGGATCTCCACGCCCGCGTCCAGCAGATCCGCATAGAGCGCGCGCGAGGCGCCGACGGTCGCGCCGTTGTCCGATTCGCCCGCCGTGATCAGCCGCGCCTTGCCGCGCCGCGCGATCCGCCGGATGCGGCGCAGCAGGCTGGGCGGGGGCGAGAAATAGGCCATCATCAGGTCGAGCCGCCGGGCCCCGTCCAGATCGCGCGCCGCGCTGCGCGCCCAGGTCGACAGGTGGCGCGTCGGACCGCCGACCAGCCAGCGGCACGCGCCGACCCGCTGGTCCCACCCGCGCACCGCCCGGCTGACCTGCCGCCACTCGACCCCGTCGGCATCGGTCCAGTCGAGCAGATGGTCGAACCAGCGATGCAGCGGGGCGACGGCGGCGCCTTCCACCCGCGCGCCCAGATCGTTCCACCCGGCCTCCTGCGGCGCGGCGAAATACCCGTCGGCGACGTTGAACCCGCCGATCATCGCGCGATCCGCGTCGGCCAGGACGATCTTCTGGTGGTTGCGGATGAGGTAGCGCAGCGTGCGATTGGCGGAAAAGCACCGGTAATCGCCGCCCGCCGCGCAGAACTCGGCGAAAAACTCCGCGTCCGCCTCGGCCCCGAAGCTGTCGAGGACCAGCGTCACCGCCACCCCGCGCCGCGCCGCCGCGGTCAGCGCGTCGCGCACCCGGCGCCCGGTCGCGTCGCAGGCGAAGATATAGAAACACAGCTTCAGCGACCGGCGGGCGCCGTCGATCAGGTCGATGAGCGCGGCCAGGCGGTCGCGCCCGCCGGGATAGAGCGTCAGCGCCAGCCCTTCCACCTCGGCCGAGAACGGCGGCGGATCGCGATATGGCTCGGTCGTCTGCGGTTGCCCCATCGCCACTCCGGTACGCGCGCGCGTGGAGCGGGGCAAGCGGCCCGAAAATCTTGACTTTCGCGCAGGCAGCCCCTAGGTGCGCGGTTCGAAATTCTCCCATTCCAACCAGATTCGGAGTGCCCATGGCGCGCGTTACCGTCGAAGATTGCGTCGACAAGATCCCCAACCGTTTCGATCTCGTCCTGCTCGCGGCAGAGCGGGCGCGCGAAATCTCGGGTGGCGGGGAACTGACCATCGACCGCGATCGCGACAAGAACCCGGTCGTGGCGCTGCGCGAGATCGCCGAACAGACGGTCCGTCCGAAGGACCTGAAGGAATCGCTGACCACCGGCCTGCAGAAGATCCTGCCCGACGACGACGACGAAATCGACGAGGTCGGCTCGCTCAGCCAGTCGGCCGAGGCGCTGCGCATCACCGCGTCGGCCCCGACCCGCTCGACCTCCATCGGGGGCGATTACGAGGGCTGAGCCCGGCGGATCGATCAGCACCGAAAAGACAGGAAAGGGGCCGCGTTCCATCGGGATCGCGGCCCCTTTTTCTTTATGGCTCGGCCCGCGGCCGCGCGGTCCTGCGGATAGGCGCCCCTACTGGCCGCGCCCGGTCGCCGCCTGCAATTCGTCGATCATCTTCGATGCGTCGGCCTTGGTCAGGGCGGTGTCGTAGCGTTCCGGGCACCCGGCTTCCTCGCACAGCGTCTTGAGATAGCTCGCCTGCGCGCCGGTCATGCGTTCGTCGCCGGTGGTCCAGTTGTCGGGGTCCTTCTCCGCGTTGGAGACGGGGTCGGCCTTGGGGTGGTCCTGCGGTTGCGTGGCAGTCATGCTTGGTACTCCTTCGCGATATCAATCGCTTCGTGCCCGATGAGTTCCGCATTTGTTCCGTGGGCCGGGTGGCAGGTTCCGGCTGTCCCGGCGCGCGCCGCCTGCTATGGCTGCATCGGTGAGCGAGCCTGCCCCCACCGAAACGCCCCCGAGCGATGCCGCGGCAATGGACGTCCCGCGATCCGGCGAGGGCGCCTGCCTCGCCTGCGGGGCCCGGCTCGTCGGCCCGCATTGCCATGATTGCGGCCAGCGCGCGCACCCTGCTCGCACGATCGGCGCAAGCTGGCGCGCGAGCCTCGCCGCCGATCCGCCCGGGACATTGCGGCGGATCGGGCAAACGCTGCGCATGCTGGTCCTCCAGCCCGGCGCCCTCACCCGCCGGTACCGCGACGGCGCGCGCAGTCCCTTCGTCGCGCCCGCACCCCTGGCGCTGGCAGCGTTTGCGGTGCTGTTCGTCGTCGCGACGCTGGTCAGCACGAGCGCCGGACCATTGGGCTCGCGCGATCCCGCAACCTCCATGGCGCGGGCCACGGCCGACCTGCGCGCCCACCTGGCAGAGGCCGAAGCCGAGCCGCCACGGGCGGACACCGCGCTGGAGCGCGCGCGGCAGGACCGGATCGAGCGGGGGCGCAGCGCGCTGTTTTTTCTCGATCAGGCGCGCGCGGCATGGGACCCGGCCAACGATCCGCTCGACGTGGAGGCGCAACTCCGGCGGGCCGAGGGACCTTCGCTGCGGGCCCAGCTGGCCGACCCGCAAACCCTGGCAAGCGCCATCGCCGGCGCCGGCGTGACGCTGGGCTGGGTGTTGCTGTTCGTGATGCCCGCGGCGCTGTGGCTGCTGTTCACGAACCGCAGACGCACCCTAACCCTGTTCGACCATGCGGTCTTTTCCGCCCATTCGCTCAGCTTTGCCGCGCTGCTCGGTGCGGTGGTGGCGATCGCGATCGCGCTCGGCGTGGCGCCGCTCGTTCTCGGCGCGGTGTTTGCTGCCGGCTGGGCGGTGCACGGGGCGCGGCATCTGCACGGGGCCTACGACCTGACGATTGCGGGCACCGCGTGGCGCCTGCTTGCCCTCGGCGCAGGGATCGCTATCGCGCTGGCGCTGCTCGCAACGCTGTGGATCGCCGCGGGGACCGCGTGACGCGGGCGCGAAGGGGACGTATCCTGCGATGAGCAGGACGCCGGTCGGGAGCCGGCGAAGGGGAACGGGGACGATGAACGGGATCGAGGGAATCGGCGAGGCGGTTCAGGGCGGCATGATCGCCCGCGCGGTGGAGCCCGACACGGGGGCGGGGCGCGACGGCCACACGCAGGAACGGCGCTGCCTCAATTGCGGCGCGCCGCTGACCGGGCCCTATTGCAGCGAATGCGGCCAGCGCGCGCATGTTCACCGCACGCTGGGCGCCTTCTTCCACGACCTCGTCCACGGGGTGCTGCATTTCGAAGGCAAGCTGTGGCGCACCCTGCCCGCCATCGCGCTGCGGCCCGGGCACATGACGCGCGCCTATATCGAGGGGCAGCGCGCCCGCTTCGTCTCGCCGATCGCGCTCTACCTGTTCGTGGTCTTCATCACCTTCGCCGCGCTATCCATGATGGGCAAGGCGGTCGATCTGGGCGTCCTGGAACGGCAGGGCGAGGTCGCCGCGCAGCTGGAGGAAAACCGAGATCTCCTCGCCACGTTGCAGGATCGGCGGGAACAGCTGACGCAGCCGCCGGGGCCGGAGCGCGTGGCCGCGGTGCAGGAGATGTACGCGGCCCGCGAGGTGACGATCGACGCGACCAATGCCGAGCCCTATCGCCAGCGGGCGCTGGCCGCGCTCGATCACGCCATCGCCCTTCAGCGGCAGGATGTGGCCACGCTGGAGGCGATGAAGGAGGGCGGCATCGCCAAGGGCGAGTTTGCCGAGGACCATGTCGTCGCGCTCGACAGCGACGGCACTTTCCGCGCGCCGCAGGGCGAGGAAGGGCCGGAGGGCTGGTTCGAGCACGCGTGGGAGAAGGCGAAGGACAATCCCAGCCTGATCGCCTACAAGCTGCAGAACACCGCGTACAAGTTCGGCTGGCTGCTGATCCCGATCAGCGCGCCGCTGGTCTGGCTGCTGTTCGTGTTCGGATCGCGCCGGTACCCGATGTACGATCACACCGTGTTCGTGACCTATTCGATCAGCGTCTGCCTGTTCCTGTTCCTGGTCGCCGCCATCCTCGGCTCGCTGGGGCTGCACGGGTGGAGTGCGATCCCGGTGCTGGCGATGCCGGTACACATGGCGGTGCAGTTCTGGGGTACCTACCCGCAGAGGAAGCGCGGCTTCATCCTGCGCCTGCCGTTGCTCTACCTCTTCACCAATGTCTCGCTGGTGATCTTCGTGCTGGCGATCGGCGCGCTCGGCCTGATGTAGGGCACGTAAAAAAGCCCCGGACGGCGCGGCGGCCATCCGGGGCTTCCCGTTCGATCATCGGTGCCGGTTACGCCCCTTGCGGCGCGCCTTCCCCGCCGAACCGCTTGCCCGCCTTGGGAATGGCGGAGCCGGTGACGGGGCGAACCTTGGCCGGGCCCTTGGGCTCGTCCGGCCGGTCGAGCTTGCCGTCCTTCAGCAGCTGCACGATTTCGTCGCCGGTCAGCGTCTCGAATTCGAGCATCGCCTGCGCCAGCAGGTGCAGCTTGTCTTCCTGGTCCTGCAGGATAGTGGTCGCGCGGCGGTGCGCGGTCTCCACCAGCGTCTTGATCTCGGCGTCGATCAGCTTGTTGGTCTCGTCCGAGCCCATGGTCCGCTGGCTCCCGCTCATGCCGAGATAGCCTTCCTGCTGGTCCTCGTATTGCAGCGGGCCGAGCTTGTCCGACATGCCCCACTTGGTCACCATGTTGCGCGCCAGCTTGGTCGCGTACTGGATGTCCGAGGAGGCGCCGCTGGAAACCTTGTCGTGGCCGAAGATGATCTCTTCCGCCACCCGGCCGCCCATGCTGACGGCGAGGTCGGCCAGCATCTTGTCGCGGTGGTAGGAGTAGTTGTCGCG
>CAYNZQ010000042.1:0-7581 GCA_964401795.1 uncultured Citromicrobium sp.
AGGCCATAGGGCAGGCGGTTCGCCTCCTCGATCATGGCGTCCTCGCCCGCCATCGGGTTGATGATGGCGACGGGGCCGAAAGGCTCCTCGTTCATGATCTCGGCATCGGTCGGGACTTCGGACAGGATCGAGGGTTCGAAGAAATTGCCGCGATTGCCGATCCGTTCGCCGCCCAGGTTCAGCTTCGCGCCCTTGTCCGTCGCGTCGGCGATCTTGGCGGCCACGCCGTCGGGGCCTCGCTCGCTCGCCATGGGGCCCATCTGCGTGCCGTCTTCCAGTCCGTTGCCGACCTTCACGCCCTTCGCGCGTTCGACGAAGCCGTCGCGGAATTTCTCGAAGATCGCCTCTTCCACCAAGAAGCGGGTAGGGCTGACGCAGACCTGGCCGGCATTGCGGTACTTGTTGGCGACCATGGTATCGAGCGCCTTGTCCATGTCGGCATCCTCGAACACCAGCACCGGGGCGTGGCCGCCCAGTTCCATGGTGGTGATCTTGAGATCCTCCGCCGCCAGCTTCGAGAGGTGCTTGCCCACCGCGGTGGAGCCGGTGAAGGTGACCTTGCGGATGACGGGCGAGGCCAGGAGGTGGCGGCTGACCTCGTCCGGCACGCCGAATACGCACTGAACCACGTCGCCCGGCACGCCGGCGTCGAGCATGGCCTGCACCAGCGCGATGCCTGCGGCCGGGGTCTCCTCGCTCGGCTTGACGATGGTGGAGCAGCCCGCGGCCAGCGCGCCGCCGATCTTGCGCATCACGTTGAGGACGGGGAAGTTCCACGCCGCGAAGCCCGCGACCGGGCCGACGGGGTGATACTGCACCTCGGCCCGCGCGCCTTCGGGGCGGACCAGCGTGCGGCCGTAGATGCGCTTGCACTCGCCGGCGTAGAATTCCAGTAGCATGGCGGAATACATCGTCTCGCCCTTGGCCTCGGCCAGCGGCTTGCCCTGTTCGCGGGTCAGCGCCTGCGCGATGTCGCCCGCGCGTTCCTTCAGCAGCCCGGCCGCCTTGCGCAGGATCGCCTCGCGCTTGTCGGCGGAGGTCCGGCGCCATTCGTGGAAGCCCTTCTCGGCATTTTCGAGCGCCTGGTCGAGATCGCCGCCGGTGGCCGAGGGGAGCTGGCCCAGCGTGTCGCCCGTCGCGGGATCGACGACGTCGATCATGTCGCGCCCGCCGCTCGTGATAGCGCTACCACCAATCAGCATCTTCAGTTCGGGATAATCGGCCATGTGCTCAGGTCCTCCGTCCGGGTCGAATGGGCCCCGCGCCGGTTGGCGCAGGTTCAGTCTCGTGGCACTAACGGGTCGACATGACCTTTCGTTTCCACGCATTCTGGATGGCGCTTATCGCGATGGGCGCGCCTGCGCAAACCATCGCGCAGGACCCGGCGCCCGGCAGCGGGGCGGGGCAGGCCGCGCTTGCCGCCATCTCGCTGGAACAGCGGGCGATGCTGCGCTGCGCGGCCGCATTCGCCCTCGTCGCGCACGACCAGGCGGCGGGCGATCCCGCGGCGCTGCAATGGCCCGACCTTACCGAACGGGGGCGCGAGTTCTTCGTACGCGCCTCGGCCGGGGTGATGGACGAGACGGGGCTGGACCGGGCCCAGGTCGCCGCGCTGATCGAGGAGGCGGCCCGCGATTTTCGCGCCACCGGCACCTTGCCCCGGGCGATGCCGCCGTGCCTGCTGACGCTGGAAGCGTCCGGCCTTTAGCCGGGGCGCGGCGCGCGGCCGAAATTCGCGCCGCTTCTGACCGGTTTACCGCAGCCGCCCTATGCGGCATGGGAAGCGGCCATGTGGACGCTTCACCAGTTCCCGCTCTGCCCCTTCAGCCGCAAGGTCCGCCTGCTCATGGGCGAGAAGGGCGTCGCCTACGAGCTCGTCCGGACCGATCCGTGGAATGCGGGCGACGACTTCTGGGCGGTCAATCCCGCGGGCCGGGTCCCGGTGCTGGAGGATCGCGAACGCCGCATCGCGCTGTGCGACAGCCGCGCGATCTGCGAATTTCTGGAAGAGACGGTCGACAAGAGCCCGCTGATCAACGGCACGGCGGTCAACCGGGCGGAAATCCGCCGTCTGGTCGCGCTGTTCGACGAGACGCTGTTCGGCGACGTCACCATGCCGCTGCTGCAGGAACGGATGAAGAAGCGGCTGGTGCTGCGCCAGCCGCCCGATTCGCGCACCATCCGCGAGGCGATGAAGCTGGCCCATGCGCATCTCGACTACCTCGACTGGCTGATCGACAATCGCAGCTGGCTGGCCGGTTCGCAGATGAGCATTGCCGACCTTGCCGCCGCGGCGCACATCTCCGTCGCGGACTATCTGGGCGGGATCGACTGGAAGGGTCACGATTCGACGCGCGGCTGGTATTACGCCTTCAAGAGCCGGCCCAGCTTCCGCCCGCTGCTGGCGGAGCGGATGGACGGCATCCGCCCGCCCGACCAGTACGCCGATCTCGACGGGTGATTGTCGCGCGCTCGCCGCGCCCCATATGAAAGGCGATCCCACAACAGGAAGAGACCCTTCATCATGAGCGACAAGCTGACCCTGACCGATGCCGAATGGCGCGAGCGCCTGAGCCCCGAACAGTACCAGGTGCTGCGCGAGGGCGGGACCGAGCGTGCCTTCACCGGCAAGTACGATAAGAACAAGCAGGCGGGCGAATATCACTGCGCCGCCTGCGGTCGCCTCGTCTTCGAGAGCGCGGACAAGTACGACAGCGGTTCGGGCTGGCCCAGCTTCGTGCGCCCGGCCGACGGCGAGGCGATCGAGGAACACAGCGACACGAGCCACGGGATGATCCGCACCGAAGTGCTGTGCGCCAATTGCGAAAGCCATCTCGGCCACGTCTTCCCCGACGGGCCGCAGCCGACCGGCCTGCGGTACTGCATCAACAGCGCGGCGCTGCAGTTCGAGCCCGAGGAGGGTTGAGGCGCGCCCGTGCGCCTCTCCACGCGCTCCCGCATCCTGCCCGACATGCACCCCTTTGCCGTTCACGCCGGGTTACGCTAGGCGCTGGCAGCGGTCCCCCGACGGATCGATTGGCTTAGCGGCGGGCCCATGCCCGCTGGAGGGAATGCATGGCGCAAGGGCGCGGCGGTAACGGGCACCGCGGGAATTCGGGTCGCAAGGGTAGCGGGCGCAAGCCGGCGCGGGGAGAAGGCAGCGCGGTCTGGAAATGGACCCGCCGGCTGGTCGGCTGGGGCGCATTGCTGGCCGGGATCGGCGCGCTGTTCCTGGGCTTCGCGGTGCTGTTCTCGGCCAAGGAACTGCCCAGCTTCTCGCAATTGAAGGCGACGCAGAACGCACAGACCATCGTCGTGCGCGCGCGCGACGGGACCGAGATCGTCGAACTGGGCCCCAGCTACGGCAAGTGGCTGTCGAGCGGGGAAATCCCGCAGGTCATGAAGGACGCGATGATCTCGGTCGAGGATCGTCGCTTCTTCTCGCATCCCGGCATCGATCCCTGGGGGCTGGCGCGCGCGCTCTATGTCGCGCTGACCGGGGACAAGCGCATTTCCGCGACCTCCACCATCACGCAGCAGCTCGCGCGCAATGTCTTTTTGAATTCCAACCGCTCGCTCGACCGCAAGGTGCGCGAAGGCATTCTGGCGCTGGCGCTGGAGGCGAAGTTCTCCAAGGAACAGATCCTCGAGCTGTATCTCAACAAGGTCTATTTCGGCGGCGGCGCCTACGGGATCGACAGCGCCAGCCGCAAGTTCTTCAGCCATCCCGCCACCGATCTCAGCACCGCGGAAGCGGCGATCATCGCCGGGCTGGTCAAGGCGCCGAGCCGCTATTCCCCCACCGCCGATGTCGATGCCGCGGTGGATCGCGCCCGCGTGGTGCTGCGCCTGATGCGCGAACAGGGGCGGATCAGCCCCGCGCAGGCCTCCGTCGATCCGTCCGCGGTGAAGCTGAAGAAGGATGCGAGCCAGAATTCGGTGCGCTATTTCACCGACTGGGCGCTGCCCCAGCTCGACGTGCTGCTGCCCGAGACGTTCGAGCCGATCGAGGTGTGGACGACGCTGGATGTCGGGATGCAGCGCGCCGCCACCGCCGCGGTGAAGGCGAACGCGCCCAAGGGCGCGCAGGGTGCGCTGGTCAGCCTCGATCGCGACGGCGCGGTGCTCGCGCTGGTCGGCGGGACCGATTACGTGAAGACCAGCTTCAACCGCGCGACCAAGGCGCAGCGCCAGCCGGGATCGGCGTGGAAGCTGTTCGTCTATCTCGCCGCGCTGGAACGCGGATACAAGCCGGACGACCGCGTGGTCGACGGGCCGGTGACGATCAACGGGTGGAGCCCGCACAATGCGGGCGGCGGCTATGCGGGCGAAATGAACGTGCGCAGCGCCTTCGCCTATTCGAAGAACACCGTCGCGGCGCAGCTGGGCTACGAGGTCGGGTTCGATACCGTGGCCGCGATGGCGCGCCGGTTCGGCATCTCGACCGACATCTCGACCTATCCGGCGATGGTGCTGGGCAGCTCGACCGTGCGCCTGATCGACATGACGCGCGCCTTTGCCGCAATCTCGGCCGGCGGCGCCTCGGTAGAACCCTACGGCATTCTGAAGGTGACCAACGCCAGCGGCGAAACCATCTACCGCCACGAACAGGCGCGGCAGGTCAAGCTGGTGGCGGATTACATCGCGACCGAGATGACCGACCTGCTCCAGACCGCCGTTGCGACGGGCACGGGCCGCGCGGCGCAGATCGGCCGCCCGGTGGCGGGCAAGACCGGCACCACCAGCTCCAACAAGGACGGCTATTTCGTCGGCTTCTCCAGCGGGATCACCACCGGCGTGTGGATGGGCCGCGACGACAACCGCGCGGTCGGCGGGCTGTCGGGCGGGCGCGCCCCGGCGCAGGCCTTCGCCGCCTACATGCGCTACGCTGTGAAGGACCGGCCGGTGGAGGAGTTCGATACCCAGGTGGAGCTGCCCGAGTGGCAGACGGAGCCGGACGACGAATTCTATTACGGCGATCCGGACGAATATTACTTCATCGACGAACAGGGCAATCTGGTCGAACCGGGGCGCCGCGCGCCGGGCAACGACACGCCCGATACGCCTGATGCGCGCGGCGGGGCCGATACGACCCCGCCCGCTCAATCACCGAGGCGACCCGATCTGGGCGAGGACGGTGTGCCGCAAGCGGCGGGCGACGATTTCCTGGAACGCGCCACCGGGCGGCGCTTGCCGACGCCGCAGGGCACGCCACGCGCTAATCCGGGAACGCTGGAGCCGGCACCGGGCGGGCGTGAGCCGGTCACGCGCAGCGATCGGGGGGCCGGGCGACCGCCCGCGCCGCAGTAGCGGGGGCCGACCCTTGGCCCGCGCGGTGTGCGAACGGCCGCGCCGGACGCTGGCCTCAATCGTCGTCTTCGACCTGGTCGGGCAGGTTCTTGCGATCGGTCGAGGCGAAATCTTCCAGTTCGTCCTCGCTCATGCTGTCGTACATCTCCTTGGACGCGCCCTGAAGCTCGGAAACCTTGGTCTCGCCGCGCTTGGCGGAAAGGGCCGCGCCCGCGGCCTTCTGCTGTGCTTTCGATTTTGCCGGCATCAGTTCTGCGCCTCCAGTTCGGATCCTCGCTTCAGGACTTCGTCTCCGTCCTCCTGCTTGATCAGATAGGCGGGATTGTCCTCGTCGCCGTCCTTGGTGATCTCGCTCCCCTGCAGGGTACGGGTCACCTCGCGCTCGAAGCGGTCCTTGATCTGGCCCTTGCCGGTGCCGTTGCCCCAGTTCCACTGGACGTATTGCCCGGTCTGGAAGCTGTTGGAATTGCTCATCGCCTGTCTCCCAAGCTGGTTCGTGCAAGGGGAACGGGGGGAGGGCGGGCGAGGTTCCTCGCGCCGCCCGGCCCTGTCGGGGGGAGCGTGCCGCGTCCCTGGGTCTCAGGTCGCGGCGGGGGATGGTTCGGCGGTATCGTTCTCGATCACCTCGAGGCCGTTTTCCATCTTCTGCTTGTCGCCGAGATCGGTCCCGAGGCCATCCTCGCCGGTGCCCAGCACGCTGTCGGTGCCGTCGCCGCGATCGTCCGCCTGCGCCTCGATATTGCCGGTGGCGGTAATCTCTTCTTCCTGGTCGCCCTGCGTCAGGGCGCCGGTCATCCAGATGATGGTGAGCAGGACGATGGCCAGCAGCGTGCCGATGACCAGCACCCAGCGGACCACCCCTTCCTTGCTGCCGCCGCTGGCGCGCGTTTCGTCGAGATGGGTTTCTGTATCGTTGTCGGCCATGGTCCTGGTCCCCTCGCTGCGTGTTGCAGGTCGTATAGCGCCCCGCGCGGAATCATGTTCCCTCGCGGCGCTTCCGTCAATCGCGCAGCAGCTCGTTGATCCCGGTCTTCGCGCGGGTCTGCGCGTCCACCGTCTTCACGATCACGGCGCAGGCGAGCGAGGGCTTGCCCGCCTCGCCCGGCAGCGAGCCGGGGACCACCACCGAATAGGGCGGGATGGCGCCGCGCACGACCTCGCCGGTGTCGCGATGGACGATCTTGGTCGAGGCGGTGATGAAGACGCCCATCGCCACCACGCAGCCTTCGCCGACCTGCACGCCCTCGACGATTTCGGACCGCGCGCCGATGAAGCAGTTGTCGCCGATCACCGTCGGGTTCGCCTGCAGCGGTTCCAGCACGCCGCCGATGCCCGCCCCGGCGGAGATGTGGCAGTTGCGGCCTACCTGCGCGCAGCTGCCCACGCTCGCCCAGGTGTCGATCATGGTCCCCTCGCCGACATGCGCGCCGATATTGACGAAACTGGGCATCAGCACCGTGCCGCGTCCGATATGGCTGCCGCGCCGCACGATGGCGCCCGGCACGACGCGGAACCCGGCCTCGCGGAAACGCGCCTCGTCCCAGCCGGCGAACTTGCTCGGCACCTTGTCGAAGGCGGGCGCGCCGACCGCGCCTTCTATCACCGCGTTGTCGCGCAGGCGGAAGGACAGGAGCACCGCCTTCTTGAGCCACTGGTTGACGTGCCAGCCGCCGGCGCCGTCGGGCTCGGCCACGCGGGCCGCGCCGCTGTCGAGCAGCGCGATCGCCGCCTCGACCGCCTCGGCGACGTCGCGGCTCTCGGGCGTGACCTCTGCCCGGGTTTCCCATGCGGCGTCGATCGCCTGTTCCAGTGCCTGGCTCATCGTCCGTCGCTTCCTTCTAGTGTCGCTGGTGAGGCCCGCGCTGCTAGCGCCGCGCCGGGCGCAGGGCAAGCGAGGGCGAGGGGCCGCGCGCCCGCGTTCACGACCGCGCATTCACGAAACGGATAGGAACGCGCGCGTAGGGCAAAGGGCGGGATCGACGAGCGACGGGGACCTGGCATGCCTGACCATTCCACACGAGCACGCGCGCGCGGCGCGGCGCTGCTCGCCGCGATCGTCACCCTGTCGGCCTGCGGCGGGGGTGGCGGCGGGGTGACCAGCATCCCTGCGCCGCAGCCCCCGGTAACGCCGGCCCCGGCCCCCCCCCCCCCCCCCCCCCCCCCCCCCCCCCCCCCCCCCCACAAAAACAACCCAATCCTGGGGAAAATATTCCAAACTGATAGTACTACCGATAGTACTACTGATAGTACTCCTGATAGTACTACTGATAG
>CAYNZQ010000043.1:0-7224 GCA_964401795.1 uncultured Citromicrobium sp.
AACCGGTCGTGCAGCTCAAGTCGGGCGGCTATCTGGTCATCAACCCGACCGAGGCGCTGGTGTCGATCGACATCAACTCGGGCCGATCGACCAAGGAACACGGTATCGAGCAGACCGCGGTCGCGACCAATCTGGAAGCGGCGAAGGAAATCGCCCGCCAGCTGCGCCTGCGCGACATGGCGGGCCTGGTCGTGATCGACTTCATCGACATGGAATCGAACGGCAACATCCGGAAGGTGGAGCGCGCGATGAAGGACGCGCTCAAGACCGACCGGGCGCGCATCCAGGTCGGCCGCATCTCCGGATTCGGCCTGATGGAGATGAGCCGCCAGCGCCTGCGTACCGGCGTGCTGGAAGCGACCACGCGCGACTGCCCGCATTGCGACGGCACCGGCCTTGTCCGCACCGCATCGAGCGCGGGCCTTTCCGCCCTGCGCCTGATCGAGGACGAGGCGGCCAAGGGCAAGGGGACGGTGATCACCCTGTCCGCCAGCACCGAGGCGGCGGTCTACCTCCTCAATTCCAAGCGGGCCGACCTGCAGGAGATCGAGGAACGCTATCGCGTCAGCGTCGAGGTCGTGCCGGAAGGCGAGAACGAGGGCGCCAAGATGAGCGTCTCCAGTTCCGGACCGCGCCCGACCGAAGCGCCCAAGTTCGAACCGATCGTCGATGAGGACGAGCCGGAGGAGGAAGACGAGAGCTACGCGGCCGACGAACGCGAGGAGCGCGACGACCGCGACGACGACGGCGACCGTTCGCGCAAGAAGCGCCGTCGCCGCCGCGGCGGACGCGGCCGGAACAAGGGGCGCGAAGCGGGCGACACCTCCGAGGACGAGAACGAGGACGAAGCGCAGGACGACGAGCGCGATTCCGACACCGACCACGCGACCGATAACGACGGGGACAAGCCGAAGAAGCGGCGTCGCCGGGGCGGTCGTCGCCGGGGCGGACGCGGCTCGCGCGGCGATCAGGACGGCTCGGACCGGTCGCAGGACGATGCCGACACCGACCTCGAAAGCGCCGACAGCGAAGGTGCCGAGGCTCTCGCCGGCCATGTGAAGGACGACATGGCCGTCGTGGCCGGTCCCGACGATGCGCAGGAAACCGCCGAAGCGATGGCCGAAACCGAAGCGGCCAAGCCGAAGCGGCGCACGCGCCGCAAGAAGGCGGATGCCGCTCCCGAAGCGACCGGGGAAACCGCCCCTGCCGAGGATGCCACCCCGGCCGAAGCCGCCGAGGCAAAGCCCAAGCGGCGCACCCGGCGCAAGAAGGTGGAAGAACCGGCGGTGACCGACGGCGAGACAGCGGCCCCGGCCGACGCCGCGCCGGACAGCGAAGCACCGGCCAAGCCGAAGCGTACCCGGACCCGCAAGGCGCCGGCCGCCAAGAAGGCCGAAGCCGCACCCGCGGTCGAAGCGGAAGCCGCACCCGAGCCGACCCCCGCCCCCGAGCCGGCCCCCGCTCCCGCCAAGAAAGCGGCGAACGAGGACGACAAGGCGGTGGAACCCGCGGCTCAGCCGGAAGGCAGCGCCGGGACGGTTGAAACCGCCAAGCCCACGCGCAAGGGCTGGTGGCAGCGCACTTTCGGCGAATGATGGGGGCCGGGCGCGGCGGGCACGATGCCCCCGCGCCCGCCCGCATCTGCCCTTGTCTGTGCCTGTACCCGACCGGACGTCAGGCGGGCACGCGCTCGCCCCGCCAGTCGAAATGACCGCCGCTGTCCTCCGGCGTCAGGGCGTCGATCACACCCAGCAGGTTGCGCGCCGCGTCCTCTCGGGCGGTCAACTGGCCTTCGGGTAGGTTCGACTGGAACGGCTCCGACAGCGCGGTGTCGACGGTGCCGGGATGCAGCGCTGCGACCACCGCCTGCTTGTGCGTGCGTCCCAGTTCGATCGCGAAATTGCGCACCAGCATGTTGAGCGCCGCCTTGCTGGCGCGGTAGCTGTGCCACCCGCCGATGCGGTTGTCGCCGATCGATCCGACCCGCGCCGACAGCGCGGCGAAGACGCAGCGCCGCTCGCGATCGAACAGCGGCAGCATGTGGCGCGCCACCAGCGCGGGCCCGACCGTGTTGGTGCGCAACACCCGCTCCATCGCGTCCGCCTCTATGTGGCGATAGCTGCGTTCCGGCCCGGTGCCGCTCGCCAGCGTCAGTACGCCGCTGGCGACGATCACCAGCTGCGGCGGATCGTCGGCCATGGCCTTGGCCGCGGCGGCGATGCTGTCTCCGTCCTCGAGGTCGAAGGTGAAAGGTTCGACACCCGGTCCATCGGGCACGGTGCCGCTGCGCGACCCTGCGTGGATCCGCCCCACCCCGCGCCGGACCAGTTCGTCCACCAGGGCCGCGCCTATCCCGCCGCTCGCCCCGAAGATGGCCGCGCTCCCGATCTCGTGCCCGTCGTCCCGCATGATCGAGAGACGACGCCGGGCCGCCGCCGGTTCCCGCACGGCCCGCAACCGACCGAACGGCTTGTGCCGCGCGGCAGAATGACTAGATAGGCAGCGAAGCGATAACAGGATCATTCATGGCGCAGCTTACCCTTCCCAAGAATTCCAAGGTCACCGGCAAGGGGCAGGTCCACAAGGCCGAAACCGGCGGGCGGACCAAGACCTTCAAGGTCTATCGCTACGATCCCGAAAGCGGCGAGAACCCGCGCTACGACAAGTTCGAGATCGACCTCGACGAATGCGGTCCGATGGTTCTGGACGCGCTGTTCAAGATCAAGAACGAAATCGATCCCACGCTGACCTTCCGCCGGTCCTGCCGCGAGGGGATTTGCGGGTCGTGCTCGATGAACCTGAATGGCAAGAACGGCCTCGCCTGCACCACCGCGATCGATGATTTGAAGGGCGAAATCCGCATCACCCCCCTCCCTCACATGGAGGTGGTGAAGGATCTGGTGCCCGACTTCACCCATTTCTACGCCCAGTATGCCTCGATCCGGCCCTGGCTGCAGACCGTCAGCCCCACGCCGAGCGGCAAGGAACGGCTGCAGAGCCCGGAGCAGCGCGAGCAGCTCGACGGTCTGTACGAGTGCATCCTGTGCGCCTGCTGCTCCTCCAGCTGCCCCAGCTATTGGTGGAATTCCGACAAGTTCCTTGGCCCGGCAATCCTGCTGCAGGCCTATCGCTGGCTGGCCGACAGCCGCGACGAGATGACGGGCGAGCGGCTCGACCAGCTGGAAGATCCCTTCCGGCTCTATCGCTGCCACACCATCATGAACTGCGCGAACGCGTGCCCCAAGGGCCTGAGCCCGGCCAAGGCTATCGCCGAAACCAAGAAGATGATGGTCGAACGCCAGATCTGACGTGAGCTTGCCGGACGATGCGTTCGAGCATGGTCCGGCGCCGGACCATCCGGGCTGGAACCACTGGAATCTGCGCGACGAAACGCTGTTCAACACGGCGGTACTCGGTCGCATGCTGGTCCGGCGCGAGGGCGAGCGGTGCCGTCTGCGGATGTTCCCGCAGCGGCATCACGAGAACCTGCAAGGCATGATCCACGGCGCCGCGACGCAGGGGCTGATCGACATCGCGCTGTTCGCCACGCTTCATACGCTGGGCGAAGGCCAGGCAGGACCGTCCGTCACTCTCGAAATCTCGACCCAGTTCATCGGCGCGGGCGATCCCAACCGGCCACTGGACGCGGTGAGCGAGATCATGCGCGAAACCGGCCGCCTGCTGTTCGTGCGCGGCACGGTGGAACAGGATGACGACATGGTCGCGGCCTATTCGGGTATCGTGAGAAAGCTCAAGACGCGGTGAGCGGCATGCTTTCGCGATACGAGGCGCTGATCGCCGCGGACGAACTGCGCGCCGATCCCGGCCAGCGGGCCGTTGCCGAACGGCTGGAGACGCTCCAGACGGAACTGGAGACGCGGCGCGTGAAGCGATCGGCTCTGGGCCGTCTGCTCCACCGTCCGCCCGAACCGCCGCGCGGGCTCTACATCTGGGGCGGCGTCGGGCGCGGCAAGTCCATGCTGATGGACCTGTTCTTCGAAACGGTCGACATGCGTGCAAAGCGCCGGGTCCACTTCCATGCCTTCATGCTGGAAGTCGACGCGATGATCCGGGAGGAACGGCAGGGCCAGCGCGGCGACCCGATCGCGCCGGTGGCGAAGCGGATCGCGGAAGATGTGCGTCTGCTCGCTTTCGACGAGATGGTGGTCAACAACACCGCCGACGCAGCGATCATGAGCCGGCTGTTCACCGCCCTCATCCGCGACGAACGCGTCACCGTGGTCACCACCAGCAACCGGCCCCCGGCGGACCTCTACAACGACGGGCTCAACCGCTCGCTTTTCCTGCCGTTCATCGATCTGATCGAGGCGGAGCTCGAAGTCGTGGCGCTGGATGGCCCGACCGACTACCGTCTCGACCGGCTGGGCGAGCTCGACACCTGGCATACCCCGCTGGGCGAGGAAGCGACCGAGCAGGTGCGCGAGGCGTTCTTCCGGCTGACCGACTACAAGCCCGAGGATGCAGCGCACGTCCCGTCGGGCGAGCTGGAGCTGGGCGGTGGACGCACGCTGCACGTGCCCAAGAGCCTGAAGGGCGTCGCCGTGTTCAGTTTCCGCCGGTTGTGCGGCGAGAACCGCGGGGCGGCCGACTATCTCGCGATCGCCCGCGCCTACCACACCGTGATCGTCGTCGGCATCCCGCAGATGGACGCCGACCGCCGGAACGAGGCGATCCGTTTTACCAAACTGGTCGATGCGCTGTACGAACTGAAGGTGAAATTCTTCGCCACGGCGCAGGTGGAGCCCGAAAACCTCTACCCCGACGGCGACGGCAGCTTCGAATTCGCGCGCACGGTCAGCCGGCTGGAAGAGATGCAGAGCCCCCAGTACATGGCGCTGGGCCACGGCAGCGATTGACGCGGGGGCCGGGGCTTCCCATTTCCCTGTTGTTCCGGCGGACAGGCAACCCCGCCGATGAGGGACAAGCCACATGATCGAAGTACGACCGTTCGACAGCCTCGGCGCGGCCAATCACGGCTGGCTGGATGCGCATCACCATTTCAGCTTCGCCGGATATTACGACCCCGCCCGCATGGGCTGGGGCGCCATCCGCGTCTGGAACGACGATACGATCGCCGCGAAGAGCGGCTTTCCGCCCCACCCGCACGACAACATGGAAATCGTCACCTACATCCGCACCGGCGCGATCACGCACGAGGATTCGCTGGGCAATCGCGGGCGCACCGGCGCCGGCGACGTCCAGGTGATGAGCGCGGGCACCGGCATCCGCCACGCCGAATTCAACCTCGAGGACGAGGCGACGACGCTGTTCCAGATCTGGATCGAGGCGGACAAGCGCGGCGAGAAGCCGGGCTGGAGCCAGCGGGAATTTCCCGGCTCGACCCGCGAGGGCGCGTTCGAGGTACTCGCGGCCAAGGCCGGTAGCGACGACGAAACGCTGCCGATCAACGCCGATGCGCGGGTCGCGGCGGCGACGCTGCAGCAGGGCCAGAGCGCACAGTGGTCGACGCAGGCCGGGCGCCACGTCTATCTGGTCGCGGCGAAGGGGCGCATTTCCGTTAACGGCAAGGAAGCCAACGCGCGTGACGGCGTCGCGGTTACCGGCGAGGAAACGCTGGTGGTGGAGGCGCTGGACGAGGCCGAGGTGATCCTGGTCGACGCGCGCTGAAATCAGGCGGCCTTGCGGCCCCGCGCTTGCGCGGCCGCAAGGCGCGCCATCAGCCGCAGGTCCTGCTCGCCCAGCCGGAGCGCGGCGTCGGCCCACAATTCGGTGATGCGATTGAGCTCGTCGAGCTCCAAATGCCAGGTCATCTTCATCGCCCGGCGTCCCGCGACCAGCCCGGAATGGCGCCGTTCCGACTTGCGGATGAAGGCGCGGGTCGCCTCCACCCCTTCCCCGTCTTCCGCGATGTGCTGCACCAGGCCGAGGTCGTACATCTGCTGCGCGCTGAACGTCTCATTGGAAACGATCAGCCGATCGGCCAGCGCGCTGCCGATCTTGCGCGCCAGCAGGGCATGCGCGCCCATGCCGGGGAACAGGCCGAACATGATTTCGGGCAGGCCAAAGGTCGCGCTGCGTTCCGCGACGATGTAGTCGAAGGACAACAGCGCCTCGAACCCGCCGCCCAGCGCCGCGCCCTGCACCAGCCCCACGGTCAGGATCGGCAAGTCGAGCGAATGGATGTTCTTGAACAGGATCTCGCAGCAACGATGGCCGTAGCGTACCAGCCCGGCGCGATCCCCGCTCAGGATCAGCTGGCGGAACAGCGTCAGGTCCCCGCCATAGCAGAACACGCCGGGCGCCCGGCTGCCCAGCACGAGGAAGCGCAGCGGCACCTTGCCCGGACCGAAGCCTTGCGCGATGAGCCGCTGCCACGCCTCGAAATCGCCCAGCATCGGCGGGGTGAAACTGGGCCGCCCGCGCGGCCGCATGAAGGTCCACAGCGTCTCGCGCTCCGCATCGTAGAGCACGTCGAGTTCGGACAGATCGAACAACTTGTCCGGCACTGCCGGGGTGCCCAGGCCGGTGAAAACGGTGCGGGTATCGGGCGAGGTAGCCTCGCCCTCCCCCTCACGCTCACGCTCACGGTGCGAAAGCGCGGGTCCGTCGCCCGGTCGATTGTCGAACTTGCGTGCCGTGTGATCCACCTGCGCCCCCTATGGATCATGATCTTGGATCGGTGCCGCTTTGCGGCGTTAAGCGAAAATTTACCAAAACGGGGCGCGATTGGCAAAAAAATTATCCGGGTGAATCCGATTATGACACGGGTGTGATGACGCGATGGCCGGGTCAGAGGCGTGCCAGCGACCGGTCGAGCATCAGCAATTGCCACAACAGGCGCGAATGATCCGCCCGCCCGGCGATATGATCGTCCGCCAACCGCGCCAGCCGGGCGCCGTCGAACCAGCCCGTCCGCCCCAGCTCCGCCCGGTGGGCGATCGCGCGCGCCTCGCTCGCCAGCGGGCCGCGCAGCCACTGTGCGATCGGGGTGACGAAACCCTGCTTGGGCCGGTATAGGATGTCGCGGGGCAGATAGCGTTCCATCGTGTGTTTCAGCAGCCATTTGCCCTGGCGCCCGCGAATGCGCTTGCCCTGCGGCAGGGCGGCGGCGAATTCCACCAGCCTGTGGTCGAGCAGCGGTTCGCGCGCCTCCAGGCTTACCGCCATGCTGGTGCGGTCGACCTTGGTCAGGATGTCGCCCGGCATCCAGAACTTGAGGTCGGCATATTGCGCCCGGTCGAG
>CAYNZQ010000044.1:0-7213 GCA_964401795.1 uncultured Citromicrobium sp.
AGCCGCCCTTGTAGGCGCGGCCGATGGCGGTGCGGGCGGTGGAAACGATGACTGCGTCGCGCATGATAATACCTCTTCTGTGTCCGGGCTTATACGAAGAATTGGGTGATCCATTCGCAGATCAGGGCGGGCTTTTCCTCGCCCTCGATCTCGATCGTGATCTCGACCGTCTGCTGCCACTGGCCCGGCTTCTTCTCGTTCATCTCGACCAGCTTCCAGTGGCCGCGGATCCGCTTCCCGGACCGAACGGGGTTGATGAAGCGGGTCTTGTTGCCCCCGTAATTGACCGCCATCCTGATCCCGTCGGGCCGGGGCACGTCGCTGTTCGCGGTGAGAAAGGGGATCATCGACAGCGTCAGGAAGCCGTGGGCGATGGTGCCGCCGAACGGCGTCATCTTCGCCGCTTCCTCGTTCACGTGGATGAACTGGTGATCGCCGGTCGCTTCCGCGAACTGGTTGATCCGTTCCTGGCTGATCTCGACCCATTCGCTGGTGCCGATCTGCTCGCCGACCTTCGCGGCGATGTCCTGGGGGGTCATGAAGCCTCTCCTGATTGCGTTGTTTCAGGCGCTCTCATGACCCATCGAACCGCCTAGCGCAATGCGGGCGCCCCTGCCGCTACGTCCTGCTGGGCTGCGTCCGCGCCGGGCCGGTCCAGCCGCCGCCCGATGCCGCGTCGCGGTGGCGAATCGACCTGCCGGCAATAGGAATTGAGCGCGATCTGCAACCCGATCAGCATCATGATGAAGGGCTGGTAGGCGATGCCCTGGAACAGCGCACCGACGATGTAGATCACCTGCGCATATTGCAGCGCCACGGCGAGCGGCCCCTGCCACTGCTCGTGCGGGTGCGTGCGCCCCTTCCACCGGCGTCGCAGCCGCTCCATCTGCCACAGCCCGGCCAGCTGCAGCCACAGCCACGCGATCAGGCCGGGCCAGCCCTGTTCGCCCAGCATCTCGAAAATCGCGGAATGGTAGGCGCGCCCTTCGTCGGTGACCTTCTCGAACGTGACCGAAGTGGTGTTCCCGTCGACCTTGCGTTCCGGCATGCGGTAGGTGAACTTGTTGGCGCGGTACGCCTCGAACCCGCCGCCCAGCGGATGGTCGCCGACATAGTCGAGCGTCCATTGCCACACCTGCATCCGGGTCGATGCGCTTTCGTCCGCCTTGGGATTGGTGATGGTTTCCATGCGCTGGTAATAGCTTTGCGGCAGGAACGGCAGCGCCATCAGGCCGACGAGGCCACCCGCCAGGATCAGCAGCAGCCGCTTCTTCGTCTCGCGCAGCGCCAGCAGCATCAGCACCGCGATGCACACGAGGCCGGTGCGCGCCTCGGTCCCGATCGGGATCAGCAGGCAGGCGAGGCCCAGCGCGAGCGAGAACGCCTTCACGCTCCAGTGCGGTTTGAAGACGGTCCCGAACTTGTTGAACCACACCAGCAGCGGAATGATCGCGATCGCGACGGTGGAGATCGTGCTGCTTTCGTAGATGCCCGAATTGTCGTTTACGAACAGCGACAGCGTGCCGTAGCCGCCGCCGCCGAACGCGGTCTTCATGCCGCCCGAGATGATGATCGCGCCCGCGGTCAGCACCATCGTCAGCGCGGCCGCCTCCAGCCGCAGCCGCGTGGTGATGGTGAAGGGCAGGAAGATCGCGAAGAACAGCGCCTTCCACACCCAGTCCCATTTTTCCTGCGCGGGCTGAACGAACTCGGCGCCCTGCAACGTGTAGAAACACCACACCAAGAGGAAGGCGAGCAGCGCTTGGCGCAGCGTGAAGCGCAGGTCGCGCTTGCTGTCGGTCAGCAGCCAGCCGCCGAACGCGGCGCAGAAGGTGACGAAGGAAACGGGGATCGAGGCGAAGAAGCCCCAGCTCATCTTCTGCGGCGCGAGGATGTCGAAATAGAGATAGGCGAGCACCCACAGGAACGGGCGCCTGAGGCCCAATGCGAGGAAGAACCCCAGAAAAGCGAGGAAGAACAGGTCGGTCACGCGCGGCGACCCTGCTTGCGGGCGCGCGGCGCGTCCGGCGCGGCGGGGGGCGGCGCGGCGGCGGGCGGCCCGGCCTCGTCCTCCAGCGCCGGGTCCTCGTCCAGATCGTCGCGCCCCAGCAGCCGCAGCGCCATCAGGGCGAGCAGGCCGTGGATCAGCATCAGGGCGAAAAGATCGATCATCGGGCGACGGGATCCGGCGCAAGGGGCGCATGACGCGCGTGGGGATGGGCGGCACTTGCCTGTCCCGCCGCGCTAGCAGGGACGGAGTTGACGCGGCGTTAAGCCTGTTCGCCTAATGCCGGTGCGCCATGACCCGGGTCCTCCACGTCCTCGACCATTCGCTGCCGCTGCACAGCGGCTATACCTTTCGCACCCGCGCGATCCTGACCGCGCAGGTGCGCGCCGGGCTGGAGGTGCGCGGGATCACCGGCCAGCGGCACGCGGCGGCGGGGCCACCGGTCGAAACCTGCGATGCGCTGACCTTCCACCGGACGCCCGGCCCGCCTTCGGGCCCGCCGGGCTGGCGCGAATGGCGCGAGATCGCGGCCCTGCGCGATGCGATTCTGCAACTGGCGCAGCGGTGGCGCCCCCAGGTCCTGCACGCCCACTCGCCCGCGCTGGGCGGCATGGCGGCGGTGCTGGCGGGGCGGCGGCTAGGCGTGCCGGTGGTGTACGAGATCCGCGCCTTCTGGGAAGACGCCGCGGTCGGCAACCGCACCGGGCGCGAGAGATCGCTCAAATACCGTCTCACCCGGGCGCTCGAAAACCGGGTGGTGGGGGCGGCCGACGCGGTCTTCACCATCTGCGAGGGGCTGCGCGGCGATCTGATCGCGCGCGGCTTCGCCCCCGACCGCATCGAACTTTCGCCCAACGGGGTCGACCTGGCCCTGTTCGGAGAGCCGGTGGCGCGCGACGCCGCGCTCGCCCGCGACCTCGCGCTCGGCGACGGGCCGGTGATCGGCTTCATCGGCAGCTTCTACGATTACGAGGGGCTGGACGATCTGATCGCCGCCCTGCCCCACCTGCGCGAGCGGCAGCCCGGCGCGCGACTGCTCCTCGTCGGCGGGGGGCCGATGGCCGATTCGCTGCGCGCGCAGGCGGCCGCGTCCCCCGCGGCGGACGCGATCCATTTCACCGGCCGCGTCCCGCACGACCAAGTGGACCGCTATTATTCGCTGGTCGACATCCTCGCCTATCCGCGCAAACGGAGCCGCCTGACCGACCTCGTCACGCCGCTCAAGCCGCTGGAGGCGATGGCGCAGAACCGGCTTGTCGCCGCCAGCGACGTCGGCGGCCATGCCGAACTGATCGCGCACGGGGTGACGGGCACGCTGTTTCCCGCCGACGATCCGCCGGGTGCGGCCCGCGCGCTGGCCGACCTTCTCGACCGGCGGGACCGATGGGACGCGATGCGGCTGGCGGGCCGCGCGCATGTCGCCGCCCACCACGACTGGGACCGCAACGTCGCGCGTTATCTTCGCGTTTACCATCACCTGCTAGCCCGGAGCGATAAAGGATCCGTTCCCGCCCCCGCCTGACGGCAGCGGCGCTGCGCGATCCGCACGAAATTGGCAGGGGGCCGACGCCGCGATGGCACAGAACGAGACCACGATTTCGCATCCTAGTTTGGCCGGACGCTTGCTCGACCGGCTGCGCTTCGGCGAGGCGGACGGGACCGAACCGGCCCGTTCTGCCGGGCCCGAACTCGCACCCGCGACCCGCGGTCTCGCGATCCAGACAGAGGGGTTCCGGCGCAATGCCGGCCTTGCCGCGCATCCGCTGTTCGTGCCGCTGGTCGCCGCGTGGTTCGCCGCGCTGTTCGGCCTCGGCGTCGCGGTCCTGCCCGCCGCGCTGCTCGCCCGGCTGGTCGATCTTGCCGGTATCTCCGCCGTTATTCCCGCCGCCGCGCCGCCGCTCGGCATGACCGCGCGCATCGCGATCGCCCTCGCCTGCGCGGTGCCGGGCGCGCTGCTCGGCCTCGCGCTGGCGGCACGGGTCAGGGCGCTCCAGACCGCCCCCGCCACGCCCATGCAGCCGCCGCGCAAGGCCGCCGACCGCCATCCCGACGCGCCGGCGAAGCGCCCCATCAACGCGATCGAGGAGCTGGGCAGCGAAGGCCTGGGCCCGGTCGAGCGGGTGCGCAAGCGGGGCTTCGGCGCGCCCGCAGCCAGCGCCGCGGATGCCACCGAATCGCCCTCGTCCTTCCTGCGCGGCCCGCTCGCGTTCGACCCCGCCGCGCCGTTGCCCGATGCGGGCGCCACTCTCGAACTGGCGAGTTCCGGCCTGTGGCAGGAACTGAAGGACGAGGCGAAGGCGCTGGCCAAGGCGCCGCCCGCCGCGCTGGCCCTCGCGTCCGGGACCCACGACGGACCGCGCGACGAGCCGGTCGAGGACGCACCGGCCGAAGATGCACCGGCCAAGGACGCACTGGCCGGGGACGCACCGGCTGCGCCCTCTCGCGTCGCGCCGGTCCGCCTGCGCGCGGTCCGGTCCGCTCCGCCGGCGATGCCCGCCAACACGCCCGCGATCGAGGGTCCGGTGGAGGAGCTGGGCCTGCCCGCAATGCTGGAACGCTTCGCCGCCGCGCTGACCGCCGCGGGCGAGCGCCCGGTCGAAAGCCGGCAAATCCGCGACCGCCTGCACGAAACGCTGGATGCAGCGCCCGCGACGGGTGGCCAGCCGGGCTGGGATCGGGCAGACGATTTCCCGCGCGAACCGTTCCAGACAGAGCGCGCGCTGCGCCTCGCGCTCGATCGCCTCGGCCGGTTGAGCGGCGCGGCCTGACCCGCATCGGGTTTTCGCCGCCAACGCGGCTCCAGCTGCGGCCGGGTCAAGTTCTTCTTGCCCCTGCTGCGCTTGCAAAAAACACTTCCTGTCTTCAATAGAGCGTTTCGCGAAAGTTTCGGAGCGGCTCTGCCCGACGAGACGCGTGCTTCATTGCCGCGCCCCGCGCCCGCCGTGGTGCCACGCGGCCGCAGACAGGGTGTTTGACGATGGCATATCCGGCTCCGCAGGGCCTCTACGATCCGCGCAACGAACACGACGCATGCGGCGTCGGCTTCGTCGCGCACATCAAGGGGGAGCGGAGCCACGACATCGTCACGCGGGCGCTGGAGATTCTCGCCAATCTCGACCATCGCGGCGCGGTCGGCGCGGACCCGCTGCTGGGCGACGGCGCGGGCATCCTCCTGCAGATCCCCGACCCGCTGATCCGCCGCTGGGCCGACCATAACGGCCACGACCTGCCCCGGCCGGGCCAATATGCGGTCGCCATGTGCTTCCTCCCCCAGGATGAGGCGCCGCGCGACTTCGTGATCGCGCAGTTCGAGAAATTCGTCGCCAAGGAAGGCCAGCGGGTCGTCGGCTGGCGCGACGTGCCGCTGACGATGGACGGCCTGGGCAAGGCGGTGGTCGACGCGATGCCGGTGATCCGCCAGTGCATCATCGCCTGCGGCGAGAGCTGCGCCGACCAGGACGCCTTCGAACGCAAGCTGGTCGTGATCCGCAAGCAGACGCTGAACCCGCTGGCGAAGCTGGCGCAAAAGCACGACCTGCCGGGCCTGACGCAAGCCTACATCCCCAGCTTCTCGAGCCGCACCATCGTGTACAAGGGGCTGCTGCTGGCGAACCAGGTCGGCAGCTTCTACGACGATCTGCGCGATCCGGCCTGCGTTTCCGCGCTCGGTCTCGTCCACCAGCGTTTTTCCACCAACACCTTCCCCAGCTGGCGGCTAGCCCACCCCTATCGTCTGATCGCGCACAATGGCGAGATCAACACGGTGCGCGGCAACGTGAACTGGATGGAGGCGCGACGGCGGGCGATGGAAAGCGACCTGCTCGGCCCCGATCTCGACAAGATGTGGCCGCTGATCCCGCATGGCCAGTCCGACACCGCCTGCCTCGACAACGCGCTCGAACTGCTGATCGCGGGCGGCTATTCCCTCGCCCATGCGATGATGATGCTGATCCCCGAGGCGTGGGCGAAGAACCCGCTGATGGATGACAGCCGCCGCGCGTTCTACGAATACCACGCCGCGCTGATGGAGCCGTGGGACGGGCCGGCCGCGGTCGCCTTCACCGACGGGCGCCAGATCGGCGCGACGCTCGACCGCAATGGGCTGCGCCCGGCGCGCTATTGCGTGACCAAGGACGACCTCGTCTGCCTTGCGTCCGAAAGCGGCGTGCTGCCCTTCGCCGAGGAAGACATCGTGCGCAAATGGCGCCTGCAGCCGGGCAAGATGCTGCTGATCGACCTGGAGGAGGGCCGCATCGTCGAGGACGACGAGCTCAAGGCCGGGCTGGCCGAGGCGCATCCTTACGCCGAATGGCTCGACCGCACGCAGTACAAGCTAGCCGACCTCGATACGATCGACGCCGAGCTGGCCGAGGTCGAGACGGGCGAACCGCGCCTGCTGAAGCGGCAGCAGGCGTTCGGTTACACGCAGGAGGATATCTCCCGCTTCCTCGAGCCGATGGGTCTGAACGGCGACGATCCGATCGGGTCGATGGGCACCGACACGCCGATCGCGGTGCTCTCCAACAAGAGCCGGTTGCTGTACGACTATTTCAAGCAGAACTTCGCGCAGGTCACCAACCCGCCGATCGACCCGATCCGCGAGGAACTGGTGATGGGGCTGCTGTCCATGATCGGCCCGCGGCCCAACCTGCTCGGCTTCGATGCGGGCACGCACAAGCGGCTGGAAGTCGCGCAGCCGATCCTCACCAGCGAGGATCTGGCCAAGATCCGCTCGGTCGAAAGCGCGCTGGACGGCGCGTTCCGCACCGCGACCGTCGACATGACGTGGGACGCCGCCGTCGGGGTGGAGGGCATCGAGCTCGCGATCAAGGAAATGTGCTGGGCCGCGACCGAGGCGGTGCTGCAGGATGCGAACATCCTCGTCCTGTCCGATCGCGCGACGTGCGAGGGCCGCGTGCCGCTGCCCGCCGCGCTCGCCACCGCCGCGGTGCATCACCACCTCGTGCGGCAGGGGCTGCGCATGCAAACCGGGCTGGTGGTGGAAACCGGCGAGGCGCGCGAGGTGCACCATTACTGCGTGCTCGCGGGCTACGGCGCCGAAGCGGTCAATCCGTGGCTCGCCTTCGACACGCTGGAGGAGCTGCGCGCGCGCCGCCACCCCGACCAGTCGCCCGAAAGCGTGCAAGCGAACTACATCAAGGCGGTCGGCAAGGGCATACGCAAGGTCATGTCCAAGATGGGCAT
>CAYNZQ010000045.1:0-7041 GCA_964401795.1 uncultured Citromicrobium sp.
AGAGGATGCACGGCGCGTTCTTCTTCGCCTGTTCGAACATGTCGCGCACGCGGCTCGCGCCAACGCCCACGAACATCTCGACGAAGTCGGAGCCGGAGATGGTGAAGAAGGGCACGCCCGCCTCGCCCGCGATGGCGCGTGCGAGCAGCGTCTTGCCCGTGCCGGGCGACCCGACCAGCAGCGCGCCCTTGGGAATCTGGCCGCCGAGCTTGGAGAACCGGCTCGGGTCCTTCAGGAACTCGACGATTTCCTCCAGCTCCTCGCGCGCTTCGTCGATGCCGGCGACGTCGGCGAAGGTCACGCGGCCCTGCTTTTCGGTCAGCATCTTGGCCTTCGACTTGCCGAAGCCCATCGCGCCGCCCGCGCCCCCGCCCTTCTGGACCTGGCGCAGCGCGAAGAACGCGATGCCGAGAATCAGCAGGAAGGGAAGCGACTGGAGCAGGATGTACATCAGCATGCTGGGCTGATCGGCCTCGGCGCCCGAATAGGTGACGTCGTTCGCGTCCAGCAGCTGGGTCAGGCTGGTGTCGCCCTGCACCGGCACGGTGGAGAACGCCTTGTCGTTCTTCAGCGTGCCCGTGATCCGGTCGGGCGCGATCTTCACGTCCTTGACCATGCCCGATTCGACCCGGTTGCGGAAATCGGAATAGCCGATCTGCTGCCCGGTGGCGGTGCCACTGCCCGAGAACATGGACACGACCAGCAGCAAGGCGAGGAAAACCCCGCCCCATACCATCAGGCTCTTGATCCACGGGTTGGGTCCGCCCGGATTGGGATCCTGCGGGTTCTGGTTATCGCTCATCGCGCGCCGTTCCTTTCACATCCCGCAATGTAGGCGCGCCGCGGTGAATGACAAGTTAGCCGGGCGGGGGCGCCGACCCCGGAAAAAAGCGATCACTGTGCACGCGGCGCGGCGCCATTGCGGCTACATGGACCGCGCGATCAGCATCCGCATGATCTCGTTCGACCCGCCATAGATACGCGCGATGCGGCTGTCGCGATACATCCGCGCGATCGGGTAGTCGTTGATGTAGCCCGAACCGCCGTGCAATTGCAGGCACTTGTCGACCACCTCGCTCTGCAGTTCGGTGACCCAGTATTTCGCCATGCTGGCAGTGGCGACGTCGAGATCGCCCTTCAGCAGCCGCCCGATGCAGTCGTTCACGAACACGCGCGCCGCGGTGCCCTTCGCCTTCAGGTCGGCGAGCACGAATTGCGTGTTCTGGAAATCCCACACGGTCTGGCCGAACGCCTTGCGGCTCTTCACGAAATCGAGCGTCACGTCGAGCGCGCGCTCGATCCCGTCCATCGCCTGCACCGCGATGATCAGGCGTTCCTGCGGCAGCTCGCCCATTAGCTGGTAGAAGCCCTTGCCTTCCACCCCGCCCAGGATCGCATCGCCCGGCACGAATACGTCGTCGAAGAACAGCTCGCTGGTGTCCTGCGCATCGAGGCCGATCTTGTCGAGCTTGCGCCCGCGCTGGAACCCTTCCGCACCCTCGGTTTCCAGCAGCACCAGCGAGATGCCCTTGGCACGTTCGTTCGGGTCGGTCTTGGCGACCACGATCACGAAATCGGCGATCTGGCCGTTCGAGATGTAGGTTTTCGACCCGTTGAGCCGGTATCCGTTGCCATCTTTCGTCGCGGTCGTGGTGATGCTCTGGAGGTCGGAGCCGACGCCGGGCTCCGTCATGGCGATGGCGCTGACCAGCTCGCCGGAAACAAGGCGGGGAAGGTATTTCCTCTTCTGCTCCTCGGTCCCGTGACGTACCAGATAGGGCAGGATGATGACGTTGTGCAGGCTCGCGGCGAAGCCTTCGACGCCGTGCTTCGCCACCTGGTCCACCACCACCAGATCGTGTCGGAAATCGCCGCCGTGGCCGCCATATTCCTCCGGCACCGACACGCCGAGGAGGCCTGCCTCTCCCGCCTCGCTCCAGAATTCGCGCTCGACCTGCCCCGCCTCGCGCCACCCGGCGACGCGTTTCTCGGGCGCGGAGCGTTCGAGGAACTTACCCACCGCGTCGGAGAAGATCGCGATCTCCTCTTCTGCCATGAAGTCGGGCGGGGGGATGTCGATCACGGGCATGGATGGGTCCTCTCTCGTTTTTCGATGTCGCGTCGTCAGCCGATCGCCCCGGCGGCGCGCAAGGTCTCGCGCTCGTCCTCGGCGATTCCCAGTCCGGCGAGGATCGCGTCGGTATCGGCGCCCGGCATGGGCGCGGGGGCAGGGGTGTCGGTCGCGGTGGCGGAATAGCGCGGCGCGGGTGCAGGCTGGGTGTCGCCGTCCACCGTCACGAAGGTTTCGCGGGCGCGGTTGTGCGGGTGCTCCGGCGCCTCGCCCATGGTCAGGACCGGGGCGTAGCAGGCGTCGGTCTGCTCCATCAGCGCGTCCCACTCGGCGCGGGTCTTCGTCGCGAAGACCGCTGCCAGCTTCTCCTTGAGCGCCGGCCAGTTCGCGCGGTCGTGCTGCGCGTCGAAATCGGGATCGTGGGCCAGGCCCGCCAGCCGCCGCAGTTCGGCGTAGAACTGCGGTTCGATACTGCCGATCGCGACGTACCGGCCATCCGCGGTTTTGTACGTATCGTAGAACGGCGCGCCGGTATCGATGATGTTGGTGCCGCGCGCGTCCGACCACACCCCCATGCTGCGCATCCCGTGTAGCATCGCCATCATCACCGCGCTGCCGTCGGTCATGGCGGCGTCGATCACCTGCCCCTCTCCGCCGCGCGCGACGTGGAGCAGCGCGGCGACCATCCCGAAGGCGAGCATCATGCCCCCGCCCCCGAAATCGCCGACGAGATTGATCGGCGGGGTCGGTTTCTCGCCCGCCCGCCCCAGATGGGCCAGCACGCCGCTGAGCGCGATGTAATTGATGTCGTGGCCCGCGGCCTGCGCGTAGGGGCCAGTCTGCCCCCAGCCGGTCATCCGGCCATAGACGAGCTTCGGATTGTCGCGGAGCAGCGTGTCCGGCCCCAGGCCCAGCCGCTCCATCACGCCGGGGCGGAACCCCTCTATCAGCCCGTCCGCTTGCGCGCACAGCCGCCGCGCCAGTGCGATGCCGGCCTCGCTCTTCAGGTCGAGCGCGATGGAGCGCCGGCCGCGCGCCAGCACGTCCTTGGTCGAGACCGGCTGCGAGCCGCCGCGCCCGCCGTTTGCCCGGTCGATCCGGATCACGTCCGCGCCGTGATCGGCCAGCATCATGCCGCAGAACGGCCCCGGTCCGATGCCGGCGAATTCGACGATGGTCAGCCCGGCCAGCGGGCCGCCACGCGCGGCTGGCATTACCTGCCCTTCCAGTTCGGCTTGCGCTTCTCGGCGAAGGCGGCCGCGCCCTCGCGCGCGTCCTCGCTGACGAAGACGGGGGCGATCGCCTGCGTCTGCCGGTCGTAGCGTTCCTCCATCGGCCAGCCGCGCGACTGGCGCAGGATCTGTTTCGACACTTTCACCGCCAGCGGACCGTTGGCGGCGATCGTCTCGGCCAGCGCCAGCGCCGCGTCGAGCACGTCGCCTTGCGCGATGCGGTTGATGAGGCCCAGTTCGTAGGCGCGCTCGGCCCCGATGAAATCGCCGGTCAGCGCCAGCTCCATCGCGATCCGTTCGGGGATCTGGTCGGGCAGCATCATGACCCCGCCCGCCGCGGCGACCAGCCCGCGCCTGACCTCGGGAATGCCGAACTGCGCCTTGCTGTCCGCCACCACCAGGTCGCAGGCGATCATGAGTTCCAGCCCGCCCGCCAGCGCGTAGCCTTCGACCGCGGCGATCAGCGGTTTTTCGGGCGGGCGTTGGACCACTCCGCCGAAGCCGCGGCCCTCGACGCTGGGCGATTCGCCCTTGAGGAAGGCCTTCAGGTCCATGCCCGAACAGAAGGTGCCGCCCGCGCCGGTCAGGATGCCGACGCGCAAATCGTCTTCCGCATCCAGCCGGTCCATCGCCGCGGCGATTCCTTCCGCGGCGGCACGGTTCATGGCGTTCTTCGCCTCGGGCCGGTTGATGGTGACGACCAGCACGTTGCCACGGGTTTCGGTCCGGACGACCTCGCTCATCTCTCTCTCCCATTTCGGTTTGCAACCGTTTATCGACCGTGCTGGCCCACCCCTCCCGATGCGTCAAGGCGGGACCGAACGCCCCGCGCGGCGTTGTGAAGGCAAAACCGAACCCTTGAGGAGACTCCGATGGCCGACCACGATCCCGCCGACAATCTGCCCGCAGGCTACCAGCCGCCCAAGGTCTGGAACCCCGAAACGGTGAGCGGCGGTCGCTTCGCCAAGATCAACCGCCCGACCGCGGGCGCGCGCTACGACCGCGACCTGCCGGCGGGCGAGCACCCGTTCCAGCTCTATTCGTTGGCGACGCCCAATGGGCAGAAGGTCACCATCCTGTTCGAGGAGCTGCTGGAGGCCGGACACGCGGACGCCGAATACGACGCCTGGCCGATCGATATTTCGGAAGGGGACCAGTTCTCCAGCGGCTTCGTGGAGGTGAACCCCAATTCGAAGATCCCCGCGCTGGTCGACAGAACTGGCGACGCCCCGCTGCACCTGTTCGAATCGGGTTCCATCCTGATCCATCTGGCCGAGAAGTTCGGCGCCTTCCTGCCCGCTTCCGGGCCGGGCCGGGCCGAAGTCGTCAACTGGCTGATGTGGCAGATGGGGGCGGGCCCGTTCCTGGGCGGCGGCTTCGGCCATTTCTACGCCTACGCGCCGATCAAGATCGAATACGCGATCGACCGCTTCGCGATGGAGGTGAAGCGGCAGCTGCATCTGCTCGACACCGTGCTGGCCGATCGCCGCTTCATCGCGGGCGACGATTTCAGCATCGCCGACATGGCGATCTATCCCTGGTATGGCGGGGTGATGAAATCGACCTACGACGCGCAGGAATTCCTGAACGTGGCGGAGTACGAGAACCTGCAGCGGTACACGCGGGAAATCGGCGCGCGGCCCGCGGTGCAGCGCGGCGAGATGGTCAATCGCACCTTCGGCCCGGAGGAAAAGCAGCTGCGCGAACGCCATCACGCGCGCGATTTCGACCTCAACACGCAGGACAAGGTGGCGGCCCGCGGCGGCGAACGCGTCGCGCCCTGACCGCCGCCTTTACTGCCTGAAAACGAGAAAGGGCGGCACCCGGACCGGATGCCGCCCTTTCTCGTGTCTCGGGATGCGCCCTCAGCCTTCGTTGAGCGGCGTCTCGAGATCCTTGCGCGTCAGCACCGGCTCCAGCGTGGTCGCCTTCTGCGTGTTGGCGCCCATCACCGCGTCGGGCGACACGACCAGGCCCTTCTTCGCCAGCGGCCCACCCCGGCCCCACATCTTGGGCCACTGCGCCATATATTCCTTCAGCCCCGGAATGGCGTTGGCATGCGCTTTCTTCACATAGACGAACAGCGGGCGCGCGCCGGGATAGCTGAAGTTGGAGATGTTGTCGTAGGTCGGTTCCTTGCCGTTGATCGTCAGGCCGTTCAGCCGGTCCGCGTTCTCTTCAAGGTAGGAATAGCCGAAGATGCCGACTGCGTTCTTGTTCGCCTCGATCTTCTGGACGATCAGATTGTCCTGCTCGCCCTGCTCGACATACTTGCCGTCGCTGCGCACCTCGGTGCAGGTACGGCTGTAGGCGGCCTCGTCGCTTTCCTTCAGCGCCGCCATCTCCGGATTGGCGGCGCAGCCTTTCTCCAGAATCAGCTCCTTCAGCGCGTCGCGGGTGCCGCTGGTGGACGGCGGACCGTAGACCAGGATCGGCAGGTCGGGCAGCGACGGATCGACGTCCGACCAGGTCTGCGCGGTCTGTTCCTTGCCGTAGGGCTTCGCTGCCAGCGCGCGATAGATGATCTCGGGCGTCAGGTTCATGGCGATCCCGCCCTTGGCCGCGGCGAAGGCGATCCCGTCGAGGCCGACCTGGACCTCCACGATGTCCTTCACCCCGTTGGCGGCGCACCCGTCGAACTCCGCCGGTTTCATCCGGCGCGAGGCATTGGCGAGATCGGGCGTATCGGCCCCCACGCCCTTGCAGAACAATGCGATGCCGGCGCCCGACCCGGTCGATTCGATCAGCGGCGACCCGTAGTCGGGATAATCCCGCGAGAAGGTTTCCGACACGATCTTGGCGAAGGGATAGACGGTGGACGAGCCGACCGCGCGAATGGTGTCGCGCGTGCCCGCGGAACCCCCGCCGCAGGCCGACAGGGCAAGGGCGGATGCGGCGATCAGGCCGACGGTGCGGATGGTTTTCATCATAATAGCTGCCTTCTGATTTCTGACCGCGCGCCTAGGACCGGTTCTTGACGGTTGTATGACAACGCGCCTGCCGCCCCGACCCGACACGCGAGTTGCCCGGAGGCGGTTTCAACTGTAACGGCCCCTCGCAAAGGAAAGGATCGCCCCATGCGTATCGGTTGCCCCCGCGAAATCAAGAACCACGAATACCGCGTCGGCCTGACGCCCGAGAGCGCGCGCGAACTGGTGCGCCACGGGCACGAGGTCTGGATCGAGGGCGGCGCGGGCCTCGGCATCGACGCCACCGACGCGCAGTACGAGGCCGCCGGCGCGAAGATCGTCGACGGACCCGACCCGATCTTCGCCGAATGCGAGATGGTGGTGAAGGTCAAGGAACCGCAGGCGGGCGAACGCGCGAAGCTGCGCGAGGGCCAGATCCTCTACACCTATCTCCACCTCGCGCCCGATCCCGACCAGACCCACGATCTCGTGAAGTCCGGCGTGACCGCGATCGCGTACGAGACCGTGACCGGTCCCGGCCGCACCCTGCCGCTGCTCAAACCGATGAGTCAGGTCGCCGGCCGGATGAGCGTACAGGCGGGCGCCACCGCGCTGGAGAAGGGCCATGGCGGGCGCGGCGTGCTGCTGGGCGGCGTGCCTGGCGTGATGCCGGCCAAGGTCGTCGTGATCGGCGGCGGCGTGGTCGGTTTCAACGCGGCGCAGATGGCGGCCGGCCTAGGCGCCGACGTCACCATTCTCGACCGCGATCCCGAGGTGCTGGAGCGGGTCGGCACCCATTTCGAATCGCGCGCCAAGACGCGTTTTTCCA
>CAYNZQ010000046.1:0-6782 GCA_964401795.1 uncultured Citromicrobium sp.
GTCGGATCGGCGAAGGCAATGTAGAACGCCTCCACCGAAGAGGTGATGACGTGGAAGAAACTGCCCACGCCGATGAAATACATCAGGATGTAGATCACCGCGGCCCGGCCGATCGAATCGCGCACCGCGTGGACCAGCCAGACCATCGCGGCGACGATCCAGCCGGCGATGATCGCGCGATAGAAAATCTCGTTCCACGGCGTTTCGATCGCATGGCGCCCGATCTCCAGCGCCTTGATGCTGCGTTCGGGGGTGAGCACGCGGGAATAGACGATGGCGGCGGCGAACAGCGCGGCGCCGACCATGTTGCCGACGAACACCACGATCCACAGCCTGAGCAGGTCGCGCAGGCTGGCCAGCCGCGTCAGCACCAGAACGACGGGGGTGAGCGTGTTCTCGGTGAAAAGCTGGTAGCGACCCAGAACGATGATGAGGAAGCCGACGGGATAGAGCAGATTGCCGAGCAGTCCCGGCTCCATCTCCCCCGCGGTTTCTGTGAAGATCACCCGCGCAAGGAAGGTCAGGCCGAGCGCGCCGCCCGCCCCCAGCGCGCTGAGGAACAGGTAGGTGCTGCCCACGTCCAGTTCGTGATCGGCGGTCGAAAGCACGCGTTTGAAAATCTCGGTGAAAGCGAAATAGTCCGCCACCGCCTCGCCCTCGTCGGGCGAATCCGAAACGTTTTCGGTCCCCGCAGGCACCTTCGATTCTTCTTCGACGCTGTCCTGCTGTTCCGGAAGTGCCATCGACGGTCCCCTGCTGAATGCAAGGGAGACTGCCGAAGTGCCATCGCGTTCCCGACCTCGTCCCCGCGGCGGTACGATTTGTTAAAGCGCGGGCGCTTAGCCTCGCGTGATGTTCGTGCGCCGCCGCGATATCTTTCGGAGCCGCTGGAAGGCGCTGCTCTGGGCCGCCGGGGTTCTCCTGACCGCCTATTGCAGCGTCCCTTCGCTCGACCATGCGGCGCGCGATGGCGATGCCGATCGGGCTGCGCCGGCGGACCATGCGCGCCGTGCGAGCAATCCGTGGGCGCTCGACCCGGCCGGGCCTTCGCAAGAGCGGGGACGGAACGCTCCGGCGGGACCATGAGTTGGTGCGGGTAAGGCGGAAGGACCGCCTCTGATTTATCACGACTTTCGCAACAGGAGCGTATTCATGTCCGACCCGGTCCCCGACACGCAGCCCAAGACCCGCCTGATCTGGGTGGCGCTGATCGTGCTGCTCGCGATCGGTGCGGTGGCGATCTTCCTCAATGCCAATGGCGATGCGGACGATGTCGAACCTGCCGATCCCGCCGTCACCACGCAGCAGGAGCGCCTGAACGAGCCGCTGCCGCAGCCCGGCGAACCCAACGCGACCGAGCAGCAGATGGACGCGTCGGAACCTGCGGCCGGCCAGACGCCGGCGCAATAGGCGGCGCACCTTTCCAGCGCGGCGGCAAGCGGCTAAGCGCGCCAGCGACGCGACTGGCGGAAGGATGCGCGCGATGACGGCGAACGAGAATGCGGCCATGCTCGCCAAGGCCGAGGTGCTGATCGATGCGCTGCCCTATTTCCAGCGCTATGCGGGGCGTACCTTCGTGGTGAAATATGGCGGCCATGCCATGGGCGACCCCAAGGCGGCGCGCGAGTTCGCCCAGGACATCGTGTTGCTGAAGGCAGTCGGCATCAATCCCGTCGTGGTGCATGGCGGCGGCCCCCAGATCGGCGCCATGCTCAAACGGTTGGGGGTCGAGAGTACCTTCGTCGACGGGCTGCGCGTGACCGACAAGACGACCGCAGAGATCGCCGAAATGGTCCTGTCGGGGGCGATCAACAAGGAGCTGGTCGGCTGGATCGCGCAGGCCGGCGGCAAGGCGATGGGCATTTCGGGCAAGGACGGCGGTCTCGTCACCGCGACCAAGGTGCAGCGTACGACGCGCGATCCCGACAGCCAGATCGAAGAGGTTCTCGACCTCGGTTTCGTCGGCGATCCGACTCATGTCGATATCACGATCCTCGAAACCGCCAGCGCCGCCGGCATGATCCCGGTGGTCGCTCCGATCGGGGCGGGCGCGGATGGGCATACTTACAACATCAATGCCGACACCATGGCGGGCGCACTGGCGGGCGCGCTGGGCGCCGCGCGCCTGTTCCTGCTGACCGACGTGGCCGGCGTCCTCGACCCGGCGGGCGATCTCATCCCCGACCTGACCCCCGCCGCCATCGCCCGCCTGCGCGAGGAAGGCACGATCACCGGCGGCATGATCCCGAAGCTCGAAACCTGCGTCTCGGCGGTTGAGGCGGGTTGCGACGCCGCGGTCGTCCTCGACGGGCGAGTGCCGCACGCGATGCTGCTCGAATTCTTCACCAGCCGCGGGGCAGGAACGCTGGTCCATGCGTAGGGGGCAGGCAAGGGCGCCATACGGCCCGTGTCGGACCCTCGCCCGCCCTTGAGCACGCCCGCATAGTGTATTACCTCGACAAGACGCTCACTTTCACACCGGAAGGCCATCCATGCAAGCGCTCCTGACCCTCTACGATATCGTCGCGATGCTGACGAACGTGTTCGTCATGCTCATCATCGTCCAGTTCGTGATCGGCCTGCTGTTCGCGTTCAACGTGATCAACCAGAGCAACCAGTTCATGGCGCAGGTCTACAATTCGATCAACGCGCTGCTGGAGCCGCTGCTGTCGCCGATCCGGCGGCGCATGCCGGCGACGGGCGCGATCGATTTCTCGCCGCTGGTGCTGATCATCGTGCTGCAGATCATCCTGATCGTGCTGCGCGGCATCATCGGGGGTGTCGCTTGACCGCGCAGATCATCGACGGGAAGGCGTTCGCCGCCCGCCTGCGCGACCGGGTCGGCGCGATCGCCGCCGATTTCGCGGGCGCGGCGGGACGCAAGGCGGGTCTGGCCGTGGTGCTGGTGGGGGAAGATCCCGCAAGCCAGGTCTATGTCCGGTCGAAGCACAAGGCGACCGTCGCTGCGAACATGGAAAGCTTCGAACACCGGCTGCCTGCCGATACCGCGCAGGCCGATCTCCTCGCGCTGGTCGAGCGGCTGAACGGGGACGACGCGGTGGACGGCATTCTGGTGCAGCTGCCCCTGCCCGCGCATATCGATGCGCAGGCGGTGATCGCCGCCATCGATCCGGACAAGGACGTCGACGGGTTTCACGTCATCAATGCCGGACGCCTGGCGACCGGCAGTACCGGCTTCGTGCCCTGCACTCCGCTGGGCTGCATGATGCTGCTGACGGACCGGCTGGGCGACCTGTCGGGGCTGGAGGCGGTGGTGATCGGCCGGTCCAACATCGTGGGCAAGCCGATGGCGCAACTGCTGCTCGACGCCAATGCCACCGTCACGATCGCGCACAGCCGGACGAAGGACCTGTCCGCCGTCGTGCGCCGGGCCGACATCGTCGTCGCCGCTGCCGGGCGCGCCGAAATGGTGAAGGGCGACTGGCTGAAGGACGGTGCGGTGGTGATCGATGTCGGGATCAACCGCCTGCCGCCGGGCGAGGGCGAGGAGAAGGGCCGGCTGGTCGGCGACGTCGATTTCGCCGCGGCCAGCGAGCGGGCCGGGGCGATCACCCCGGTTCCGGGCGGGGTCGGCCCGATGACGATCGCGGTCCTGCTCAGGAACACGCTGGTCGCCGCGCACGCCCATGCCGGGCTCACCGCGCCGGACGATCTGTGATCGCGCGGGGCCCGCTGTTCGCCGCGCTCGCGCTTGGCGCGGCGGTCGCGCTGGGCGGCTGCGCCACGACGCGCGGCGATCGCTACGACCGGCTGCTGGGCGAGGTCGCCAACCCGAGCAAGGTCATCGCGACCGAGATCGCCTTCGCCCAGGCCGCACGCACCGATGGCCAGTGGACCGCCTTCCGCAGGTTCGCGGGCGAGGGCGCGCGCATCTTCTCCGGAAGTGGGGCGATCGAGGCGGCCCCGTGGCTGAAGCAGCAGACCGACCCGGCGCAGGCCGTTTCGTGGGAGCCGCATGCGGTATGGAGCAGTTGCGACGGGTCGCTGGCGGTCACGACCGGCGCCTTCGCCGAACCGGGCGGGGCCGAGGGAGCCTTCAACACCGTCTGGCGCCGCCAGCGCGATGGCGAATATCGCTGGGTCTTCGATTTCGGTTACCCGCAGGATCGTGCCCCGGCCAAGCCGGAACGGATCGCGGCGCAGGTCGCGGACTGCGCGGCGCCCGACGCGGCGGCGCTTCCGGCGGACGCGCAGCGCTCGGTCGATGGAACGCTCGCCTGGCGGTTCGAGACCGACGCAGCGGGCGTGCGCCGCATGACGGCATGGATCGCGCGCGACGGGGCCTTCGCGCAGGTGCTGACCGCCGCGGCCCCGGCGGAGCGTTGAGATGCTGAACCTGTTCATCTCCGCCTTCATCACGCTGTTCGTGATCGTCGATCCGCCCGGCTGCGCGCCGATCTATGCCGGTCTGACCAAGGGGGCGAGCCCGGCGGAAGCGCGCAACATGGCGATCCGCGCCTGCGTGATCGCGGCGGTCATCCTGCTGGTGTTCGCATTGTTCGGCGAACAGTTGCTGGGCGCGCTGCACATCGAACTCGACAGTTTCCGGATCGCGGGCGGCCTGATGCTGTTCTGGATCGCCTTCGAGATGGTGTTCGAGAAGCGGACCCAGCGGCGCGAGGAACGCGCGGAGAAGGTCATGGCGACGCCGGAGGTGGAGGATGTCTCCATCTTCCCCATGGCGATGCCGATGCTGGCGGGACCCGGTGCCATCGCCGCCATCATGCTGCTGACCAACAGCGCCGACGGGGTGCAGGGATTGCTGGTGGTGCTCGCCGCGCTGGCCGCGGTGCTGGTGATCACCGCGGTGGCGCTGATCGCGGCAGGGCCGATCATGAAGGTGTTCGGCGCGCGGGTGGAGGCGGTGATCACCCGCCTGCTCGGCGTCCTGCTGGCCGCGCTGGCGGCGCAATACGTGATCGACGGGCTGAAGGGCAGCTTCGGGATCTAGCCGCCACGGCGCGCTATTGCAGCGTCACGCGATCGTCGCTCCCGTCGCGGCGCCCGAAGAAGTGCATCAGCTGGATCAGCAGCTCGCACCGCGTGCCGAGATCGGGCGCCTCCAGCAGCGCCTGTTTCGCCGCCGGATCGAACGGCGCGATCTGGCTGACGCCGTTGATCAGCGACTGGTCGTCAAGCCGCTCCACCGAATCCCAGTCGACCGCATACCCCTGCGCATCGGCGAAGCGGCGCGCCTCCTGTTCGAACGCCGCCCGCTCCACGTTCGACAGGACCTCTTCCTCGTTGTCCTCGATCAGCTCACCCTCGACCTGCCGGAAGGCGGTGGTGACGTCGAGTTCGCGCAGGAGGCGAAACCGCGCCTCGCCCTCCAGCACGAGGTTGTAACGCCCGTCGTCGAGGGCCTCGATCTCCCCGATCCGGCCGATGCAGCCCACACCGAACAGCGGCCCGTCCTTCACCGCCGGGTTGGGCTGGATCATGGCGATGCGCCGGTCGCGCGCGAGCGCATCGCCGACGAGCGCGCGATAACGCGGCTCGAAGATGTGCAGCGGCAGTTGCAGGCCGGGAAACAGGATCGCGCCGGGCAGGGGGAGGATGGAGAGGCGCATGGTCGCCCCCGTCAGCCGAACAGGATGCGCGAGAGGCGACGCCGGGTCGCGATCGTCCAGGGATCTTCCAGCCCGACCGCTTCGAAGATCTTGAGCAGGCTGGTGCGTGCGGCGCCGTCGTTCCACTCGCGGTCGGTCTCGACCATCTGGAGCAGCACGTCCGCGGCCTCGTCGCGGTGCCCGGCGGCGAAGGCGGCCTCGGCGAAAGCGATTTGCGTTTCGGGCGCGTTGACGTCCGCGGCGCGGCGCAGGCGGTCCAGTTCCTCCTCGTCGACCTCGTTGCCCGCGAGGTCCAGCGCGCTGCGCGCCTGGTCGATCTGCGGGTCCTTCGCCACGTCTTCGGGCAGCGCGGCGAGCGCGGTGCGCGCTTCCTCGACCCGGTCCGCGGCGATCAGCGCGCGAATCAGGCCGGCTTGCGCGGCGGCGTTGCCGGGCTCCATCTCCGCGACCTGCTGGAAGATCCCGGCCGCGCGCTCCGCCTCGCCATCGGCCAGCACCTGCTCGCCCATTGCGACGAATTGCGCCACGTCGGGCTGCTGCGCATCGGCCTGTCCGGGGCCGGCGGCATCCCCGCCCGGCTGGATCGGCAATTGCGCCAGGATATGGTCGAGCATCTGCTTGAGCTGGCTTTCGGTGCGCGCGCTGGTGAGGTCGGCCACCGGCTGGCCCTGGAAGATCGCGTAGACCGAGGGGATCGACTGGACCTGGAACTGGCTGGCGATGAACTGTTCCTTGTCCACGTCCAGCTTGGCCAGCAGCACGCCCTTGTCGGCGTAGTCCGCCACGACCTTTTCGAGGACCGGGGCCAGCGCCTTGCACGGCCCGCACCACTCGGCCCAGAAATCCAGGATGACGAGGTTCTTCATGCTCGGATCGACGACGTCCTTGCGGAACCGGTCGACGGCTTTCTGTTCGTCCAGGTTGAGCCCCATGCTGGCCAAGATGTTTCCCCTTCGTCTTACGATGTGATGCGGTGTTTCGTGTGCCAGGCCAATGTGGGCCCTGCCGCCGCAAAGTGAAGGGCGGATGACGCGGAAGCGCCCGCAATGCGATTTTGGGCTTGCGAGGCATGCAGAGCGCTGCTAACCGCGCGCTTCCCCGACGGGCATAGTCGCTATGTCCGATATCGAGCGTCAGTGAGCGGGCGTAGCTCAGGGGTAGAGCACAACCTTGCCAAGGTTGGGGTCGGGC
>CAYNZQ010000047.1:0-6286 GCA_964401795.1 uncultured Citromicrobium sp.
TGCGCCCGGAAGCGCGCGCGGCGATGGAGGAGGGCCTGCGCCTGTGGGCCAACCCTTCCAGCCCCCACGCGGAAGGGCGCAAAGCGCGGGCAGCGCTGGAGGACGCGCGCGAGCGGGTGAAGGCGGCGCTACGGTGGGATGGCGAGGTTATCTTCACCAGCGGGGCGAGCGAGGCGGCTGCCCTGGCGCAGGGCCATGCAGCGGCCCCGGCAAGCTATATGTCCAGCGTCGAGCATGATGCGCTGGCGTCCGATGTGGCGGATTTCATCATTCCAGTCGGGAAGGACGGGGCCGTGGACCCGCGGTCGCTGGGTACGTCCCTGAGCGAATCCCGCGCCCTCGTCGCGGTGCAGCATGTCAATTCGGAAACCGGAAACCGGCAGGCGCTGGATCGGATCGGACAGACCGTCCACGACAAGGGCGCCCTGCTGCTGGCCGATTGCGCCCAGAGCGCGGGAAAGTTCGCGATTCCCGCATGCGACATGGCGATCGTCTCGGCGCACAAGTTCGGCGGCCCGATCGGCGTCGGTGCGCTGCTAGTGAAGGATTACGCCATGCTCCAACCCGGCGGCGGGCAGGAACGCGGCTATCGCCGGGGGACCGAGAACCTGCCCGGCGCGCTTGGCATGGTCGCCGCGCTGGAGGCATGCGCGCAGCCCTATATCGCCCCGGAAATCCTCGAACCGCTCGACTGGCTTGCCCGCGAGTGCCGCGCCATCGGCGGCACCTGGCTGTCCGATCGCCTGTCCGACCCGACCCCCTACATCCGCGCTCTCGCCATGCCGAACATGTCGGCGACCGCGCAGGTCATGCGCTTCGACATGGCGGGGATCGCCGTATCCCAGGGGTCCGCCTGCTCGAGCGGCACGATGAAGACCAGCCGGGTGCTGGAAGCGATGCAGGTCGAACCCGGGATCGCGGCGAATACCATCCGGGTCAGCTTCGGGTGGAACACCACGCGGGTCGAGGTGGAACGCTTCTGCGAGGTCTGGCTTGATCTGGCAAAGGCATGATTGTTTCCATTCCTCTCCATCTCGTCACCACGGCCTCGATCGTGGGCCGGGCCCTCCGTTGGGAACGAGGGTAATGGCCGGAAGCGTAACCTTATGATCTATCTCGATTACCAGGCCACCACTCCGCTGGCGCCGGAAGCGCGCGATGCGATGCTGCGCTGGCTCGATGGACCGGACGGGACCGGTTTCGGCAATCCGCACAGCGCGCACCGGATGGGGCGGCAGGCGGCGGCTGCGGTGGAGTTTGCGCGCGACCAGGTGGCCAGCCTGTTTCCCGCCGGCGGACGGGTTATCTTCACCAGCGGCGCGACCGAGGCGATCAATCTCGCCATGCGCGGCACCACGCGCGCCGGGGGCGACGGGCAGGGCAGCATCTCGGTCTCCGCGATCGAACATGCCGCCGTGCTCGACACCGCGCGCAGTCTGGGGCGCTGTCACGAACTCAACGTCGCGAAGAACGGACAGTGCAACACGAAGCAGGACCTGCCCGACGACACGCGGCTGGTGGCGGTGATGCAGGTCAACAACGAGATCGGCACGGTCCAGCCCACGGTCGACTGGCACCGCAAGGCGAAGGCGGCGAACGCGCTCTATCTGTGCGACGCGGTGCAGGCCTACGGCAAGATGGAGGTGACGGGCGCCGACATGATCGCGATCAGCGCGCACAAGATCCACGGGCCCAAGGGTATCGGTGCGCTGTGGGTTCGGGGCGGGCTGGAGCTCGACGAGGTGCAGACCGGCGGCGGGCAGGAAGGGGGGCTGCGGTCCGGCACGCTCAGCCCGGCGCTGTGCGCAGGTTTCGGTGCGGCGGCGCAGGAGGCGAAGGAGCGCATGGCGCGCGACGCCGATCACGTCGAGGAATTGTGGCACTGCGCGCGCTCCCTGTTCGGCGCGAACTGGGCGCTCAACGGCAGCGAGGAGGCGCGCTGGCACGGCAACCTCAACCTCCGGCGCAAGGGGCTCGACGTGAACCGGCTGATGAGCGATTGCCGCGAGGTGATGTTTTCCGCCGGTTCGGCCTGCGCCAGCGGATCGGGCCGCCCCAGCCATGTGCTGAAGGCGATCGGCCTGTCGGACAAGCAGGCGCGAAGCTCGATCCGGCTGGGCTTCGGGCGGTACACCACACTGGACGAGATCGAGGAAGCGGCGCGGATCATCAACGCCGCAGCGGAGGCGCAGCAATGAAGGTCACCTTCACCACCCCGGGCGGCAGGCGCGTCGAGGCGCAGGCCGAACCGGGCGACAATCTGCTGCGGGTGGGCCAGGCCGCGGGCCTGCCGCTGGAGGGCACGTGCGAGGGACAGATGGCCTGTTCCACCTGCCACGTGATCGTCACGCGCGACTGGTTCGGCCGGCTGCCGGAGGCGAGCGAGGACGAGGAGGACATGCTCGACCTCGCCTACGGCGTGCGGCCGACGAGCCGCCTGTCGTGCCAGATCGACCTGTCCGACGATCTCGACGGGCTGGAAGTCGAGGTGCCTTCCGAAGCGCGGGACATGCGCGGGGTGTGACATGACCGAGACCATGAAAGCGTTCGTCCTGACCCGTTATGGCGGTCCCGAGGGCACCGAAATGCGCGACGTCGCGCGGCCCGTCGCCGGCTCGGGCGAGGTACTGATCCGGGTCGAGGCGGCGGGCCTCAATCCGGTCGATTTCAAGACCCGCGACGGCCAGCTGAAGCCGATCCTGCGATACGACCCGCCCGCGATCATGGGCAACGAACTGGCCGGCGTGGTCGAGACGGTCGGGGCCGGGGTCACCGGTTTCGCGCCGGGCGACCGCGTGTTCGCGCGCACGCCGAAGGAGGCGATGGGCGCGCTGGCCCGATACGCCGCCGTCCCCGCCGATTGCGTGGCGAAAATGCCGCCGGGCCTGTCGTTCGAGGAGGCTGCGGGCGTTCCGCTCGCCGGGCTGACGGCCCTGCAGGCGTTGCGCGACGAGCTGGGCGTCGGGCCGGGCAGCCGCGTGCTGATCACCGGCGGGGCCGGCGGCGTCGGAACCCTCGCGATCCAGATCGCCAAATGGCTGGGCGCGGACGTCGTCACCACCGCCAGCCCACGCGGACGCGACCTGGTAATACGGCTCGGCGCGGACCGGGTGATCGATTACACCAGCCAGAAATTCGAGGAGCATCTCTACGGCCTCGACGGGGTGTTCGACCTGATCGGCGCGGAGACGCTGCGGCGCGCCTTTCGCGTGGTGAAGCCCGGCGGAACCGTGGTGTCCATCGCCGGCATGCCGGAGCCGGAGACCGCGCGAAAGGATCTGGGCGGCAAACCGCTGCTGGCCGCGATGTTCTGGGCCGCCAGTTTCGGCCTGCGCCGCGCGGCGGCGCGGCAGAAGGTGCGCTACCGCTATCTGTTCATGCATCCCAGCGGCAAGGAACTGGCCGAACTCGCGGCGGCGATCGCGGATGGCAGGCTGGAGCCGGTGATCGACCGCATATTCCCGTTCGAGAAGGTGGCCGAGGCGTTCTCCTACCTCGAGGAAGGGCATGCCAAGGGCAAGGTCGTCGTGACCATGGGCGCAGCGCACTAGCGAGCCTCGCGCGCCTTGCCTGTAGGCCCGGGATCGGTGCCGCAATCGCGACCGCGCGGCGCTTTCGATTGACTTTCGCTCCGTTTGCGCCCATCTGCCCGTCAACTCGCGGGGACCCGACAGCGTGAAGCGGCCCTTTCGCCGCACCGGCCCCGCCTTGTAACTCCCCTTACCAAGCTTCCTTTCACGCGGGCGCTTTCAACCCCCGCTTCCCGCGTGAGCTCTCGCTCGTGCGCGACGCATATTTTGCGAGTCGATTTTTCATGACATTCGAAGATCTCGGGCTGTCCCAGCCCATCCTCCAGGCGCTCGATCTGAAGAACTACACCAATCCCACGCCGATCCAGGCGCAGGCCATTCCTACCGTGCTGGAAGGGCGCGATCTGCTGGGTATCGCGCAGACCGGCACCGGCAAGACCGCGGCGTTCATGCTGCCGTCGATCGACCGTCTTTCGCAGAGCGAGCACGGCACGCCGGGCAAGTCCTGCCGCATGCTGGTGCTGGCGCCGACGCGCGAACTGGCCGGGCAGATCGCGGCCAGCGCGCGCGATTACGGCGCGCTGTCGGGCCTCACCGTCGCCAGCGTGGTCGGCGGAACCTCGGTCGGCAAGGACCGGCAGAAGCTGTCGCGGGGCGTCGACATCCTCGTCGCCACGCCGGGCCGCCTGATCGACCTCATCGATCAGCGCGTGCTGTCCTTGCGCGCGGTGGAAATCCTGGTGCTGGACGAAGCCGACCAGATGCTCGACCTCGGCTTCATCCACGCCCTGCGCAAGATCGTGGGCCTGCTGCCGGAGAAGCGCCAGACGCTGCTGTTCTCGGCCACCATGCCCAAGCCGATCAAGGATCTCGCGGCGCAATATCTGCGCGACCCGGCACACGTTTCGGTCGCGCCGCAATCGACCACGGCGGAACGGGTCGAGCAGTTCGTCACCTTCGTCAATCAGGACGAGAAGCAGGCGCTGCTGACCACCATGCTGGAAAAGGGCTTCGGTGGCGGCGAGATGGATCTCGTCCTCGTCTTCACCCGTACCAAGCACGGTGCCGACCGGGTGGTGAAGAAGCTCGACCGGGCGGGGCTGCGCGCCAATGCGATTCACGGCAACAAGAGCCAGCCGCAGCGCGAGCGGGCGCTCGACGAGTTCCGCAAGGGCAAGGTGAAGATCCTGGTGGCGACCGACATCGCCGCGCGCGGAATCGACATTCCGGGCGTCAGCCACGTGTTCAATTTCGAGCTGCCCAACGTCGCCGAACAATATGTCCACCGCATCGGCCGCACCGCGCGCGCCGGGCGCGACGGCATGGCGGTGTCGCTGTGCGCGCAGGACGAGCGCGACTACCTGCGCGACATCCAGCGCCTGACCAAGGTCACGCTGACCAAGGTTCCGCTGCCCACCGGCTTCCGCGCCGTGGTGGAGGAAGAGGAAGAGCGGACCAAGGCCGCCCGCACCAGCGGTGGCCCGCGCCAGAACGCCGGTGGTGGCCAGCGCGGTCCGCGCCGCGAAGGTCGCCAGGGCGGTCAGGGCGGCGGCCAGCGGGGGCGCGGCCGGGGCGGCAAGCCCAATCCGAACCGGCGCCGCGAGGGCGACGGCGAGGGCCAGCCGCACCGGGTCGAGGCGACACCGCGCGGCGAAAGCCAGAAGCGGCGTCCCAACCGGCGGCGCCGTGGCGGCGGCTCCGGTGCCGGCAGCGGTCAAGCCGCGCGCTGACAGGCGATACGAAAAAGGCCCCGCCGCTCGAAAGCGACGGGGCCTTTTTCATTATGGTGCGATTACCGATCAGGCGTTTTCGCTGACCCGTTCCTTCACCCGCGCGATCAGCGCGTCGGAGAAGGCGGGGATGTCGTCCGGATTGCGGCTGGTGATGAGATTGCCGTCCTGCGCGCACTCGGTATCGACCACGTTGGCGCCCGCATTCTTCAGATCGGTGCGGATCGACTTGTAGCAGGTCGCGGTCTTGCCCTCGACGATGCCGGCCTCGATCAACAGCCACGGGGCATGGCAGATCGCGGCGATCGGCTTGCCCGCCATGTCGAATTCCCGGACCAGCGCGACGGCGCGGTCGTCCACCCGCAGGAGATCGGGGTTGATCTGCCCGCCGGGGATCAGCAGCGCGTCGTAGCCTTCGCAGCTCTTCACCTCGTCCAGCGTCCTGTCGACCTTGATGGTCTTGCCCCAGTCATCCTGGTCCCAGGCCTTGATCTCGCCGCTCTCGATGCTGACCAGTTCGGTCTCGATCCCGGCGTTTTCGAGGTTCTCCTTCGGCTTGAAAAGCTCCGACTGCTCGAACCCGTTGGTGGCGAGGATGCATACCTTGCTCATGAAAGTCTCCTTGATTGCGTGTTCCCCCTTTGAACGCGCGGGAAAACCGCTTCGTTCCGGGCTGACAGGCGAAGCGTGGCGGTGGTAGGGCGAATACATGGCGACCACTCTGGACGACGAAAAAGACCCCTTCGACGCGATCGTCGATGCCCCTTTCGACAGCGCGCTGGAGGAACGGTATCTCGTCTATGCCCTGTCCACCATCACCGCGCGCAGCCTGCCCGACCTGCGCGACGGGCTGAAGCCGGTCCACCGCCGCCTGCTGTGGGCGATGCGGCAGCTGAAGCTCGACCCGTCCAGCGCGTTCAAGAAATCGGCCCGCGTCGTGGGCGACGTGATCGGCAAGTATCACCCGCACGGCGATGCCAGCGTCTACGACGCGATGGTCCGCCTCGCGCAGGATTTCGCGCTGCG
>CAYNZQ010000048.1:0-5915 GCA_964401795.1 uncultured Citromicrobium sp.
GCTCCGGCACCCGATTCACCGGGGCGGCGCCGTCCGCCCCGGGCAGGGTCCAGATCGCGACGTTGATCGCCGCGATTGCGGCCAGCACCAGCATCAGCAGCGCCTGCTTGCGCACGCCCCGGCGCCACAACGCCACCGCGCCCGCCACCAGCGCGAGCGCAGCGAGGACCAGCAGGGAAAGAACGATCGACAGCATATTGGGCCGGGGCATAGCGCGCCGCGCGCGCGTGCGGAACCCGAAAGGCGTATCGCGCGCTTCACTCCGCAAGAGCGCCCGCGTGGCGCCATGCAGGAGTTTCGTACCATGAGCAGCTTTTCCGCCATCGTGCATGCCATCTTCGGCGACGACCGTACCGGCGCGGCGCCCTCGGCCCCGCCGCGCGACGAACCGCAGCTGATCGATATCGAGAACCATCTCGATTCCATCTCCGGCGCGGACCACCTCAACTGGCGCACCTCGCTCGGCGACCTGCTGGAGCTGCTGGGCGTGGAGCACGATGCCGAGAGCCGCGCTGCGCTGGCGAGCGAGTTCGGCGCCACCGACTGGCGCGGCACGCCGGAGGACGAGGCATGGCTGCACGGGCAGATCATGCGCGGGATCGAACATCGCGGCGGCCGGGTGCCGCCCGAATTCACCGGCTGATTTGACAGCCTTGCATGCCCCGGCCACACCCGGGGCATGACCGCACAAACGCTCGACCTTTCGCGCCGCCAGCTCCTTTACGGTGTCGGCGCCACCTCCGCCCTTGCGCTGACCGGATGCGCGACCACCGCCCTGCGCGAAACGGCCGCCGCAGCGCGCCAGCCCGCCGATCCGGGCGAACGGCTGGATGCGATCGCCTACAACCTGTTCGCGCACGAGCCCGAGCGCGCGACCGCGGTGGGCATGGACACGGGCGAACATGCCGCGCTGCGCGGGCAGCTGGAGGACCAGTCGCCTGCCGGCCAGGCCGCCTATGCGGACCGGCTGCGCGCCGATCTCGCCGCGGTGCGCGCGACCGACACCGCCCACTTCGCCGACGACATGCGAACCAATTACGAGGTGGTCGAAAGCGCCTATTCGACCGCGCTCGACGGCTTCGCCCTGCCCTATGGCGATGTCGCGGTCGGCAGCTGGCGCAACGCGCCCTACGTCGTGATCCAGAATGTCGGCAGCTATCTCGACCTGCCGCGCTTCCTTGACAGCGACCAGCCGCTGGCGACGCCGCAGGACGTCGAATTCTACATGGCTCGGCTCGATTCCATTCCCGGCGTACTGGCAGGCGAGCTCGAACGCATCCGCGCGGCGCGCGCGATGGGGGTGGTGCCGCCCGATTTCCTGCTGAAGAAGGCCATCGGCCAGATGGAAAGCACGCTCGGCGATGCGCGCGGCGGCACGCTGTTCGTGGCGGCGCTGCGCGATCGACTGACCAAGGCCGGCCTTCCCACCGCGAGCGTCGACATGGCGGAGCGGATCGTGACCGGCCCCATCGCCGCCGGCCTCGCCGCGCAGCTGGAGGAGTTGAAGACCCAGGCCCGCGTGGCCGGATCGGACCCCGGCATGTGGGCGCAGCCCCGGGGCGAGGAATGGTATCGCTGGGCCCTGCGCGCCAGCACCACCACCCCGCTGTCGCCCGACGAGGTGCACGAGCGCGGGCTGGAGGAACTGGCCGCGCTGCATGGCCGGATGGATCCGATCCTGCGCGAGATCGGCTATACCGACGGCTCCGTCGGGGAACGCATGCAGGCGCTGAGCCGCGACCCGCGCTACAAGTTCGCGCCGGGCGATGCGGGTCGCAAGCAGATCATAAATTTCATCCACGAGCGGATCGACTGGATCACCGCGCAGATGCCGCGCGCCTTCAACACGTTGGTCGATCCCCGGCTGGAGGTGCGGCGCCTGCCGCTGGCGGAAGAACCGGGCGCGCCCGGTGCCTATGGCGGCGCGGGCAGCAAGGACGGCAGCATTCCGGGGCGCATGTGGATCAACCTGCGCACCACCGACCTGCACCGCAAATACGACCTTGCCGACCTTGCCTATCACGAGACCATCCCCGGCCATGTCTGGGAAGGCGAATTTTCGAACCGCCTGCCGCTGATCCGCTCGGTCCTGGCCTTCAACGCCTTCTCCGAAGGCTGGGCCCTGTACGCCGAGCAGCTGGCCGACGAACTGGGCGCCTACGACGACTTCAAGGTTGGGCGCCTCGGCTATCTGCAGAGCCTCGCCTTCCGCGCGTGCCGGATGGTGGTGGACACGGGCCTGCATTCCAAGCGCTGGAGCCGCGCGCAGGGGGTCGATTTCTTCGTCCAGCGCAACGGTTCCAAACGCGAGGAGGTCGAGAGCGAGGTCGACCGCTATTGTAGCTGGCCGGGGCAGGCCTGCGGTTACAAGGTCGGACACAGCGAGATCGTGCGCCAGCGCATGCGCGCGAAGGACGCGCTGGGCAGCGCCTACGACCTGAGGGACTTCGACGACGCCGTGGTGCTGGGCGGCAACGCCCCGCTCGACGTGATGGCGAAGAATGTGGGCCGCTACATCGAGAGGGCACGCGGCTGAGGGATCGATCCAACGGGGGGAGGAAGAATATGAAAAGCTGGTTGCCGGCACTGGCGATCGCACTGGGTCTGGTGCCCACGGGCGCGACGGCGCACTGGCGCAAGGCGTCGAGCGAGCATTTCGTCATCTACGCGGACGACAGCGAGGGGGACTTGCGCAATTTCGGGGAGACGCTGGAGCGGTACCATGCCGCGATGGCCTATCTCGTCGATCGCGACCAGAAGCCGCCCAGCCCGTCCAACCGGGTGACGATCTACGTCGTCGGCAGCGAACGCAAGGTGCAGAAGCTGATGGGCGGCGATTCCAAATTCGTCGGCGGCTTCTACATCCCGCGTGCCGGCGGATCGCGCGCCTTCGTCCAGAAGATCGGTTCCATCAGGAAAGATCCCGACATGTCGGTGACCATCCTGCTGCACGAATACGCGCACCATTTCCTGATGAGCAGCTCGCGCTTCGCCATGCCGCGCTGGATGAACGAAGGGGCGGCCGAATTCTACGCCTCCGCTGCGTTCCCGCGCGACGGCGGCATCGATATCGGCAGGCCCGCGGCGCACCGGGCGTACGAATTGTTCAACGCGCGCGACGTCTCGCTGGAGGAACTGTTCGACCCCGAGGTCTATGCCGAGCGCCGGGGGAAGCGATACGACGCGTTCTACGGCCGCAGCTGGCTGCTGTACCATTACCTGTTCTTCAACGACGCTCGGCAGGGACAGCTTGCGAAATACTGGACCGCGCTGGTCAACGGCGCCGCGCCGCTCGACGCGGCGCGCACGGCGATGGGCGATCTGGACCAGCTCGACGACGAGCTCGACGATTACCTCAACGCGCGGCGGATGATGCAGATTTCGCTGAAGCCTGAAAGCCTGCCGATCGGCCCGGTGACGGTGACCGAACTGAGCGAGGGAATGGACGACATGATCGACGTCCAGATCCGGTCGCAGCGCGGCGTGTCGCGCGAACTGGCGCTGGAAATCGTGGAGGACGCCCGCAGGATCGCCGCCGACTATCCCGGCGACGCGCGGGTGCTGGCCGCATTGTCGGAAGCGGAGTTCGACGCGGGCAATCCGGACCGTGCCATCGCCGCGGCGGATGCCGCGCTGGCGATCGATCCCACCCTCCCCAACCCTTACGTGCAGAAAGGCTACGCCCTGTTCGCCAAGGCGGAAGAAGCGGGGGCCGATGCCGACTGGGACGCGGCGCTGCGGCCGTGGGTCGCGCTCAACAGGCTGGAAAACGACCATCCCCTGCCCCTGATCTATTTCTACCGCATCGCGCAGATGCGGGGCGGCAAGGTCCCCGAACTGGCGCGTAACGCGCTGGAGTGGGCCTCGCAATTGGCGCCCTTCGACCTCGGCCTCGCCTACCAGACCGCGCTGATGCAGGCGAGCGAAGGCAAGATCGCGCTTGCCCGTTCGACGCTACTCCCGGTTGCGTTCGATCCGCATGCCGGCCGCATGGCCAGCCGGGCGAAATCGCTGCGCGCGTTTCTGGCGGACGCGGAAGAAGGCACGCCTGTCCGTCCGGAAGACCTGCCGGCACTCCCGCCCGAGATGCCGGAGGATGAGGAAGAGGGCTGAGCCCTACCGAACCGTCTGGTCGCTGGGGACGAGGCGGATTTCGAACAGCGACGGCCAGCGCTTGCCGGTGACGAACAGGCGTCGGCCCTTCGCGTCCCAGGCGATGCCGTTCAGCACGGCGTTGGTGTCGCTCGTCTGCACCCGGGCGACGATGTCGCGCAGGTCGTAAAGCTCGCGGACTTTGCCGTCGGCGGGGTCGATCGCCACGATGAAGGGGCTCATCCAGACGTTGGCGAGGATCCGCCCCTCGACCGTTTCCAGTTCGTTGAGCATGCGCAAGGGCCGACCGTTGAGCGTGACCGTAATGTCGCGTTCCAGCGCGTAGGTCGCCGGGTCGAGCACGTGCAGCGTCGCGCTGCCGTCGGACGCGACGAGATCGTCGTCGAGCGTGGTCAGCCCCCACCCCTCGTACGGATAGTCGGCATCGGACCGCACGGGCGCCAGAGTGCGCAATTTCCACCGATGCACGTTGCCGTCGCGCCAGGTCAGGCTGACCAGTTCGCGCCCGGCGAGCGCCAGCCCTTCGCCGAACTCGCCCGCCGGGATCGGCGTTTGTGCCAAGACCTTGCCGGTCGCAAGATCGACCTTGCGGATGTTCGATTCGCCGATCTGCCCGGTACTCTCGTACAGCGCGCCGTCGTGCCACAGCAGCCCTTGCGTAAAGGCGTGTGGATCGTGGGGATAGGTCGCGACGATCTCCGCCCGCATGACCTGCGGGCCGCTGGCGGCAGGGGTGGCGACGGACGGGGCGGGCGCGGGCTGTTCGGTGCGCGCCTCGCTGCGGGGCGTGGCGGTACCGGCATCTTCCTGCAGCGACCACGCGAGCGGCGCGGCCGCGGCCAGCAGGATGGATGCCAGGGCGAGAGGGCGAAACATGCCCCGTCCTATCACGCGTAAAGCCTGAGCGCAGGCTTAATCGTCACGCGCCTTTCCCCGGCACGGTGTATCCGGCGCCGGGGAAAGGCCGTGGTCGCTATTTCTTGCCGAAGAGGCCGGATGCGAACCCAGCCAGATCGTCGAACGGATTGCCATCGCCGTCCTGGTCCAGCATCGCCGCGAACTTCGCCAGCGAGCCCTCGCCACCGATGTGATCGCGAATCTGCGCCAGCGTGCCGGCTTCGATCCCGGTGCGGTCGGCCGCGGTTTCGACCGTGTCGCCATCCTGGTGGTGCGCCTCCGCCAGTGCGGCGATCGCCTTCTCCGCGGTTTCGGGATCGATGCCGAGTTTTTCGGCCATGTTCTTGACCGTGGGATGATTGCGGGCAGCGCCCATGACCTGATCGAAAAGACCCATCGTTACGTCTCCGGCTGGTGGGTGGCGGGTCGCCGCCCCTTCCCCCCAGATACGAATGGCCCCCGGTCCGGTTTCCCGGCCGGGGGCTCTCCTCTCCAACTCGTGGCGGGGCGGCGGGTCAGGCCGCCTGCGGGGCCGCCTTGCGAACGCCTTCGTCGACATGCGCCTCGAACTCGGCGAAATTGTCGATGAACAGCTGCACCAGCCGCTGGGCGGTGCGGTCATATTCCTCGGGATCGTCCCAGGTGCTGCGCGGATCGAGGATGCCCTGGTCGATGCCCTGCTCGGCCAGCACGGGAACCGATACCGGCACGTCGAACCCGAAATTGGCGTCCTTGCGGTACTCGACATGGTCGAGATCGCCATCGAGCGCGGCGTTCAGCAACGCGCGCGTCGCCTTGATCGGCATGCGGCTGCCGGTGCCGTACTTGCCGCCGGTCCAGCCGGTGTTGAGCAGCCAGCACTGGACCTCGCCCTTGGCGATCCGTTCCTTGAGCAGGTTGCCGTA
>CAYNZQ010000049.1:0-5597 GCA_964401795.1 uncultured Citromicrobium sp.
TATTCCATGTCGAGCGCGATCGGTTCGCCGTCCACCGTCACCGCGTCCTCTTCCAGTCGCACGTGATAGTCGGTGTCGTCGATCCGCACGGTCCAGTCGCCCGGCGCGTAGAAATCGTGGTCGAGCTGCTGGTCGATCCGGCGCGCGCGATCCGCATCGGCGGTCGCGATGACGCCGCCCACCGCGGCCAGCCCGCGCTTCAGCTCGCCGGACGCAGCCGCGCCCTGGAAACCGTCCGGGTATTCTTCCGCGATAAAGCCGGTCGTCAGCTCTCCGGAGCGGAAGCGCGGGTGCTGCATCAGCGCGGACAGGAAATCGATATTGTGCCCCGGCCCCTCCACGCGGAAGGCGTCCAGCGCCTCCACCTGCAGGTCCGCCGCCTCGTCGCGGGTCTCGCCCCAGGTCACCAGCTTGGCGATCATGGGATCGTAGAACATCGACACCTCGCCGCCCTCGTAAACGCCGTCGTCCACCCGCACGCCGTGCACGCCGCGGCGGCCGTTGGCGCTCCCGTCGTCGGTCCAGCCCTTCACCGGCGGGTCGTAGCGGACCAGCCGGCCGATGCTGGGCAGGAAGCCGCGATAGGGATCCTCGGCATAGACGCGGTTCTCGATCGCCCAGCCGTCCAGCTTGATGTCGCCTTGCGCGAAGGGCAGTTCCTCGCCCGCCGCGACGCGGATCATCCATTCGACGAGGTCGATGCCGGTGATCATCTCGGTGACCGGATGCTCCACCTGCAGGCGGGTGTTCATTTCGAGGAAGTAGAAGCTCTCGCCGGTCTTGTCCGCGCCGCTGACGATCAGCTCGACCGTGCCCGCGGAGTGGTAGTCGACCGCGCGCGACAGGGCGACGCACTGCTCGCCCATGGCCTTGCGCATCTTCTCGGTGACGAAGGGCGACGGCGCTTCTTCGACCACCTTCTGGTGGCGGCGCTGGATCGAGCATTCGCGCTCGTTCAGGTAGAGGATGTTGCCCTGCTTGTCGCCGAGGATCTGGATCTCGATATGGCGCGGGTCCTCGATGAATTTCTCGATGAAGACGCGGTCGTCGCCGAAGCTGTTCAGCCCCTCGCGCTGCGTCGCCTCGAACCCGTCCTTCACGTCCTGATCGTTCCAGGCGAGGCGCATGCCCTTGCCGCCGCCGCCGGCACTGGCCTTCATCATGACCGGATAGCCGATCTTGTTGGCCCAGCTCAGCGCGTCCTCGGTGTTCTCGATCGCGCCTTCGGAGCCGGGGACGGTGTTCACGCCCGCCTCGCGCGCCAGCTTCTTCGATTCGATCTTGTCGCCCATCGCCGCGATGGCGGATGCAGGTGGGCCGATGAAAACGATGTTCTCCCTTTCCAGCGCCTCGACGAAGCTCGCCCGTTCGGAAAGGAAACCGTAGCCCGGATGGACCGCCTCGGCCCCGGTCTGCTTGCACGCGGCGATGATCTTGTCCGCGACGAGGTAGCTCTCGGATGCCGCGGCGGGGCCGATATGCACCGCCTCGTCCGCCATCTTCACGAACGGCGCGCGGGCATCCGCATCGGAATAGACCGCCACGGTTTCGATACCCATGCGGCGCGCGGTCTTGATGACGCGGCAGGCGATTTCGCCGCGATTGGCGATGAGGATTTTCCTGAACAAATTATTCCTCCGATGGGGCCTTGGCTTCGCCCGATACCTGGTTGCTGAGCAGGTCGCGCAACTCGCGCGTGCGCTGCCGGGTGAGTGTGGTCATGCAATTGCTGCGCAAAAGCGGCTGCATCGAGCCGCCGCGCGCGTCGTAGCTCGACAGCTGGCAGTGCGCGTCGCGATAGGCGATCCAGGCGCGCTGGGCGGCCAGCAGCCTGTCCCAGTATCCCGGCTGCCCGTCATCGTAATCGTAGCCGGCATCCGCGCTCTTCGCGAAAGCGCGCGCCGCCTTCCACGCGGCGTTGAGATCGGCATCGGCGCGCTCGAACTCGCGCCCGGCACAGATGTTCATGGCGGTCTGCGTCTCGGGATTCTCGCACTCGGGTGTCGCCGCAGCCGGCGTCGCCTGAGCGAGCGCCATGAGCGCCAGAGCCAGAAAAATCACGGCAGCCTCCTTTCCCTCATCCTCCACTGACAACCCCGCCGCGCCGGACTCGATCCGGTATGGCAGAGATGAAGGCTCGTCACTCCGCCGGTTCCGCCACCCGGCATGCCCGGCCATCGCGGCGCATCGGCTCTTCGCCCTGCAGCGCCGTCAGCCCCAGCTTCGCGAACAGCGCGCCGTCGCTGTCGTCGCCCGCATTGGGCGCGGTCAGCAGCTTGTCGCCGGTGAAGATGGAGTTCGCGCCCGCGAGGAAACACAGCGCCTGCGTCGCCTCGCTCATCGACTCGCGCCCGGCGGAAAGCCGCACCATGCTCATCGGCATGCAGATCCGCGCCACCGCCACGGTCCGCACGAACTCGATGTCGTCGATCTTGGCCAGCGGGGTATCGGCCAGCATGTCGCCCAGCACCGTGCCCTTGACCGGGACCAGCGCGTTGACCGGCACGCTTTCGGGATGCTGCTCCAGCGTGGCGAGCGTGTGGACGAAGCCGACGCGGTCGTCGCGCGTCTCGCCCATGCCCACGATGCCGCCGCTGCACACGTTGATGCCCGCCTCGCGCACGTTGCCGAGCGTATCGAGCCGTTCCTGATAGTTGCGGGTGCTGATCACCCGCTCGTAATATTCGGGCCCGGTGTCGATATTGTGGTTGTAATAATCCAGCCCCGCTTCGGCCAGCATCTGCGCCTGTTTGGGCGTCAGCATGCCCAGCGTCATGCAGGTTTCGAGGCCCATGTCGCGCACCCCTTCGACGATCTTGACGATCGCGGGCATGTCGCGGTCCTTGGGGTTGCGCCACGCGGCGCCCATGCAGAACCGCTGGCTGCCCGCGTCCTTCGCTTGCGCCGCGCGCTGCAGCACCGCCTGCACGTCCATCAGCTTGGTCGCCTCCACCCCGCTGTCGGCATGGACCGACTGGCTGCAATAGCCACAATCTTCCGGGCAGCCGCCGGTCTTGATGGAAAGCAGCGTGCACAGTTGCACCTGCTCGGGCGGATGGTTCTCGCGATGCACGCTGGCGGCGCGGAACAGCAGTTCGGTGAAGGGCAGGTCGAAGAGATCGGCGATCTCCTCGCGGGTCCAGTCGGTGCGAATATCGGTCATAGGTCGTCCCCGATAGCGGCCCCGCGCGATTGCGCAAACCCTTGCAGCGCAGCGGCGTAGTGCGGCGCGCCTCGTCGGGTGCCCTCGCCCGACAGCAGCCGCGCCATGGCGCTGGAAAGCCGCGCGATATTGGCATCGGACAACTGCCCCAACGGCGCGACGTAAACGCCGATGGTGAAAAGGATCGCGCCCGTTTCCGGCAGGCGGCGCAGCGTCTGGCGTTCCGAGCGCACGAACAGCGTGGTGCCCGCATTGCCGGGCGTGACGTGCGCGAAGGCGTCGGGCCGCGCAATCCAGCGCAGGTCGGGCGTCCCGGCGACGAACCAGTTGCACCGGCCGTAGATCGCGCCGGGTTCGAGCTTCGCCATGAAGTGATCGACGCCGCTGGAAAGCTGCGCCTCGTACCCCTGGATCGGCGCATGCAGCGCCGTCAGCCCCAGACCGATCTTGTCCGCGGGGTTCCAGTCGCTGGGAAAGGCGACGCCTGCGCCGACCAGGCGATAGTGCGGATCGTCCTCGCCGCGCACCAGCAGGCACATGTCCTCCCACCGCGCCTTCGCCGCTTCGGGCAGGCCGCCTGCAACGCCGAGCATCGCGGCAAGTTCGCGGCCCGGCGCCTCCGCCTCGGGCAGAATTTGCAGGCCATCGGGAAAGGAGGCGAAGCCCGCCTCGCGCGCGGCGAGGTCCGGGTCGGGCTGCAACCATTCGCTTTCGGTCAGCCTTGCCAGCCCCATCTTCAGCGCCCCGCCCCCGCGCGCCCGGGGCAGCAAGGCATCGACGCTAAAACCCAACGGCACCTTCGCCCCTCCCCGCTTCGTCACACGGTCCGGACCGCCGGGCTGTGCGGCGTGCGGATCATTTCAGGATCAGGGGTGTGAAATTGTACATGAAGGCGCCCACCCCGCCGGACAGCAGGCCACTCACGGCGGCTTGCGCGAGGCGGATGATGCGCACGACCTTCGGGCGCGAATAGGGCGTCACCTCCAGACCGGCGAGATAGGACGCGACCAGCAGGCTGGTGACGGCCGCCAGTCCTATGAAGGACAGCACGACGATGATTTGCCGCGGATCGAAATCGGTGCCCTGGCCATCGGCGAATGCGAAAACGCCGCCCAGCGATACCAGGGATATGCCGGTGGTGTGCTTGAAGAAATCGTAGGAGCGCGCGAACGGGACGACGAGGTCGTCGCCGCTCGCCTCGTCCTCGTCCGTCACTGCGCCGCCTCGCTCATTTCCTCGTCGCCAAGATCCTCGCCCGGCGGCGGCATGTTATGGCCGAGCAGGCGCAGCATGTCGGCCGCGCATTCGACCACGTTGCTGCCGGGTCCGTAGATGCCCTGCACCCCCGCCTCGCGCAGGAAATCGTAGTCCTTTTGCGGAATGACCCCGCCCGCGACGACCTTGATGTCGGCGCGCCCGGCCTCCTTCAGCAGCTCGATCAGCTCGGGGATCAGCGTCTTGTGGCCTGCCGCCAGGCTGGAGGCGCCGATCGCGTCGACGTCGTTTTCCAGCGCCATCTCCAACGTCTCGCGCGGCGTCTGGAACAGCGGCCCGCTCAACACCTCGAACCCCATGTCGGCGAAGGCGGAGGCGATCACGTTGGCCCCACGATCGTGCCCGTCCTGGCCCATCTTCGCGACCATCACCTTCGGCTTGCGGCCCAGCCGGCGCTCCACCGCCTCGACCCCGCTCAGCACCTGGGCATAGCGATCGTCGTCGGCATAGGCGCTGGAATAGACGCCCTTCACCGGGGTCGGCAGCGTGTCGTAGCGCCCGAACACGTCCTCCATGGCCTCGCTGATCTCGCCCAGCGTGGCGTCGTGCCGCGCGGCCTCGACCGCCAGCGCGAGGAGATTGCCCTCGCGCTGCGCCGCCCCGCGCGCCAGCGCGTCGAGCGCGGCCTTGCAGGCGAATTCGTCGCGCTTTGCCCGCACTTCCTCCAGCCGCGCGATCTGGCTTTCGCGCACCGCGTGATTGTCGATGTCGAGCGTGTCGATCTCGTCTTCCTCGGCCCGGCGATACTTGTTGACGCCGACGATCACCGTCTCGCCCCGGTCGACGCTCGCCTGCTTCGCCGCGGCGGCTTCCTCGATCCGGGCCTTGGGCTTGCCGCTGGCGACGTAGGCGGTCATGCCACCCGCCGCATCGACCTCCTCGATCAGCGCCTTGGCCTCCTCCACCAGTTTCGCGGTCAGGCTCTCGACGTAATAGCTGCCGCCCAGCGGATCGACGACGTTGGTGATCCCCGTCTCCTCCTCCAGCACCAGCTGCGTGTTGCGCGCGATGCGGGCGGAAAAGTCGGTCGGCAAGGCGATCGCTTCGTCCAGCGCGTTGGTGTGGAGCGATTGCGTGCCGCCCAGCACCGCCGCCATCGCCTCAACCGTGGTGCGGATGACGTTGTTGTACGGGTCCTGTTCCTGCAAGCTGACGCCGC
>CAYNZQ010000050.1:0-5446 GCA_964401795.1 uncultured Citromicrobium sp.
CCGACCGCGTTCAGCCATTTGCAGGCGATGGATTTCATGTGCGAGGGCCACATGCTGCCCGACGCGACCGCCATTCTGGGCGCGATCGACGTGGTGTTCGGGGAGTGTGATCGATAATGGCCGACCGTACCCCCGCACCCGATACGCCGGAACTGCGCGCCCGCTGGGGCTCGTTCGCGTTCTCGCCCGAATACAAGGCGAAGGCGGATACCGCCATCGCGCGCTACCCCGAGGGGCGTCAGCGTTCGGCGGTGATGCCGCTGCTCGACCTTGCTCAGCGGCAGGTCGGCGAGGAAACGAACACACAAGGCTGGCTGCCGCTGCCGGTGATCGAATATGTCGCGGGCTATCTCGATATGCCGGTGATCCGCGTGCTCGAGGTCGCGACGTTCTACTTCATGTATAACATGACGCCGGTTGGTAAGTACCACGTGCAGGTGTGCGGGACGACGCCGTGCATGCTGCGCGGCTCTGACGCGCTGTTCGAGACGTGCCGGAAACGCGGCATGAAAAAGGGCCACGTGTCCGATGACGGGCTGTGGACGCTGACCGAGGTCGAGTGCATGGGTAATTGCGCCACCGCGCCGATGGCCCAGATCAACGACGACAATTACGAGGACCTGACGCCGGAACGGCTCGACGCCATCCTCGACGTGCTGGCCGCAGGCGAACAGCCCAAGACCGGCACGCAGGAACCGGGGCGCCACACCAGCGAACCCGTCGGCGGACCGACGACGCTCAAGGAAATGGTCGGCGAAAATCACGACTATCGGGGCGAGTGGTGATGACCCGGGCAGGCTTTCCCGTCCTTGGCGTGATCTTCCTCGCGGTGGCGGCGATCAACCTGCTGCGCGGGGAAAACTGGATCGTTTGGGCGATCCTCGGCTTCCTGTTCGGCGGGCTGGGAATCTTCCGCGCCAGAAAGAACGGAGGCGGCGCCTGATGCCCGCGTCTGTCCTCACGCTCGTCATCGCGCTGATCCTGGTCGCGATCGCGTGGAAAGTGTTTACGGGCGTCGTGAAGACGCTGGCGCTGCTGGCGATCCTGGTGGTCGCGGCCGTATTCGTGTTCGGAGGTTTCGCCTGATGCTCGCCGATAAGGATCGCATCTTCACCAATCTCTACGGCTTCCAGGACTGGGGGCTCGATGCCGCGCGCAAACGCGGCGATTGGGACGACACAAAGGCTATTCTGGCGAAGGGCCAGGATGCCATCATCGACGAGATCAAGGCGTCGGGCCTTCGCGGTCGCGGCGGCGCCGGCTTCCCGACCGGCATGAAGTGGTCCTTCATGCCCAAGGAAAGCAAGGACGGCCGCCCGAGCTTCCTCGTCATCAATGCCGACGAATCCGAGCCCGGCAGTTGCAAGGATCGCGAGATCATTCGCCACGATCCGCACAAGCTGATCGAAGGCGCGCTGGTCGCCGGTTTCGCGATGCGCGCGCGGGCCGCCTACATCTACATCCGCGGTGAGTATATCCGCGAGGCCGAAGTGTTGCAGGCCGCGATCGACCAGGCGTACGAGGCCGGTCTCATCGGCAAGAACGCCAGCGGCTCGGGCTACGATTACGACGTTTTCCTGCACCGCGGCGCAGGCGCCTATATCTGCGGCGAAGAAACCGCGATGATCGAGAGCCTCGAAGGCAAGAAGGGGCAGCCACGGCTCAAGCCGCCATTCCCGGCAGGCGCAGGGCTGTACGGGTGCCCGACCACGGTCAACAACGTGGAATCGATCGCGGTCACGCCCACGATCATGCGGCGGGGCGGCGCCTGGTTCGACAGCTTCGGGCGCGAGAAGAACTCGGGCACCAAGCTGTTCCAGATCAGCGGTCACGTCGAGAAACCGTGCGTGGTGGAGGAGGAGATGAGCATCCCCTTCCGCGAACTGATCGAACGGCACGCGGGCGGTATCACCGGCGGGTGGGACAACCTGCTGGCGGTCATTCCCGGCGGCTCGTCCGTCCCGCTCGTCCCGGCCGAGCAGATCATGGACTGCCCAATGGATTTCGACGGGCTGAAGGAGGTCGGCAGCGGGCTCGGGACCGCGGCGGTGATCGTGATGGACAAGTCCACCGACATCGTGCGCGCGATCAGCCGGATCAGCTATTTCTACAAGCACGAGAGCTGCGGCCAGTGCACCCCCTGCCGCGAGGGCACGGGCTGGATGTGGCGCGTGATGGAGCGCCTGCGCACCGGCGATGCCGCGATCGATGAGATCGACATGCTGCAGCAGGTTACCAAGCAGGTCGAAGGCCACACCATCTGCGCGCTGGGCGATGCGGCGGCTTGGCCGATACAGGGCCTGATCCGCCATTTCCGCCCCGAGCTCGAGCGGCGGATCGAAGAGAACATGCCGGAGGCGGCCGAATAATGCCTAAAGTAACCGTAGACGGACAGGAACTCGAGGTTCCGGAGGGCGCGACCGTGCTGCAGGCCTGCGAGATGGCCGGCAAGGAAATCCCGCGCTTCTGCTATCACGAGCGGCTGTCGATCGCCGGCAATTGCCGCATGTGCCTCGTCGAGGTGAAGCCCGGACCGCCCAAACCGCAGGCGAGCTGTGCGCTGCCCGCGACCGAGGGGCAGGAAATTCGCACCGATACCGAGATGGTGAAGACCGCGCGCGAGGGCGTGATGGAATTCCTGCTCATCAACCACCCGCTCGACTGTCCAATTTGCGACCAGGGCGGCGAGTGCGACCTGCAGGACCAGAGCCTGATGTACGGTCGTGGCGGCTCGCGCTATCACGAGAACAAGCGCGCGGTGACCGAGAAATACATGGGTCCGCTGATCAAGACGATCATGACCCGGTGCATTCACTGCACGCGCTGCGTGCGCTTCTCCGAAGAGATCGCGGGCGTGGACGAGATCGGCGCGCTCTATCGCGGCGAAGACATGCAGATCACGACCTATCTTGAACAGGCGGCTAAGCACGAGCTGTCGGCCAACGTGATCGACCTGTGCCCCGTCGGTGCGCTGACGTCGCGGCCCTATGCCTTCGAGGCGCGGCCGTGGGAGCTCAAGAAGACGCTCAGCATCGACGTCAGCGACGCGATCGGCGCGAACATTCGCCTCGACAGCCGCGGGCGCGAGGTCATGCGGGCGTTGCCGCGCGTCAACGACGAGGTCAACGAGGAGTGGCTGAGCGACAAGGGCCGCTACATGGTCGACGGCCTGACCCGCCGCCGGCTCGACCAGGTGTGGATGCGCAAGGGCGGCAAGCTGCAGCCGGCGGGCTGGGACGAAGCCTTCAAGGCGATCGCCAGGGCGAAACCCGGCAATAGCATCGCGGCGGTCGCGGGCGACATGCTCGATTGCGAGACGATGTTCGCGGCGAAGAAACTGCTCGGCGCGCTCGGGTCCGACCTGCTGGAAGGCCGGCAGACCGGGATGGATTACCCGACCGACAACCTCGCTGCGGTCAATTTCAATTCGACGCTGCAAGGCATCGAAACCGCCGACGCGGTGCTGATCGTCGGCAGCCACGTTCGCTGGGAAGCGGCGTTGGTGAATGTCCGCCTGCGCCGCGCGGTGAAGCACGGGGCGAAGGTCTTCGTCGTCGGTCCCCACTGGGACACGACCTACGATGCCGAATTCCTCGGCGACGATGCGGGCGTGCTGCATGACCTGCCGGCGCATGTCGGCGAAGCTTTCGCCAAGGCCGAACGCCCGGCGGTGATCGTGGGTGCGGGTGGCCTCGCGGCGGGTGCGTTGCAGGCGGCGCTCGGCCTCGCGAGCGAGTGGAACCTCGTGCGCGATGGCTGGAATGGCTTCAACGTCCTTCATACCTCCGCCGCGCGGATGGGCGGGCTGATGCTCGGCTACGCGCAGAAGGGCGGCATCGCCGATCTTGCAAAGGCGGCGCCCAGGGTGCTGCTCTCGCTCGGCGCGGACGAGATGGACTACGCAGCCTTCGGCGACAGCCTGAAGGTCTATATCGGCCATCACGGTGACAAGGGCGCGCATGCGGCGGACATCATCCTGCCCGCGGCCTCCTATGCCGAGAAGGACGGGACCTACGTCAATCTGGAAGGCCGCGTGCAGTTCGCCGAAAAGGCGGTCTTCGCCCCCGGCGACGCGCGCGAGGACTGGACAATCCTGCGGGCGCTGGCCGATGCGCTGGATGTTTCGGTCGGCTTCGACAGCTTCGCCGAATTGCAGAACGCGATGATCGCCGAAGTGCCCGCGCTGGGCGAGGAAGGCCTCGCCGACCTGGGCGGCAAGCTGCCCAAGGCGAAGGCGACCAAGGCGAAGGGCCGCATCAGTTACCCCATCGCCGATTTCTACCTGACCAACCCGATCGCGCGGGCGAGCGCGGTGATGCAGCAATGCTCCGCCGAACTGCTCCATGCCGATGCTGTGCTGGAGGCCGCGGAATGACCGAGTTCTTCCAAAGCTGGGGCATGAGCTACGAATGGGCGTGGTTCGTGGCCACGGTGGCAGGCATCCTGCTCATCGCGCTGCCGGTCATGCTCGCGGTCGCGATCGTGATCTATTTCGATCGCAAGATCTGGGCCGCGATGGCGCTGCGGCGCGGGCCCAACGTGGTCGGGCCGTTCGGCCTGCTGCAAAGCTTCGCCGACGGGTTGAAGGTGTTCCTGCAGGAAACCATCGTCCCGAGCGCGGCGAACAAGGGGCTGTTCCTGATCGCGCCGATCATCACCTTCACCGTGGCGCTGGCCGCGTGGGCGGTGATCCCGTTCAATTCGGGCGCGGTGCTGGCGGACATCAACGTGGGCCTGCTCTACGTCCTCGCGATCAGTTCGCTCGGCGTTTACGGCGTCGTCATCGCGGGCTGGGCATCGAATTCCAAATATCCGTTCTTTTCCGCCATGCGCGCGGCCGCACAGATGATCAGTTACGAAGTCTCGATCGGCTTCATCCTGATCTGCGTGATCCTCTACGCCAATACCAGCAGCATGCTCGGTATCGTGGAGGCGCAGCGCGGCTACGGCCTCGGGTTCGTGAACGGCTTCTTCTTCAACATCCTGCTGTTCCCCGTCTGGGTGATGTTCCTCATCTCCAGCCTCGCGGAAACCGCGCGCGCGCCGTTCGACCTGACGGAGGCGGAAAGCGAGCTCGTGGCGGGATACCAGACCGAATACAGCTCGATGAGCTTCGCGCTCTACTGGCTGGGCGAATACGCCAACGTCCTGCTGATGTGCACGTTGAACGCGGTGCTGTTCTTCGGCGGGTACCTGCCGCCAGTCGACTGGGCGCCGCTCTACTGGATCCCGGGCTGGATTTGGTTGTTCGCGAAAATCCTGTTCTTCTTCTTCGTGTTCAGCTGGGTCAAGGCGACCGTCCCGCGCTATCGCTACGACCAGCTGATGCGCCTGGGCTGGAAGGTGTTCCTGCCGCTCAGCCTGTTCTTCGTCGTCGTCGTCAGCGGATGGTTGATGCTCACCCGATATGGAGGCGCGGCATGACTGCTGCCCAGCTCATAAAATC
>CAYNZQ010000051.1:0-5240 GCA_964401795.1 uncultured Citromicrobium sp.
TTTCGACACCGCGGAATATCGCCGGTCCGACGGCCCGCAGGATCACGGCGCGATCACCGCATGGCGCGACGGAGCGACCGGGCGCGGCGCGGCGATCGCGATCGTCGACACCGGGATCGATCGCGACAATCCCGAATTCGCGGGCCGCATCCTGGCGGGATCGCGCGACGTGGCGGGCAGCCGCACGATCGCGGGCGAGGACGATCACGGCACCAATGTCGCGCTGGTCGCCGCCGCCGCGCGCAACGACAAGGGCGTGGTCGGCATCGCCTACGATGCCGGCCTGCTGGTCTATCGCGCCGACACGCCCGGCACCTGCGCCGGGACCGGCGGCGGCGGATCGACCGACGAACCCGAATGCACCTTCTCCGATCGCGACATCGCCGCGGGCGTGAACCAGGCGGTGAACGACGGCGCGCGGGTCATCAATCTCAGCCTGGGGGGCGGCACGCCGAGCCAGCAACTGGTCGGCGCGGTCCAGCGCGCGGCGGCCGCCGGGGTGGTGGTGGTCGTCGCCGCCGGGAACGACGGGGACACGACCGATGTCGCGCTCGACCCCGACAATCCCGATCCCTTCGCCCGCGGGTTGCTCGCATCGGGCCGCGATGCGGTGATCATCGTCGGCTCGGTCGATGACAACGGCGCGTTCTCCTCCTTCAGCAACCGTGCCGGCTCCGACGCCGCCTCGTTCCTCTCCGCACGCGGGGAGGCGGTGTGCTGCGTCTACGAGAACGGCGAGATCAAGATTACGAGCCGCAACGGGCAGCAATATGTCTCGCTGTTTTCGGGCACCAGCTTCGCCGCGCCGCAGGTTTCGGGCGCGGTGGCGCTGCTGGCGCAGGCGTTCCCCAACCTGACCGGGCAGCAGATCGTCACCATCCTGCTCGATACCGCGCGCGATGCGGGGGCCGCCGGGACCGACGCGGTGTACGGGCGCGGCATCCTGGACATCGCGGCGGCGTTCGCCCCGCAGGGCCGCACCACGCTGGCGGGCACGGACATCGCGCTGGCGACCGCCGCCGATACCGCGATCGGATCGGGCGCGATGGGCGACGCGCTGGGGCGCGGCACGCTGTCGACCGTGATCCTCGATAGCTACCGGCGCGCCTACGGAATGGATCTCGCCGCACGCACGCGCGGCGCGGTGGTGGAGCGGCGCCTCGCCCGCGCGGTGGGCACGCCCACGCGCCGGATCGCGGCGGGCAATGCGAAGGTGAGCCTCGCCTTCACGGTGGAGGCGGACGGGGCGAGCGCCGGTGCGGCCAACCCGCTGCGCCTGTCGCCGGGCGATGCGAGCGCGGCGCGCGTGCTGGCGGGGCAGGTCGCGCTGCGGCTGGCCCCCGGCACGCAGATCGGCCTCGCTTTCCGGCAGGCCCCCGGCGGGCTCGCCGCGCAATTGCAGGGAGAGGACCGTCCCGCTTTCATGATCGCGAGCGACGCGCCGGGCGATACCGGGTTCGAAAAGAGCGAGGGCGCGGCCGTCGCTCTGCGCCGGACGCTGGGCGCGACCGGCCTGACGCTGACCGCCTCGCGCGGGGACGTCTGGCTGGGCGACCGGCGGCGCGGCTTCGACGTCGCGGGCGCGCAGCGCGAACGCTATCCCTTCAGCCGGTTCGGGGTGGCGGCGGATCGCCGGTTCGGCCCTCTCTCCGCGGTGGCGGGCATGGAGTGGCTGCGCGAGGATCGCACCGTGCTGGGCGGTTATCTTGCCGACAGCTTCGGTGCGCGCGGGGCCGACAGCCTGTTTCTTGACACCGCGCTCGCGTTCCACCTACCCGCCGATCTCACGCTGGGCGCCTCGCTGCGCCAGGGGTTGACGCGCGCCAATGCCGGGGGGCTGGTCGAAGGCTCCACCTTCCGCAGCGGGGCGTGGTCGCTCGACCTCGTCCGCGCGAACGCGCTGCGGCGCGGCGATGCGCTGGGCATCAGGCTGGCGCAGCCGCTGCGCGTGGAAGCGGGCGGGCTGACGTTGAACCTGCCGGTCGCCTACGATTACGCGAGCGAGAGCACGACGTTCGGGCGGCGCACCCTGCCGCTGTCGCCCACCGGGCGCGAGCTGATGGGCGAGGTCAACTGGCGCACCCCGCTCTGGGGCGGAGGGCTCTCGGCCAGCGCGTTCTACCGGCGCCAGCCGGGCCATTACGCGCAGGCCCCCGACGACCGCGGCGTGCTGCTACGGTTCAGCCGGGGCTTCTAGCCGCGCGAGAAGCCCGGCGGCGCCGGTCAGTCCAGCCCGGCCGCCTGCGCGAAATGATAGGCAGTGGAAACCAGCGGCGCGACCCGCTCGCTCATCTGTTTCGCGTGCGCGGAGCTGGCGGTGCCGTCGATCACCCGCTTCTTGATGCCCTGCATGATGCCGGCCAGCCGGAAGAGGTTGTAGGCGAAATACCAGTCCATCGGTGGCACGGGATAGCCGGTGCGCGCGACGTAGCGATCCACCGCCTCCTGGCGCGTCGGGATGCCCAGCGCGGCGTGGTCCAGTCCGCCGATCCCGGCGCGCCCATCGGGCGGATTGACCCAGTTGAGCATGAAATAGGCGAAGTCGGCGACCGGATCGCCCAGCGTCGACAGCTCCCAGTCGAGCACCGCGACGATGCGGTTCTCGCGCGCGTGGAAGATCAGGTTGTCGAGCCGGTAATCGCCGTGGACGATGCCGCTGGCGTGCTGCGCCGGGATCGTCTCGGGCAGCCAATCGATCAGCCGGTCCATTTCGGGGATCGGGTCGGTTTCGGACAGGCGGTACTGCTTGCTCCACCGCGCGATCTGGCGCGCGCAGTAATCCTGCGGCTTGCCGAAATCGCCCATGCCGATCGCCTGCGGGTCCTTCAGGTGCAGGTCCGCCAGCGTGTCGATCATGGCATGGTAGATTTCGCGCCGATGCGCGGGCGCGTAATCGGGCAGCGCGCCGTTCCACAGGTTGCGCCCGGCGGCGAGGTCCATGACGAAGAACTTGGAGCCGATGACGTCCGGGTCCTCGCACAGCCCGTAGGTCTTCGGAACCGGGAAGCCGGTCGGTCCGAGGCAGCTCATCGCCTTGTATTCGCGATCGACCGCGTGCGCCGATGGCAGCAGCTTGCCGAAGGGCTGGCGGCGCAGCACGTAAGTGCGGGCGGGCGTCGTCACCTTGTAGGTCGGGTTGGACTGCCCACCCTTGAACTTCTCCAGCGCGATCGGCCCTTCGAAGCCCTCGACGTTTTCAGTAAACCACGCGGTCAGCGCCGCTTCGTCCAGCCGGTCGCGGTCCGGCACCGCAACGGTGCCGACCATTTCGGTTTCGTAATCGATAGCCATCAGTCGAACATCACCACGCTACGGGCGCTGTGGCCCTCTCGCATCCGGTCGAACCCGGCATTGATATCTTCCAGCCCGATCCGCTCCGCGATGATGGTGTCGAGATCGAGCAGGCCGCGCAGGTAGAAATCCACCAGCCGCGGCAGATCGACCGGGAAGTGGTTCGATCCCATGATCGCGCCCTGCAATCGCTTGCTCGCGAGCAGGTCCATCGCGCTGAGGCCGACCTTGCAGTCCAATGGCATCATGCCCAGGATCGTGGCGGTCCCGCCGCGGCGCAGAACCTTGACCGCGAGTTCGGCCGAGGCGGCCCGTCCGACCGCCTCGATCGCGTGGTGGACGCCGCCGCCACTGATCGCGACCACCTCGTCCGCCGCGGTCTCGCTGGATGCATCGACGGTGTGCGTGGCGCCGAGCGTTTCGGCCAGCTTGCGCTTCTCGGGCAGCGGATCGCAGGCGATCACCTTGCCCGCGCCGGCGATCTTCGCGGCGTTGACCGCGGCGAGGCCGACGCCGCCGCAACCCACGATGGCGACCGCTTCGCCCGGCACGATCTTCGTCGCGTTGAACACCGCGCCCGCGCCCGTCGTCACCGCGCAGCCGAGCAGCGCGGCGCGGTCAAGCGGCATCTCTTTGTCGATGGCGACGCAAGCGTGTTCGTGGATCAGCATCTGTTCGGCGAAGGCCGACAGGTTCAGCATCTGCGCGACCGGCTCTCCGTCGCGGGTGATGCGCGGGGCGGCGCCCTTGGGCCGGCGGGTTCCGGCCCCCAGGCACAGCGCCATGCGGCCGGTGACGCAGAACTCGCACTGCCCGCAAAAGGCGGACAGGCACGAGACGACGTGATCGCCGGGTTTAACCATTGTGACCTCGCTACCGACGGCGCGGACCACGCCTGCCGCCTCGTGCCCCGGAATGCAGGGGAGCGCGTGGGGGTAGTGCCCGTCGATGAAGTGCAGGTCCGAATGGCACAGCCCACACGCCTTCACATCGACCAGCACCTCGTGCGGAGCGGGATCGGCCAGCGCGATCTCGCCGATGACGAGGCCTTCGCCGGGTTTTTCGAGGATGGCGGCTCTGGTCATAAAATCCTTTCATGCCCTCCCGTAGGTGGGAGGGCAGCGAGGCGTGGGCCCGCCCCGCAAATCCTGGTTAGCAACGGGGCGGGCCCATGCACGGCGCCGGACGGCCCGTGCCCACCCCCGGCCCCTCCCGCAAGCGGGAGGGGGGCGCCATCAGCGCGCGCCCGCCGCGGCGCTGCCCGCGCTGGCCCGAGCGCCGCCGCCGGTGGCGAGGCCGCCTTCGTCGGGATCGGGCGTGTGCCGGCCGAATTCCATCCGCGCGATGGAGCGGGCGTGGACCTCGTCCGGGCCGTCGGCAAGGCGCAGCGTGCGCTGGTGGGCGTAGGCCTGGGCGAGGCCGAAATCCTCGCTCACGCCCGCGCCGCCATGCGCCTGGATCGCATCGTCGATGATCCTGAGCGCCATGTTGGGCGCCTGCACCTTGATCATCGCGATCTCCTGCTTCGCCGCCTTGTTGCCGACTTTGTCCATCATGTCGGCGGCCTTGAGGCACAACAGGCGCGTCATCTCGATGTCGATGCGCGCGCGCGCGACCCGCTCTTCCCAGACCGAGTGCTTGTACACCGGCTTGCCGAAGGCCTCGCGCGATTGCAGGCGGCGGCACATCTTTTCGAGCGCCTCTTCCGCGACGCCGATGGTGCGCATGCAGTGGTGGATGCGGCCCGGCCCCAGGCGCCCCTGCGCGATCTCGAACCCGCGCCCTTCGCCCAGCAGCATGTTGGTCGCCGGGATGCGCACGTCCTTGAGCTCGATCTCCATATGGCCGTGCGGCGCGTCGTCGTAACCGAACACGGGCAGATGGCGCAGGATGGTGACGCCCGGCGCGTCGAGCGGCATCAGCACCATCGATTGCTGGACGTGGCGCTG
>CAYNZQ010000052.1:0-5203 GCA_964401795.1 uncultured Citromicrobium sp.
TCGGGCGGGATCACGGGCACGACTTCCAGGATCATCCATTCCGGACGGTTGCCCGAATCGATGAAGCTTTCGACGACCTTGAGCCGCTTGATGATCTTGGCGGGCTTGAGCTTGGACTTCGTCGTCTCCAGCTCATGGAGGAGATCGGCGCGCTCCTGCTCCAGATCGAGATCCATCAGCATGATCTTGACCGCTTCCGCGCCGATTCCGGCGCTGAAGGCGTCCTCGCCGTACTCGTCCTGCGCCTCGAGCAGTTCGTCCTCGGTCAGCAGCTGGAACTTCTCCAGCGGGGTCAGGCCCGGCTCGGTCACGATGTAGGCTTCGAAGTACAGCACGCGCTCGAGCTGCTTGAGCTGCATGTCGAGCAGCAGGCCGATGCGGCTGGGCAGCGACTTCAGGAACCAGATGTGCGCGACCGGCGCGGCCAGTTCGATGTGGCCCATCCGCTCGCGGCGGACCTTGGTCACGGTCACTTCGACGCCGCACTTCTCGCAGACGACGCCCTTGTACTTCATGCGCTTGTACTTGCCGCACAGGCACTCGTAGTCCTTCACCGGGCCGAAGATGCGCGCGCAGAACAGGCCGTCACGCTCGGGCTTGAACGTGCGGTAGTTGATCGTTTCGGGCTTCTTGATCTCGCCGAAGGACCAGGAACGGATGCGCTCCGGGCTCGCGAGGCCGATCTGGATCTGGTCGAAGGTTTCGGGCTTCGCCAGCTGGTTGGTGAATTTGGTCAGTTCGTTCATGTCTTAAATCCCTTGGGGGGAGAAATCGTGGGCGAGGAAACGGGCGGCGCCAGCCGCCCGTGCCATCGTCACTCCGCCGCGATCGCCAGGCCGTCGCCATCCTCGTCGTCGTCACCCAGGCTGGTGAGTTCGACGTTGAGGCCGAGGCTGCGCATTTCCTTCACGAGCACGTTGAAGCTTTCCGGAATGCCGGCCTCGAAAGTGTCGTCGCCCTTGACGATCGCCTCGTAGACCTTGGTCCGGCCGACCACGTCGTCGGACTTCACCGTCAGCATCTCCTGCAGCGTGTAGGCGGCGCCGTAGGCCTGGAGCGCCCAGACCTCCATCTCGCCGAAACGCTGGCCGCCGAACTGCGCCTTGCCGCCCAGCGGCTGCTGGGTGACGAGGCTGTACGGGCCGATCGAACGCGCGTGGATCTTGTCGTCCACGAGGTGGTGCAGCTTCAGCATGTAGATGTAGCCCACGGTCACCTTGCGGTCGAACGCCTCGCCGGTGCGGCCGTCGAACAGCACGACCTGGCCCGATCCGGGCAGGTTGGCCTTCTCCAGCTGCTGGGTGACGTCGCTCTCGCGCGCGCCATCGAACACCGGGGTACCCATCGGCACGCCCATGCGCAGATTGCCGGCCAGTTCCACGATCTCCGCCGTCGACCGTGCGTCGATATCGGCATGGTACTGGTCGCCGTAGACCTCCTTCAGCTTGTCCTTCACCGCTTCGGGCGGCGCGGCAGCCTCGGGGTCCGGGTTGTTGGCCCGCCACTCGTCGAGCGCCGCCGTGACCTGCTGGCCCAGACCGCGCGCGGCCATGCCTAGGTGGGTCTCGAAGATCTGCCCGACATTCATGCGGCTCGGCACGCCCAGCGGGTTGAGCACGAGGTCGACCGGCGTCCCGTCTTCCAGGAACGGCATATCTTCCTGCGGCAGGATCCGGCTGATGACGCCCTTGTTGCCGTGACGGCCGGCCATCTTGTCGCCCGGCTGCAGCTTGCGCTTCACCGCGACGAAGACCTTGACCATCTTCAGCACGCCCGGGGCGAGCTCGTCACCGCGTTCGAGCTTCTCCTTGCGGTCCTCGAACTTGTGATCGATGCCCTTCACGGCCTCGTCGTACTGGGTTTTGACCGCTTCCAGCTGCGCCTGTCGGTTGTCGTCCGCGACCGCGAACTTGAACCATTCGTGGCGATCGATGCCGTCGAGCAGGTCCTCGGTGATCTCCGACCCCTTCTTCACGCCCTTGGGCGCTGCCGAAGCGGTCTGGCCGACCAGCATGTCGCGCAGGCGGTTGTAGGTCGCGCGGTTGAGGATCGCGCGTTCGTCCTGGCTGTCCTTGCGCAGGCGCTCGATTTCCTCGTTCTGGATCGCGCGCGTACGGTCGTCGATCTCGATGCCGTGGCGGTTGAACACCCGCACCTCGACCACCGTCCCGGCGACGCCGGGGGGCAGGCGGAGCGAGGTGTCGCGCACGTCGCTGGCCTTCTCGCCGAAGATGGCGCGCAGGAGCTTTTCCTCCGGCGTCATCGGGCTTTCGCCCTTCGGCGTGATCTTCCCGCACAGGATGTCGCCCGGATGCACTTCGGCCCCGATGTAGACGATGCCCGCTTCGTCGAGGTTGCGCAGCGCCTCCTCGCCCACATTGGGAATGTCGCGGGTGATGTCTTCCGGCCCCAGCTTCGTGTCGCGGGCCATCACCTCGAACTCCTCGATGTGGATCGAGGTGAAGACGTCGTCCTTCACGATCCGCTCGGAGATCAGGATGGAGTCCTCGTAGTTGTAGCCGTTCCAGGGCATGAACGCGACGAGGCTGTTCTTGCCCAGCGCCAGTTCGCCCAGATCGGTCGAGGGACCGTCCGCGATGACGTCGCCCGGCTCCACCGTCTCGCCCACCTTCACCAGCGGGCGCTGGTTGATGCAGGTGTTCTGGTTGGAGCGCTGGAACTTCTGCAGGGAATAGATGTCGACGCCGGACTGGCCGGCCTCGACGTCGCCCTGCGCACGGATCACGATGCGGGTCGCGTCGACCTGGTCGACGATGCCGCCGCGCTTGGCGGTGATCGCCGCGCCGCTGTCACGTGCCACGGTCTCTTCCATGCCGGTGCCCACGAACGGCGCCTCGGCCCGGACCAGCGGCACCGCCTGGCGCTGCATGTTGGAACCCATCAGCGCGCGGTTGGCGTCGTCGTTTTCCAGGAACGGGATCAGCGAGGCAGCGACCGAAACGAGCTGCTTGGGCGAAACGTCCATCAGCGTGATCGTCTCGCGCGGGGCCATCAGGTTGTCGCCCGAGTGACGCGCCGACACCAGCTCTTCCACGAAGCTGCCGTCCTCGGTCAGCTCGGCACTGGCTTGCGCGACGGTGTGCTTCTGCTCTTCCATGGCGGAGAGGTAGATCACGTCGCTGGTGACCTTGCCGTCCTTCACCTGGCGGTACGGCGTCTCGATGAAGCCGTACTTGTTCACGCGGCTGAAGCTGGCGAGCGAATTGATAAGGCCGATGTTCGGGCCTTCCGGCGTCTCGATCGGGCAGATGCGACCATAGTGCGTGGGGTGGACGTCGCGGACTTCGAAGCCCGCACGCTCACGCGTCAGACCGCCCGGCCCGAGTGCCGAAACGCGGCGCTTGTGGGTGACTTCCGACAGCGGGTTGGTCTGGTCCATGAACTGCGAGAGCTGGCTGGAGCCGAAGAACTCGCGCACCGCGGCCACGGCGGGCTTGGCGTTGATGAGATCGTTGGGCATGACGGTCGACACGTCGACGCTGCTCATGCGCTCCTTCACCGCGCGCTCCATGCGGAGCAGGCCGACGCGGTACTGGTTTTCCAGCAATTCGCCGACCGAGCGGACCCGGCGGTTGCCGAGATTGTCGATATCGTCGACTTCACCCTTGCCGTCCTTCAGGCCGACCAGCTCCTTCACCACCGCCAGGATGTCTTCCTTGCGCAGCGTGGTGACGGTGTCCTCGGCGTCGAGCTCCAGACGCATGTTCAGCTTCACACGGCCGACGGCAGACAGGTCGTAGCGGTCGCTGTCGAAGAACAGGCCTTCGAACAGCGCCTCGGCGGTTTCCTTGGTCGGCGGCTCGCCCGGGCGCATTACCTTGTAGATCGCCTCGAGACCCTCGTCGCGGTTCTCGGCCTTGTCGACCTGCAGCGTGTTGCGGATCCACGGACCGGTATTGACGTGGTCGATGTCGAGCAGCTCGATCCGGTCGATCCCGGCATTGTCGAGCGCCTCGAGGTTTTCGGGGCTCAGCTCCTCGCCGGCCTCGATGTAAATGCGGCCGGTTGACTCGTCGATCATGTCGCGCGCGGCGTAGCGGGCGAAGATTTCCTCGGTCGGCAGCAGCAGCGTGGCGAGGCCGTCCTTGGCCTCCTTGTTCGCGGCGCGCGGGCTGATCTTGTGGCCGGCGCCGAACACTTCCTCGCCGGTATCGGCGTTGACCAGCGCGAAGCTCGGCTTCACGCCGCGCCACTGCGCGGGCACGAACGGGATCTTCCACCCGTCCTTCGCCCGCTCCCAGGTCACGGTGTCATAGAAATGCTCGAGGATCTGCTCGGCATCGAGGCCCAGCGCGTAGAGGAGGCTGGTCACCGGCAGCTTGCGCTTGCGGTCGATTCGGACGTTGACCACGTCCTTCGCGTCGAACTCGAAATCGAGCCAGCTGCCGCGATAGGGGATCACGCGGGCGGCGAACAGCAGCTTGCCCGAGGAGTGCGTCTTGCCGCGATCGTGGTCGAACAGCACGCCGGGCGACCGGTGCATCTGCGACACGATCACGCGTTCGGTCCCGTTGATGATGAAGGTGCCGTTATCCGTCATGAGCGGCATGTCGCCCATGTAGACGTCCTGCTCCTTGATATCGAGCACGGAGCGGGTCTCGGTCTCCTGGTCGACCTCGAACACGATCAGACGCAGGGTGACCTTCATTGGGGCGGCATAGGTTATGCCGCGCTGGCGACACTCGGTGGTGTCGTATTTCGGCTCTTCCAGCTCGTAATGCACGAAATCGAGTTCGGCGGTACCGGCGAAGTCGCGGATGGGGAACACGCTGCGCAGCGTCTTCTCGAGGCCGGAGACGTAATCGATCTCCTTGTCGGAACGCAGGAACTGCTCGTAGCTCTCGCGTTGGACCTCGATCAGGTTCGGCATCTGCACCACTTCGTGGATGTCGCCGAAAATCTTGCGGATGCGCCGCTTTGCGGTGCCGGTGTTCGCCGGAGCCTTCGCCTTGGTCGCCATGGAGGAGGTGTACCTCTTTCTTCGTGTTCCCGGACGCGCGAGGGGCCGCGCGCCGGCTTGCCGTGATGTTCGCTACGCGTGATCGGTAGGGCTCCGGACCGCCGACGCTGGAAAGGCCGCAGCGAATCGCGCACCTGCCGGTACGCTGCTGCAGCCAGTCGAAATCGTCGCGATTATGGAGCGCGCCGCTTCCATTCCGTGGCCGGTCCCCGCGCAGGACCG
>CAYNZQ010000053.1:0-5100 GCA_964401795.1 uncultured Citromicrobium sp.
AGCGCGCCGCGGAAGATGAAGGGGAAGCCCAGCACGTTGTTGACCTGGTTGGGATAGTCGCTGCGCCCGGTCGCGATGATCGCGTCGGGCCGCACCCGCTTCGCATCGTCGGGCATGATCTCCGGCACCGGGTTGGCCATGGCGAAGATGATCGGCTGCTTCGCCATCTTCTCCACCCATTCGGGCTTCAGCGCGCCCGCCGCCGACAGGCCGAGGAAGATGTCCGCGCCTTCCAGCGCCTCTTCCAGGCTGCGCGCCTCGGTCGGGACCGCGTGCGCGCTCTTCCACTGGTCCACGTCCTCGCGGCCGGGATAGATCGGGCCGGAACGGTCGCACACGATCACCTGGTCGTGCGGGATGCCCATCGCCTTGATCAGCGCGGTGCAGGCGAGCGCGCTGGCGCCCGCCCCGTTTACCACCATGCGGCAATCCTTGAGCTCGCGCCCCGTCAGGTGGCAGGCGTTGATGAGGCCCGCCGCCGCGATGATCGCGGTGCCGTGCTGGTCGTCGTGCATGACGGGGATGTTCATCCGCTCGCGCAGGGCCTGCTCGATGATGAAGCATTCGGGCGCGGCGATGTCTTCCAGATTGATGCCGCCGAAGGTCGGCTCCATCAGCGCGACCGCCTCGATGAACTTGTCGGGATCCTCGGTATCGAGCTCGATATCGATCGAATCGACGTCGGCGAAGCGCTTGAACAGTACCGCCTTGCCTTCCATCACCGGCTTCGACGCGAGCGCGCCGAGATTGCCGAGGCCGAGGATGGCGGTGCCGTTGGAAATGACCGCGACGAGGTTGGAACGCGCGGTGTATTTCGCCGCATTGGCGGGATCGGCCGCGATCGCCTCCACCGGGACGGCAACGCCGGGCGAATAGGCGAGACTGAGATCGCGCTGCGTCGCCATGGGTTTCGACGCGATGATCTCGATCTTACCGGGTCGGATCGCCTCGTGATAGAACAGCGCCTCGCGCGCGTTGAAATCGGTCTGCTTGTCGTCGGCCAAGTCTCACTCCTCTTGCGAGGCCATGCCCTAACGGCACCGTGGCGCGGGGCATAGAGGAAAGCGCGCTCGAATTCGGTTTTGCCTGGCGCCTGCTTGCCGCCCCCCGTGTTTCCCCAGCGAACGGACCGAAGGGGCGTGACGCTGCCCCGGCGGGTGGCTAGCAACGCGGGCGATGGCCGCCGGACCCACCCCCATGATGCAGCAATATCTTGCGCTGAAGCGCGAGGCGGGCGACTGCCTGCTGTTCTATCGCATGGGCGATTTCTTCGAGCTGTTCTTCGACGACGCACGGCGCGCGGCCGGCGTGCTCGACATCGCCCTGACCAGCCGGGGCGAACACGACGGCGAGCCGGTGCCGATGTGCGGCGTGCCGGTGCATTCGGCCGAAAGCTATCTCGCCCGCCTGATCCGGGCCGGCTGCCGCGTCGCCATCGCGGAGCAGGTCGAGACGCCGGACGAGGCGAAGGAGCGCGCCCGGCGCGAAGGCACGCCCGTGTCGAAGGCGCTGGTCGCGCGCGACATCGTCCGCTTCGTCACCGCGGGCACGCTGACCGAAGACGCGCTGCTCGAACCGCGCCGCGCAAACACGCTCGCCGCGCTTTGCGAGGTGCGCGGGCGGATCGGCCTTGCCCATTGCGACATCTCAACCGGGCGCATGGTGCTGGAGGAATGCGCGCCCGATGCGGTGGACGCGGCGCTGGCAAGGCTGGGCGCGAGCGAGGTGGTGGTGCCCGACACGCTCGACCTCGCCATCGCGGACGCGATCGAGCGCCCCGCCGGGGACTTCGCCAGCGACGAGGGCGCAAGCAGGCTGAAGGCGATTCACGGCGTCGCCACGCTCGACGGCTTCGGCAGCTTCACCCGCGCGATGCTGGCGGCGGGCGGCGGGTTGCTGGCCTATCTCGACCATGCGGGGCGCGGCACGCTGCCGTTCCTGCTGCCGCCGCGCGCCGCGCAAGGGGACGCGCACCTCGCAATGGACGCGGCGACCCGCACCAGCTTGGAAATCCTCGCCGGATCGAACGGAGCGCGCGAAGGCAGCCTGCTCGCCGCGATAGACCGCTGCGCGACCGGCGCGGGGGCGCGGCTGCTGGCGGAAGATCTCGCCGCGCCGCTGACCGACCGGGCCCGGATCGAGGCGCGCCTGCACCTGGTGCGGTTCTTCCATGACGATCCGCTGCTGCGGGCCGACCTGCGCGGCGTCTTGCGCGCAGTGCCCGATCTGGCGCGCGCGCTGGGCCGGCTGGTGGCAGGCCGGGGCAGTCCGCGCGACCTGGGCCAGATTCGCGACGGGTTGGGCGAGGCGCGGCGCATCCGCGACCATCTCGCCACGCACGGCGACCGGCCCGCTTTGCTGGAAGAGCTGCTCCCTCGCCTGGGCGGTCACGGCGCGCTGGTCGATCACCTGCAGCGCGCGCTGGTCCCCGCCCCGCCGACCGAACGGCAGGCGGGCGGCTACGTCGCGCAAGGCTACGACGCGGCGCTCGACGAATTGCGCGAGGTGTCGGGTAATGCGCGGCGCGCCATCGCGGCGATGGAGGCACGCTATCGCGAGGAGACCGGCACGCCCTCGCTCAAGATCAAGCACAACGGCGTGCTGGGCTATTTCATCGAGGTGCCGAGCAAGCATGCGGACGCGCTGATGGCGCCCGACAGCGGCTTCACCCATCGCCAGACGATGGCGGGCGCGGTCCGTTTCAACTCGCTGCAACTGCACGAGGAGGCGAGCCGCATCTCGGAAGCGGGCGGACGCGCGCTGGCCGCGGAAGAGGCGCATTTCGAGGAGCTGGTCGATACCGTGTGCACCGCGCGCGAGGCGATTGCCGCCACGGCGGAGGCGCTGGCGCGGCTGGACGTCGCGGCGGGCCAGGCGGAGCGCGCGGCGGAGGGCAATTGGTGCCGCCCCGAAATCGGCGAGGACACGGAGCTTGCGATCACGAGCGGGCGTCACCCGGTGGTGGAGCAGGCGCTGCGCGCGAACGGCAACGACCGCTTCGTACCCAACGACTGCCGCCTTTCCCCGACCGACCGGCTGTGGCTGATCGGCGGGCCCAATATGGGCGGCAAGTCCACTTTCCTGCGCCAGAACGCACTGATCGTGGTGATGGCGCAAGCGGGCGGCTACGTGCCCGCCGAGGCGGCGCGGATCGGGATCGTCGACCGCCTGTTCAGCCGCGTCGGGGCGAGCGACAATCTGGCGCGCGGCCGCTCCACCTTCATGGTCGAGATGGTCGAGACCGCGGCGATCCTGAGCCAGGCGACCGACCGCAGCTTCGTGATCCTAGACGAGGTCGGACGCGGCACCAGCACCTATGACGGCCTCGCGCTTGCCTGGGCGGTGGTGGAGGCGGTGCACGAGAGCAATCGCAGCCGCTGCCTCTTCGCAACCCATTACCACGAGCTCGCCCGGCTCGCCGAAAGCTGCGACGCGCTGAGCCTGCACCACGTGCGCGCGCGCGAGTGGAAGGGCGATCTCGTCCTGCTGCACGAGCTGGCGGAGGGGCCCGCCGACCGCAGCTACGGCCTCGCGGTGGCGAAGTTGGCGGGTGTGCCGAAGGACGTCGTGGCGCGGGCCCGATCGGTTCTCGACCGGCTGGAGAAAGGGCGGGCGGAGACCGGCGGTCTGGCGGCGGGGCTCGGCGACCTGCCGCTGTTCAGCGCGGCCCTGCGTGCCGAGGAGGCGGAATGCGATACCTTGCGCGAGGCGCTGCAGACGCTCGACGTGGACGCCCTCAGCCCGCGTGAGGCGCTGGACCAACTCTACGCGCTCAAGTCCCTCGCGGGCGAAGGCTGAACATCGGTTAAATTGGCAAGCGCCTCACGCCGGGCTAGGTCTTGATCCCCATGGCACAGGACGACCCCGAAACCGACGATCCCAAAACCGAGGATCCTCGCGTGACCTGGGCCGAGGTTCGCACCGATCTGGCCGAGGATCGCAACATCATGGCGGTGGAGCGTACCTTCGCCGGGTGGATGCGCACCGCGCTCGCCGCGATCGGCATCGGTGTCGCTTTCAGCGCATTGTTCGGGGAATTCGATCCGCCATGGCTGGCCCGCGCGGTGGCCAGCGTGTTCATCGGCGGCGGCGCGATCCTCGCGATCGTGGCGCAGCGGCGGGCCTGCGCGACGCTGGCCAAGCTGTCGTCCCACCATATGCGCCCGGCCTCGCTGCCGAATTTCAAGCTGCTCGCCTTCGGGCTGGTGCTGGGCGCGTCGATCCTGATCGCGGGGCTGTGGACGCTCAACGACGGGCTCGGCTGACGCGCCGCGCCCGTCGCGGGATACTTGGCAATCAGCTGCCGGGGACGTCGCTGCCGTCGGAGGTGAGGTCCTTGTCGAGCTTGTTCGCCCGGCCGTACTTGTCCTCGTTGTCGTCCATGTTGGGCTCGCCGCGATAGGCGCCCATGTCCACCCGGCCCGAGCTTTCCATGTCGCGCATGTGATCGACGGTGTCCTGCGTCGAATCGTTCATCAGGCCGGACTTGTTGTCGTCCTTCGCGCTCTCGGTCGGGCTGACGGTTTCGGTGGTGGTCGCCTGCGCTTCCTCGGCCACTTCCTGGGCCTGGCTGCGGTGATCGTCCTGTTCGTCGTTATGCAGTTCGGGCGCCTGGTCGGCCATGCGCGCTTCCTTGCTTTCGCCGACGTCGGGTGTGGTTTTCTTGTCGTCGCTCATTCGGGTATCTCCTTTGCCCCATGAACGACCGGCTTCGCGGCCCGGTTCCGCGATCGGAAGCCCGACCGCCCGCCCCTGTCCCCGGCCCGGCGCCGCGGCCTAGCGCGTCGGCACCGGTTCCTCGCCCGAATAATCGTAGAAACCGCGCCCGGTCTTGCGGCCGAGCCAGCCGGCCTCGACATATTTCACCAGCAGCGGCGCGGGGCGGTATTTCGTGTCGCCCGTCGTTTCGTGCAGCACGCGCACGATATCGAGGCAGGTGTCGAGCCCGACGAAATCGGCCAGTTGCAGCGGACCCATCGGGTGGTTGAGGCCGAGCCGGCAACCCTTGTCGATATCGGCGATGCTGGCGGTCGACTGGCCCAGCACGAACACCGCCTCGTTGATCATCGGCAGCAGGATGCGATTGACGACGAAGCCGGG
>CAYNZQ010000054.1:0-4424 GCA_964401795.1 uncultured Citromicrobium sp.
TAGGTCAGGCTCATGCCGTAAAGCAGGATGCCCGATGCGAGCGCGCCCAGGACGAAATATTTGAGGCCCGCTTCGGCCGAGCGGCTGTCCGCCCGCAGGAAGCTCGCCAGCACGTAGGCAGACAGGCTGTTGAGTTCGAGCCCGATATACAGTGTCAGCAAGTCGCCCGCCGAAACCATGATCCCCATGCCCAGCGTCGCGAACAGGATCAGGATCGGATATTCGGCACGCATCGCGTCGGCGCGCGCGAAGAACCGCGGCGCGATCATGAGGCAGGCGATGCCGGACACGTAGATCAGCAGTTTCGCGAACCCGGCAAAGGCGTCGGCGCGGAACTGTCCGCCGAACGCCAGAGTCGCCGGGCCGCTCGCCCCCGCCACCACGCTGGGCAGAACAATGATGAACGCCGCACCCAGCGCCGTGGCGGCCAGAATGCTGACGAGGCGGCTCGCGCCGTCACCCACCCATGCCGCGACCAGCAGCAGGGCAAGCCCGGTCAGGCTCAGCAGCAGTTCGGGCGCGATCAGTGTCAGGGAAGAACCGAAATCCATCAGTGCGCTCCCTCGCCGCTCGCTTCGCCGGCGGCTTCACCCTCGGCGCCGCCATGGGCGGCCACGTAATTGGCATTGTGTTCGCGCGCCGGCCCGGTGGCCAGATCGGCATCGCCGGCGGGAGTCGTGCGCGCCAGGCGCGCTTCCAGTGCGGCGAGGTCCTGCCGCATCGGGGCGATGAAGCTTTCCGGATAGATTCCCATCCACAATACCGCCGCCGCGATCGGCGCCAGCATGATCCATTCACGCACGTTCATATCCTTCATAGCCGCGGCATCGGCATTGACCTGTTCGCCGAAGACGACCCGGCGGTAGAGATAGAGCATGTAGCCGGCGCCCAGGATGATGCCCGTCGTCAGTACCAGCGTCGTGGTGCTCGACATGTCGAAGACACCCGCGAGGCTGACGAACTCCGCGACGAAGCCGCTGGTCCCGGGCAGGCCAATGCTGGCCATCGTGAACAGCAGGAAGAACGCGGCATAGCGCGGCATGTTGATCGCCAGACCGCCGTACCGCGCGATCTCCCGGGTGTGCAGCCGGTCGTAGATGACGCCCACGCACAGGAACAGCGCGCCCGATACGAGCCCGTGGCTCAGCATCATGATCATCGCGCCTTCCAGGCCCTGCACGTTGAACGCGAACAGGCCCGCGGTCACGATCGCCATGTGCGCGACCGAGGAGTAGGCGATCAGCTTCTTCATGTCCGGCTGGATCAGCGCGACGAGGCTCGCATAGACCACCGCGACCATGGAAAGGACGAAGATCAGCCACATGAACTGGGCCGACGCGTCCGGGAACATCGGCAGGCTGAAACGGATGAAGCCATAGCCGCCCATCTTCAGCAGCACGCCCGCCAGAATGACCGAGCCTGCCGTGGGCGCCTGGACGTGTGCCGCGGGAAGCCAGGTGTGCACCGGGAACATCGGCATCTTCACCGCGAAACTGGCGAAGAAGGCAAGCCACAGCCACGTCTGAGCCCCGGCCGGGAAATCGTACTGCATCAGCGTCGGGATGTCGGTCGTCCCCGCCGCGTTCGCCATCCACAGCATCGCGACGAGCATCAGGACCGAGCCAAGCAGCGTGTAGAGGAAGAACTTGAAGCTGGCGTAGATCCGGTCGGTGCCCCCCCAGATGCCGATGATCAGATACATCGGGATGAGGCCGGCTTCGAAGAAGATGTAGAACAGGAACAGATCCTGCGCCGCAAAGACGCCGATCATCAGCAGTTCCATGATCAGGAACGCCGCCATGTACTCGCCGACGCGCCTCTGGATGCCGTCCCAGCTCGCGAGGATGCAGATCGGCATCAGGAACGTGCTTAGCACGATCAGGAGCAGCGCGATCCCGTCTATGCCGAGCGCGTAGGAGAACCCGGCGAACAGGTCGTGCCGTTCCTGGAACTGCCACTGCGCGCCGCCAATGTCGAAATTCGCCCACAGGGCGATGCCCAGCACCAAATCGAGCGTGGTCGCGGCGAGCGCCACCCACCGCGCGGTGGGGGCGGAAACGAAGAAACAGATGATCGCCCCGACCAGCGGGATCAGCAACATCAGCGAAAGAATGGGAAAGCCCTCCATCACAGGAGCACCCAGGTCACCGCGGCGATGATGCCGAGGAGCATCACCAGCGCATAGCTGTAGAGGTAACCGGACTGGATTTGCTTGGCATAGACCGAACCGCGCTGGACCACCCAGGCGGCGCCGTCGGGCCCGAAGCGGTCGATCGTGCCGACGTCGATCCAGCTCCACAGCTTGCGCCCGATCCAGAACGCGGGGCGCACGAACAGGAAGTTGTAGAGCTCGTCGAAATACCACTTGTTGAGCAGGAAGCGGTAGACCGGGCCGAGTTGCTCGGCCGCGCGCTCGGGCAGCGAGGTGTCGCGGATATACCCGGTCCAGGCGGCCAGCAGACCGATCGCCATTGCGAAGGTCGCGGCAAGCTTGACCCAGCCCGGCACGGCATGCGCAGCATGGATCAGCGCTTCGTTATAGAAGATGGAACCGGCCCAAAAGCCTTCGCCTTCCACGAACGGATGGGTGAACAGGAACCCGGCAAAAACCGCGCCCAGGCTCAGCACGACGAGCGGGATCAGCATGACCCACGGGCTCTCGTGCGGGCTGTAACCGGCCGTCCCGTCGTATTCCTCGGGCTCGGGCACGTGATGCTTGGGCGATGCGCCGGCATCTTCCTGGATCGGCGGATTGTCCGGATGCGGCTCGTCGTGCCCATGGTGGACGGCGTGCTGGATATGCTCGCTGTCCGCCCAGCGCGGCTTGCCCCAGAAGGTCAGGAACATCAGGCGCCAGCTGTAGAAGCTCGTCAGCAGTGCGGCGAAGGTACCTGCCCAGAAGGCGAAGTTGGAAACGTCGGTCCCGCGCGCAAATGCGACCTCTAGGATGGCGTCCTTCGAATAGAAGCCCGCGAAACCGAACACACCGGCAAGCCCGACCCCGGTGATTGCCAGCGTTCCGGCCATCATCGCCCAGAAGGTGATCGGGATCCGCTTCCGCAGCGCGCCGTAATAGCGCATGTCCTGCTCGTGGTGCATCGAGTGGATGACCGAACCGGCGCCCAGGAACAGCAATGCCTTGAAGAAGGCGTGGGTGAACAGGTGGAACATCGCCACGCCATAGGCGCCCACGCCCGCGGCGAAGAACATGTAGCCGAGCTGCGAGCAGGTGGAATAGGCGATCACGCGCTTGATATCCCACTGCGTCGTGCCGATCGTCGCCGCGAACAGGCACGTCGCCGCGCCGATGAAGGTGACGAAACCGAGCGCGACCGGTGCCGTCTCGAACATCGGGGACAGGCGGCACACCATGAATACGCCCGCCGTGACCATGGTCGCGGCGTGGATCAGCGCGGAAACAGGCGTTGGACCCTCCATCGCGTCGGGCAGCCAGGTATGAAGGCCGAGCTGCGCCGATTTGCCCATCGCACCGATGAACAGCAGGATGCACAGGATATCCATGGTCTGCAGACGCATGCCGACGAAGGTGATGGTGCTGCCGCTCATGCCCGGCGCGGCGGCCAGGATTTCGGGGATCGAGGTGGTCCCGAACACCAGATAGGTGCCGAAGATGCCGAGCATGAAACCGAGGTCGCCGACCCGGTTGACGACGAAGGCCTTTATCGCGGCGGCGCTGGCGCTCGGCTTGCGGAACCAGAACCCGATCAGCAGATAAGACGCGAGGCCGACGCCTTCCCACCCGAAGAACATCTGGACGAGGTTGTTGGCCGTCACCAGCATCAGCATCGCGAAGGTGAACAGCGACAGATAGGCGAAGAAGCGGGGCTGGTCCGGATCCTCATCCATGTAGCCCCAGCTATAGAGATGGACGAGTGCGGATACGCTGGTCACAACCACCAGCATGACCGCCGTCAGCGTATCGACGCGCAGCGACCAGTCGAACGACAGCGTCCCGGATTGCACCCAGTCGAGGACGGGGACGACGTAGGCCGTGCTCGATCCGCCCAGGAAACCGAGGAAGATCGGCCAACTGAGCCCGCACGCCACGAACAGCGCGAGCGTGGTGACGAGCTTCGCGAATGCCGCGGGCAGCGCCTTGTTGGCGAGCCCGGCCGCGATCGCTGCCAGTAGCGGCAGGAATACGATGATCTCGATCACGGTGCCCTACCCCTTCATTTCGTTGACATCATCGACCGCGATCGTGCCCCGGTCGCGGAAGAAGATGACGAGGATGGCAAGCCCGATCGCCGCCTCGCCGGCAGCGACGGTCAGCACGAACATCGCGAAAATCTGCCCCGTCAGATCGCCCAGGAAGCTCGAAAACGCGACGAGGTTGATGTTCACCGCCAGCAGGATCAGCTCGATCGCCATCAGGATGACGATCACGTTCTTGCGGTTGAGGA
>CAYNZQ010000055.1:0-4173 GCA_964401795.1 uncultured Citromicrobium sp.
GCTTGATCGCTTCCTTCTCGGTCGCGGCTTCGACGATCAGCTCGGCGCCTGCCATCGGGGCGTAGTCGGCCACCGGGGTGATGCGGGCCAGCGTGTCGCGTGCCGCCGCCGGGTCGATCTTTTCCTTCGCGACGAGACGATCGAGCGCCTTGCCGATCCCGGTCTTCGCCTTTTCCGCCATGGCGAGATCGATATCGGCGAGGAGCACCTCCATGCCGTGCGCGGCGACCGTCTGCGCGATGCCCGAGCCCATCTGGCCCGCGCCGATAATTCCCACCGTCTTCATGATCGCCAAGCCTTCTTCGCAACTGCAGCAAAGGCGGCGTGGTAGCGACTGCGCCGCGCGCTGGCCAGCCCCGTCGCCCGCCCTAGCGGTTCGCGCCCGGCACCCACTCGACATCGGCCGCGCCGTTGTCGTTCAGCACGCGGGCAAGCACGAAGAGAAGGTCGGAGACGCGGTTGATATAGGCAAGGCCCGCCGGATTGACCGGCTCGCCCTCGGCCAGCGCCGCCATCGCCCGCTCCGCCGCGCGAGCCGAGGCGCGCGCGAGATGGACCCGCGCCGCCCCTTCGCTGCCGCCGGGCAGGACGAAGCTGGTCAGCGGCTCGAGCCCCGCATTGAGATCGTCGATCGCCTGTTCCAGCCGGTCGACCTGCGGCGGGACGATGCGCAGCACCATCTCGGACGGTTCGAAATTCGCGCCCTCTTCCTCCCCCAGCGGGGTGGCGAGATCGGCGCCGAGATCGAACAGGTCGTTCTGGAGGCGGAACAGCAGCGCGGCATGATCGGTGCCCGCCAGCGCGACGGCGGCGAAACCGAGCGCCGAATTCGCCTCGTCCACCGCGCCGATGGCGGCCATGCGCGCATCGTGCTTCGCGCGGCGCGACCCGTCGACGAGCCCGGTGGTGCCGTCGTCGCCCGTGCGGGTGTAGATCTTGTTGAGCTTTACCATTGGTGCGGGAAGCTCGCGCCTCAGCTGGCGAGCGCGAGCAGCACGCCGACCACCACGATGGCGAGCGCCTGGTACTTGATGCGGTTGAACATCATCTTGTTCTGCATCAGTTGCAGCTCGGTCGCACGGTCGCTCGACTGGTCTTGCAGGTCTTCGCGCGTGCTTTGCAGGAAGGCGATGATGCCGCGGACCAGCGAGTAGACGACCAGTCCCATGAGGATCACGAGGGCGACGATGAGGATAGCTGTCATGGCTTCTATCTAGGCATTCTGCAGCGAAATGCCAGCCGGCCAGCGCCCGGCGCGCAGGCGATCGGCCCAGGGGCGCCCGTCCTCCCCGGCAAGTCGATGATCCGCAAGCGCTTTCGAGCCGCGCCGCTTCGCGAGCTTCTGGCCCGCCCCGTCCAGCAGCAGCGCGTGATGGTGCCAGCGTGGCACCGGCAGGCCCAGCAGGGCCTGCAGCAGGCGGTGGGTGTGGGTCGCATCGAACAGGTCCATCCCGCGCGTCACCAGCGTGACCCCGTCCGCCGCATCGTCCAGCGTCGCGGCGAGGTGATAGCTGGCGGGCAGGCCCTTGCGCACCAGCACCGGATCGCCCGCCGCGAGCGGGTCCGCGCGCTGCTCGCCCGCGATCGCGTCGGTCCAGGCAAGCGGACCGGTCCGCTCCAGCGCCTTCGCCACGTCGAGCCGCCATGCGACCGGCCCGTCCGGCGCATCGGTGCGGTGCCGGCAGGTGCCGGGATAGACCGCGCCCCCTGCCCCGGCCTCCGCCGCTGCGGCGATCTCCGCGCGGGTGCAGTCGCAGGCATAGAGCAGCCCCATCGCGCGCAGCCGCCCGGCCGCGGCCTCGTATCGGGCGATGCGCGTCCCCTGCGCGGGTACCTCTTCCCATTCGAGGCCGAGCCAGGCGAGATCGCGCCGGAATTCCCCGGCCAGCTCGGGCCGCGAGCGCGGGCCGTCGATATCCTCGATCCGGAGCAGGAACCGCCCCCTCGCCCCGCGCGCCAGATCGTGCGCGGTGATGGCGGAGAACGCGTGGCCCCAGTGCAGCTGGCCGTTGGGACTGGGGGCGAAGCGGGTGACGACCGTCATGGCAGGTGTGGCCCACATCGCGCGCTGTGCGTGGAAAACTTTGTGGATAGCATGTCTGTAACAGGCTTGACGCTTTTTGCCGCAAGTGGTGCTTTGATCGAAATCAGCTGGGGACGCACGACGTGTTCAAGTCCGATCTGATCGAAAACCGGTCCCGCTTCCGCACCATGGCGGAGGATGCGGGGTGCAACCTTTCGGCCTGTCCGGCGCTGGTCCTCAACGCCGACTACACGCCGCTGTCCTACTACCCGCTCAGCCTGTGGCCGTGGCAGACCGCGATCAAGGCGGTGTTCCTCGACCGGGTGGACATCGTCGAAAGCTACGACCGGCGGGTGCACAGCCCCTCGCTCGACATGAAGATCCCCAGCGTCATCGCGCTGCGCGAATATGTGAAGCATTCCGAATTTCCCGCCTTCACCCGCTTCAACCTGTTCCTGCGCGACCGATTCGTCTGCCAGTATTGCGGCAGCGGCAACAACCTCACCTTCGACCATGTCGTGCCCCGGCGGCTGGGCGGCAAGACCACGTGGGAGAACATCGCCACCGCCTGCGCGCCGTGCAACATGAAGAAGGGCGGCCGCACACCCAAGCAGGCGAGCATGCACATCGCCTGCGACCCGATCCGCCCGACCAGCTGGCAATTGCAGCAGCACGGCAAGAGCTATCCGCCCAACTACCTCCACGAAACGTGGCGCGACTGGCTCTACTGGGATATCGAACTGGAGGAGTGATCCCGCTGGCGTGGAACACCGACCGGGGGGCGTTGCGAAACTTGGGGCGGCCGATTTCCGCTGCGTGGACAAGAGGTTGTCCGCGATCGCGCACCGCGCGGTGTCACCTTCCGGGTGGGGTGGCAGGAGGAACGGTAGCGACATTTTCTGCACCCTGCCCGCAGTGCGGCGAGTAGGAAAGCGGCGCGCTCCATCCCTCCCGGCATCGCTTGGCCCGATGGCGCCAGGATAACGGGCGGCGACGGGGCACTCCTTCCCCCCTCTCGCGTTCGGCACCCATGATCCGGCAAGACCCACGCAAGATCCCGCTGCCCAGCATCGTCTTCGGCTATGGCCCGATGCTGCCCTTCGTCGCCGGCGCGCTGGGGGTGTGGCTGGGGCCCGACGCGGTCCGCCCGCTGGCGCTGTGGCTGACGCAGGTCTGGGGCACGATCATCCTGACCTTCGTCGCCGGGGTCCGGCGCGGCTTCGCCTTCGAACGCGGGCGCGCGTCGACCGGGATCGAGATCGCCACCATGCTCCCCTACGTGGTGCTGGCAGGGCTGGGCGTGCTGCTGCCCGCGCTGTGGGGCGTAACCGCGCTGGCGGCGGGTTTCGCACTGGCGACGGCGCTGGATACGATCGCGGCGCGGCGCGGGAATGCGCCCGCGTTCTTCGCCCGGTTGCGGCCGACACAATTCCCGATCGCGGTCGTCTCGCTGCTCGCGATCGCGGCCGCGCTACTGGTCAGGTAACCGCCGCCCGCCGGTTGAATTCGGGCTTTTGCCACTCGCCGCTTTCCAGCACCTCGGCGAGATGGCGCGCCGCCTCCGCCATGTCGGCAAAGCGCAGATAGGCGGGCGCGAAGCCCAGCCGCAGGATGTCGGGCGCGCGGAAATCGCCGATCACGCCGCGCGCGATCAGCGCTTGCGACAGCGCGTAGGCGTTCTCGTGCCGGAAGGAGAGCTGGTTGCCCCGCGCCTCGGGGTCCGGCGGGCTGACCAGTTCCAGCGCGACGCCGCGGGCCGCGAGACAGGACCGGAACGCCTCGGACAGCGCCATCGATTTTTCGTGCAGGCGCGCGACGCCCATCTCCGCGACCAGGTCCACCCCCACCTCCAGCGCCGCGAGGCCCAGGATCGGCGGAGTGCCGCACAAAAGCTGCTCGATCCCCGGCGCGGCGGCGTAATCGTCGCTGAATTCGAACGGCGCATGGTGGCCGAACCACCCGGTCAGCGGCTGGGCGAGGGTTTCGTGGTGCCGCTCCGCCACGAAGGCGTAGGCGGGCGCGCCGGGGCCGCCATTCAGGTATTTATACCCGCAGCCGACTGCGAAATCCGCCTCCGCCGCGTTCAGATCGACCGGCAGCGCGCCGCCCGAATGCGACAGGTCCCACAGCACCAGCGCGCCCGCATCGTG
>CAYNZQ010000056.1:0-3691 GCA_964401795.1 uncultured Citromicrobium sp.
CCCCTACCCCACCACCATTTCCAGTGCGCCGTCGCCTTCGTCGATCCGCACCGTGCTGCCGTCGGGCACTTCGCCGCGCAGCAGCTTGTCGGCGAGCGGGTCCTGGAGATAGCGTTGTACGGCGCGCTTCAGCGGTCGGGCGCCGTAGACCGGATCGTAGCCCACCCGGCCCAGCCAGCGGCGTGCCGCGTCGGTCAGGTCGAGCGTGATCTTGCGATCGGCCAGGAGCTTCTGCACCCGCGCCACCTGGATATCGACGATCGGTGCCATGTGCTCCTGCGCCAGGCGATGGAACAGGATGATTTCGTCCAGCCGGTTAAGAAATTCGGGCCGGAAATGGCCACGCACGACGTCCATCACCTGCGGCTCCACATCCTCGACCGATTGCTCGTCCGTCATGTTGGAAAGGTACTGGCTGCCCAGGTTCGACGTCAGGATGATCAGCGTGTTCGAGAAGTCGACCACCCTGCCCTGCCCGTCGGTCAACCGCCCGTCGTCGAGCACCTGCAGCAGTACGTTGAAAACGTCGCTGTGCGCCTTCTCGACCTCGTCGAAGAGCACCACCTGATAGGGCCGCCGCCGGACCGCCTCGGTCAGCACGCCACCTTCCTCGTAACCGACATAGCCCGGAGGCGCACCGATCAGCCGGGCGACCGCGTGCTTCTCCATGAACTCGCTCATGTCGATGCGGACCATCGCCTGGTCGTCGTCGAACAGGAAACCCGCGAGCGCCTTGGTCAGCTCGGTCTTCCCGACGCCGGTGGGGCCAAGGAACAGGAAGCTGCCGAGCGGGCGGTTCGGGTCCTTCAGGCCCGCCCGCGCGCGGCGCACGGCCTTGGACACGGCCTCCACCGCCTGTTCCTGGCCGATCACGCGCTTGCCAAGGATCGCCTCCATCTGGAGGAGCTTCTCGCGCTCGCCCTCCAACATGCGGTCGACCGGCACGCCGGTCCAGCGGCTAACCACGCCGGCGATGTCGTCCTCTGTCACCTCTTCACGCAACAGCGCGTTTTCGGTCTGGCCGCTCGCTTCGGAGAGTTTCGTTTCGAGTTCGGGGATGCGACCGTAGGATAGCTCGCCCGCGCGGGCGAGATCGCCGGCGCGCTGCGCCTGCTCCAGCTCGATCCGCGCCTGGTCGAGGTCCTCCTTCAGCCGGCTCTCGGCGTGGATCTTGTCGCGTTCGCCCTGCCAGCGGGCGGTGAGCGCGCTCGACTGTTCCTCCAGATCGGACAGTTCCCGGCGCAGGTTTTCCAGCCGGTCCTTCGAGGCGCTGTCGCTTTCCTTCTGCAGCGCCTGCTCCTCGATCTTGAGCTGGATGATCCGCCGGTCGAGCGCCTCGATCTCCTCGGGCTTCGATTCCACCTCCATCCGGATGCGCGAGGCGGCCTCGTCCATCAGGTCGATCGCCTTGTCGGGCAGGAAGCGGTTCTGGATGTAGCGGTTGGAAAGCTGCGCCGCGGCCACGATCGCGCCGTCGGTGATGCGCACGCCGTGGTGCAGCTCGTACTTGTCCTTGATCCCGCGCAGGATACTGATCGTGTCTTCCACGCTCGGCTCGTCGATATAGACCGCCTGGAACCGGCGCTGGAGCGCGGGATCCTTCTCGACATATTTCTGGTATTCGTCGAGCGTGGTGGCCCCGATGCAGTGCAACTCGCCGCGCGACAGGGCAGGCTTCAAAAGGTTGGAGGCATCCATGCTGCCTTCGGACGCGCCCGCGCCGATCAGCGTGTGCATCTCATCGATGAACAGGATGATCTGGCCTTCGGCGCCCTTCACTTCGTCGAGCACGGCCTTCAGCCGTTCCTCGAACTCGCCGCGATATTTCGCACCCGCGATCAGGGCCCCCATGTCCAGGCTCATCAGCGTGCGGCCCTTCAGGCTGTCGGGGACGTCGCCATTGGCGATGCGCAGGGCCAGCCCTTCGGCGATGGCGGTCTTGCCGGTGCCGGGCTCGCCGATCAGGGCGGGGTTGTTCTTGGTTCGCCGGGCGAGAATCTGGACCGTGCGGCGGATTTCCTCGTCGCGGCCGATCACGGGGTCGAGCTTGCCGGCCCGTGCAGCCTCGGTCAGGTCGCGGGCGTATTTCTTCATCGCGTCGTAGGCTTCCTCGGCGCTGGCAGTATCGGCGTTGCGGCCGCCCGACACCTCCTGGATCGCGGTCTCGAGCGCCTTCACCTCCACCCCGGCGGCCTTCAGCGCCTGTCCGGCATTGGTCGTGGTGGCGAGCGCGAGCGCCTGCAACAGCCGCTGGACCGGGACGAAGCTGTCGCCCGCCTTGGTCGCGATCTGCTCCGCCTGGTCGAGCACGCGCACGCTGTCGTTGTCGAGGCCCGGCGTCTGCTGCGCCCCGCCCCCGCTGACCGCGGGGATCTTGCCAAGCGCGGTATCGACCTCGCTTTCCACGGCGCGCGGGTTGCCACCCGCGCGGCCGATCAGCCCGGAGGCCATGCCTTCGGGGTCCTCGATCATCGCCTTCAGGATGTGCGCGGGCGTGATCCGCTGATGGTTCATGCGGATGGCGACGGTCTGCGCGGCCTGGAGAAAACCCTTCGCGCGGTCGGTGAACTTTTCGAGATTCATGGGTGAACTGTCCCCTCTGTCGATTACCGGACCAAGATGGTGTTGCGGTTATGCAACACAAGATCGGCGGCAATTTTTTTGCCGTTACGCAATCGATATAGGGGGCAGGCGGGCCGGTGCGAGAGCCCGCGGTGTTTTATTCCACCGACACACCTTCCAAGCCGGGCACCATCAGCGTGCGGCCGCCGCCATATTCCTCGCGCACGACGATCAGGCCCAGCCGTTCGAGATGCTCCAGCAGGCGCCGGATGCGGCCCGGCGAACTGGTGCCGTAGACGCGCGCCAGCTCGTCGTCGTCCGGGGCGCTGCGGCCCAGCGCGCAGGCGGTGGCGATGGTGAGGAAGGGGGCGAGGATATCGTCGTCCACCCCGTCGCCCAGTTCCAGCACGCGCGCGCGGACATCCGCGTCCAGATTGCCCATGCGCACGCTGGCAAGCGCGAAGCGGCGCTGGAACGCGGCCATGTCCATCGGCACGCCGGGGATGCGGGCCTGGCGGCAGCGGGTGAGGAAGCCCTGATACTGGCGGCTCGCGGGGCGATAGGTCGCGCCGTCCTCGTCCGCGATCTCGCGCAGGATGGCATCGATCCGCGCCTCGCGCTCGCCCGCATCCTCGCTCGGGGCGGGCGCCGCGGCGATCTCTCGTTCAACCAGCCCGCGCTCGATCTCCTCGATCGGCGGCGGCGCGGGCGCGGGCGGCGGCGGGGGCGGCGCGGCGGCGACCTCTTCCGCCAGATCCTTCACCAGCAGGCTCTCCATCTCCTCGCGCGGAGCGTCGGGCAGCGGCATCAAGCCTTCGACGGCCAGCGCCTTGCCGGTCTTCACCGGGCCGATCTTCACCGCCTGCGGACGGCGGCTGATCGCGGGGCCGAGGGCGAGGAAATGGCCGCGTTCCAGATCGCGGATCCGCTCCGCCTGGCGCCGTTCCATGCCGAGCAGATCGGCCGCGCGCTGCATGTCGATGTCGAGGAAGGTGCGCCCCATCAGGAAGTTTGACGCTTCCGCCGCGACGTTCTTCGCCAGCTTGGCCAGCCGCTGGGTGGCGACGATCCCGGCAAGGCCGCGCTTGCGCCCGCGGCACATCAGGTTGGTCATCGCCGACAGCGTCAT
>CAYNZQ010000057.1:0-3178 GCA_964401795.1 uncultured Citromicrobium sp.
GCCGAACTCGCCCCCCTGGCTCAGCAGCAGGCCCAGCGCCAGCGCGTTGCGCCACGCCATCTTCAGCGCCAGCCCGATGCCGGTGATGATGAGCGTCTTGGTCGCCACCAGCGCGAGGGCCATCGCGACGACGAAGAAGGGCTGTCGCGCGATCGCGGACAGGTCCAGCATCATGCCGATCGACAGGAAGAACAGGCCCAGCAGGATGGACCGGAACGGTTCGATATCCGCCTCCAGCTCGTGCCGGTAGGGCGTGCTCGCCAGCATGACGCCGGCCAGAAAGGCGCCCAGCGCCGCCGACAGGCCCAGCGCCTCCATCAGCGCGGCGGCGGCCACCACCGTGAACAGGCCCGCGACGACGAACATCTCGCGCTCGCCCAGTCGGCCGATGAGCCGGAACAGCGGACGCAGCGCGAACCGCCCCGCCAGGATCAGGCCGACGATCGCCGCCACGCTCTCGATCGCCAGCAGCCAGCCGGGCGTGCCGCTATCGCCCCCTTGCGCGCCCAGCGCCGCGATGATGGTGATGAGCGGGATGATCGAGAGATCCTGGAACAGCAGGATCGCGAAGGCGCGCTCGCCGAACGGGGTGCGCAACCGCCCCGCGCTCTGCAGCATGGGCAGCACCTGCGCGGTCGATGAAAGGCCCAGCGGCAGGCCGAGCGCGATCGCGGCGGTCAGGGGAAACGCCGCGGCGAGCCAGATGACGCCGACCAGCGCCAGCCCGCACAGCGCGACCTGCGCGAGGCCGAGCCCGAAGATCGCCTGCTTCATGCGCCACAAGCGCCGCGGCTCCAGCTCCAGCCCGACGATGAAGAGGAGCAGCACGATGCCGAGCTCGGCAAAGCCGATCATCTCCTCCCCGCCGCCAGCCAGCCCCAGCACCTGTGGCCCCACGACCGCGCCCGCCACGAGATAGCCCAGCGTGGCGCCCAGCCCCAGCTTGCGAAACAGCAGCACGAAGACGAGCGCGGCCGCGAGCAGCACCAGTCCGCTCGCCAGCATCGATTCGCCCGAATGTTCCATGTCTGGATTCCCTGCCGCCGCCGCCGTTTCCGGTCCTTACCCCGCCATCGTGCCTAGGCAAGCGCCGATGGCCCGCCTAGGGCCCCGGCGAACCATGCCCCACGACAGCAGCCCCTTCACCCCCGTCCTGCGCGAGGGCCCGACCTGGCGCGGCGAATTTGCCGCGACGTTCCGCCTCGGCTGGCCACTGGCGGCGGCGAACCTGCTGCAAATGCTGACCTATGCGGTGGATGTCATCTTCATCGGGCGGCTGGGAGAGGCGCCGCTGGCGGCCTCGGCCATCGTGGTCGCGCTGTTCGGGCTGGTCCTGTGGGCGCTTTCGGGCCTGACCGGGGCGGTCGCGCCGCTGATCGCGGAGGCGCTGGGGTCGCGGGCGCCGGGCCTGCGGATCGTGCGGCGCGCCACGCGCATGGCCCTGTGGCTGGCGGTCGGCACCGGGGCTGCCGGGATGCTCGCCTGCCTCGCGCTGCCGCTCCTGATGCGCGCAACGGGGCAGGAACCGTCGATCATCGCGCTGGCCCGGCAGTACAATACCGTCATCGTGTGGTCGATGATCCCGATGCTGATCAACAACGTGCTGCGCAATTTCGTCTCGGCGCTGGGGCGGCCGCTGTTCGCCACCGCGATCACGGCGGGCGGGATCGCGGTCAACGCGCTGGCGAACTACGCCTTCATCTTCGGCAATCTGGGCGCCCCGGCGCTGGGGCTGGCGGGGGCCGCGGTCGCGACGATCATCACCGCGCTGGCGACGATGCTGGCCTATATCGTGGCCATCCGGCTGGACGAGCGGCTGCACGCCTATCGCATCTTCGGCTTCTTCTGGCGCCCGGACTGGGTTCGCCTGCGCCAGATCGTCGTCATCGGGACGCCCATCGCGCTGACCATCAGCGCGGAGGCGGGCATCTTCGGTGCCGCCGCCTTCCTGATGGGACGGATCGGCGCGACAGAGCTGGCCGCGCACACCATCGCGCTGCAGATCGCCGCGCTTGCCTTCCAGGTACCGTTCGGCATCGGGCAGGCGGCGACGATCCGCGTCGGCTATCACTTCGGTGCGCGCGACCGCATCGGCATCCGCCGCGCCGGGTGGAGCGCGATCGCGCTGGGCACCGGGTTCATGGCCCTGACCGCGATCGCCATGCTGATCGTGCCCTACCCCCTGCTGGCGATCTATATCGATCCGTATGCGACCGCGAACGCCGCGCTGGTGGTCTTCGCCCTGCGCTTCCTGAAAGTCGCGGCGGCGTTCCAGCTGGTCGATGGTGTGCAGGCGGTGGCTGCGGGGGCCCTGCGCGGCCTGCAGGATACCCGCATCCCCATGGCCATCGCCGCCTTCGCCTATTGGGTACCGGGGTTCGGTACGGCGCTGGTCCTCGCCTTCTACACCCCCTTGCGCGGCACCGGGGTCTGGATCGGGCTCGCCACCGGGCTGGGCGTGGCGGCCGTTCTCCTGCTATGGCGCTGGCACCGCCGCCGCGACCTGGGCCTGGTCGTGCCCGAGACGGCGCCTGATGTGTCCCGACCGGTGCGGGCGGACGCCGAAATTTCTTTGTGAGCCTTGCTTGACGGGCCCCGGGGTCGACCACATATGCGACCCCGCTGGCACTCTTGTTGCAAGAGTGCCAACACCCCTTATTCAACGTAATCGAAGAGGTCACAACATGGCATTTCGTCCGCTGCACGACCGCGTACTGGTCCGTCGCATCGAAGCCGAGGAAAAGACCGCCGGCGGGATCATCATTCCCGACAGCGCCAAGGAAAAGCCGAGCGAGGGCGAGATCGTCGCCGTCGGTTCGGGGTCCAAGGCCGAGGACGGCACCGTGACGCCGCTCGACGTCAAGGAAGGCGACCGCGTCCTGTTCGGCAAGTGGTCCGGCACCGAGGTGAAGCTCGACGGCGAAGACCTGCTGATCATGAAGGAAAGCGACATCATGGGCGTGATGGCCTGAGCCATCCCCACACCGCTTACTTCGACTTTCATAAATTCCAGGAGAAACGAAAATGGCAGCCAAGGACGTGAAATTTTCGCGCGACGCGCGCGAACGCATCCTCAAGGGCGTGGACACGCTCGCCAACGCGGTAAAGGTCACGCTGGGCCCGAAGGGCCGCAACGTCGTGATCGACAAGAGCTTCGGCGCACCGCGCATCACCAAGG
>CAYNZQ010000058.1:0-2805 GCA_964401795.1 uncultured Citromicrobium sp.
GGCGCGCATTCGGTATAGCCGTTCTCGCGCGTCTGGCGGTCGAGCATGAACTGGCCCAGCGCGCGGTGCAGGCGCGCCATGTCGCCGCGCAGGAAGGTGAAGCGCGCGCCCGAAATCTTGGCGCCGGTTTCGAAATCCATGCCCAGCGCCGGGCCGAGATCGGCGTGTTCCTTCGGCGCGAAGTCGAAGCTGCGCGGCGTGCCCCAGCGGTCCTGTTCGACATTGTCGCTCTCGTCCGCGCCATCGGGCACGTCGTCGGCGGGCAGGTTGGGATAGGCCGCCAGCAGCGACTCCAGCTGCTCGCCCACGCGGCGCCCGGTTTCCTCCAGCGCAGGCAGCGACTGCTTGAGTTCGGCAACTTCGGCTTTCAGCGCGTCGGCGGTGTCGCTGTCGCCCCGGGCCATCGCCTGACCGATTGCCTTCGACGCCTCGTTGCGGCGGCCCTGTCCTTCCTGCAATCGGGTGGTCACCTCGCGTCGCTCGGTATCAAGGGCGAGGATGTCGGCGGCGACCGGCTCCAGCCCGCGGCGGGCGAGGGCGGCGTCGAAGGCGGCGGGATCGTCGCGGATCAGGCGGATATCGTGCATGGGTGCGAGCCTATGCCGATGCGCGGCAGCGATTGCCAGAGGCGACTTGCAGGCCGCGCCCATTCGCGCGAGGACGCCTGCCGAGCATGGCCGCACCCGTTCGCCTCGTCCATTTCGTCGGTTTCCGGGACGACCGGTACTGGAATGCCGTGCGCGTGTTCGGCCCGCCCGACATGATCCACCGGGTGTGGGACGTCTACGCCGCGAACGACATCGCGCCGGGCGATCTGGTCGTATTCGCGCAAGGGGAAGCGGACCGGCCGCCGCGCAGCTTCTCTACCGAAGCGGAGAGGAGCCGCGCCGCGCGCCGGCGCAGGGCTGGCAGGCGCGCGGCTGGCAAGCTCAGTCGGCCTTCCTGACCGCCTTTTCGTCCATCAGCTGCTTCAGTTCGCCGGCCTCGTACATCTCCATCATGATGTCGCTGCCGCCGACGAATTCGCCCTTCACGTAGAGCTGCGGGATCGTCGGCCAGTCGGAATAGGCCTTGATCCCCTGGCGGATTTCCTGGTCCTGCAGCACGTCCACGCTGTCGAACGCGACCCCGCAATGTTCGAGGATCGCGACCGCGCGGCTGGAGAAGCCGCATTGCGGGAAGAGCGGCGTGCCCTTCATGAAGAGCACCACGTCGGAATCGCCGACGATGCTGGAAATGCGTTCTTTGGTATCGGTCATGACCGTGTACGTCCCGTAACTGGAATGTCTTGCGTGAAAATCAGTTGGGAACTTGGGTCGTGAGTTGCAAGGCGTGCAGCGCGCCGCCCATATTGCCGCCCAGCGCCTCGTACACCATCTTGTGCTGCTGCACCCGGCTCTTGCCCGCGAATGCGGGCGAGGTCACGTGCGCGGCGTAATGATCGCCGTCGCCCGCCAGGTCGCGGATTTCCACCGCCGCGTCGGGCACGCCGGCCAGGATCATCCGCTCTATCTCGTCCGCGCTCATCGCCATGGCAAAGGCTCCTATTCGCCGCTCATGAACTGGCGCCGCGCCTCGACCGCGCATTCTTCCAGCTTCACGCGCACATCGCCTTCGGAAACGTCCTTGCCCGCCGCGGTCAGATCGCCCAGCACCTTGCGGATCACGTCCTCGTCGCCCGCTTCCTCGAAATCGGCCTGCACGACCGCCTTCTTGTAGGCGTCGGTTTCCTCGGCGGTGAGGTCCATCTCGCTCGCCGCCCATTCGCCCAGCAGGCGGTTGCGCCGCGCCGCGATGCGGAAGGCGGTTTCCTCGTCGAACGCGAACTTGGCTTCCTCGCCGCGCTCGCGATCCTTGAAATCGGTCATCGGTTACTCTCCCGCAAGATGTGTCGCGCCCGCCGATAGCCGCGACCCCGACGCGCGGCAAGCAGCGCGCGCCGCCCGTCTCACATCGTCACGACCAGCTTGCCGACCGCCTTGCGCGCCTCGAGCTTCGCGATGGCTTCGTGCGCGGTGTCGAGAGTGTAGGTTTCGCTCACCTGCGGCCGGATCTTGCCGTCCTTCCACAGCGCGAACAGTTCCGCGATGTTATCGGCATTGCGCTGCGGCTCGCGCGCGGCGAACGCGCCCCAAAACACGCCGCGAATGTCGCAGCTTTTCAGGAGCGTGAGGTTGAGCGGCATCTTCGCGATACCCGCCGGGAAGCCGATCACGAGGAACCGGCCCTCCCACGCGATGGACCGCAGCGCAGGCTCCGAATAGTCGCCGCCCACGATGTCCACCACGATGTCCGCGCCGTTCGGGCCGACCGCGGCCTTGAAATCGCTCGCCAGCTGCTTCGAGGCATCCTTGTCGAACGGCGCGCGGGGGTAGATCACCGTCTCGTCGGCACCGGCGTCGCGGGCGACCTGCGCCTTCTCCTCGCTGGAAACGGCGGCGACCACGCGCGCGCCATAGGCCTTGGCAAGCTCGATCGAGGCGAGACCGACGCCGCCCGCCGCGCCCAGCACCAGGACCGTATCGCCCTGTGCGATGGCGCCGCGATCCTTCAGCGCGTGGATCATCGTGCCGTAGGTCATCAGGAGCGCGCTCGCTTCGACGAGGTCCACGCCCTCGGGAACGTGGAACAGCCGCGCGGCGTCCACCGCCACGCGCTCGCGCAGGCCCCCGCTGCCGATGCCCGACAGCACGCGGTCGCCCACCTTCCAGCCATCGACGCCTTCGCCGACCGCGGCGATAATGCCGGAAATCTCGCCGCCGGGCGAATAGGGCCGCTCCGGCTTGAACTGGTAGAGGTCGCGGA
>CAYNZQ010000059.1:0-2728 GCA_964401795.1 uncultured Citromicrobium sp.
CTGCGGCGGGCCTTGCGCGACCGGGCACAGGCCGCGCGCGAGGCACTGCTGGCCGATAGCGCGCGCCTGTCCCCTGCGACGTTGCGCCACCGGGTGGAGCGTGCGCGCGACCGGCTGGGCGCGGCGCGGCTCTCGCCGGCATTGCTGACGGATCGGCTGGCGCGCGCGGGCGAACGGCTGGAGGCGGGCGGGCGCGTACTCGCCTCGCTCGATCCGCGCGCCCCACTCTCGCGCGGCTATGCGCTGGTCTATGACGGGGACGGCGCGTTGGTGAAAAGTTCCGCCGCCGCGGCAAAGGCGCGATCGCTCGCCCTCGAATTCGCCGATGGCCGCGTCGCAGCCGTGCCCGCGGGGACCGGTGGCGCCCGCCCCGCTGCCTCGCCCGCCAAAAAGCGCGGACCCGCGGGAGCCACGGCGCGACAGGACGATTTGTTCGACTGAGCGCAGACTGATAAAGGCCCGGCCATGCTGATGAACTCTTCCGACCAACCCGCCCGGCTCCATTACGGGCCCAACGGTTTTCGCGTCCTGCGCGCGGGCCGCTTCGTTCCCTGCGCCGTCACCGGCGAACCCATTTCGCTGGAAGATCTGCGCTACTGGAGCGTCGACCGGCAGGAAGCCTATGCCAGTTGCGAGATCGCGACGCGCCGGATGACGGAGGCTTGATGCGCCGCATCCTGATTGTCGCCGGCGCGCTGGCGATGTTGCCAGGCTGCAGCGCCGACGGGACTCGCGACGATGGTGCGGTCGAAACCGTCCAGCCGCTGCCCGCCCCGGCCACACCGACGCCTACCGCGAAGCCGGCTGCACCGCGCGCTACCGCGCCGGTTGGCCCGTCGACCTTCGTCTATGACGGGGAACTGGAGCAGGGCGGATGGATCGTCGGCCAGGTGCCGGCGGGGACGGTGTCCGCCCGCCTCGACCTGCGCGACCTCACCCTTTCCGACGATGGGCGCTTCTTTGCCGGGTTCGATCGGGACGCGCCGCGCGATGCGCGGTTGGTGGCGAAGCTGCGCGACGGCCGCACGGTGTCCAGCCCGTTGAAGATCGCGCCGCGCGACTGGCGGATCGAGCATATCAATGTGGCACGCACGCCCACCGGGCCCAGCGAATCCTTCATGAAGATCCGCCGCCCGGAACTGGCGCGGATCAACGCCGCCCGCTCGCGCGATGCGGACAGCGACGGGTGGAGCCAGGATTTCATCTGGCCGGTCGAGGGGCGCATTTCCGGGCGCTTCGGCTCGCAACGCGTCTATCAGGGCGTGCCGGCCAGCTATCACACCGGGCTCGACATCGCGCCGGGGGGCGGGGTCCCCTATGTCGCGCCGGCGGACGGGGTGGTGACGCTGGCCGCGAACGATCCCTTCAGCCTGGAGGGCAAGCTGCTGATCATCGATCATGGCATGGGCCTCAACAGCGCGTTCCTCCATTCCTCCACCCTCGCGGTGAAGCAAGGCGACGTGGTGCGTCAGGGCCAGCTGCTCGGTACCACCGGGGCCAGTGGCCGCGCGACCGGGCCGCATCTGCACTGGAGCATCAAGTGGCGCGACGCGCGGCTCGACCCGCTGCTGTTTCTGCCGCCGCAATGAGGCAGCCCGCGCGGCGCGCGTGATTCGCCGCCTCGCCCTCCTCGCGCTGGTCGCCTCCGGCCTGTCGCCCGGCCTGGTGTGGCGCGATGCGCCGGCCCCTGCCGACCCGGCCGCGGGCGTTGCGTTGCGGCGCCTCGATCCCGGACAGTCCGGCCTCGGCCCGTTCGCGGTGGAGGGGGTATGGGAGCTCGCAAGTTCCGACAGCCGCTTCGGCGGATCGTCGGGGCTCGCCGCGATCGGACGCGATCGCCTGCTCGCGGTCAGCGACGATGCGCGGGTGCTGACCATCGACCTCGACAGCGCCGGGCTGCCGCGGCGGTTCGTGCTTGGCGATTTTCTGCCCGATGCGCAGCGGACCACCAAGGGGGAGCGGGATGTCGAATCGCTGACCCGCGATCCCGCCACCGGGCGGCTGTGGGCGGGGTACGAGGGGCGGAACGCCATCGAACGGCGCGACGCCGATCTTGCACTGGAGAGTGCGCGGACCGTGCGCCCGGCCGCCATGCGCGGGTGGGGTGACAATTCGGGTCCCGAATCGCTCACGCGTCTGCCGGATGGGCGGTTCATCGCCCTGTCGGAGGGGCCGCGCCGCATGTTCGGTGCGATCCATGCGGCCGTGCTGTTTCCGCACGATCCGACCGAGGATGCGGCCGGCGTGCGCTTCTCGCTGCGCATGCCCGAAGGCTACGATCCTGCCGACATGGCGGCCCTGCCCGATGGGCGGGTACTGATCCTGGGGCGCAAGGTTTCGCTGATTCCGCCCGGCTTTCGCAACATCGTGCTGCTGGCCGATCCGGCCGCGATTCGCGCGGGGCGGGAATGGTCGGGCCGGATCCTGGCGCATATCGCGCCGCCGTTTCCGACCGACAATTACGAAGGGCTGGCGGTGATGCCGGCCCCGCAGGGCGGCTATCCGGTCACGCTATGGCTGATTTCGGACGACAACCAGGCACAATACCAGCGCACGCTTCTCGCGAAGCTGCGCTGGGATGGCGTGACGCGGTAGGGTAGGCGGCGCGCTGTGGCGCCACGCGGTGTCAGGCGGCTTCGGCCTGCTTCGCGGCCTTCTTCAGCTCGCGCTTTACCTTCAGCGCGCGGGCCGAAAGCTTCTCGTCGCGGGTCTTCAGCAGCCAGTTGTC
>CAYNZQ010000060.1:0-2300 GCA_964401795.1 uncultured Citromicrobium sp.
GCGTGCGCACGCCGCGCGCGGTCATGCACGCATGGCTCGCCTCGATCACCACCGCGACGCCCTTGGGCTGGAGATGGTTCCAGATGCAGTCGGCGACCTGCGCGGTCAGCCGTTCCTGCACCTGCAGCCGCCGCGCGAAACCGTGCAGCACGCGCGCCAGCTTGGAAATCCCGACCACGCGGTCGCGCGGCAGGTAGGCGATCGCCGCCTTGCCGATGATCGGCGCCATGTGATGCTCGCAATGGCTCTGGAACGGGATGTCCTTCAACAGCACGACCTCGTCGTAACCGCCCACCTCCTCGAACACGCGCCCGAGGTGAATGGCAGGGTCCTCGTCGTAGCCCTGGCAGTATTCCTTCCACGCCCGCGCCACGCGCGCCGGCGTCTCGCGCAGCCCCTCGCGCGTCGGATCGTCGCCCGCCCATTCGATCAGCGTGCGGATGGCGTTTTCCACCTCCGCGGGAACCGGAGGCTTGCCCAGCGGATCGTCCTCGTCCGGTCCGACAATACTGCTCATTTGCGTCTCCTTTTCAGCCGATCGCGCAGGCGCCCCAGTTTGCTGCCGTCACGGAACAACCCGCCATGCGCATAGGCTTCGAACATGTCGTCGGGCTTCTCTGGGTCGAGCAGAGCCGACCCTGCAAGCGTTTCCTCGATCTCGCTCAGCTCGGGTATCTCGAACGGGCGCAACTTGCGCCGCCCGTCCTGCCCCAGCCGCCGGATCGCCTCGTGCATCGAATCGGTTTTCTCAAGCATCGCGGCCATCGCCTCGGGCTCCACCCCGCAATGTTCGGCCAGCAGGTCGATCCGGATGGAGCGGATGCATTGCGATATTTCGGGACGCGCATTCGCCGGACGATCGCAATCGATGAAGATGTCGCACTCGCTGTCGAGCCCCAATGATCGGTTGTTCATGTTCGCCGAACCGATCCGCATGATGCGGTCGTCGACGATCATCAGCTTGGCATGGACGTAGACCGGGGTCTCGCCCGCCCACGATATGTACAGCGAAAACCGCTTCTTCGGATCGGCCGCCTCGATCATGCGGGCGAGGCAGGCGCGCGCGTGGTCCATCGCCTGCTGTTCCAGCCAGCCTTCGGCGTGCAGCGGATGGACGAAGACGATTTCGGGCGGGTCGTCTTCCTCCAGCCGGCGGATGATCGCCTCCGCCACCTTGCGCGAGGTGAAATACTGGTTCTCGATATAGATGAAGTCGCGTGCACCCGCGATCTGGTTCAGCACCAGCGTCTCGATCTCGCTGATCGCGCTGACATCCTCGTATTCGGCACGCGTGCGGGCGATCCCGACTTCGACGTCCTCGAAATGGACGTCGAGCTTGCCCGGCCACAGGCTGTCTTGCGGGCACTCGATCTCGGGATAGGGTTCCCCGCCCGCACACTGCCAGCGCGTGCGGCAAAGGTCGGAGAGCGCGCCCGCGACCTCGCCCTCCATCATGACCGTGATGTCGTGCCAGGGTCCGTAGGGCTTGCCGCGCGGGCGGCGCCGGCGCCGGTCGTCCTCGCAATGTTCGCGCGTGTCCCACCGGTCGTTGGTGAGGTCGATCCCGCCGCACACCGCCAGCCGGTCATCCAGCACGGCGATCTTCTGGTGGTGGCTGCACCCGATCGGGTGGCGCGTATCGAACTTGAAGCTGATCTGCCGCTTGGGCCACATGCGTGCGATGTCGAATGCCATCGTGCCGCGGGTGGCGAACTGGAAGACCGACAGACCCCATTTGAGGATACGGATGTCGAGGTCGTCGCGATGGCGCGCCAGCCACAGGAAGAAGCTGCCGAGGCGCGAGGGATAGCGCGAATCGGTGGGCCGTTCGTACCAGCGACGCCCTTTGGTCAGATGGATTCGGGTATCGAAGTCCCAGCCGATCAGCATGATCCGCTGCCGTGCGTTCAGCATCGCCTGCTGCATGTGCGCGAAATAGGACTGCGCATCGACGATGACGCTGAGCCGTTCCGCATGCGCGAAACGCCACACGCCGGGTTCGACCGAACCGTCTCCGGCGGGCCCTTCGGTCTCTTCACAATTCGACACGGGCGTGCGGCCTCCCTTTCGCGTCCCACCTTCGTCCGCATCGATGCCCCGGCAATCCCGACCGGGCGTAGAGCGGACCTACCGCCATGAACACGGCAGCGCAGGTGCCGGTTCCCCGCACCGGTCGGCGTGCAACGGCCCACATTGCCGGAAACCAAAACGGCCCGGCCTCGCATTTGCGAAGCCGGGCCGGTTGTTGGCGCGCCCGGAAGGATTCGAACCTCCGACCACCTGATTCGTAGTCAGGTACT
>CAYNZQ010000061.1:0-2255 GCA_964401795.1 uncultured Citromicrobium sp.
TGCAGCCGGCCGTCGCCATAGACGGCGACACCGCGCCCGGCGGCTCCACCGGCCAGTCGCTGACGACGATGGAGAAGGTGGCGGCGGAAACCCTGCCACAGGGGTACGCGACCGAATGGACCGGGATCGCCTATCAGCAGGCGACGACCGGGAACGCCGCGATCTACGTCTTCGGGCTGGCGGTGCTGCTCGTCTTCCTCGTCCTCGCGGCACAGTACAAAAGCCTCATCATGCCGCTGGCGATCATCCTGATCGTGCCGATGTGCCTGCTCGCGGCGATGATCGGGATCAACGTGCGGGGGATGGACAACAATGTCCTCACCCAGATCGGTCTGATCGTGCTGATCGCACTGTCGGCGAAGAACGCGATCCTGATCGTGGAATTCGCCCGGCAGGGGGAACGCGATCACGGCCTGTCCCCTGCCGCCGCCGCGATCGAGGCCGCGCGCACCCGTCTGCGCCCGATCCTGATGACCAGCTTCGCCTTCATCCTGGGATCGGTTCCGCTCGTCATCGCCACCGGTGCGGGCGCGGAACTGCGCCAGGCGCTGGGGACAGCGGTGTGCTTCGGAATGCTCGGCGTAACCGGCTTCGGCCTCGTCTTCACCCCCACGTTCTACGTGGTCAGCCGCGCGCTCGGCGACCGGATCGGCAGCTGGCGCAGCCGCTCGACCGGCCGCGACGAAACCGCCCCGCTGCCCGCCGACTGAGGATCCCACTCATGCATTTTCGCACTCTTGCCCTCGGCGCGGTTTCCGCGCTCTCCCTGTCGGCCTGCGCGGCGGGACCGGACCGTATCGCCTCCACGACGGCACCCGCGGTCCCGGCCGGGCCCTTTCTCTCCGCCGAGGCGGGCATCGTTACCGCGTCGCCCCTGCCGGCAGACTGGTGGCGGCTCTACGACGATCCGGTTCTGGACGGCCTCGTGGCCGACGCCGCGACGGCCAATACCGATGTCCGCCAAGCGGTCGCGCGCATCGCCCGCGCGCGGGCCGCGCTGCGCGGCGCGCGGGCCGACCGGCTGCCGCAAGGCGGGCTCAGCGCCTCGGCAGGCTATGGCCGAACACCTGCCCTCCAGACGCCGCCGGGTGTCGATCGGTCGGGCGCGGCCCTCTCGATCGGCGCCGATCTTTCGTACGAGGTCGATCTGTTCGGACGTGTTTCCGGCTCCATCGCGGCGGCACGCAGCGATCTCGCCGCAGCGCAGGCCGATGCCGACGCGGTGCGGGTCATCGCGATCGCCGACACCACGCAGGCCTATGCCACCGCCGCGAGCGCCGCGGCCCGGCTGGAAACCGCACGCTCGATCGTGTCGCTCCTCGACGACAGCCTGCGCCTCGTCAGCCGGCGCCACGAGGCGGGCATGGTCGACGGCTTGGCGGTCGCGCGGATCGAGGCGCTGCGCCAGCAGCGGGCCGCGACCATCCCGGCGATCGAGGCGGAGCGCAAGGCAGCGCTGTTCGCGCTTGCCGCCCTCACCGGTCGCACCCCGGCGCAATTGCCGCCCATCGCGGCCGCGCGCAGCCTGCCGCTGGAGATAACGGCGCCCCTGCCGGTCGGCGACGGAGCCCGGCTCCTCGCCCGCCGCCCGGACGTGCGCGCCGCCGAGCAGCGCTTGCTTGCCGATACCGCGCGGATCGGGGTCGCGCGGGCCGATCTCTACCCCCGCATCACGCTGGGCGGTTCCATAGCATCCACCGCCACGAGCGTCGGCGACATCTTCACCGGCGGCCCGCTCGGATTCCTGCTCGGCCCCCTGATCGACTGGGCCTTTCCCAACCGCGAACCGGTGCGCGCCCGGATCGACGCGGCCGACGCGGATGCCCAGGCGTCGCTGGCTGCGTTCGACGGTGCCATGCTGACCGCGCTGCAGGAAACCGAGACTGCCCTGTCCGACTACGCCCGCGCGCTTGAGCAGCGCCGCGCCCTTTCCGCAGCGCTCGCCGCTGCGCAAAAAGCCGCGCGGATAACGCGCGCGCAAAACCGCGAAGGCGTGGTCGATTCGCTCCAGACACTCGATGCCGAACGCACCTTCGCCGAAGCGCGGGCCGCGCTCGCCGACCAGGACGCGCTGGTGTCGCAACGCCAGATCGCGCTGTTCAGGGCCCTCGGCGGCTCCTGGACCACGCCCGACGAAGAGGCCCGCCCATGACCCGGTTCCGCTGGTGGTCGAACCATCGCGACGCCTTCCTGTCCGCAAGCCTCGGCTTCGTGGCGACGACGGTCGTTCTCCTCGCCTCGGCCTACGGATAGGG
>CAYNZQ010000062.1:0-2160 GCA_964401795.1 uncultured Citromicrobium sp.
TGCGCTTCTGGTCGCCCAGATAGGCTTCGGCCATGCTGATCGCGCTGGTCGCGGGTGCGTAATAGGCGCTGCCGTTCTTCAGCAGGCCGACGATCTCGCCGCCGCCCGAACGGGTGCGCTGCACGATTTCGTCGAGCCGCGCCTCGTCGATGCCCTTGATCTTCGCCATGTCGGCGACGGGAATGCCGTTGATGGTGGAGTAGGACAGCACCGGCACCATCGTGTCGCCGTGCCCGCCGAGGACGAACGCGTTCACGTCCTTCACCGAGACGCCGAATTCCCACGCGAGGAAGGTCGCGAAGCGCGCGGAATCGAGCACGCCCGCCATGCCGACCACCTTGTTGTGCGGCAGGCCGGAAAATTCGCGCAGCGCCCAGACCATCGCGTCGAGCGGGTTGGTGATGCAGATGACGAACGCGTCGGGGCAGTTGTTCTTGATGCCTTCGCCGACCGACTTCATCACCTTGAGGTTGATGCCGAGCAGGTCGTCGCGGCTCATGCCCGGCTTGCGCGGGCTGCCGGCGGTGACGATGACGACGTCCGCACCGGCGATGTCGGCATAGTCATTGGTGCCGGTAATCTTCGCATCGAACCCTTCGACCGGGCCGCACTGCGACAGGTCCAGCGCCTTGCCCTGGGGCAGACCCTCGGCGATGTCGAACAGGACGATGTCGCCCATTTCCTTCTTCGCGGCGAGGTGGGCGAGTGTGCCGCCGATCATGCCGGCGCCGACGAGGGCGATTTTCTTGCGGGCCATATGCTACGGACTGTCCTTCCTGGCGCGGGACCGGATGAGCCGAACCGAGAGCCGCCCCGTCGTCCCGCGAGCAGGGGGCCCGGATGATCGGGGTCGAGGTAGGCCCGCGCGGTAGCGATTGCAACCGCGAAAAGAGGACAGTCGGAATCTATAGATGCGATTGGTTCGCAATTGCAAGAGGCGGCGTTGCAAGCCTCTCCGCTTGCGGAGCCTCAGCTCGCCTTGCGCTCTTCCGGCAGGGCGGGAGCGGGGGCGCCTGCGTCCGGCGCATCCCCGGCCGGACCGAAATCCTCACGTTCCTTCGCCAGCAGCATGGCGGCCAGGTAATCGGGCACCGCGCGGCTGAAGTAATAGCCCTGGCCCAGCGTGCAGCCGGCGGCCGCGGTCGCCTGCGCCTGCTCCAGCGTCTCGATCCCCTCGGCCACGATTTCCAGCTCCAGCTGGTTGCCCAGTTCCGCCACCGCGCGGATGATCGCTTCGGTCTTGCGCCCGGCCTGCGGGCCGGAGACGAAGCTGCGGTCCATCTTGATCTTCGCGAACGGGTACTTGTTGATGTAGCCGAGCGAGGAATAGCCGGTCCCGAAATCGTCCATCGCGAAGCGCACGCCCAGCGCGGACAGTTCGCGGATGAAAACGTCGGTCGCCTCGCTGTCCTCCACGAACAGGCTCTCCGTCACTTCGAGCTCCAGCCGGTGCGGCGGCAGGTTCGCGTCGCGCAGCGCCGCCTTGATGCCCAGCGCCGCGCCCGGCGCGCGGATCTGCAGCGGCGACAGGTTGACCGCGATGCTGATATCGTCGGGCCAGCGCGCCGCGGCCTTCGCCGCCTCGCGCGTGATCCAGTTGCCCAGCGTGACGATCAGGCCGGTATCCTCCGCCACCGGGATGAACTCCGCCGGGCTGAGCTCGCCCTTCTGCGGGTGGAACCAGCGCACCAGCGCCTCGAAACAGCGGATGCGCCCGGTCGCGAGATCGACCACCGGCTGGAAGAACACCGACAGCTCGTCGCGCTGGATCGCGCCGCGCAGATCCTCCTCCAGCTCGCGCTTGCGGGCCAGATCGCGGGTCATGGAGGCGTCGAAGAAGCGGGCCCGGCCGCGCCCTTCGACCTTGGCATGATAGAGCGCGAGGTCGGCGGCCTTCATCAGCGCGTCGGGCTCGCGCGCATCGTCGGGCAGCAGCGCGATGCCGATCGAGGTGCTGATCTCCAGCCGCTCCCCATCGAGCCGCAGGGGGACAAAAAACTGTTCGAGGATCTGATTGACGCGCTGCTCCGCCTCGGTCCGGTCCTCGACATCGCACAGCAGCACGAATTCGTCGCCGCCGAACCGCGCGAGGGCGGCGCCGCGCGGCATCGCGGCGCGCAACCGCTTCGCCACCTCTTCCAGCACCCGGTCGCCGATCTG
>CAYNZQ010000063.1:0-2048 GCA_964401795.1 uncultured Citromicrobium sp.
ATCCGCGACCTGGTCAAGGATCTGAAGACCCGCGGCATCGGCGTGCTCATCACCGATCACAACGTGCGCGAGACGCTGGAGATCGTGGACCGGGCCTGCATCATCTATGGCGGCCAAGTGCTGTTCGCCGGGACGCCGCAGGAACTGGTGGCGGACGAGAACGTGCGCCGCCTCTATCTGGGCGAAGGGTTCACGCTGTGAAGCGCGCCGCGTCCGCGAATCCCGCCCCGTCCCGGTGAGCAGCCTGGGTTGAACGCCTGATGGCACTCGCGCCTCGCCTCGATCTGCGCCAGTCGCAATCGCTGGTGATGACGCCGCAATTGCAGCAGGCGATCAAGCTGCTGGCGCTTTCCAACCTGGAGATCGAGACCTTCATCGGCGAGGCGCTGGAAGGCAATCCGCTGCTCGAGGCAGGCGAGGTCCGGCGCGAGGATACGGGCGACGATAGCGGCGATGCGCCCGCCCCGTCCGAACTGGAAAGTGACAGCGCGGCGGGCGACGAGGCGCTCGACATCGATCCCGGCGCGCTCGACCGCGACCGCGATACCGGCGACGGCGACTGGGGCGCGGCCGCGACGGGATCCGGCATTGCCGACGATCTGCCCGGGATCGAGGAACGCCAGGCCGGCACCGTATCGCTGAGCGAACATCTGGAGGCGCAGGTCGGCGCGGTCGCGGGCGATGCGCGCGAGGCGTTCGTCGCCCGCCACATCATCGGCCTGCTGGACGAGGCCGGCTATCTTCGCATCGACCTGGCCGAAATCGCCCGCGACCTCGGCATCCCGCTGGCGGAGGCCGAACGCGCGCTGGAGGTGGTGCAATCGCTGGAGCCGACCGGGGTGGGCGCGCGAACCCTTGCCGAATGTCTGGCGCTGCAGGCGCGCGAGGCCGATCGCTACGATCCGTGCATGGCGCGGCTGATCGACAATCTGGACCTCGTCGCGCGGGGCGAGGTCTCGCGCCTGAAACGCATGTGCGATGTCGACGACGAGGACTTCTCCGACATGCTGGCCGAGCTTCGGGCCTACGATCCGCGCCCCGGCCTCGCGTTCGGGACGGCGGAAGCGGGCGCCGTGGTGCCCGACATCCTTCTCACCCGCGACCGCGGGGGCAAGTGGAAGGTGGCGCTCAATCCCGCCAGCCTGCCCCGGCTGGTGGTCAATCGCGATTACGTGGTCGAACTGCGCGAGGGATGCCGCGACAAGGCGAGCCGCGGCTGGCTGCGCGAGAAGCTGGCCGACGCGCGCTGGCTGGTGAAGGCGCTGGACCAACGGCAAAGGACGATTCTGGCCGTCGCCGCGCAGATAGTGGAGAAGCAGGCCGGCTTCTTCGCCCACGGGGTCAGCCAGCTTCGCCCGCTGACCCTGCGCCGGATCGCCGAAGAGATCGACATGCACGAAAGCACGGTCAGCCGCGTCACCAGCAACAAGTATCTGCATTGCGACCGGGGGACGTTCGAACTGAAGTATTTCTTCAGCAGCGGCGTGGGCAGTGCCGATGGCGACGGCGCCAGCGCGGAAGCGGTGAAGGCGCGTATCCGCGCCCTGACCGAGGCGGAGGATCCGACGAAGATCCTTTCCGACGACCGGCTGGTCCAGATGCTGAAGGCGGAAGGGTTCGACATCGCGCGGCGCACGGTCGCCAAATATCGCGAAGCGGCGGGGATCGGCTCCAGCGTGGAGCGGCGCCGGGCCAAGAAACTGCAGGCCGCCCGCTAGTTCGCGCCGCCGCGCGCCGTGTGGCCGGAAAGCCCCAATCGGAAAGTCTTAACCATGCAAACGTCTTGTTAACCTTTTTCGGTGACAAGCGACGTGGTTAATAGTTGGCAACCGTTCCTACCATACGGTTAGCAAAGCGAATTACGGGGCAAACAGGGGAAGCGCGCATGCGTGTATTGCTGATCGAGGACGAGCCGACCACGGCAAGGGCCATCGAGCTCATGCTCACGACGGAAGGCTTCAACGTCTATTCGACCGATCTGGGCGAGGAAGGTCTCGATCTGGGCAAGCTGTATGATTACGACATCATCCTGCTCGACCTGAACCTGC
>CAYNZQ010000064.1:0-1771 GCA_964401795.1 uncultured Citromicrobium sp.
CATGAAGAAGGGCAGCCCGCGCGCGCCGACCCGCTGGAGCGTGGTCAGCCGGTGCGCGACCTGCTCATACCCTGCGCCGAAGCGCCGCTGGAGCAGCAACAGGTCGTAGCCCGTCGCATCGCACGCGCGCAGGAAGCGGCCATAGGGCATCATCAGCGCCGCGGCGAAATATTGGATCAGGTGGCGCTCGAACAGCCGTGCGGCGGCGCTCTCCGCGAACTCGGCGCCCGCGACGAGCGCGTCGATCTCGTCCTTTGCTTCCATCTGCGCGAGCGTCGCCGCCGCCTGGAAGGTGCGGCTCGCGGGACGCAGCAGTTCGTTGAGCATCAGCTGCCGCGCGTGCCAGTCGAGCCAGCGCAGCCGGTCGGGCATCACGTCGGCGGGCAATATCCGGATACCGAGCTGGTGGCGGGTGCGCAACCGCTCGGCGATCGTGCCGTACAGGTCGCCGCCGGCGAGGCGCAATTCGTCGGCCAATTCCTCGGCCTTGGCGTCGAGATCGGCGAAATGGTTGCGCCATTTCTCGATCGCACGGCGTACCGCGGCAACTTCCGGCGCATCGGCAAGAACGGGCGCCGCCGCCGCTTCGCCGCCCGTGTCGAACAGGCGGGCAAAGGCGGCGGCGGTCGCGGGGGCGGCCTGCAACCATTCCTCGACCTCATGCGGCGCGATGCCAAGGTCGGCGAAGCGCGGATCGGCGAGCCGCCGCCGCAGGCCCGCGAGCCCGCCGGGCACCTCCTCGCTGCCGAGCCGCGCGGCGTCGAACCCGAACCGTTCGGCCAGCCGCACGATCACCGTCGCCGACAGCGGGCGCTGGCCGTGCTCGATCAGGTTGAGGTAGCTCGGCGAAATGTCGAGCGCCTCGGCCATCGCCGCCTGGGTCAGCCCCGCCTCGCGCCGCAACCGCCGCACCGCCGGCCCCGCAAACACCCGCCGCTCCGCCATAGCCTGTAACTTTCTTTACTGATTTACATCTCATTTTGCACTTTTACGGCGTATTTCACAAGAATTATTCACAAAGCTTTTCACATTGCGCGGCACTTTCGGCACCTTCGGCTCATCCCAACCGCCCCCGCGGCGCAGCCAAGGACAAAGACGATGAGCTACACCGAAGACATGGCGCAAGCCGGCCGCCTGATCCGCGACCAGGATGGTCGCTGGGACGCGATCGGTGCCGAGAACGTCGCCCGCATGCGCGCCCAGAACAAGTTCAAGACCGGCCTCGACATCGCCCGCTATACCGCGCGCATCATGCGCGCCGACATGGCGGCCTATGACGCCGACCCCGCCAACTACACCCAGTCGCTCGGCTGCTGGCATGGCTTCGTCGCGCAGCAGAAGATGATCGCGATCAAGAAGCATTTCGGCACGACCAAGCAGCGCTACATCTACCTCTCGGGCTGGATGATCGCGGCGCTGCGCAGCGAATTCGGCCCGCTGCCCGACCAGTCGATGCACGAAAAGACCAGCGTCCCGGCGCTGATCGAGGAAATCTACACCTTCCTGCGTCAGGCCGACGCACGCGAACTCGGCGGCCTGTTCCGCGACCTCGACGCCGCGCGCGCCGCGGGTGACGAGGTCAAGGCGAAGCAGATCCAGCACGCGATCGACAATCACGAAACCCATGTCGTGCCGATCATCGCCGATATCGATGCGGGCTTCGGCAATGCCGAGGCGACCTATCTGCTCGCCAAGAAGATGATCGAGGCCGGCGCTTGCGCGCTGCAGATCGAAAATCAGGTTTCGGACGAAAAGCAGTGCGGCCACCAGG
>CAYNZQ010000065.1:0-1576 GCA_964401795.1 uncultured Citromicrobium sp.
CGGTGGTGATCGAGGCGAGCCATGCGTGCATGACCGCGCGCGGCGTGCGCACGCCGGGGGTCTGCATGGTGACATCCGACATCCGCGGCACGTTCCGCGAAGACCATCGCAGCCGCCAGGAAGTCATGAGCCTGATGGGGTATTGAGAGGCCGGCCTCCTCTCGCAAGATCGTCGCCGGTTCGTCACCCCGGCTCAGTCGCCGGGGTGACGTTCGATTGAAGGTGCCTTGCAGCCCTCAGAGCTGGCCGAGCAGGTGTTCCGCGCTCGAAACCGAAAAATCGCCCGGCTGTTCTACGTTCACTTCCACGACCTTGCCGTCGTCGACGATCATCGAATAGCGCTGGCTGCGCTCGCCCATGCCGAAGCCTGAACCGTCCATGGTCAGGCCCAGCGCCCGCGCGAATTCGCCGTTGCCGTCCGCCAGCATGGTGATGTCCTGGCTGCCGTCGGCCTTGTTCCAGGCGCCCATGACGAAGGCGTCGTTGACGGAGGTGCAGGCGATCTCGTCCACACCCTTCGCCTTCAGCTCGTCCGCTTTTTCCGCGAAGCCCGGCAGGTGCTTGGCGGAGCACGTCGGGGTGAAGGCGCCGGGCACCGCGAACAGCGCGACCTTGCGGCCGGCGAAGAAGTCCTTGGCCTGGACCTGTTCGGGTCCGCTTTCGGTCGCCTTGACCAGTTTCACATCGGGAAGGGTATCGCCCTTGCTAATCGTCATGGAGTAATTTCCTTTCTTAATCCCGTCCGTCCGCGCCCGATATAGAGGCCGGGTGCGGCAAGACAACGACGCATGATATAAAGCTTCCTTTATATTTGCCTTCGTGCGGCCCTGCCGCTAGGGCGCGGGCCATGCGCTGCCCGCCCGTGCGGGCGCTTTCGACCCAATTCGTTTGCAGGAGTTTCACCCGTGGCCCACACGCAGGATTACATCGTCAAGGACATCAGCCTCGCCCAGTACGGGCGCGACGAGATCGCCATCGCCGAAACCGAAATGCCGGGCCTCATGTCCCTGCGCGAGGAATATGGCGAGGCCCAGCCGCTGAAGGGCGCGCGCATCACCGGCTCGCTCCACATGACGATCCAGACCGCGGTTCTGATCGAGACGCTGACCGCGCTGGGCGCCGAAGTGCGCTGGGCGACCTGCAACATCTTCTCGACGCAGGACCATGCCGCCGCCGCCATGGCGGAACGCGGCGTGCCGGTGTTCGCCGTGAAGGGCGAGAGCCTGGCCGATTACTGGGACTATGTCGGCAAGATCTTCGACTGGTCGACCGACGACGATGCCGATCTGACCGCCAACCTGATCCTGGACGATGGCGGCGATGCGACGATGTTCGCGCTGTGGGGCGCTCGGATCGAGGCGGGCGAGGAAATGCCCGCGCCGCAGAACGCCGAAGAGATCGAGATGCAGCGCGCGCTCAAGGCGTTCCTGAAGGAAAAGCCGGGCTACCTCACCAAGTCGGGGAAGGCGATCAAGGGCGTGTCGGAGGAAACCACCACCGGCGTCCACCGCCTCTACCACCTCGCCAAGCAGGGCAAGCTGCCGTTCCCGGCGATCAACGTGAACGACAGCGTCAC